>NZ_JCADBN010000028.1:0-69052 GCF_059359135.1 Pseudonocardia sp. OZ21
CAAACTGGCATAAAACCAATTCATGATAAAGCTCGACACACTGTTGAGTTCTCAAAAGACACCCGCACACCATCCACCACCGCAAGGTGATGCTCCGGGGCTGTGTTCTCGTCTGTATCGCTACCGGTCAGTGCCGGAGCAACTTTTCTACAGTACGTGGTCCTGACCGTGGAGTCAAGCTCCACCAGGCCCACATCCAGAAGCCTACACCTTGCGGTGCGGGGCCTTCCGGGGCGGCCGCCTGTCCGGGGGCTGACTCTGGGCCGGAGGATCTCCGTCCCGGTCTGTCGTGCTGCCCGCCGTGGCGACGAGGAGAAAGTTACACAGGCCCTCGGACCATAGTCAAATCGGGGGTCCCTTTTCGGGATTCCTGCTGGTCAGACCCCTTTTTCGGCCGAGTCAGGCCGAGACCACCCTGGCGCCCGCGAGGTTGCGCTTCCCTCGCCTCAGCACGAGCCAGCGCCCGGGCAGGAGGTCCGGCTCCCCCGGGATCCACTGCTCGTCGGGCACCTTCACGTTGTTCACGTAGGCGCCGCCCTCGCCGACGGTGCGCCGGGCGGCACCGCGGCTCTCCGCGAGTCCGGTGGCCACGAGCAGGTCGACGACGGTCGGCCGCTCGTCGAGGCGGACGGTGGTCGTGGGGACCTCGGCGAGCGCGGCATCCAGCGTGCTGGCGTCCAGATCGTGCAGGTCACCGCGCCCGAAGAGCGCTCCGGACGCCGCGACGACCTGCTCGGTGTGCCGCCGGCCGTGGACGAGCGTGGTCAGCTCCTCGGCCAGCCTGCGCTGTCCGGCGCGCAGATGGGGCCGTTCGGCGACCGACTTCTCCAGCTCCTCGATCTCCTCCTGCGAGAGGAACGTGAAGAGCCGCAGGTACCGGCCGACGTCGGCGTCCGAGACGTTGAGGAAGTACTGGTACCAGGCGTACGGCGAGGTCAGCTCCGGATCGAGCCAGAGGCTCCCGCCCCCGGTGGACTTGCCGAACTTGCGTCCCTCGCTGTCGGTGACCAGCGGCGTGGTGAGGGCGTGGACGCCGACGCCCTCCACCCGCCGGATGAGCTCGACGCCACCGACGATGTTGCCCCACTGGTCGGAGCCGCCGATCTGCAGCCGGCAGCCGTGACGCCGGTACAGGTGCAGGTAGTCCTGGCTCTGCAGCAGCAGGTAGCTGAACTCGGTGTACGACATGCCGTCGGTGGCGAGCCTGCGCTTCACCGTCTCGCGGCTGAGCATGACGTTGATCGAGAAGTGCTTGCCGACGTCGCGGAGGAACTCGAGGGTGGTCTGCGGGCCGGTCCAGTCCAGGTTGTCGGCGATCAGCGCGCCGGTGGGTGAGTCGTCGAACTCGACGAACCGCTCGAGCTGCCCGCGGATGCGCTCGGCCCAGTTGGTGACCGTTTCGGCGCTGTTCATGGACCGCTCGCCGACGTCTCGGGGGTCGCCGATCATTCCCGTGGCGCCCCCGGCGAGCACGATCGGCCGCGCTCCCGCCTGCTGGAACCGCCGCAGCGCCAGCAGGGGGACGAGGTTGCCGGCGTGCAGGCTGGGAGCTGTGGGATCGAAGCCCGAGTAGAGCGTGAGCACTCCCTCGGCGAGCTCGCGCCGCAGCGCGTCCCGGTCGGTGCTCTGCGCGATCAGGCCGCGCCACTCCAGCTCGTCGAGGATGTCGGTACCCACGACACCGATCCTCCCCCACACCGGCCAGGGGTTTTCAGCCGCCCAGGCGGGCGGCGAACTCGCCGGGCAGGTCGTCGAGCAGCGTCGGCAGGCTCAGCACGCTGCTGAACGACAGTGCGGCCCCCTGCTCCTCGGTGAGATCCACCACGCGACCCTCCCGGCCGACCCGCAGGGCCGGGTAGCCGGGCTGCTGCTGGAGACCGGAGTTGGAGGTCCCTGGGATGGCGATCCATCCCACGAGGTCGTTCTCGTCGAGCAGCCCGAGTTGCTCGGTGCTGATCTCGGCGTAGAAGCTCTGCCCGGCCAGCTGGTCGAAGCGCTCGGGCACGGTGAACCCCAGCGAGCCCAGGAAGCGCCCACGGTTGTCCTGGGAGTTCCAGACGAAGTAGCTGCCCGTACCGGTGGAGCTCACCGCGGCCAGTGCGGCCCGCTTGCCGGCGAACTGCGGGTACTGCGCGCGCACGGCCGCGAACCTCGCGTCCAGGTCGGTGACCATCTGCCCGGCCTGCGCGGACCGTCCGACCGCCGTGCCGATCAGCCGCGTGGCGTCCTGCCACGGAGCCTGGTACGCGGGGAAGCCGACGGGCTGCGTGATCGTCGGGGCGATCCGGGAGAACGTGGCGTACTGCTCCGCGTCGAGCCCGGCCGACACGGCCACGATCAGGTCCGGCCGCAGGGCGGCGATCGTCTCGGGGTCGATCTCGGTGCCGAGCACCTGGGGCTGCTGACCCTGCAGGCGGTCGGCCGCCCACGGCCAGGTCGCGGAGGGCTTGTTGCCGGTGAACTCCCGGATCGCGACCGGGACGACCCCGAGTGCGAGGAGTGCGTCCTGGTCGGTGTAGCCCAGCGAGACGACGCGGCGCGGCTCGGCGGGCACCACCGTGGAACCGAGGGTGTGCTCGATGGTCACCGGGAACGCCGCGTTCCCCGGCGCCGACGGTGCCGGTTCGCCGGCCGGAGACCCACCGCCGGCGCAGGCGGTGAGCAGGACGGCGGCGGCGAGGAGGGGCGCGAACGCGCGCCTTGCCCGGAGATGCGAGACGATCACGAGCGCAGGTTAGGCTAACCTATCGAAGTCGGTCAAAGGCGCCCCACCGGCGCGTTCCGGCCCGGCCGGTACTGGCTCACCGCGGCCGACCCGTGCACCCAGAACCGCCACGGCAGGTCGTGCGCCGCCGCCACCCCGACCCGAGGGCCGGAGCGCACCAGCGCCGGGTCGATCGGCGGCGCGGCCAGCAGCCGCACCGGCGACCCGGGATCGGTGACGTCCACCCCGTTGTGGTCCCGGCCGAGCCCGAGCAGCGACGCGAGCCGCGCCGGGCCCCGCGCGAGGTCGGCCGAACGCCGCGCGGTCGGCCGTCGGGCGTGGGCGACCGCGAGGTCGGACTCGACCTCGCCGGCACGCAGCAGCACCGCACCCGCCTCCCCGTCCTCGAGGCAGCTGATGTTGGCGCAGAAGTGCATCCCGTAGACGAAGTAGACGTACAGGTGCCCGGCAGGCCCGAACATCACGCCGTTGCGCGCCGTCCGCCCACGGAAGCTGTGCGAGGCGGGGTCGTCGGCGCCGCGGTAGGCCTCCACCTCGACGAGCCGCACGGCCACCGTGCCCTCGGGGGTGTCGGCCTCGACCGTGCACCCGAGCAGCCGGACGGCCGCGACGAGGACGTCCCCGGCCAGCTCATCGCGGTCCAGCAGCGGTGCCGGACCGTCCTCGTCCGCTGACCGCCGTTCCGTGCTCACACTCGGCTCAGCGGGCGGCCAGCGCGAGGCGGACGCAGTCGGTGACCCCGTACATGACGCGCTCCACCTCGGCCAGCTCCGGGAACGTCGGTGCGAGCCGGATCGTGCGGTCCTCCGGGTCGGTGCCGTAAGGGTGGGTCGCGCCCGCCGGGGTCAGCGCGATCCCGGCCTCCCCCGCGAGCCGGACGATCTCCGTGGCCGTGCCGTCCGGCACGATCAGCGTGACGAAGTACCCGCCGGCCGGCCGCGACCAGTGCACGCCGGACACCGACCCGAGGCGCTCGGCGAGGATCCGGTCGACGGCGGCGAACTTCGGGGCGATCAGCTCACGGTGGCGGCGCATGTGCTCGCGCAGGCCGTCGGCGTCCCGCAGGAACATCACGTGACGCAGGTGGTTGGTCTTGTCCGGCCCGATCGTGCGCTTCGCGGTGAGGGCGAGCCACCACTGCACGTTGGCCGGGGACGCGCCGAGGAACGCCACGCCCGCACCGGCGAGCGTGATCTTCGAGGTGGAACCGAAGACGAACGGGCGGTCGGGGTGCCCCGCGTCCGCGGCGAGCGCCAGCACGTCGGCGATCTCCACCTCGTGCTCGGTGAGGTGGTGCACCGCGTACGCGTTGTCCCAGAAGATCCGGAAGTCCGGCGCCGCTGCCGGCATCGACGCGAGCCTGCGCGTCGTGTGCTCGGAGTAGACGGCGCCGTCGGGGTTGGAGTACTTGGGCACGCACCAGATGCCCTTGACCGACGGGTCGACGGCCACGATCTCCTCGACCACGTCCATGTCGGGGCCGTCCGCGGTCATCGGCACCTGCACCAGCTCGATACCGAGTCGCTCGCAGACTGCGAAGTGCCGGTCGTAGCCGGGGGTCGGGGCGAGGAACCGCACCCGCTCCTCGTCCACCCAGCGACGGTCGGCGCCCGGGAGCGGGCTGAGCAGTGCGTGCACGAGCGTGTCGTGCATGAGCTCCAGGCTCGAGTTGCCGAACGCGATCAGCTGCTCGACCGGCACCCCCAGAAACGGCGAGAACAGCGCACGCAGCTCCGGGAGCCCCTGCAAGCCCTGGTAGTTGCGGGTGTCGGTGCCGTCGGCCGCCCGGAAGTGCTCGCCGGGCAGGCTCAGCATGGGGGTGGCCAGGTCGAGCTGGGCACTCGACGGTTTGCCGCGGGTGAGGTCGAGCGAGAGGCCGCGGGCGCGCAGCTCGTCGTAGGCGGCACGGGCCGCGTCGAGATCGAGCTGCGTTCCCACGTCGGCGGTGGACGAGGTCATGCGGGTCCTCTTCCGGTGGAGGCTGGCGTGAGCACGGCGCGGGCGGCGGCTGTGGCGGCGCGCAGCGCGTCGAGCTGTTCGGCGACGCGCTCCCCCGCCGTCCCACCACGGGCGTTCCGCGAGGCTATCGACCCCGCGACGGTGAGCACCTCCCGGACCGCTGGCGTGAGCTCCGGGTGCACGGCGGCCAGCTCCGCGTCGGTGAGGTCGGCGAGCCCGACGCCACGGGTCTCCGCGACCCGGACGCAGCCACCGGCGGCCTCGTGCGCAGTGCGGAACGGGACACCGGCCCGCACCAGCCACTCGGCGACGTCGGTGGCGAGGGTGAACCCGGCCGGGGCGAGCTCGGCGAGCCGGTCGGTGTGGAAGGTCAGGGTGGCGACCATCCCGGCCACCGCGGGGAGCAACAGCTCCAGCTGCTCGACCGAGTCGAACAGCGGCTCCTTGTCCTCCTGCAGGTCGCGGTTGTACGCCAGCGGCATCGCCTTGAGCGTGGCCAGCAGCCCGGTCAGGTTGCCGATCAGCCGCCCGGCCTTGCCCCGGGCCAGCTCCGCGACGTCGGGGTTCTTCTTCTGCGGCATGATCGAGCTGCCGGTGGAGAAGGCGTCGTCGAGGGTGACGTAGGAGAACTCCGCGGTGGCCCAGATGATCACCTCCTCGGCGATCCGGGAGAGGTCCACCGCGATCATCGCCAGCACGAACGCGGCCTCGGCCGCGAAGTCGCGCGACGCCGTGCCGTCGATGGAGTTGGCGCTCGAGGAGTCGAAGCCCAGCTCCGCGGCCACGGCCTCGGGGTCGAGCCCGAGCGACGACCCCGCCAGCGCGCCCGAGCCGTACGGCGACACCGCGGCGCGCCGGTCCCAGTCGTGCAGCCGGTCGACGTCGCGCAGCAGGGCGTGGGCGTGGGCGGCGAGATGGTGGGCGAGCAGGACGGGCTGCGCGTGCTGCAGGTGCGTGCGCCCGGGCATCGGGGCGTCCGGGTGCGCAGCGGCCTGGGCCACCAGCGCGTCGACGACGTCCAGCACGCCCGCGCCGACCCGGCGGGCGCCGTCGCGCAGCCACATCCGGAACAGCGTGGCCACCTGGTCGTTGCGCGAGCGCCCGGCGCGCAGCTTGCCGCCCAGTTCGGGACCGGCCCGTTCGATGAGCCCCCGCTCCAGCGCCGAGTGCACGTCCTCGTCGTCGGGCGCGGGTCCGAACGCGCCCGACTCCACGTCGGCCTCGAGCTTGGCCAGCGCGTCGAGCATGCCGGCGAGCTCGCCGTCGGTGAGCAGGCCCGCGCGGGCGAGCACGCGGGCGTGCGCCATCGAGCCGCGCAGATCGTACGGAGCCAGCCGCCAGTCGAAGTGCGTGGACTTCGACAACGCCGCCAGCGCATCGGCCGGCCCGGAGGCGAACCGGCCACCCCACAGCTGGGAGCCGGACATCAGTCGGTACCCGCTTCCAGAGCGGCGGCGTCGAGGGACGTTCCGGAGTCGTGCTCACCGGTCTCCTCGGCCGCCGCGATCCGGTCGAAGCCGCCCGCGGGCAGCTCGCCGAAGAGGGTGCCGTGCTCGACGAGCACCGTGCCCTGCTCCTGCGGCTGCGCGGCGTAGGCCTCCAGCTTGGCGCGGGAGTCGGCGATGTCGAGGTTGCGCATGGTGAGCTGGCCGATCCGGTCAGTGGGCCCGAAGGCGGCGTTCTCGACCCGCTCCATGGAGAGCCGGTCGGGGTGGTAGGAGAAGCCGGGCCCCTGAGTGTCCAGGATCGTGTAGTCGTCGCCGCGGCGCAGGCGCAGCGTGACGGTGCCGGTCACGAGCGAGGAGACCCAGCGCTGGATCGACTCGCGCACCATCAGCGCCTGCGGGTCCAGCCAGCGCCCCTCGTAGAGCAGCCGGCCCAGCTTGCGGCCCTCGTTGTGGTAGTTGGCGACCGTGTCCTCGTTGTGGATCGCGTTGAGCAGCCGTTCGTATGCGGCGAACAGCAGCGCCATCCCGGGCGCCTCGTAGATGCCGCGCGACTTCGCCTCGATGATCCTGTTCTCGATCTGGTCGGACATGCCCAGGCCGTGGCGTCCGCCGATCGCATTGGCCTCGAGGACGAGGGCGACCTTGTCGGCGAACCGCTTGCCGTTGATCGCCACCGGATGCCCGGCCTCGAAGGTGATCGCGACGTCCTCGGTCTCGATCCGGGTCGCCGCATCCCAGAACTTGACCCCCATGATCGGCTCGATGGTCTCCAGGGACACGTCGAGCTGCTCGAGGGTCTTGGCCTCGTGGGTCGCACCCCAGATGTTGGCGTCGGTGGAGTACGCCTTCTCGGCAGCGTCCCGGTAGGGCAGCCCGTGGGCGGTGAGCCACCTGCTCATCTCGTGGCGTCCGCCCAGCTCCTGGACGAAGTCGGCGTCGAGCCACGGCTTGTAGATGCGCAGCTCGGGGTTGGCCAGCAGGCCGTAGCGGTAGAACCGCTCGATGTCGTTGCCCTTGAACGTCGAGCCGTCGCCCCAGATGTTGACGTCGTCGGCCTGCATCGCCCGTACCAGCAACGTCCCGGTGACGGCGCGGCCCAGCGGGGTGGTGTTGAAGTACGTCCGGCCCCCGGACCGGATGTGGAAGGCGCCGCACGCCAGCGCCGCCAGGCCCTCCTCGACCAGCTGCGGCCTGATGTCGAGCACGCGGGCGATCTCGGCCCCGTACTGCTTCGCGCGTGCGGGCACGCCGGACATGTCCAGCTCGTCGTACTGGCCGAGGTCGGCGGTGTAGGTGCACGGGATCCCGCCCTTGTCGCGCATCCAGGCGACCGCCACGGAGGTGTCGAGGCCTCCGGAGAAGGCGATGCCGATCCGCTCGCCCTTGGGGAGGGAGGTCAGGACCTTGCTCACGAGATGGTTGCTCCTTGGTCAGAGTTCGCGCAGGCGCGCGACGAGTTGGGCGCCGGTGAGGGGTTCGCGGGCCACCACGAGGAGGGTGTCGTCGCCGGCGATGGTGCCGACGACGTCGTGCAGTGCGGCGCGGTCCAGGGCACTGGCCAGATAGTGCGCTCCCCCCGGCGGGGTGCGCAGGACGGCCAGGTTCCCACTCGCGTCCGCGGACACCAGCAGGTCCCCCAGCAGCCGGGCCAGGCGTGCGGTGCCGCCCTCGATGCCGCGCACCGGGCTCCCGTCGTCCGGGATCACGTAGACCGGAGTGCCCCCGTCGGCGCCGCGCAGCTTGACCGCGCCCAGCTCGTCGAGGTCACGCGACAGCGTGGCCTGCGTGGTGCCGATGCCGTCGGCCTCCAGCAGCGCGAGCAGCTCGGACTGGCTGTGCACCGACCCCTGCGTGATGAGCTCGACGATGCGGGCCTGCCGCGCGGCCCGGGAGCGCCCGGGCGCCGACGGACCGGCCAGCGCCGCGCCGCGGTCGTCGCCCACGGCGGTCATGACTGCTGCACCAGCCAGGTCAGCAGCGCCTTCTGGGCGTGCAGCCGGTTCTCCGCCTCGTCCCACACCGCGCTCGCGGGACCGTCGATGACCTCGCCGGTGATCTCGTCGCCACGGTGGGCCGGCAGGCAGTGCAGCACGATCGCCTCCGGTGCGGCCCGCTCCAGCAGCGCGGCGTTGATCTGCAGCGGCCGGAACGGAGCGGTGCGGTCCACGCCGTCGCCCTCCTGGCCCATGGAGACCCAGGTGTCGGTGACCACCACGTCGGCCCCGTCGACGGCGGCGTGCGGGTCGGCCACCAGTTCGACGCCGCCACCGGTCTCCGCACCGCGGTTCTTCGCGTCCCGCAGCACGCCGGCGTCGGGCTGGAAGCCCTCGGGCGCGCAGACCCGGACGTGCAGCCCGGCGGTGGCCCCACCGAGCAGCAACGAGTGGGCCATGTTGTTGGCGCCGTCGCCCAGGTAGGTGAGGGTGAGCCCGGCGAGCCGGCCGAAGCGCTCCCGGATCGTCTGCAGGTCGGCGAGCACCTGGCAGGGGTGGAACTGGTCGGTGAGCGCGTTGACCACCGGCACGGTCGAGGCGGCCGCCATCTCCTCGATCCGTGACTGGTCGCCGGTGCGCCACACGATCGCGTCGACGTAGCGGGAGAGCATCCGCGCGGTGTCGCCGATCGTCTCGCCGCGCCCCATCTGGCTGGACCGGGCGTCGACGATCAGCGGATGTCCGCCCAGCTGCGCGATCCCGGCCTCGAACGACAGGCGGGTGCGGGTGGAGGGCTTGTCGAACAGCACGGCGACCGGGCGCGGACCGGCGAGCGGCCGGTGCCCGTACCGGTCGGCCTTCATCGTGTCGGCGAGGTCCAGCACCGCCCGCTGCTCGTCGGGGGTGAGGTCGTCGTCGCGCAGCAGGTGCCTAGTCATCGGCCGCGTCCAGGAACGACGGGAGCGCGGCGAGGAACTCGCCGGCCTGCTCCTCGCTGAGGACGAGCGGCGGCACCAGCCGGACCCGGTCCGGCACCGCGTTGTTGACGAGGAACCCGCCCTCGCGAGCCGCGGCGGCCACCCCGGCCGAGACGGGCTTCGTGAGACCGATGCCGATCAGCAGCCCGGCGCCGCTGACCTCGCGGACCAGCGGATGGCCCAGCGACTCGATGGTCGTGGCGATCTCCTTGCCGACCAGGTTCACGTGTTCGAGCAGGCCCTCGTCGGCGATGGTGCGCAGCACGGCGAGCGCCGCCGCGGCGCAGACCGGGTTGCCGCCGAAGGTGGTGCCGTGCTGCCCGGGCTCGAGCAGCGCACCGGCCGCTCCGATGCTGATGCACGCGCCGATCGGGAGGCCGCCGCCGAGGCCCTTCGCCAGCGTCACGACGTCGGGGACGACGCCGTCGCGCTGGTGGGCGAACCACACGCCGGTGCGGCCGATGCCGGTCTGCACCTCGTCCAGGACGAGGAGAGCCCCGCGGGCCGCGGTGATCTCCCGGGCCGCCGCGAGGTACCCCGCAGGCGGGTTCACCGCTCCGGCCTCGCCCAGGATCGGCTCCAGGAACACCGCGGCGGTGTCCGGGCCGACGGCGGCGTCGAGAGCGGCGACGTCGCCGTAGGGGACGTGCGAGACGCCCGGGGTCATCGGCTCGAACGGGGTGCGCTTGGGCTCCTGGCCGGTGAGCGCGAGCGCGCCCATCGTGCGGCCGTGGAAGGCGTTCTCGGCCGCGATGATGTGCGGCCGGCCCGTGCGGCGCGCCATCTTGAACGCCACCTCGTTGGCCTC
The DNA here is from genome assembly GCF_059359135.1 of Pseudonocardia sp. OZ21. Classification (NCBI taxonomy): domain Bacteria; kingdom Bacillati; phylum Actinomycetota; class Actinomycetes; order Pseudonocardiales; family Pseudonocardiaceae; genus Pseudonocardia; species Pseudonocardia sp. OZ21. The sequence goes on from NZ_JCADBN010000028.1 coordinate 9,852, forward strand.
GGCGCCGGAGTTGCAGAACAACACCCGGGCCTGCGGCTGGTCGAGCAGCTCCAGCAGCTTCTCGGCCAGGTCGAGCGGCGGCTGCGTGATGTAGAGGTTGCTCGTGTGCCCGAGCGTGGAGATCTGCCGAGTCACGGCCTCGACGACGGCCGGGTGCGCATGCCCCAGCGCGTTGACGGCGATGCCGCCGACGAGGTCGAGGTAGCGGCGGCCGTCGGCGTCCCACACCTCGGCGCCGTTGCCGCGTACGAGCGCGAGCGGCGGCGTGCCGTAGTTGTCCATCATCGCGGTCTGCCACCGGGTGGTCAGATCACGCGGCTCACTCGGTGCGCTCATGACGGCACCACCATCGTTCCTACTCCCTCACTGGTGAACACCTCGAGCAGCACCGAGTGCGGCACCCGCCCGTCGATCACGTGGGCCTGCGGCACCCCACCGCGCACCGCGCGCAGGCAGGCCTCCATCTTCGGCGCCATCCCGCTCTCCAGCGCCGGCAGCATCGGCTCCAGCTCGTCGGCCGTGAGCGAGCTGATCACCGACTCCGGATCCGGGTAGTTCGCGTACAGCCCCTCGACGTCGGTGAGCACCACGAGCTTCGCGGCACCCAGCGCCGCAGCGAGCGCGGCGGCTGCGCTGTCGGCGTTGATGTTGTACACGGTGCCGTTCTCGTCGGGTGCGACGCCCGCCACCACCGGGATCCGACCCGCGCGGACGATGTCGAGCACCGCGTCCGGGTTGACCTCGACGACGTCGCCGACCAGGCCGATGTCGACCGGCTCCCCGCCGACCAGCGCCGTGCGCTTCTCGGCGGTGAAGAGCCCCGCGTCCTCCCCCGACAGGCCGACGGCGTACGGGCCGTGCTGGTTGACCAGCCCGACGAGCTCGCGCCCGACCTGTCCGACCAGCACCATCCGGACGATGTCGATCGTCTCCGGGGTGGTGACGCGCAAGCCGCCACGGAACTCCCCCGGCAGGCCGAGACGGGTGAGCATCGCGGTGATCTGCGGGCCGCCGCCGTGCACGACGACCGGCCGGATCCCGGCGAGCCGCAGGAATACCATGTCCTGGGCGAACGCCTGCTTGAGCTCCTCGTCGACCATCGCGTTGCCGCCGTACTTCACCACCACGACCTGGCCGTGGAAGCGCTGCAGCCACGGCAGCGCCTCGGCCAGCACCCCGGCCTTCTCCCCCGCGCGCTTGAGCCGCGACGCGGTGGAGCCCGTGTCGCCGGTACCGGGATCGGTGACCGTCTCAGGAGGGGTAGGCACTGTTCTCCTCCACGTAGGCGTGCGAGAGATCGGTGGTGAGGATCTCCGCGGTGCCCTCGCCGAGGCCGAGCTCGACCGCGACGAGGATGTCCGGTTCGGTCAGGTCGGCGTCGGTGCGCCCGCCTGCCGCCACACCGCCGCGGCACAGCAGCGAGCCGTTGATCGTGATGTCGAGCCGGTCGGGGTCGACGTCGGCGTCCGAGTAGCCGACGGCGGCGGCGATCCGGCCCCAGTTGGCGTCCGAGCCGAAGAGCGCCGTCTTGACCAGGCTGTCGCGGGCCACCGTCCGGGCGATCGTCACGGCGTCGTCCTCGTCGGCCGCGCCCGTGACCCGCACCGTGATCCGCTTGGTGACGCCCTCGGCGTCGGCCTGCATCTGCCGCGCCAGGTCGAGGCACACCTGCGTGAGCGCCTCGGTGAAGGCCTCGGGTTCCGGGGTGACGCCCGACGCGCCCGAGGCGAGCAGCAGCACGGTGTCGTTGGTGGACATCGACCCGTCGATGTCCAGGCGGTCGAAGCTGACACGCACGGCTGCCCGCAGCGCGGGTTCGAGCGCGGCCTGGTCGAGCACCGCGTCCGTGGTCAGCACGGTCAGCATCGTGGCCATCGAGGGCGCGATCATCCCCGCGCCCTTCGTGGTGCCGCCGATGCTCCAGCCCGCTCCGTCGACGTGGACGCTCTGCTTGGCGACGGTGTCGGTGGTCATGATCGCGGTGGCGGCGGCGAGCCCGGCCGCCGCGGTGTCGTCGAGCCCCGCCACGGCCTTCTCGACGCCGGCGAGCACCAGGTCCCGGGGCAGCTGCCGCCCGATCAGCCCCGTGGAGCCCACGGCCACCTCGATCGCTCCGCAACCCAGCAGCTCGGCGGCCTTCTCGGCCGTGGCGTGGGCGGCCTGGAAGCCCTCCGGGCCGGTGCAGGCGTTGGCGCCACCGGAGTTGAGCACCACTGCGCGCAGCCGTCCGCCGGTGAGCACCTGCTGGGACCACAGCACCGGCGCAGCCTTGACCTTGTTGCGCGTGAACAGGCCTGCGGCCCCGAACTCCGGCCCGTCGTTCACCACGAGCGCGAGGTCGGACGCTCCGCTGGACTTGAGCCCGGCGGCGACCCCCGCCGCCCGGAACCCCTTCGGGGCGACGACACCACCACTCACGGAGCCACCCCCGTCAGCGGCAGGCCCATGGTCTCCGGCAGCCCGAGTGCCAGGTTCATGCACTGCACGGCGGCGCCTGCCGTGCCCTTGGTGAGGTTGTCGATCGCGGCGACGACGACCAGCCGCTGCGCGTCGGCGTCGACGGTCACCTGCAGCTGCGCGGTGTTGGCGCCGAGCGTGGCCGCCGTGGTGGGCCAGGTGCCCTCGGGGAGCAGGAACACGAACGGCTCGTCGGCGTAGGCCTTCTCGTAGGTCTCCCGGGCCCCGGCGCCGTCCCCGGTCAGGGGGGCGGAGCAGGTGGCCAGGATGCCGCGCGGCAGCGGCGCCAGCACCGGCGTGAAGCTCACGGTGACGGGCTCGCCGGCCGCGGCGGAGAGGTTCTGCACCATCTCGGGCGTGTGCCGGTGCACCCCGCCCACCCCGTACGCCGAGAGCGACCCCATCACCTCGGCACCCAGCAGGTGCGGCTTGAGTGACTTCCCGGCGCCGGACGTCCCGCTCACCGCGGTGACGACCACGTCGGACGTGACGAGCCCGGCTGCGAGCGCCGGGAAGAGCGCAAGGCTGGCCGCCGTCGGGTAGCAGCCGGGGACGGCGACCCTGCGGGTGCCGCGCAGCGCGTCGCGCGCGCCGGGCAGCTCGGGCAGCCCGTAGGGCCAGCTCCCGGCGTGCTCGCCGCCGTACCAGCGCTCCCACGCCGCCGCGTCGGTGAGCCGGTGGTCGGCACCGCAGTCGATCACGACGGTGTCGTCACCGAGCTGCGCGGCCAGCTCCGCCGATCGCCCGTGCGGCAGCGCGAGGAAGACGACGTCGTGCCCGGCGAGGGTCTCCGGCGTGGTCTCCTCCAGGACTCGCTCGGCCAGCGGCAGCAGGTGCGGCTGGTGCGCGCCCAGCGGCGTGCCCGCGCTCCCTCCTGCCGTCAGGGCACCGATCTCCACCTCGGGGTGCGCGAGGAGAAGCCGCAGCAGCTCGCCTCCCGCGTACCCGCTCGCACCCGCAACCGCTATCCGTATCACCTGCATGACTATGCACGACAGCGCAAGTCGATGCAATCTGATTACCGGGCGCGGAGATCACCCCATGGTCTTCTGGCCGTCCAGGGACTCCCGGATGATGTCGGCGTGCCCGGAGTGCTGGGCGGTCTCGGCGACGATGTGCTGGAGCACGCGCCGGAACGACCAGGTCTTGCCCTCTTCGAACCACGGCGCCTCGGGCAGCGGGTGGGAGGCATCCAGGTCGGGGAGGGTGGCCACCAGTTCGTCGGTGCGCCGTGCCACCTGCTCGTACTCGGTGAGGACGCCGGCGAGGGTCTGGTCGGGGAGCAGCGTGAACTTCGCCGCCCACGCGTCGAGCACCTCCTGGGACGGCTCGGCGCCATCCCAGTCCGAGTCCCCGCTCATGGCCGACGGGCCGTCCAGGATGAAGTCCACCCACGCGCTCTCGACCTCGGCGACGTGCTTGATCAGTCCACCTAGGGTGAGCTCGCTGGCCGTGGTGCGCAGCCGGGCCTGCTCGTCGGTGAGGCCCTGCACCGTACGGCGCAGGAACTGGCGCTGGGTCGTCAGCGCCTCGAGCAGGTCGGCCCGCTCACCGGTCACGGTCGCCTCCGTGGTGGTCGTCGCGCTCGTCGTCATCGTGTCTCCGCCTTTCGAGCCGGTCGGTCCGTCGAGAAGAACGATACGAAGCACTGGTGCCACTTTCTGTCCTGAATTGCCGGAGACTGGGAAACATGGCGAACACGAGCTCCCGGACACTTCGGCTGCTCTCACTCCTGCAGACCCACCGGTACTGGCCGGGGGCGGAGCTCGCGGACCGGCTCGAGGTGTCGGTCCGCACCCTGCGCCGCGACATCGACCGGCTGCGCGAGCTCGGCTACCCGGTGGAGGCCAACCGCGGCGTCGACGGCGGCTACCAGCTCGCCCCGGGGGCGGCGCTCCCGCCGCTGGTGCTGGACGACGAGGAGGCCGTTGCCCTCGCCGTCGGTTTGCAGACCGCCGTGCAGAGCGGGGTCTCGGGGGTCGCGGAGTCGTCGGTGCGCGCTCTCGCGAAGGTGGTGCAGGTGATGCCACCCCGGCTGCGACGGCGGGTGGAGGCCCTGCGCGCGATGACGGTCCCCGCCGCATGGGGCGGGGGTACGGGCCCGACCGTCGACCCCGGGGACCTCACCGTCCTCGCCCAGGCCTGCCGCGACACCGAACGCCTCGAGTTCGGCTACACCGCGTCGAGCGGCGAGCGCACCGAACGCCACGTCGAGCCGTTGCGCCTCGTCCCGCTGGGACGCCGCTGGTACCTCGTCGCCTACGACCTCGTCCGGCACGACTGGCGCAGCTTCCGCCTCGACCGGCTCGACCGGCCCCGCAGCACCGGCGTCCGGTTCCGCACCCGCGAGCTTCCCGCCGAGGACGCCGCGACGTTCGTCCGGGAGAGGATGGTTCAGCTACCGGCCTCGTACGCCGTCGAGGTGCTGGTCGACGCCCCGGCGGAGACCGTCCGGGGGCACATCGGCCGGTGGGCCACGGTCGAGGAGGCCGACGAGCACCGGTGCGTGATGCGGATGCGCACCGACTCGCTGGACTGGCCGGCGATGGCACTCGGCTCGCTCGGCGCGGAGTTCACCGTGCAGTCGCCGCCCGAACTGCTCGACCACCTGCGCCGCTGGGCGGGGACGTTCGACCGGGCCGCGGGCCGTGGCGCAGCCGAGCATGTCGGGAATGCGTGATCCTTCAATCAGGTTGGGCCCGGCGTGGAACTCGGAGTGCACACCTTCGCGGACGTCAGCCTCGACCCGAACGGCGTGGGGCCCGCGCAACGGGTTCGTGAGGTGGTCGAGGAGATCACGCTCGCGGACGAGGTGGGCCTCGAGGTCTTCGGGATCGGCGAGCACCACCGCCCCGACTACGCCGCGTCGGCGCCGGCGATGATCCTCGCGGCCGGGGCCGAGCACAGCTCCCGGATCCGGCTCACGAGCGCCGTCACCGTGCTGAGCTCCGACGACCCGGTGCGGGTGTTCCAGCAGTACTCCACGCTCGACCTGCTCTCCGGCGGCCGGGCCGAGATCATGGCCGGGCGCGGGTCGTTCACCGAGTCGTTCCCGCTGTTCGGGTACGACCTCGCCGACTACGACGAGCTGTTCGCCGAGAAGCTCGACCTGCTGCTGGCGCTGCGCGACGCCGAGCGCGTCACGTGGTCCGGGCGCCTTCGCCCCCCGCTGCACGACCAGCCGGTGTACCCACGGCCGGTGCAGAACCCGCTGCCCGTGTGGGTGGCCGTCGGGGGCAACCCGCAGTCGGTCGTCCGCGCCGGAGCGCTCGGACTGCCGCTGGCGCTGGCGATCATCGGTGGTGAGCCGGAGCGGTTCGTCCCGCTGGCCGACCTGTACCGCGAGGCGCTGCGGCGCACCGACCACACCGCTCAGCCCTTCAGCCTCAACCTCCACGGCTTCGTCGCCGACACCTCGCAGGCGGCGGGCGACATCTACTACCCGGGCCATTCGGACGTGATGAACCGGATCGGGCGCGAGCGCGGCTGGGGCCCGACGAACCGCGCCGCGTTCGACGCGCAGGTCGCCCTGCGCGGCGCGTACGTGGTGGGCTCGCCCGAGCAGGTGGCCGAGAAGATCCTCTTCCAGCACGAGCTGTTCGGGCACCACCGCACGCTCATCCAGTTCGCGATCGGCAGCGTCCCGCATCGGGACGTGCTGCGCGCCATCGAACTGTTCGGCACCGAGGTCGCGCCGCTGGTGCGGGCCGAGGTGGCACGCCGCGCGGGCGCGACGGCGGGGGCCACCTCCTGACGCGGCCCCCGCGCTAGTGCACCGAGCGGATCGTTCCGCCGTCGACCCTGAGCGTCGCGCCGCTCACGTAGGCGGCGAACGGGGAGGCCAGGTACACCACGGCGGCGGCGATCTCCTCGGGGCGGCCGAACCGGCCCACGTCGTTCGGCACCCAGTCGGCCGCCGCGTTCCGCTCGATCTCCTCCCAGGTCTCTCCCCAGCCGTGCGCAGGGGCGATGTCGACCAGGAGGTCGCGGACCGCGTCGGTCAGGATCGCTCCCGGCGCCACGACGTTCGACGTCACGCCGGAGCCGGCCAGCTCCCGCGCGAGGGAGACCGCGAGGTTGTGCCGGGCGGCCAGCGTCGCGTTGTAGTGCGGTTGGACGGCCATCGGCTGGACCGCCAGCCCGCCGCCGATCTGGATCACGCGGCCCCAGCCGCGCTCGCGCATGAGCGGCACCAGCCGCTGGATCAGCCGGACCCCGGAGATCACGTTCACCTCGTAGGTCGTCGCCCACACCGCAGGCGTCGCCTCCGCCCATGACAGGTGGTCGTACGAGCCCGCGTTGTTGACGAGGATGTCGACCGGACCGCCGGCCAGTGCCTGGGCGACGACCGCATCGCCCCCGTCGTCGGTGACGAGATCGCCGATGGCGGCATCGGCGCGACCATCACTCGCCCGGATCGCGTCGACCACCGCCGTCACCCTGGCCTCGTCACGGCCGTGCACCACGACGTCGGCCCCCTCGGCGGCCAGCATCCTGGCGGTCGCCTCCCCCAGTCCCGCGCTCGCCCCGGTGACCAGGGCCCGTCGGCCTGTCAGCTGCACATCCATCAGTCACTCCGTCCCGACTCCTTGTCTACGACCGTAGACCTCCGGGAGCAGCGACGTCTACACTCGTAGACGTGACTCTCGACCCTCCTGCCGGGCGCCCCCGCAACGCCGCGGCCACGAGGGCGGCGATCCTGGAGTCGGCCGTCGTCGCGTTCACGCGATCCGGCTACGACGGGGCGGGTGTTCGGGAGATCGCGCAGGCGGCCGGTGTGACCGCGATGCTGGTCAACCGCTACTTCGGCTCGAAGGAGCAGCTGTTCGGCGAGGTGGTCGACGTCGTACTCGCACCGCCGACGATCGTCCCGGAGGACGCCGCCACGCTCGCCCACCGCGTGGCCGAGACGCTCACCGCCAGGACGACGCCCGAGGCAGAGCACCTCGACCCCTTCCTGCTGATGCTGCGGTCGGCCTCCAACCCGCGCGCCAACGAGATCGTCCGGGCCGGCATCGAACGGCACGCCCGGCGGCGCCTTGCCGCGTTGCTCCCCGGGCCGGGTGCGGACGAGCGCTCCGAACTGCTGCTCTCGCTCATCGCCGGCGTCTGGCTGATGCGCAAGGTGGTCGGGACAGCCGCGCTGGCCGCCATGGAGCCTGCGGCGCTGACCCGGCGCCTGGAGGAGGTGTTCGGGGCGGCCATCGCCCCGGATCCGGACGAGCCGGCCGGCCGCGACCGGGCGGAGAGCGGCGGGGCGGTCGAATAGTTTTGAACCGCCCCGCAGCGGTGGGGCGTCCGGTTACCGTCGCCCGGTGCGACGCGCGTGGCTCGGAGCGGTGGCGGTCGTCCTCGCCGTCACGGCGGCGGGCTGCACCACGGTGGTGCCGGGCCACGGGGTGGCCGCGCCGCCCGCCGGCGAAGCCGCCCCTCCTCCGGGAGACCCGCCGTCGTCGCAGCCGGTGCCGACCACGCCCGCCGGCCCGCGCAGCGGGCTCGACGTCGACGCGCTCGACGACGAGTGCCTGCTCAACGCCGCAGAGTTCGGCGACCTGGTCGGAGCGGCGGTACGGCCGCCCGCACAGGGCTCGGTCGAGCGGGGCGACGGGTCGCGCAGCTCCAGCTGCGTGGCCACCACCGGCAGGGAGCCCATCGCGATGATCAACGTCTACGCGGTGCGGTCGGGCACGCCTGCCGACTACGTCCGCACCGGGCCGGCCGGCCGTCGCGACCTGCCGGGCGTCGGCGAGGCCGCGGCAGTGATCGACACCGCCACCGGGCCGACGCTGCAGCTCGCGAGCCCGCGCTACCTCGTGACCATCCTCGTGGCCGGCCGCGTGCCCTCCGACGACGCCTGGCGCGCTGCGGCGGCCGCCGCGCTCTCCCGGCTCCCGTCGTGACGCTAGCGCTGGCTGGCCGCGTACCGCTCGGCGGCCACAGCCACGGCGGAGTCGCGAGCGGCGTTGGCCTCCTCGCTCGTCAGCGTCCGGTCGGAAGCCCGGAACCGGAGGGTGAACGCCAGCGACCGGCGGCCCGCCCCGACCTGCTCACCGGTGTAGACGTCGAAGAGCCGGACCTCCTCCAGCAGCTCGCCACCGCCGTCGCTCAGCGCCTCGGCCAGCTCGGCGGCGGGCACGGAGGCGTCGGCGACGAGTGCGACGTCCACCGCGATCGGCGGGTACGGCGACACCCGCGGTGCGGGGCGCCGGTCGTCCAGCGGGATGAGGTCGAGGTCGAGCTCCATCGCGCAGGTGCGTTCGGGCAGCCCGAGCGCCTCGACGACCTTGGGGTGCAGCTCGCCCGCGTGCCCGACGATCCAGTCGCCCACGCGCAGAGCGGCGCACCGGCCCGGGTGGAACGGCGGGTGCGTCGCCGCGGTGACGCGCAGCTCCACCCCGGCGGCCTGGCCGGCCAGCAACCCGGCCTGCACGGCGTCCGCCCAACTCGCGGGCCGGCCCGGCCCCCACCAGCCGCGCGCCTCCCGGTCGCCGGCGAGCACCGCCGAGACGTGGACGGGCTGAGCGGGCAGGGCGGCCTCGATCTGCGCGAGCTCGGCGTCGGACGGGCGGCCGTCGACGGCCGGGGCGGGCATCGGCACCGGCTTCGCGTGCGGCAGGACGACCTGGCCGATGTGGTAGAGCGCGAGATCGCTGGCGCCGCGGGCGCGGTTGCGCACCAGGGTGTCGAGCAGGCCGGGCAGGAGCGTGCCGGCGAGCTCGGCGCGATCGGCGTCGAGGGGGTTGAGCACGTGCACCGTCCGGCGGCGCGGGTCGTCGGCGGCCAGGCCGAAGGCGTCCCAGACCGTCGGATCGACGAACGGGAACGGCAGCACCTCGACGTACCCGGCCTCGGCCAGCGCCCGGGACACCGCGCGGCGGCGCTGCTGGGAGGGGGTCAGCCCGCGACCCCCGGGAGCCGACGGCAGCACCGAGGGGATCACGTCGAGCCCCTCCAGCCGCAGCACCTCCTCCACGAGGTCGGCGGGCTGCACGAGGTCGGGCCGCCACGACGGCGGCGTGGCCACGACGTGCCCGCGCCCGTCGTCGCCGGTGATGAGCTCCACCGCGCAACCGACCTGGGCGAGCCTGCGCACCGTGGCCCCGGGCGGGTAGGCGACACCCGCAACCCGGTCGGGCAGCTCCAGCGGCATCTCGACGGGGGCGGGCTGCGGCGCGGCGCCCACATCGGTGCGGCCGGGGGCGACCGTGGCACGGCCGTGCTCGACGAGCAGTTGCGCGGCGCGCTCGGCCGCCACCGGCGGCAGCTGCGGGTCGACCGTGCGCTCGAAGCGCCTCGACGCCTCGCTCGGCAGCTTGTGCCGCCGCGCGACCCGCGCGATCACCGCGGGATCGAAGTGGGCGGCCTCGATGAGGACGTCGATCCGGCCGTGCTCGTTGGCGCCGGAGATCTCCGTGGACGCCCCGCCCATCACCCCCGCCAGGCCGATCGGGCCGGAGTCGTCGGTGATCAGCAGGTCGTCGGGGTCCAGGGTGCGCTCGACGTCGTCGAGCGTGCGGAGCTTCTCCCCCGCCTCCGCCCGGCGCACCACGATCGGACCCGAGACGCGCGAGGCGTCGTAGGCGTGCAGCGGCTGGCCGAGCTCGATCATCACGTAGTTCGTGACGTCGACGATCAACGAGATCGGACGCATGCCCGCTGCCAGCAGGCGCCGTTGCATCCACCAGGGCGACGGTGCGGTGGGGTCGACCCCGTTCACCCGGCGCGCGACGAACCGGGGGCACCCGGAGTCGGCCAGCTCGACCGGCCAGGCGTCGCCGATCGACGGCGGCACCGCGACCCGCATGGCCGGGTCGGTGTAGTCGGCGTCCAGGGAGCAGGCGAGCTCGCGGGCCAGCCCGCGCACCGAGAAGCAGTAGCCGCGATCGGGCGTGACGTTCAGCTCGATGACCGCGTCGGGGTCGTCGGGCGAGAGCCCGAGCAGCGGCCGGGCGTCCTCGCCGGGTTCGCCGGTGCCCGGCGGCAGCACCAGGATGCCGGCGTGGTCGGCGCCGATGCCGAGCTCCCGCGCGGAGGCGATCATCCCGTCGGAGACGTGCCCGTAGGTCTTGCGGGCCGAGATCGCGAACCCGCCGGGCAGCACGGCGCCCGGCAGTGCGACCACGACGAGGTCGCCTGCGGCGAAGTTGCTCGCGCCGCAGATGATCCCGCGCGGCTGCGGCTCTCCCACCTCCACCTGGCACCAGCGGATCGGCTTCTTCAGCCCGGTCAGGACCTCGAACTCGAGCACCCGGCCGACGACCAGCGGGCCGGTGAGCTCCGGCGCCCGGTGGACGTCCTCGATCTCGAGACCGACCCGGACGAACGCCTCGGCCGTCTCGTCGGCGGGCGGGACCTCACCGAGCAGCTCGGCGAGCCAGGACTGGGAAACGCGCACGGAATTGCTCCTGGGGGATCAGATGCCGGAACTAGATGCCGAACGCGCGGCTGAACCGGACGTCGCCCTCGACCATGTCTCGCATGTCGGGGATGCCGTTGCGGAACATCAGCGTGCGCTCCAGGCCCATGCCGAACGCGAAGCCCGAGTAGACGTCGGGATCGACCCCGCAGGCCCGCAGGACGTTGGGGTTGACCATCCCGCAGCCGCCCCACTCGACCCAGCCGGCGCCGCCCTTCTTCTCCGGGAACCACACGTCCACCTCGGCGGACGGCTCGGTGAAGGGGAAGAACGACGTGCGCAGCCGAGTGCGTGACGCCGCACCGAACATCGCGCGGGCGAAGGCGTCGAGTGTGCCCTTGAGGTGCGCCATCGTGATGCCCTTGTCGACGGCGAGGCCCTCGACCTGGTGGAACACCGGGGTGTGGGTGGCGTCGAGGGCGTCGGTGCGGAACGTCCGCCCCGGGCACACCACGTAGAGGGGCAGGTCGCGCTCCAGCAGCGCCCTGGCCTGCACCGGGGACGTGTGGGTGCGCAACACGATGCCGGAGGACTCGGAGTCTTCCCCTGCTGTTGATTTGGCAAGGTAGAACGTGTCCTGCATGGTGCGGGCGGGGTGGTCCTTGCCGAAGTTCAGCGCGTCGAAGTTCAACCACGACGACTCGACCTCGGGACCCTCCGCCACCTCCCAGCCCATACCGACGAACACGTCGGCGATGCGCTCGGAGATCTGCGTGACCGGGTGGCGTGCGCCGCGCGGCGTGCGGTCCCAGGGCAGCGTGACGTCGACCGTCTCCTCGACCAGCACGCGCTCGTCACGCTCGGCGACCAGCACCTCCCGGCGGGCGTCGAACGCCTCCTGCGCCCGCTGGCGGGCGGCATTGACCCGCTTGCCTGCCTCGGCCCGCTCGGGGCCCGGCAGCGAGCCGAGCTCGCGGCGCGCCAGCAGCAGCGGAGCGCGGTCGCCCAGGTGGGCGGGCTTCACGGCGGCGAGCGAGGCCAGGTCGGAAGCCCCCGCGAAAGCCTGGACCGCTGCGGCTACCGCAGCGTCCAACGACTCCGGGTGAAGCTGGCTCATCACGTCCGTGCTCTCAGTCATGGTGGCTCGATCCTAGTGTCGCTCCGCTGCCGCCCTGTCGCCGCTGTGCCGCCACGCTCGCGTACAGGCACACCGCCGCGGCCGTGGCCAGGTTGAGGCTCTCCGCCCGCCCGTGGATGGGCACCCGGACGCGGTGGTCCGCCCGCTCCGCCACGGTGACCGGGACACCGTGCGCCTCGCCACCGAATATCCACGCGACGGGGCCGGCGAGCACCGCGTCAGCGGCGGGGTCGTGCAGGTCCAGCTCGCCGTGGGCGTCGGCGGCCAGCAACGTGAGGCCGGCCGCGTGGCAGGCGTCCAGCACGATGCCGGTATCCCGGTGGCGGGCCAGCGCGAGGTGGAAGACGCTGCCGGTCGACGCCCGCACCGCCTTGCCGTTGTGGGGGTCGACGGTCTCCCCGGCGAGCAGGACCGCACCGGCACCGGCGGCGTCGGCCACCCGGATGACGGTGCCGGCGTTGCCCGGGTCGGCGATACCGGCACACACCGCCACCAGCGCGGGCCGGCCTGCCAGCGCGTCGGTGAGCGGGACGTCGAGCAGATCGCAGACGGCCACCAGCCCCTGCGGGCTGACGGTGTCGGACAGCGACTCGGCGGCGCGCTCGGTGACCGGACTGATCCTGGCACCGGCGGTCGCCGCCGCCGTGACCAGCTCGGGATGCCGGGCGGCCGCCACGTCGGTGACGAACAGCTCGTGCATCCGGCCGGACCGCGGACCGGCCCACTGCGCGGCCTCGCGGACGGCCTGTGCTCCCTCAACGAGAAACCGCCCGGCCCGATCGCGGCCGGCGCGGCGAAGCAGCTTGCGGGCTGCGACGACGCGCGGCGTGCGTTCGGTTCCGGGCGGTTCGGGCACGATCGCGCCGGACGGACGGCTCAGGCCGCGGTCCCGTCCTGCGCGCCTGCCTGGGCCGGCACATTGGCCCTGGCCACCTCGACGAGCGCGGCGAAAGCAGCCGGGTCGCTGATGGCGAGCTCAGACAGGATCTTGCGGTCGACCTCGACACCCGAGGCCTTGAGGCCCTGGATGAACCGGTTGTAGGTCATGCCGTTGGCGCGGGCCGCGGCGTTGATGCGCGTGATCCACAGCTGCCGGAAGTCGCCCTTCTTGGCACGACGGTCGCGGTAGGCGTAGTTCAGCGAGTGGAGCATCTGCTCCTTCGCCTTGCGGTACAGCCGCGAACGCTGGCCGCGGTAGCCGCTCGCCAGCTCAAGGGTGGTGCGACGCTTCTTCTGAGCGTTGACCGCGCGCTTCACGCGTGCCATGGGGTGTCCTTACGTCTCTCGGTCAGGCGGGAGGGGTCAGCAGTGGAGCTGCGCTGTCAGCGGCCGAGCATCTTCTTGACGCGCTTGACGTCGGCCTTGTTCACGGGCACGACGCCGGAGAGGTCGCGGGTCTCCTTGCTCGACTTGACCTCGAGGCGGTGCCGCAGGCCGGCCTGCTGACGCATGAGCTTGCCGCCGCCGGTCACCTTGACCCGCTTGGACATCCCACTGTGCGTCTTGTTCTTGGGCATGACAGTTCCGTTCACCGGTGACACCCCAGCAGGGATGTCAGATTGGTCGTGCTGGCGTTGCGTGCCTCAGGTCTGCTGTGCGTCGGCCGGCTCCGGTGCGTCCGCCGGGGTGGCGGGTCGCGGGCGGGGCGCCGGCTTCTTGTTCGGAGCGATCACCATCGTCATGTTGCGGCCGTCCTGCTTCGGCGCAGCCTCGACCGTGCCCAGCTCCGCCACGTCCTCGGCGAGTCGCTGCAGCAGCCGGAACCCCAGCTCGGGGCGGGACTGCTCGCGGCCGCGGAACATGATGGTGACCTTCACCTTGTTGCCACCCTCGAGGAAACGCACGACGTTGCGCTTCTTGGTCTCGTAGTCATGGGTGTCGATCTTCGGCCGGAGCTTCTGCTCCTTGATCGTGGTGAGTTGCTGGTTACGGCGGGACTCCCTGGCCTTCTGCGCGCTCTCGTACTTGAACTTGCCGTAGTCCATGAGCTTGCAGACCGGCGGGCGGGCCTGAGCCGCGACCTCGACGAGGTCGAGCTCGGCCTCCTGCGCGAGCCGCAGGGCGTCCTCGATACGCACGATGCCGACCTGTTCCCCGTTCGGTCCGACCAGCCGGACCTCGGGAACGCGGATGCGGTCGTTGATGCGCGTCTCTGTGCTGATGGGGTCTCCTCGTATCGACGTCGGTAGTGCGACGGAGCGGAGACCCGAACCCGACGATCACAGCCGACGAGCCTGCGGCTCATCGACGGACCGGACCCGGACACCTGGGGTGTGACGGGTGGGAGCGGGGCTCCACTTGATCGCCCTGACGCCATGTCCCAACGCGCGACAGGGTGGTCGCATTCCGCAGGATAGCAGCCCCTGGACGAGCCTCGTCCGGGCGGCCCATCTGTTCACCTGGCGGTGCGCTGACCAGCCCGAGAGGGCCGTCGCGCGGGGCGCCGAACTCCCCGCGACCATAACCCCCGGGCCGCATGGCGGCGTGGTCAGGGGCGGAGCGCCGCCTGGGAGGCGCTTCTCGGAATCAGGCGTGCCGGGCCATGCACCACTGGCGCCGCGGATCGTCGCCCAGCCGGTGATGCCCGCGCCGGAAGAACGCGCGTACGCCATTGACGACGCCCGCCGCGTATCCGAATTCGCCCGGTTCGCGCCCACCCGACCCGGCGTTGCTCGGGGTGCGGGTTGCGTTCGACGTGTTGACCTGCGCGTCTGACGAGTTCCCCTGCACGTGATCAGCCTGCACAACGCCCGGTGCAGATGCAAGAGGCACCTGCACGTGCAGGTGCCCGCGCACAGACGTGTGCTACGTCTCTTTTCTCCGCGCAAACTGCCATTCGGCCGCACCCACCCTCCTGACCAGCACTAACGCCGAGCCGGACACGTTGCCAAAAGTCGGACAGCTGTCAAGGAAACCGCCAGGTCCAGGTCAGGCCACCTGGGCCGTGCAAATGCACGTGCATCTGCACGCTGCTATGGTTCGTGCAACGACGCCACTGACTCAGCAAGAGCGAGGATGATGACGTGCCCCACACGGATCGCGACAGCGGTTCAGCAGTACTTCTTCAGGGCGCCGTCTGGCGCAAGAGCAGCAAGAGTGGCGCATCGGGCAACTGTGTCGAGGTAGCCGCACTCGACTCCGGCGAATTCGCGGTCCGCAATTCGCGACATCCCGCCGGGCCGGCCCTCGTCTTCACCCGTGGCGAATGGTCCGCATTCCTCGGCGGCGTGGAGAACGGCGAGTTCCGTCCCGTCTGAGCGGGGTCAGCGGGCCGCTCAGATCTCGGCGAGCACCTTTGCCATGACCTGCCGCGACTGCTCCGGCGCCACCGCATCCGCGGTCAAGCGGTCGATCGCCCTGCCGTACAGCTCTACCTCGTCCTGCCGGTCGAGGTAGAGCGCACCGCTGAGGTGCTCGACGTACACCACGTCCGGCAGTTCCGCCTCGGCGAACCGCAGGAGCGTGAACGAACCTTCCGCGGCGTACCCGCTCAGGTGGTACGGCATGACCTGGATGGTGATGTTGGGCAGCTCGGAGAGCTCGAGCAACCGCTCCAGCTGCTCCCGGAACACGGCGCTGCCGCCGATCGGCCGGTGCAGCACGGACTCGTCCAGCGTCACCCACAGCGTCGTCGGGTGGTCGCCCACGAGGATCTTCTGTCGCTGCATGCGCAGTGCGATCCGCCGCTCCGCTTCCTCGGACGCGTACCCGGGGCGTCCCCGTGTGGCGATCGACCGCGCGTACGCCTCGGTCTGCAACAGCCCCGGCACGAACTGCAGCTCGTAGGCCTGGATGCGCGCCGCCGACTCCTCCAGACCCACGAGGTCCTGGAACCAGCCGGGCATCACGTCGCTGTACCTGCGCCACCAGCCCGGCTCGTTCGCCTGCTTGACCATGTCGAGGTAGCTCTCGCGCTCCCCCGAATCCGTGATCCCGTACAGGGTCAGCAGGTCGGCGACGTCCCGCTCCTTGAAGGCGACCCGGCCGAGCTCGAGGCGCGACACCTTCGAGTCCGAGCCGCGGATCGCATAGCCGGCGTCCGCCCGCGAGATGCCGGTCGCCTCCCGCAACCGTCGCAGCTGGGCCCCGAGCACGATGCGCCGGGCCGTGGCCCCCCTGACGTGCTCCTCTCCCGCAGAGGGTGCCCCGACGGAGCCACCTGCGGACATGCACGCCTCCTCGTGAACCGTTCTCCGGAACAGGCGCACCGCTCGTCCCCGGCACTCCTGACCGGGCAAGCTACGGGAAAAAGACGCAACCGAACAGTCACCTCAGCACGGGCGCACAACGCCTCCGAGGAGCACCTCGTCGGCCGTGGTGTCACGCGACCGGGCGGAGCCACGGTCGAGTAGTTGAAGATCGCCCAGGAAGTACTCGATCTCGGTGCGGGAGCAGAAGCGGCACGAACCCCTCGCCCCGACGCTGACGACGCCTGCCACGAACCGGGCGAGTTGCCTCACGTCGCCCCGATCTCGCGAGTCGGGGAAATGCGTCACGGACGAGGGAGAAAACCGGCGGTCGACCACTCCGCCATCGCCCACGACCGACAGGCGGTCGCGCGGTCTGTCATCCACCACGGTGACCTGCTCGAACACCTGGCGGGCGCCGTCGCCGCCGCCCTTGTTGTCGGGGAAACGATCTCCGGTCGCGCACCGCGATTGCCGTCGCGCTGTCGATGATCGAGACAGGTGCTATACCGGATGTGTCGAGGAAGATTTCCGGCCCGTCGCCCGTGACAACGATCACGAATCGCCAGGAATTGTGCCGGTATCAGTCGGTACGGCGTCGCGACGAGACGTGCCGGCTTGCCGACAACAGCCTGGCGGCGGAGCCTCTTACCGGCAGGGCTATGACGACCGTCACAACCGCTCGGGAGCAGTGATGACCGATCCCACCACCACCGCGACTGCCACCGGGGCCGGGGCGAGCGCCGAGGTGTTCTGCGAGCGCCTGTTCGGCGCCGTGGTCCAGGCCCAGCTGGTGCAGGCCGCCTACCTGGGCGACCGGCTCGGCTTCTACCGCGCACTCGCCGCCGAGGCGCTCACCCCGCCCGAGCTTGCCGCGCGGACCGGCACGGCGGCGCGGTACGCGCGGGAGTGGCTGGAGCACCAGGCGGTGGCCGGCGTCCTTACCGTCGACGACGCCGGCGCCGCTCCGGAGGAGCGCCGCTTCCGGCTGCCGGCAGGCCACGCCGAGGTCCTCACCGATGTGCTCAGCCCGAACCACGTCCTGCCACTGGCCCGGATGGTGGCCGGCGTCGGACAGCACATGGATGCGCTGCTCGCGGCGTACCGCTCGGGGGGCGGCGTGACCTGGAGCGAGTTCGGCAGCGACGCCCGCGAGGCACAGGCCGCCGCCAACCGGCCGCTGTTCCTCGGTGCACTCCCCCGCGAGTACCTGCCGTCGGTGCCGGCCATCCACGAGGTGCTGCACCGGGGCGGCCGCGTGGCCGACGTCGGGTGCGGGTTCGGGTGGTCGTCCATCGGCCTGGCCCTCGCCCACCCCGGCATCACCGTGGACGGCTACGACCTGGACGAGCCCTCGATCGCCGAAGCCCGGCGCAACGCCCTCGAGGCCGGGGTGGCCGACCGGGTGCGCTTCCACTGCGCCGACGCGGCGACCGCCGAGGGGCGCTACGACCTGGCGGCGGCGTTCGAGTGCATCCACGACATGCCGGCCCCGGTGGGCGTACTCGCGACGATGCGCCGCATCGCCGCTCCCGACGGGGTGGTGCTGGTGGTCGACGAGCGGGTGGCGGAGACGTTCACCGCCCCTGGCGACGAGGTGGAGCAGGTGATGTACGGCTGGAGCATCACCTGCTGCCTGCCCGACGGGCTGGCCCACCCGCCCTCGGTGGGCACCGGCACGGTGATGCGCCCCGACACCCTGCGCCGGTACGCGCGCGAGGCCGGCTATGCCGACATCGAGATCCTCCCGATCGAGGACGACTTCTTCCGCTTCTACCGGCTCAGGTGAGCCGGGAGAACCGTGATCAGCTGGCGGCGGCGGCCTTGCGACGGCGGGCGGGGGCCGGGCGGGCCGGCGCCTCCTCCGGCGTGACCAGGCCCGTGATGAACTGACCCGTGTAGCTCGTGGGGTGGGCTGCCAGCTGCTCGGGCGTGCCCTGCGCCACGACCATGCCGCCGCCGGAGCCGCCCTCCGGGCCCATGTCGATGATCCAGTCGGAGGTCTTGATGACGTCCAGGTTGTGCTCGATGACGATCACCGAGTTGCCCTTGTCGACCAGCCCGTTGATCACCAGCAGCAGCTTGCGGATGTCCTCGAAGTGCAGGCCCGTGGTGGGCTCGTCGAGGATGTAGACCGTGCGGCCGTTGGAGCGCTTCTGCAGCTCCGACGCGAGCTTGACCCGCTGCGCCTCGCCGCCGGACAGGGTGGGGGCCGGCTGCCCGAGCCGCACGTAGCCGAGCCCGACGTCGACCAGCGTGCGGAGGTAGCGCGCGATCGAGTTGATCGGCGCGAAGAACTCGGCCGCCTCCTCGATCGGCATGTCGAGCACCTCGGCGACCGTCTTGCCCTTGTAGTGCACCTCGAGCGTCTCGCGGTTGTACCGGGCGCCCTTGCAGACCTCGCAGGGCACATAGACGTCGGGCAGGAAGTTCATCTCGATCTTGATGGTGCCGTCGCCGGAGCACGCCTCGCAGCGGCCGCCCTTGACGTTGAACGAGAACCGCCCGGGCTGGTAGCCGCGCACCTTCGCCTCGGTGGTGGCCGCGAACAGCTTGCGGACCTGGTCCCACACGCCGGTGTAGGTGGCCGGGTTGGACCGCGGGGTGCGCCCGATCGGCGACTGGTCGACCCGCACGAGCTTGTCGAGCTCGTCGAGACCCGTGATGCGGGTGTGGCGGCCCGGCACCTGCCGCGCACCGTTGAGCTTGTTGGCCAGGACCGTGGCGAGGATGTCGTTGATCAGCGTGGACTTGCCCGACCCGGACACCCCGGTGACCGACACGAGGCAGCCGAGCGGAATGTCGACGTCGATGCCGCGCAGGTTGTGCTCGCGCGCGCCGACCACGGTGAGCTGGCGCTTCTTGTTGACGGGGCGCCGGATCTCCGGGACCGGGATCGACCGCCTGCCCGACAGGTAGGCCCCGGTGAGCGAGGTGTCGTGCGACTCCAGCCCCGGCACCGGGCCGCTGTAGACGATGTGGCCGCCGTGCTCACCGGCGCCCGGGCCGATGTCGACCGCCCAGTCGGAGGCGCGGATGGTGTCCTCGTCGTGCTCGACGACGATCAGCGTGTTGCCCAGGTCGCGCAGGCGGACCAGCGTCTGGATCAGGCGCCGGTTGTCGCGCTGGTGGAGGCCGATGGACGGCTCGTCGAGCACGTACAGCACACCCACGAGCCCGGAGCCGATCTGCGTGGCCAGTCGGATGCGCTGGGCCTCCCCGCCGGACAACGAGCCCGCGGCGCGGTCGAGCGACAGGTAGTGCAGCCCCACGTCGAGCAGGAACCCGAGCCGGGCCTGCACCTCCTTGAGGATGCGCCCGGCGATCATGGCCTGCCGGGCGTCGAGCACCATCCCGTCGAGGAACTCCGAGCACTCCGCCACCGACATCGCCGAGACCTCGGCGATGGAGCGCTCGCCCCGGTCGCGATGGGCGAGGGTGACGGCGAGGACCTCGGGCTTGAGCCGCGCGCCGTTGCAGGCGGGACACGGCACGTCGCGCATGTAGCCCTCGTAGCGCTCGCGCTGCGAGTCGGACTCGGTCTGGTCGAGCCGGCGCTCCAGGAACGGGATGACGCCCTCGTAGCTGGCGTAGTACGAGCGCTCGCGGCCGTAGCGGTTGCGGTAGCGGATGTGCACCTGGTCGTCGCTGCCGTGGAGCACGGCCTTCTGCGCCGCGGCGGGGAGCTTGCGCCACGGGGTGTCCATCCGGAACCCGATGGCCTTGGCCAGGCCTTCCAGCAGGCGCCCGAAGTACTCCGCGGACTGCCCGCCCGACCACGGTGCGATCGCGCCGTCGGCGAGACTCGCCTCCTGGTCGGGCACGACGAGCTCCGGGTCGACCTCCTTCTTGATGCCGATGCCGTGGCACTCGGGGCAGGCGCCGTAGGGCGAGTTGAAGGAGAACGTGCGTGGCTCGAGGTCGTCGAGGCTCAGCGGGTGGCCGTTGGGGCAGGCCATCCGCTCGGAGAACCGGCGCTCGCGGTGCGGATCGTCGTCGGGCAGGTCGACGAAGTCGAGCACGACGAGCCCGTCGGCCAGGCGCAGCGCCGTCTCCACCGAGTCGGTGAGCCGCTGCTTGGCCGAATCCTTCACGGCGAGCCGGTCGACCACGACCGAGATGTCGTGCTTCTCCTGCTTCTTGAGCGTGGGCGGGTCGGTGAGCGTGTGGACCGTGCCGTCGACGAGCACGCGCGAGTAGCCCTGCGTCTGCAGCGTGGAGAACAGGTCGACGAACTCGCCCTTGCGGGTGCGCACGACCGGGGCCAGCACCTGGAACCGGCTGCCCTCCTCCATGGCGAGCACCTGGTCGACGATCTGCTGCGGCGTCTGCTTCTCGATGACGTGCCCGCAGACGGGGCAGTGCGGCACCCCGGCGCGGGCGTAGAGCAGGCGCAGGTAGTCGTAGACCTCGGTGATGGTGCCGACCGTGGACCGCGGGTTGCGGTTGGTGGACTTCTGGTCGATCGAGACAGCGGGCGAGAGCCCCTCGATGAAGTCGACGTCGGGCTTGTCCATCTGGCCGAGGAACTGCCGCGCGTAGGCCGACAGCGACTCGACGTACCGCCGCTGCCCCTCTGCGAAGATCGTGTCGAACGCGAGGCTGGACTTGCCCGACCCGGACAGGCCGGTGAAGACGACGAGGCTGTCGCGCGGCAGGTCGAGGTCGACGCCGCGCAGGTTGTGCTCGCGGGCGCCACGCACCACGAGACGTGGAGCGTCGGCGGCGTGCCTCTCGGCAGCGTGCCCGTCTGCGCTGCGGTCAGCCACGGGGGAGCCTCCTGGATCCGGATCGTGGGAGGGTCGACCACGACCCTCGTTCCATGCTAGGCGCGGTCACCGACAGAACCCGTACTACAGCCGGCGGCCCTGCGAGCGGCGGCCCCCGGGAGCCGAACCGCCACCACGAGGATCGCACAGACGTTCGAAGAGGCGGCAGCCGGGTCTGACCGGTCGGTTCGGGGCGCTGCCCGGACTAACCTTGCCCTGTGGGAGATCCCAACGTCTGGTCCACCGCCCATCTTCCCGACGGCGACGGCCGGTCCGCAGGCGTCAACGTCAACGGGTACGAGCTGAGCTGCGAGATACCCCTCGACGCGGAGCCCGAGCCGGCCGGTGCCACCCCGCTGGGGCTGCTCGCCGGATCACTGTCGGCGTGCACGGCGATGTCCGTCCGCACCTTTCTGCAGCTCTGGCGGATCGACCCCGGCCAGGTGACGGTGCACGTCGCGTTCCTGCCCGGCTCGCCGCCGATGATGGACCGGCAGGTCACCGTCGAGGCCGAGGTCGGCCCGGACCTACGCGAGCAGCTGGCCGGTGTGGTCGACCACACCCCCGTCACCGTCCTGCTCCGCGACGCCCTGACCATCCGCACGGTGCTGACGACAGGCGCGCGCTGAGCGCAGCGGACGGCCCGGTCCGGTTCAGGAAAGCCACTTTCAGGCCCTCTCCGGGCAGGAAAGTGGCTTTCCTGACCTCCTAGAACAGGAGGGCGGCGCCCGTCAGCGTCGCCAGGGCCACCACGGACCAGCCGATCAGCGGGACGGCGCGGGTGGGGGCCAGGTGGACGGGCAGCGGTGAGCGGCGCAGGGCGTTGGCCCGGACCCGTCCGACCACGACCGTCGCCACCGCGATGACCACGGCCAACGCGATGGGGGCCGCTGCGGCGCCGGGGCCTGCGTCCGTGAACACACGCACGGACAGCAGCACGCCGTTGGCCAGCACCCCGAGGGACGTGCGGCTCCACGCGAGCTCCGTCCGCTCCGCCTGCAGCCCGGGTGGCGGGCCACCGGCCGGCTCCGTCATCCCTCCACACCCTTGAGGACCACGAGGAACAGGCCCACCAGCGCGAGCAGGACGAGGCCCACGGCGAGCATCCACGGGACGCGCTGCCGCGGCAGGGCCTGGTCGCGGCGCATCGCGCGCTCCACCCGCTGCCAGCGCACCACGCCGTTCGCGGCGCACAGCACGGCGAGTACGACGAGGAGCCCACCGGTGACCGTCCGGATCCCCGGCAACGGGAAGGCGGGGACCAGTTGCACCACCGCGATCCCGACCGCCAGCAAGGACAGCGACGAGCGGATCCAGGCGAGGAAGGTGCGTTCGTTGGCGAGGGTGAACCGGTAGTCCGGCTCGTGTTCCAGGACGCTGTTGTGCTCGGGGACGCTGTCGTCGTCAGCGATGGCGGCCCCCTGACGTCGCGACGGGCTCCTGAAGCGGCGCGCGTACGGCGGCGCGCGCGGTGACCGTGACCGACGGCCAGGCGTTGTTGATGTAGCCCTTCGGGTTCCACACGCTCTCGGCGTGTTCGGGCTGCAGTGCCGCGGTCGTGTCCCAGGCCCTGGCGGTGATCGTCACCTCGCCGGGCGGCAGGTCGACCGTGGCGTGCCAGAACCGCCAGGCCCAGGGGCCGAGGTCCTCCTCGAGCCCGGCCTGCGTCCAGGTGCGGCCCCCGTCCACGGAGACGTCGACGCGGGCGATGCCCCGGTCGTCGCCCGCGAAGGCGTACCCCGTGACCGTGGTCGGGCCGCCGGGCACGACGGCGTGGTCGTCGGGCCGGAGGATGGCGGAGTTCAGGGCGACCGAGGTGAGCGGGAACCCGTCACCGACCTGGGCGCGGTCGAGGTCGGTGTCGGCGGGCAGCAGCCGGTAGGCCGTGGCCTGGAAGAAGTTGTCGGAGGGGCGGTCCTGGGCGGTGATGCGCTGCAGCCACTTCACGCTGCGCGCACCGATGTGCCCGGGCACGACGACCCGCACCGGACCACCGTGGGCCTGCGTGAGCGGCTCGCCGTTCATCTCCCAGACCAGCATCGTCTCGGCCGCGGTGGCCTTGGCGGCGCTGATCGAACCCCCGTACGGCTGCGGCGGCACCGCCTCGTCCGCCACGTCCGGGGCGGCGAACTCGATGTCGGTGGCGTCCGGGCTCAGCCCGCAGTGAGCGAGGACGTCGGCCAGGCTCACCCCGCCCCAGCGGGCGGTCGAGGTGGCTCCCGGACCCCACGGGTGCTGGTGGGGGATGTCGCGGACGGCCATCAGCCCGGCACGCCGGTTGCCGGCGCACTGCAGCGTGGCGACGATCTCCCGGTGGGGGAACCGGTCCTTCAGGTCGGCCAGGGACAGCTCCATCGGCCGGTCGACCATGCCGTCCACCTGCAGGCGCCACTGGTGCGGGTCCATGTCGGGCATGGTGCCGTGGTTGCGGCCGTAGAAGACGCCGACAGGGGTCACGACGTTCTCAGCGAGAGCCGATCGTGTGGGTTCCGCGTTGTAGGGCTCCTGCTCGTGCACCACCATGTCCCGCTCGTTGCGCGTCACGTGCCCACTCCGTCCGTCGAGTCCCGGGCCACCGGCCCCTGCCTGTTCTCCGGGGTCCAGGGTGTGCCCGCCCGGGACGGCCCGGTAGACGACACAGGCCCGGGAACCCATAGGCCGGGGTTATGACCGGGCTGCCACCTCGGGCGTTCGTGGCCGGGCGGAACGGAATGCGCCCGGCATCACACCTCTCCGGGTCCGATCAGGCCACGCCGAGCAGCCGGTGTGCGGTGTCGGGGTCGCGGCGGAACTCCGCGGTCGGCACGCGGTGCACCAGCGCGCCCTTCTCCATCACCGCGATCTCGTCGGCCACGCCGAAGGCCAGGTGCAGGTCCTGCTCCACGAGCACGACGGTCACGCCCTCGGCACGCATCGTGGTGACGACGCCCGCGATCTGGTCGACGATC
The DNA here is from genome assembly GCF_059359135.1 of Pseudonocardia sp. OZ21. Lineage (NCBI taxonomy): Bacteria > Bacillati > Actinomycetota > Actinomycetes > Pseudonocardiales > Pseudonocardiaceae > Pseudonocardia > Pseudonocardia sp. OZ21. The sequence continues at coordinate 33,707 of NZ_JCADBN010000028.1, forward strand.
GCGGGGGCGAGGCCGTCGGACGGCTCGTCCAGGAGCACCAGCCGCGGGTTGGTGAGCAGCGCCCGCGCCACGGCGAGCATCTGCTGCTCCCCGCCGGAGAGCTGCCCGGCGTAGTGGCTGCGGCGCTCGGCGAGCCGGGGCAGCAGGTCGAGCACGGAGTCGACGGTCCAGGTGCCGCCCCGGGACCGCGACGACGACAGTGCGAGGTGCTCGCCCACCGTCACCGTGGCCCAGACCCGGCGGCCCTGCGGCACGAGTGCCACCCCGGCCCGCGCGATCTGGTCCGGGCGCTTCCCGGCGAGCTCCACGTCGTGGAGGCGGACCGACCCCGACGACACCGGGACGAGCCCGGCGAGGGTCATGATCAGCGTGGACTTGCCGACGCCGTTGCGGCCCAGCAGGCCCAGCACGGCGCCCGCGTCCAGATCGAGGTGGAACCCGTGCAGCACGGTGCCGCGGTCGTACCCGGAGACGAGGCCACGGACCTCGAGAAAGCTCATGACAGGAACAGCTCCTCGCGCCGCCCGGTGCCCAGGTAGGCCTCACGCACCGCCTCGCTGGCCCGGACCTCGTCGGGCGTGCCCGACAGCAGCACGCGCCCCAGGTGCAGCACCGTGACCGCGTCGGCCAGCGAGAACACCAGGTCCAGGTCGTGCTCCACGAACAGCACCGTGATCTCCGGCGGCAACCCGCGCAGCAGCTCGACCAGCCGTGCGCTCTCCGCGGGCGACATGCCGGCGGCGGGCTCGTCGAGCAGCAGCAGCGTCGGGCGGCAGGCCAGCGCCAGTGCCACCTCGAGCTGCTTGCGCTCGCCGTGCGACAGCGCCGGGACGGCGACGCCGCCGCGACCGGCCAGGCCGACGTCGGTCAGCAGCTCCTCCGCCCGCGCGGCCACCCGGGGCTGCCGGCGCGGGAACAGCGAGATCGGCCCGTTCTCGTGGCGCGCCGCGGCCAGCGCGACCGTCTCGGCCGCCGTCATCGAGGCGAAGAGGCTGGCGTGCTGCATCGTCTGGCTCATCCCGAGCCGGCACCGCTTCACCTCCGACAGCCCGGTGACGTCCCGGCCCGCCAGCTCGACGCGGCCCGCGTCGGCCCGCATGGTGCCGCTGACCAGCCTGAACAGGGTGGACTTCCCCGCGCCATTGGGTCCGATCAGGGCGTGCCGCGCACCCGGGGCCACCGCGAGTTCGACGCCGTCGACGGCCGCCAGCGCACCGAACGACCGGCTGAGCCCGGCGCACAGCAGCGCGGTCATGACGGGCTCCGGCGGCGCAGCCGAAGGCCGGCCGCCCCGCGTGGCAGCAGGTAGACCACCAGCACGAACACGACGCCGAGCAGGAGCGTGCCGTGACCGCCGAGGCCGGGGCCCAGCGCGTCGCGGATGAGGATCACCAGCGCGGCTCCGAGGCACGCGCCCCAGAGCGAGCCCGCCCCGCCGATGATCACGGCGAGCAGGGCCAGCGACGCGGTGAGGAACCCGAGATCGGCCGGCGTCACCAGGCGCTGCTGGGCCACCAGCAGCGAGCCCGCCACCCCGGCGACGCCGCCGGCGATCACGAAGACGCCGTACTTGTACAGCGCCGTCGGGTAGCCGATCGCGCGCATCCGCGGCTCGTTGTCGCGGATGCCGCGCAGTGCGGCCCCGAACGGTGAGCGCGCCACGAGCCACACCAGCACGAAGCCCAGCACGAACACGGCGAGCACGTACCAGTACACGAAACCTGCGTTCGCCAGCGGCGCTCCCCCGACCCGGACGGCCGGGACGCCGGTGAGCCCGTTGGCGCCGCCGGTGACGCTCTCCCAGGTGTTGGCCACCTGCTGCACGGTCTCCCCGATGGCGAGGGTGAGCATGAGGAAGAAGACCCCGCCGGTCCGCACGGTGATCCATCCGGTCAGCGCGGCCGCGACGGCGCCGACGGCCGCACCCACGAGCAGCGGCACCGGCGCCTCGGCGGTGACGTTGATCGACGCCCAGCCCGCCGCGTACGCGCCGGAGCCGAAGTAGGCGGCATGCCCCAGCGAGGGCAGGCCCGTGACGCCGACGAGCAGGTCCAGGCTCACGGCGAAGAGCGCGAACACCAGGATGCGGGCGAGCGTGGTGGTGGCGAACGGGGCGAGGAACAGCGGGGCGGCCGCGAGCACCACCAGCACGGCGGCGGCCACGAGCCCACTACGGCCGTGCGGCGCCCGCGGGGAGACCGCGGCCTCGCCGCCCGGCACCGCGGGGGCGTCCACGGCCGTCATCGCGTGCTCACCGACGCCGGGCTCCCGAACAGCCCCCGTGGCCGCAGCACGAGCACCAGCGCGAGCGCGCCGAACAGCACGAACGAGGCGAACTGGGGCAGCAGCACCCGGCCCAGCGTGTCGACCTGCCCGATGATCAACGCCCCGACGAGCGCTCCGCGCACGGAGCCCAGCCCACCGATCACGACGACCACCAGCGCGAGGATGAGCACGGTGGCGTCGAGTCCAGGACGCGCCCCGTAGATCGGGCCGCCGAGCACGCCGGCCGTCGCGGCGAGCAACGACCCGACGGCGAACACCGCGGCCTTGACCAGGCGGTTGTCGATTCCGAGGGTGGCGACCATCTCGCGGTCGGCCACGGTGGCCCGCACGAGCGCACCCACCCGCGTCCGCTCCACCACCAGGTACACGGCCAGCGCCAGCACGGCCCCCACGCCGATCAGCACCAGCCGGTACGCCGGGTATGTCGCGCCGAGCACCGACACCGAGCCGTCGAGCGCGGGCGGGGCGGACACCGAGAGCGGGTCGTCGCCGAACGCGATGATCAGCAACTCGGCCACGACGAACGCCACGCCCAGCGTCAGCAGCGCCTGGTCGAGGTGCGAGCGCTTGCGCAGCGGCTCGGTCATGAGCGACAGCAGGGCGCCGGCCGCCAGCCCGCCGACCGCCGCCAGGCCGAGCGCGGCGAGGAACCCGCCCCAGCTGCCGGCGAACGCCGCGCCGAGATAGGCGCCCCCGAGGAACAGGGCCCCGTGTGCGAGGTTCAGGACGTCCATCATCCCGAACACGATCGACAGCCCGACGGCCAGGATGAACAGCAGGAACCCGATCGCGAAGCCGTTGAGGACACTGACGAGCATCAGGCCGCCGGCTGACTCTGCGGGCCGAGGTCCTGCACGACGGCGTTGACCAGGGCGCCCCCGTTGTTGTCCACCCGGCGGAGGTAGACGTTCTGCCGCGGGGTCTGGTTCTCGAACGTCCAGGAGCCGCGCGGGCTGTCGTTGATCGCGCCGACCGTGCCCAGTGCGGTGGCCAGGGAGTCGCCGTCGAGCGCGGTGGCCGCGGCGAGCGCCCGGTCGAGCACGTTGGCGGCGTCCCACGTCTGCACGGAGAAGCAGCTGGGCGCCTCGCCGTGCTTCGCCGTGTAGGCCTGGACGAAGGCCGCGTTGGCCGGGTTGTCGAGCTGGTCGGTGTAGTGCAGCGTGGTCTGCACCCCGAGCGCCGCGTCGCCCTGCTGCGGCAGCACGTTGCCCTCGGTGAGGAAGCCGGAGCCGTAGAGCGGGATCGTCGACGCCAGCCCGAACTGCGCGTACTGCTTCACGAAGTTGATCGCCTCGGCGCCGGAGTAGAAGCAGAACGCGGCCCGCGCACCGGAGCTCTGGATGCCGGTGAGGAACGGCTGGTAGTCCGAGGTGGTGCCGAACGGCGTCTTGGCCGACCCGACGACCCGGCCGCCGCCGCTCTCGAACGCCTTCGTGAAGGCGGTGATGACCTCCGTGCCTGCCGCGTAGTCGGGCGCGATGGCGTACACGCCCTCGGCGAACCCGGACTGCGCCAGGTGCGTGCCCATCGCGGCCGCGATCTGGCCGTTGGTGAAGGAGGTGCGCCAGATGTAGGGCGTCCGCGACGTGCTCGTGACGGCCTCGGCGCCCGCGTTCGTGACGATCAACAGCTTCTTGGACTCGGTGAGAAGGTCGCGGACCCCCAGCGCGGTGGCCGAGTTGACCAGGCCGACCACCACGTCGACGCCGTCGTTCTGCAGCACCTTCTGCACGGCGGGCACGCCCGTCTGGGGCGTCTCGCCCTCGTCGGCGATCACCGTCTCGACGGTGTAGTCACCGAACCGCTGCCCGTTGTCGGCCAGCCACAGCTCCCACCCGCGCTGCATGTCGGTGCCGAGAGCGGCGTAGACGCCCGACTGCGGGACGACGAGGCCGACCTTCACCGTGCCGCCGCCCCCACCGGTGGCAGGTGCGCCGGTGGACCCGCCGACGCTGCTTCCGCACGCGGCGACCACCGGCAGGGCCGATGCCGCGCCGAGCAGACCGAGGAACCGTCGCCGATCGAACGTGGGGTGTACCGCCATCTCAGACCGCTCCTCGTCCACCATGCCGCACCCGCGTGAGACGACAGATCGTTGTCGGCAGGTCTTCGCAATGTCAACGATTCGGATGAACCGGGCGCGGCGCCGCGACCCAATCGTGACGGAGCGTCGCCGGGCCGCGGTGTCCACCGGGCCCGCGCGCGATCAGTCCGGCCGCGTTCCCGGCCGCCGCACTAGGCTGACGCCGTGGACGTCATCGACAGCTACTCCGGTCACACCGACCCCGGCGGCGCGGCGATCCGGCGCGATCTCGACGCCCTGAGCATCACCAAGGTCTCGGTCGGACCGATGGACAACAACGCCTACCTCCTCGTGTGCCGGTCCACGAACGAGGCGCTGCTGATCGATGCGGCGAACGAGCCGGACCGGCTGGCCGACCTGGTCGGGGCCACCGACACCCGGCCCGAGCTGCGCCACCTCGTCACCACCCACCGCCACGCCGACCACTGGCAGGCCCTCGGCGCCGTCGCGGGGATGTTCCAGACGCGGCAGATCGCCCACCCGCTCGACGCCCCCGAACTGCCGATCCCGATGGACGACCTCGTGGAGCAGGGCGACACCGTGCAGTTCGGCGACATCGAACTGGAGGTGGTGCACCTGCGCGGACACACTCCCGGATCGATCGCCCTCGTCTACCGCGGCGAGGACCACCCGCACATCTTCACCGGCGACTCCCTCTTCCCCGGGGGCCCCGGCAAGACCGCCGGCCCGGAGGAGTTCGGGTCGCTGCTGGGCGATCTGGAGGAGCGGGTGTTCGGCTCCCTGCCCGACGAGACCTGGGTGTACCCGGGCCACGGCGACGACACCACCCTCGGCAAGGAGCGCCCGTCGCTGCCGGAGTGGCGCGCCCGCGGCTGGTAGGTAGCTGCTCGTCGCTGGACGGGATTGCTGAACGAGCGTCCTCAGGACACCCGGGTCAGGCGCAGGACCGGAATCGGCCGTGTCGTCTTCTGCTGGTACTCGGCGAAATTGGGGCGCTCGGCGGCCACCCGGGCAAAGAACTCGTCGCGCTCCGGCCCGACCACCTCCTCGGCGTGCACCAGGAAGGTCTCGGTACCCGTCTCGACGGTGAGAGTCGGGTTGGCCTTCACGTTGTGGTACCAGTCCGGGTTGGTCGGGGCCCCGGCCTTGGAAGCGATGATCAGCATGCTCCCGCCGTCCTCAGGGAAGCAGGCCAGCGGCGACACCCGCTCGATGCCCGACTTCGCGCCGATGTGATGGATCAGAATCGTCGGGTAGCCGTCGGACTCGGCCACCCGGCCCTCGTTGGCCCGGAACTCGTTGATGATCCGCGTGTTGAAGTCGTCCCATTCGCCGACGTCCACGTTTCTCCTCACAGTTCGCATCAGAAGAGCAGTACCCCGGCCGCCGTGACCACGGCCCCTCCGCCACCAACCAGAACGATCCGGCCCACATTCCGTCCGGAAATGAGCTGGGCGAGCTACGGCGGCCCGGGTTCGACGGCGCTGCGGGCACTGCCGCCCTAGGGTTCGCCTGATGAGCGAGCAGCAGCTTCCGCGAACCGATCTCCGAGCGCTGCTGGAGAGCGTCGAGGCTGCCGCGCCGACCGAGGCCATCGAGGTGGTCACGCACGAGTTGGCGGTGATGGTCGGCGCCCAGGAGGTGAGCTTCCTGATCGCCGACTTCAGCGGCCACGCCGTAGTTCGCTTCGACCGGGCGAAACGGGGCGTCGACGCCGCGGACAGCCGCCTCGTCCGGAGCCGGGAAACCGTCCCGCTGACCGGCACCGTGTACGAACGGGTGCTGCGGACTCAGCAGGTCGACGTTCACGGCATGGGCGACGGGGCGCGGTTGGTCCTCCCGGTGACCGATCGCGGGGATGCGGTCGGCGTGCTCGAGCTGATCCTGCCGCACTATCCGGACGCGCAGGTCGTGGCCGATGTCGCGGCAGCGGCCCACGCGCTCAGCTACGTCGTGATCGCCAATCGCCGCCACACCGACCTGTTCGAGTGGGGCCAGCGGACGACACCGTTCTCCCTGGCCGCGGAGATCCAGCGGCGACTGCTGCCCGGCTCGTTCACCTGTGAGGCCGGACAGTTCACCATCTCGGGGTGGATGGAGCCGGCCAGTGCCGTCGGTGGCGACACGTTCGACTACGCGCTCGGTGAGGATGCCCTCCACGTGTCGATCACGGACGCGGCAGGGCACGACGTCGCGGCAGCCCTGCTCGCGACCCTGCTGGTCGGCAGCCTCCGCAACGGCCGGCGCCGCGGCCTGGACCTCGGCGAGCAGGCACGGAACGCGAACGACGCGCTCGTCGCGCACTCCGCGGTAGGCCAGTTCGTCACCGGTCAGCTGATGCGGATCGACCTCGACACGGCATCAGCGACGATCATCAACGCCGGCCACCCATTCCCGCTGCGACTGCGCGACGGGCGCGTCGAGGAGATCGAGCTGAGCATCGACTTCCCGTTCGGCATCAACTCCGGCAGGTCGTTCCGGGTGCAGCAGTTTCCGATAGCGCCAGGTGACCGCATCGTCTTCGTCACCGACGGCATGCTGGAACGGAACGCGGCCGAACTGGACGTCCCCGACACGCTGAGCCGCAGCGGCAACCTCCACCCCCGCGAGGTCGTCCACGCGCTCGGTGACGCCGTCATGCGCGCGACCAGAGGCAAGCTCCGCGACGACGCCACCGTCGTCTGCCTGGACTGGTACGGCGGTCCACCCAGACTCCGGGTCAGTAGAAGCGGCGCGAGCGAGCGCCGCGCCTCGACATGAGAACTCGATGCGAACCGTCCCGTGTCACGCAGCCCGGCAGGTAAGGTCCACAACTGCAGTCACACGCCGCCCGGCAGGCCATGCCTGAGCGCTCGGACCGGTGCACCTCCGCCGGCTCCGGGTCGGGTGAGCCACCGCCGGATCAGGCGGGAGCAGGCACGCGTGACCCCGCCGATGCCGTCAGGCGCAGCCGGACACGCCGATTTCCGCTGATCACGCCACGAGGAGACCGCCATGGATCTGGACCTGCTCGGCAAGGTCGCCGTCGTCACCGGAGCCAGCAAGGGGATCGGCCTCGCGATCGTCCGGTTGCTGGCGGCCGAGGGTGCGAACGTCGTCGCGGGATCCCGGGGCGGCAGCCCTGAGCTGGCCGAGCTCGCCGGCCGGTACCCGGTGCACGCGGTACAGGTGGACCTCACCGAGCCGGCCGGCCCGGCCCGGCTCGTCGACGAGGCGGTGCAGGTCTTCGGCGGGGTGGACATCCTGGTCAACAACGTCGGAGCGGTACGGCCGCGGTCCGACGGCTTCCTCGCCCTCAGCGACGACGACTGGGAGCGGGCGATCACGATCAACTTCCTCTCGGCCGTACGCACCACCCGTGCCGCGCTACCGCACCTGCTCGACCGGGCCCCGTCGACGATCGTCACGATCAGCTCGATCAACGCGTTCCTGCCGGATCCGGGCATCATCGAGTACAGCGCCACCAAGGCCGCGTTGTCCAACTTCTGCAAGGCACTGTCCAAAGAACTCGGGCCCCGCGGCGTCCGGGTGAACACCGTCAGCCCCGGCCCGGTCGAGACCGCGCTGTGGCTCGGTGCCGACGGGGTCGCCGCCACCATCGCCCGCGAGAGCGGCGGCGACCCGGCCGACGTCGCGAAGCACGTGGCCGACCAGACGGTCACGGGCCGGTTCACTCGTCCGGAGGAGGTGGCCGACGTCGTGGTGCTCCTCGCGAGCGGTCGAGCAGGCAACGTGACCGGCACCGACGTGGTCATCGACGGCGGACTGGTCACCACCCTGTGACCGACCGCGTGGACAGCGCCGAGCGGCCCGCCTTCGTCCTGCACGAGCACCAGCGGCCGCAACACCACTTCGACCTGCGCCTCGAGGAGGACGGCGTGCTGCGCTCGTGGGCGGTGCCGAAGGGGCTCCCCGAGGAGCCGGGCGACAAGCGGCTGGCGGTCGCCGTTGCCGACCACGACCTCGACCACCTCACGTACGAGGACGAGGTCAAGTCCATCGCCGACATCGGCTGGTGGGAGGAGCACGACCGCTCGGAGCGCCGCATCCTCCTGACCCTGCACGGCAGGGACGACGACCGCCGCTACGCACTCATCCGCACGTCACAGGGCTGGCTGCTGCACCGCCTCGCGGACCAGTAGCGGGACCGGGCGCTCAGACCTCCACCAGCACCTGGTCCAGCGACTTGCGGACGAGGTCGGGCACCTCGCAGTGCGAGGCCGGACGGCCGACGGGGATCGCCGCGAACGCCTTCTCGTTGCGCGGCCGGTTGAGCACCTCGGACAGGAAGCGCATGGGGCTCGGCGTGTGGGTCAGAGCCGCCAGCCCGGCGAGGTGCAGCGCCGTGAGCAGCATCCCCACGGAGATCCCGACGGATTCGTCGACGTAGTAGTGCTTGTAGGACGTTCCGTCCGAATTCAGGTAATAACGCTGCTGGAACACGACGATCAGGTAGGGCGCATCGGTGATGTGCGGTTTGTGCTCGTCCGTGCCGATCGGTCGCAATGCGCCGAGCCATTCCTCGCCGAGCCGGCCGGCGTAGGACCGTCGCTCCTCCTCCTCGGCCGCCTCCCGGATGCGCCGCCGGACCTCGGGGTCCTTCACCAGAACGTAGGTCCAGGGCTGCTGGTGCGCACCGGAGGGGGCGGTGGCCGCCACCGCGATGGCGTCGCGGACGATCTGCTCCGGTACCGGCTCGGTGGAGAAGCTCCGCACCGTCCGCCGTTCGTCCATGCGTCTGCGCAGGTCCGAGGCGGTGGCCAGGCCGACATCGCTGCGCACCCAGCTCGAACGGGCGCCGCAGCCGGTGGTGGTGAACCTCGCCGGTCCGGGTATCACCCGTGGCGGCGTGCAGTGGGACGACCCTCAGCTGACGCGGCGCTGGTCGGGCCTGCGGGCGCAGCTGCAGGCCGGCCGGGCCAACGATCTCCTCGGTCCGGCGCTCGCCCGCCACGGCGGCCGCACCCGCTACGTGGTCTACAACCCCGGATTCGCCGACACCCGGCCGTACGTCGGGATGAGGCAGCCGTGGCGGGCCGCCGCGGAGCTCGCGGCCGCCGCGATCGCCGCTCCACCGGACCGGGCCGCCGCGGCCATCGGCGCTCTGCTCGACGCGCCGCCGGAGCCCGGCTTCAGCGCGTGGCGGCGTCGGGGACTCGACAACCGCCGCATCGACCCGGCCCTGCGGACGTTCGATGCGGCGGATGCCGACCGGCTCGAACGGCTCACTGTCGACCTGCTGGCCGCAGTCGACCGATCAGCAAGATCGCCTCTCAGTCACCTTTCAGCCGCCCGGTCTACATGCGCGGTTATCGTGGATTCAGGGTCGCGACTGCGGCCATGACTCTCCAGGCTGTCGCGGCGCGGCAACGGTACTGGCGCGGGTGACCGGAGAACAATGAACGCGAGACGGACCGTGCGTGTGGTCATGCGCACCGTGGTGGCGCTGGCTGCGGTCGTCGCGTTCGCCGTGGCAGGCCTTGCCTGGTCGCTGCAGCGGTACCTCGACACCAGCTTCACCAGCACGGCGGCCATTCCCCACGCCGTTCCCACGCCCCAGGGTCAGGCGTACAACGCCCTGCTGGTGGGTCTCGACGCCCGCACCGACTCCGCGGGCAACCCACTGCCCCCCGCGCTGTTCAACGCCCTGCACGTCGGCCCGGACGGTGGCCAGCTGAACACCGACACGATCATCCTGCTGCACGTCCCCGCCGATCCGGGCCGGCCCGCCGAGGCGATCTCTATCCCGCGCGACTCGTACGTCCCGATCGCGGGCGGCCGCGGCACCCACAAGATCAACTCGGCCTACGAGCTCGGGCTGACGAGCGCCGAGAACACGCTCACCGCGCAGGGCATCACCGGCCCCGAGCTCGACCGGCGCGGGCGCGAGGCGGGGCGCGCCACTCTCGTGGCCACGGTCGAGCAGCTCACCGGCGTGCAGATCGACCACTACGCCGAGATCAACTTCGTCGGGTTCGTCGAGCTCACCGAAGCCCTCGGCGGCGTGCCCATCTGCCTGAACGAACCCGTGCACGACTCCTACTCCGGCATCGACCTCCCGGCCGGAGCGCAGACGGTCAACGGGCCGGCCGCTCTCGCGTTCGTCCGCCAGCGCCACGGCCTGCCGGGCGGCGATCTCGACCGCATCGCGCGCCAGCAGGCCTTCGCGGCAGGACTGACGAAGCAGCTGATCTCCACCGGGACGTTCACCAACCCGGTGCGGCTCACCCGGCTCGTCGGCGTCGTCGACCGCAACGTCGTGCTCGACAGCGGCTGGAACATCGAGCAGGCACTCAGCCAGTTCGCGGGCCTCTCGGGCAGCGACCTCCGCTTCCAGACGATCCCCACCGGCCGCACCGACCTGCGCACGCCCTACGACGGCGTCGCGGTCCAGATCGACCAGAGCGCGGTACGCGCCTTCGTGAGGTCCGTGGTGGCCGGCCACGAACCCGGCGCGACCTCCTCGTCGGAGGCAGCTGCGGCGCCGCCCGTGCAGCCTGCCGCGTCGGGGCGCTCGTCGAGGTCCACCGACGACACACCGCGCGTGATCACGGCAGGCGGCGTTCCCTGCGTGAACTGACCGGCGCGTGAGCCGACCGGCCCGGCGTCAGGCGATACCGACGAGGTCCACCACGAAGACCAGCGTGGCGTTGCCGGGGACCGGGCCGCTGCCGCGGGCGCCGTAGCCCAGGTCGGGCGGGATGACGATCACCCGGCGGCCGCCGACCTGCATCCCCTCGATGCCCTGCGCGAAGCCCGGCACCACCCCGTCCAGCGGGAAGGAGACGGGTTGGCCGCCGTCCTTCCACGAACTGTCGAACGGCTTGCCGTCGGAGTAGAGGGTGCCGCTGTACTGGACGTCGACGGTGTCGGTCGGGACGGCCTTCTTGCCGGTGCCGACGACGATGTCCTGGGTCACGAGCTTCGTGGGCGGCTGCCCCGTCCCGGCCTGCGCCTCGCTCTGCGCCGTCAGGTCCGTCGGGTTGCCGGTGAGGGCCGGGACGCCGGGTGCCGGGGCAGGAGCCGGGGCGGCCGCGGCCGCGGTCGGCTGGGCAGCGGCCGGTGGGAGGGGCGGGGCTGCCGGTGCGGCGCCGGAGCCGCAACCGGCCAGGGCCGTCACAGCGACGGTGGCGACGGCGACCCGGAGAAGGGAGCGGTTCATGCGACCAGTCGAGCACGACCGGCCCCGCCCCGATCGAGGGGGTACGCGTCGCGGCGGGGACAGAGCAGGTCAGGTATCCACATCGGGGCCCCCGCAGGCAGACTGATCCACCGTGACGGACAGCTTCCCCCGCAGGCAGGCCCGGACCCGGCGCTTCACACTCGGGTCCCCGCGTGGCATCACGGTCTCCCCCGACGGCGGCCGCGTCGTGTTCCTGCGCAGCCGCGGAGGCACCGACCCGGTGACGTGTCTCTGGACCCTGGACCTGGAGAACGGTGAGGAGCGCCTGGTCGCCGACCCCCACGAGCTGGACAGCGGCACGGAGGACCTGCCGCCGGAGGAGCGGACACGCCGGGAGCGCAGCCGGGAGCAGGCGGGGGGCGTCGTCGGGTACGCCACCGACCGGCCGGTCACGATGGCCGCCTTCACCCTGTCCGGGCAGCTCTACGTCACCGACTTCGCCGCGGGCCTCACCCCGCGGCTGGTGGACACCCCCGGCGGCGTCATCGACCCGAGGCCCGACCCGCACGGACGCCGCGTCGCCTACGTCAGCGGTGGCGGGCTGCACGTCCACGACGTCGCCGCGCGCACCACCACCACCCTCGCCGAGCCCGACGGGGAGCAGGTCACGTACGGCCTGGCCGACTTCGTGGCGGCCGAGGAGATGGGCCGGATGCGCGGCTACTGGTGGTCCCCCGAGGGGGACGCCGTGCTCGTCGCGCGGGTGGACGACTCGCCCGTGCAGCGCTGGCACATCGCCGACCCCGCCAACCCCGACCGCACCCCCGCCGTCGTCGCCTACCCGGCGGCCGGCACCGCCAACGCGCACGTCTCGCTGCGGATCCACACGCTCGACGGCGGGAGCACCCAGGTCGACTGGGACGGTGTCCGCGACGAGTACCTCGTCAACGTCGTGTGGGACGCCCACGGACTCCTGATCGTCGTGCAGCCGCGGGACCAGCGGGCGCTGCGGGTGCTGCGGGTCGACCCGGACACGGGCACCACCTCCCCCGTGCACGAGCAGACCGACCCCGCGTGGGTCGAGATCGTCCCGGGTGTCCCGACGCACACGGCGTCCGGCGCGCTGGTCACCGTGGCGGACGCGGACGGCGCACGCCGGCTCGTCGTCGACGGCGAGCCGGTGACCCCGCCGTCGCTGCAGGTCCGCGACGTGCTGGACGTCGAAGGTGACACCGTGTTCTTCCGCGCCGGTGAGGACCCCACGTCCATCGGGCTGTGGACCTGGGGCCCGGACGGGCTCGCCGCGGTCACGTCGGAGGCCGGGGTGCACTCCGGGCGGCTCGTCGGCGGCACGCTCGTCGTCGCCCGGCAGAGCCTCGACGCCGACGCCACGACCACCACCGTGCACCGAGACGGCGCCGAGTGGACCATCACGTCGTTCGCCGACCCGTCCGGGCTGACGCCGCGGGTCACCCTGCTGGCCGCGGGCGATCGCGGGCTGCGCACGGCGGTGCTGCTGCCGACCGGACACGAGCCGGGCACGCCGCTGCCCGTCCTCATGGACCCCTACGGCGGCCCGCACTCCCAGCGCGTGCTCGCCACCCGTGGCGCGTACCTGACCAGCCAGTGGTTCGCCGACCAGGGCTTCGCGGTGGTCGTCGTCGACGGGCGGGGCACACCGGGGCGGGGGCCGGAGTTCGAACGTGCGGTCAGCGGGGACCTCGCCGCGCCCGTGCTGGACGACCAGGTCGACGCGCTGCACGCCGTCGCGGAGAAGTACCCCGACCTGGACCTCACGCGGGTGGGCATCCGCGGCTGGTCGTTCGGCGGATACCTGGCCGCACTCGCGGTGCTGCGGCGCCCGGACGTCTTCCACGCGGCCGTCGCCGGGGCGCCCGTCACCGACTGGGCGCTCTACGACACGCACTACACCGAGCGCTACCTCGGACATCCGGGGCAGGCACCGGACGCGTACGCGCGGTCGTCGCTCATCGAGGACGCGGCGAAGCTCACCCGGCCGCTGCTGCTGGTGCACGGGCTCGCCGACGACAACGTGGTGGCCGCCCACACCCTGCGGCTCAGCTCGGCACTGCTGGCCGCGGGGCGGCCGCACAGCGTGCTGCCGCTGTCGGGTGTCACGCACATGACGCCGCAGGAGGTCGTGGCGGAGAACCTGCTCCTGCTGCAGGTGCGGTTCCTCAAGGACGCGCTGGGGACCTGACCGCGCCGGGGGCGCTGCTCAGTGCGGATCCGGGGGGATGTGGTCGGCTGCCCCGGTCTCTTCGTGGAGGCCGGCGTACTTGCGGGCCGTCCGCCACTCGAGGATGCCGACGACCAGCGCGACCACGGACCCGAGGGTCGCGGCGCCCACCGCGACCGCCACCGCCATGCGGAAGTCGTTCCCGTTGCCCATCAGCTCCGAGTAGAAGATGCCCGTGAGCGCGGCGGTGCCGATCGCGGCGCCGATGCGCTGCCCGGTCTGCAGCGCGCCCCCCGCCGAGCCCGCGCTGCTGACGGGCACGTAGCGCAACGTCATCGTCGTGTTCGGGGCGACGACCCAGCCGCCGCCGATGCCGGCGACCAGCAACGGGGCCGCCACGGCGAGCCCGGCCGACTCGGCAGGCGCGAGCGCCAGCACCACCCCCGTGACCGCGAGCCCGACCACGACGAGGACCAGGCCCATCACCGTGAGCACGCGCCCGAGCCGGGCGACGAGCCGACCCCCCACCACCGCCGAGGCAGCCGAGCCGATCGCGAACGGGGTGACCGCCAGGCCCGACTCGAGCGGCGTGTAACCGAGACCGGTCTGGAAGTACAGCGCGAACACCAGCCAGATCCCGCTGAAGCCGATGAAGTAGATGGTGCCGAGCGCCACCCCGGACGCGTAGCCGGGCCTGCTCTTGAGCAGCCGGATGTCGAGCAGCGGGTCGCGGTCGTGGCGCAGCACCCGGCGTTCCCACGCGATGAACGCGGCCACCAGCAGCGCGGCCACCGGGAACAGCCACCACAACCGGACGAGCCCACCCGAGTCGGCCTCGACCAGCGGCAGCAGGACGGCGAGCACCGCTCCACCGAGGAGCGCGGTCCCGATCATGTCGACGTGCCCCCGCGGACCGCTCTCGGTGCGCGGGATCAGCCGGGCGGCCAGCAGGAGGGCGACCACCCCGATCGGGACGTTGACGTAGAAGATCCACCGCCAGCCGTCCGCTCCGCCCGCCAGCGCCAGGATCACGCCTCCCACGATCGGGCCGACGGCCGTCGAGATGCCGAGGGTGGCACCGAAGAGACCGAACGCCCTGGCGCGCTCGTCACCCCGGAACAGCTGCTGGATGAGCGCGGAGTTCTGCGGCGCGAGCGCGCCGGCAGCCAGCCCCTGCGCGAGGCGAGCGAGGATGAGCGTCTCGGCTGTCGGTGCGGCCCCGGCGAGCGCGCTGAACAGGACGAACGCAGCGAGCGCGAACAGGAACATGCGCCGGCGGCCCAGCGCGTCCCCCAGGCGCCCGGCCGGCACCAGCGCGAGCCCGAACGTCAGCGCGTACCCCGACACCACCCACTGCACCTGCGCCGGGTCGGTGCCGAGGCCGCGCTGGAGCGAGGGCAGCGCGACCGCCACGATGCTCACGTCGAGCAGGCTCATGAACCCGGCGACGAGCGTCACCCACAGGGCCTGCCATCGCTTCGGGTCGAGCTCGCCGTCATCCTCGCCAGGCCGGCCCGTTGTGGCGTCGGTGCTGGTCATGCCTCCTGTGTACCTCCCGCTCCGGGCTCTGGCACTCTGAACGGTCAACCGAACCGGAGGACTCCCTGTGGCACTGCAGCGACCTGAAGTCGACCCCATCGACGGCCCCGCCCCCGCCGACCTGGTCGTCGAGGACATTCAGACCGGCGACGGCACCGAGGCCGCCCCCGGCACTACCGTCGAGGTGCACTACGTGGGTGTGGCGCACTCCACCGGCGAGGAGTTCGACGCCTCCTGGAACCGCGGCTCGACGCTCCGGTTCCCCCTCGGCACGGGCCGCGTCATCGCAGGCTGGGACCAGGGGGTGGCCGGGATGAAGGTCGGCGGCCGCCGCCGGCTCGTGATCCCGCCGCACCTCGGCTACGGCGACCGGGGCGCGGGCGGCGCCATCAAGCCCGGCGAGACGTTGATCTTCGTGGTCGACCTCGTGGGTGTGAGCTGACCTGCGCCTGCTGCTGATCTCCGACACCCACCTCCCGGTACGGGCGAAGGATCTGCCCGTACCGGTGTGGGACGCCGTCGACGCCGCCGACGTGGTGGTGCACGCGGGCGACTGGGTGTCGGTCGACCTGCTCGACGCGCTCGAAGCGCGGGCGCGGCGGCTCGTCGGCGTCTACGGCAACAACGACGGGCCGCCGCTACGCGCCCGGCTGCCGGAGGTCGCGAAGGTCGAGGTCGGCGGCGTCCGGTTCGCGGTGGTGCACGAGACCGGTGCCGCGGCGGGCCGGGAGCGCCGCTGCGCCGCCGCGTACCCGGACGTCGACGTGCTCGTCTTCGGGCACAGCCACATCCCGTGGGACACCGTCGCCCCCGGTGGTCTGCGGCTGCTGAACCCGGGCTCCCCCACCGACCGCCGCCGGCAGCCCACGTTCACCTGGATCACCGCGGAGGCCGCCGACGGCCGTCTCACCGCCGTGGACCTGCACCACCTCGCACCCGCACGGTCGGGGCCCTGATCGCCCTTCGGCCTGGCCGCGGCGCGGCCCAGGTGGTAGGAGGTGACGATGAGCCGCACGAAGGCCGACGAGATCCGCGACGGTGTGGAGCTCACGAGCCTCGACAAACCGCTGTTCGATGGGGCCGGGGCCACCAAGCGGGACCTGGTGGACTACCTGGACGCCGTGGCCGACCGGATCCTCCGCGAGCTGCGTGACCGGCCGCTGTCGGTGATCCGCGTGCGGCCCGGCCAGGAGCCGTTCATGCAGAAGAACGTGCCGAAGTACACCCCGGACTTCGTGCGGACCACCACGGTGTGGGCGGAGGCGTCGCGGCGCGAGGTGTCCTACGCCCTCTGCAACGACCGCCGGACCCTGCTGTGGTTCGCCAACCAGCGGGCCGTCGAGTACCACCCGACCCTGATGCACGCCGAGGAGACCCACCCGACGTACCTGGTGCTCGACCTCGACCCGCCGGCGGACGACGCGTTCCCGCACGTCGTCGCGGCGGCCCGGCTCGTGCGGCAGGCGCTGGACGACACCGGACTCGCAGGCGTGGTGAAGACCAGCGGCGCGAAAGGGCTGCACGTGTTCGTGCCCCTCGACGAGCGCACCGGGGTCGAGGACGCCGCGGCGGCGACACGGGCGCTCGCCGCACGGGCCGCCCGCCTCGACCCGGACGTCGCCACCACCGCCTACATCAAGGACGACCGCGGCGGCAGGGTCTTCGTCGACTCCACCCGCTCCGGCGGAGCCACCATCGTCGCGGCGTACAGCCCGCGCGTCCGTCCGGGTGCTCCCGTGTCGTTCCCCGTGACGTGGGACGAGCTCGACCACGTCGTACCGGCCGACTTCACCGTCCGCACCGCCGTCGAACTGCTGGGGGACGGCGACCCGTGGCACGAACGGATGCCGCCGCCCCAGCAGCTCCCCGCCGACCTGGTCGAGGAGGGGCACACCATCCCCATCGCCCGCGTGCAGGCCATGCACGAGGGGAAGCGGCGCGCCCGCGCCCGCCGGCAGTAGCGGCAGCCACTGGCGGCGGGCGCGGAAACCGGGCGACTCGCGCGCGGGAACCGGGCGACTCGCGGGGCGGAACCGGGCGACTCGCGGGATGGGGACGGCGCGGCTACTTCGTCGGGGGCTCGTCCTGGCCCGACTCCTCGGCCTTGTCGGCCTCCTTCTTGGTCTTGTGCACGACGCCGTCGGCGTGCTCCGGCGGTCCGTAGACCGTGTAGAGGACCAACGGGTTCGGGCCGGTGTTGACGAAGTTGTGCTTCTTGCCCGCCGGCACGACGACGAGGTCGCCCGCGGCCACCGCCTTCGTCCTGCCACTCACCTTCGCCTCGCCCGTGCCGCTGACGAAGGTGAGGATCTGGTCGGTGTCGTCGTGCACCTCCTCGCCGATCTCCCCACCCGGCGGGATCGTCATGATGACGAGCTGGGTGTGCTCGCCGGTCCACAGGACCCGGCGGAAGTCGGCGCTCTGCTCGGCGACAGTGGCGATCGTGAAGTGCTCCATGCCGTCATGTGCCCAAAATGGCCTTACCGCACTCCTCGAGATACGAGTCCGTGCGAGGATGCGACCATGGTGTTGGAGATCGCCGATTTCGCGGTGCAGCCGGGCACGGAAGATCAGTTCAGCGCGGCCGTGCGCGAGGGCGTGAAGTTCGTGTCCGACACGCCGGGCTTCCGCGAGGCCCGGCTCACCCGCAGCGTGGAGACGCCCACCCGGTTCGTCCTGCTGATCGAGTGGGACAGCATCGAGGCGCACACCGTCGGGTTCCGCCAGTCGGAGAACTACACCCGGTGGCGCACCCTGATCAGCCCGTTCTTCGACGGGGCTCCGCGCGTGGAGCACTTCGACGACGTGCTCTGAGCTGTTTCCTCGACTTCGCCACGGAGGTCTTCGGAGCCGTCGAGCTCTCGCGCGTGCAGACCGCGGACGGCGGGATCGGGCACGCCGAGCTGCGGCTGGGCGACACGTGGTTGCTCGCTTTCGACACCCGGCCGGACTGGCCGCCCCTGCCTGCCCTGATCCGGGGGTGGGTGGACGACGCCGAGGCCACGATGACCACGGCCGAGAGGGCCGGGGCGCGGGTCCACCGGTAGCTCCCCCTTCGTCGCTGAGAGACGGCTGAGGGGGCCCTACCGACCTTCGCATAACGTCAACCTGTGCACCGGACCCTCCGCGCGCTCGCCGCGGCCCTCACGCTCGCCATGGTCGCGCTGGTGGTGCCGACCGGCACCGCGTTCGCCGCCGCGACGCCTGCGGTCCGCACGCAGGAACAGCGCATCGAGGTGGCGGGCGGCCCGGGCACCACCGGGCCGGTGAGCCTGGACACCACGCTCTACCTCCCCGCCGTCACCCCGGCCCCGGCCGTGCTCGTCGCGCACGGTTTCGGGGGGAGCAAGGCCTCGGTCGACCCCGACGCCCGCGACCTGGCCGCACGTGGGTTCGTCGTGCTCACCTGGTCGGCCCGCGGCTTCGGCGCCAGCACCGGCCAGATCTCCCTCGACGACCCCGACCACGAGGTCGCCGACGCGCGGGCACTCGTCGACTGGCTGGCCGCGCGCCCCGACGTGACCCAGGACGGGCCCGGCGACCCCCGAGTCGGGGTCACGGGCGGGTCCTACGGCGGCGCACTCGCTCTGCTGCTCGCCGGCTACGACCGGCGGATCGACGCCATCGCCCCGGTGATCACCTGGAACGACCTCGGTCAGGCCCTGTTCCCCAACGCCGCGACCACCGCCCCGCTCCCCTCCGGCACCCCGGCGCGGGGCGCGTTCGCCCCTGACGGGGTGTTCAAGCGGGGGTGGGCCGGCCTCTTCTTCTCCGCCGGGCTCGGCCCGGCCGACGGCGCGGCCGGCCCGGACTCGGCCCCGCCCGGGGCCGCACAGCCGGCCGCCGCTGCCGCCCCCGTCGGCGGGTCCGCGCAGGCCGGCTCTGCCCAGCCCGGGCCTGCCCAGCCCGGCAACCCGGCCCCGCCCGGTGAGCCCCTCACCTGCGGCCGGTTCACCGCGCAGGTGTGCGCCGCGTACACCGAAGCCGCCACCACGGGCCAGCTCTCCCCCGCCACCGCGGCTCTCCTGCAGCGCTCGTCGCCGTCGACGGTGACCGACCGGATCACCGCCCCGACGCTGCTCGTGCAGGGCGAGCAGGACACGCTGTTCGGGCTCGACCAGGCCGACGCGAACGCCCGCCAGATCGCCGCGACCGGAACGCCGGTGAAGGTCCTCTGGTACGGGGGCGGGCACGATGGCGGCGCGCCCGGCGCGGCCGTGCGGGAGGCGATCGGTGACTGGTTCGACTTCCACCTCGCCCACACCGGCACGAACCCCGGAACCGGTTTCGGCTACACCGTCCAGAGCGGGGTGCGCACCAACGGCGGCGCCCCGAACAGCCGCACCGTGGAGGCCACCGGCTACCCCGGGATCTCCGGCGCGGCTCCGGTGGAGTCCCAGCGGCTCGGTCTGGAGGGGCCGGAGCAGGTCGCGCTGAACCCGGCCGGGGGCAACCCCGCCGCGATCACGACGCTGCCGGGGATCGGTGGGGCGCTGGGCAGCCTGGCCGGCCGGCTCTCGGCGGCCACCGCCGAGGTCCCCGGCCAGTCCGCGCAGTTCCGCACCGCTGCTCTCGGGGAGCCGGTGCTGGTCGCCGGCGCGCCCCGGGTCGACGTGTCGGTCTCCCGCGTCCCGGGCCAGCCCGCACCCGCCGAGGCGGTCCTCTTCGCCAGGACGTTCGAGGTGGCGCCCGACGGTCTGCGCACGTTGCTGGGCAACGCGGTCGCCCCGTTCCGGGTGGCCGTCCCCGCCGACGGGTCCCCGGCCCGCGTCACCGTCACCCTGCCGGGAGTCGTGGCGCCGGTGGAGGCCGGGAACAGCCTGGTGGTGTCGATCGGCACCACCGACCAGGCCTACGCGAGCGGCACCGAGCCCGCGGTGTGGCGGATCGGGCTCACGGGTGACGCGGCGCTCACCGTGCCGCTGGTGCCGGGCGAGGCCGTCACGGCCAACACCGTGCCGCTCCTGCCCCTGATCGGGATCGCGGTCGTGCTGGCGCTGGCCCTGCTGGCCTGGGTCGTCGCCCGGCTCGTCGGCCGCCGCTCGGCGGCAGGCACCGTGGCGGCCGCCGACCCGGACGCCCCGCCGCTGGAGATCCACACGCTGGCCAAGACCTACCGCGGCGGGTTCAGCGCGGTGAAGGACGTGTCGTTCACCGTCCGGAAGGGCATGGTGCTCGGGCTGCTCGGCCCGAACGGCGCAGGCAAGACCACCGTGCTGCGGATGCTCATGGGTCTGATCAAGCCCACCGCAGGCACGATCACGGCGTTCGGGGAGCCGGTCGCGCCGGGCGCGCCGGTGCTGGCGCGGATCGGGGCGTTCGTCGAGGGACCGGGGTTCCTGCCCCACCTGTCGGGGGAGGACAACCTGCGCCTCTACTGGGCCGCGACGGGCCGTCCGGCCGCCGAGGCCCACCTCGACGAGGCCCTGCGGATCGCCGGTCTCGGCGCGTCGGTACAGCGGCGGGTGGGCACCTACAGCCAGGGCATGCGGCAGCGCCTGGCCATCGCTCAGGCCATGCTGGGCCTCCCGGAGCTGCTCGTGCTCGACGAGCCCACCAACGGGCTCGACCCGCCCCAGATCCACGCGATGCGTGAGGTGCTGCACCGGTACGCGGCAGGCGGGCGGACGGTGCTGATCTCGAGTCACCTGCTCGCCGAGGTGGAGCAGACCTGCACGCACGTCGTCGTGATGCACCACGGCGAGGTGGTCGCGGACGGCACGGTCGACGACATCATCGCCGGCGGCGGGGCCGCCACGTTCGGCGTGGACGCCCCCGACCGCGCGGCCGCGGTGCTCAGCGGGCTGGCGGGGGTGCACGCCGTGTCGGTCGACGGTGGCTCGGTGCACGCCGAGCTCAACGGCACCCCGCGCGCCTCGGCGGTGCGGGCGCTCGTCACGGCAGGGGTGGACGTCGCGTCGGCCGGCCCGCGGCGGCGTCTCGAGGACGCGTTCCTGCAGCTCGTCGGAGAGGACGCCGGAAAAATGGATGCAGCCCCGTGACCACGAACGACGGTCCGTCCACCTGGAAGGGCACGGTCGGCGACCTCGCCGACGACGTCCAGCCCGGCCGGTACCGCCCTGGCCGCACGCTGCCACTGCGTGTCGAGCTGCGTCGCCAGCTCCTGCGCCGCCGCACGCAGGTGACGTTCGCCCTGGTCACGCTGCTCCCCGTGATCCTCTGGATCGCGTTCGAGCTGGCCGACGACGGCACCGCCACCGGTTCGGTGAACCTCGTCGACCTCGCGAAGGGCAGCGGAGCCAACTTCGCGGTGTTCGCACTCTTCGCCTCCTCGTCGTTCCTCCTGGTCGTGGTGGTGGCGCTGTTCTTCGGCGACACGGTGGCCGCGGAGGCGTCGTGGTCGAGCCTGCGCTACCTGCTCGCCGCCCCGGTCCCCCGCGCCCGGTTGCTCCGGCAGAAGGCGGTCGTGTCGGCGGTGCTGTCGGTGGCGGCGCTGCTGCTGCTCCCCGTGGTGTCGCTGGCCGTCGGCGCCGTGGCGTACGGCACCGGTGACCTGGTGAGCCCCACCGGTGAGTCCCTGACCTTCTGGACAGGCGTGGGCCGTGTGCTGCTGGCGGCGCTGTACATCGCGGTGCAGCTGAGCTGGGTGGCCGCCCTCGCCCTCGTGCTGTCGGTGAGCACGGACGCACCGCTCGGGGCGGTCGGGGGCGCGGTGACGGTGTCGATCGTGTCGCAGATCCTCGACCAGATCACCGCGCTGGAGGACCTCCGCAACTACCTGCCCACCCACTACGACAGCGCGTGGGCCGACCTGCTCGCGGGGCAGATCGACTGGGGGGACATGACCCGGGGCGTCTTCTCCGCCGTCTCCTACGCCACCGTGCTCGGCGGCCTGGCCGTGTGGCAGTTCCGGCGCAAGGACGTCACGAGCTAGTGCGGACGAGCGCGACGTCGGTGACGGCGCTGGGCGGTCGCGGTGTCCCGAGCAGCACCCCACCGATGATCACCACCCCCGCCACCAGCTCCACCACGCTGGGCCGTTCACCCAGAGCGGCCGCCGCGAGCCCGATCCCGACCACCGGCACCAGCAGCGAGTACGGCGCGACGACCCCGGCCGGGTAGCGGCGCATCAGCGCCGTCCAGATGCCGGAGCCCAGCACGGTGGCGAGGATGGCGAGGTAGGCGATCGCCAGCAGCCCGGGCACCCCGGCCGGGGTGACGGCGGCGCGCACCGCCGCCCAGTCGGCGGCAGGTCCCTCGGTCAGGAGGGACGCCGCGAGCAGCGGGACCGGCGGCACCACCGACATCCACAGCGTCAGGTGCAGCGGGTTCGGTGCGTCGGCGAGCCGGGCGGCAAGGTTGCCGAACGCCCAGCCCAACGCCCCGACGAGGGTGAGCAGCAGCGGGATCAGGGCCGCGGCATGCGCCTGCGCCACGGCGATGGCCAGCAGCCCCACCACCGCCAAGGTGATCCCGGCGACCTGCCGGACGCCCATCCGTTCCCGCAGCAGCAACGCCCCGAGCAGCACCGTGAACGGGGCCGAGGCCTGCAACACCAGCGACGCGAGCCCCGTGGGCATGCCGACGTCCATCGCGACGAACAGGAACAGGAACTGCACCGTGCCGAAGCCGAGCCCGTAACCGAGCAGCCAGCGCAGCGGCACCCGCGGGCGGGGCACCAGCAGCACCGTCGGGATCGCGAGCACCAGGAACCGCAGCGCGGCCAGTAACAGCGGCGGGAAGTGCTCCAGCCCCACGTGGATCGCGAGGAAGTTGGCGCCCCAGAGCACGGCGACGACAGCGGCGAGCAGGCGGTCGCGGGTGGTCACGCCCCACGATCTGTCCAGTCGGGGACGAAGACCAGCGAATGTGGCCGTCCTCGCCCTGCTGCGGCTGTCAGGTGGTCTGCGGGCGCAGCCGCTTGGGCAGCTTGGCGACCACCGCGGCGTAGGAGTCGTCGACGAGCTCGCACAGCTCGTCGTCCGGGATCGTCCCGTCGACCGTGACGCGGTTCCAGCCGTGCCGCCCGATGTAGGCCATCACCTCGACGGCGCCGGGGTAGCGCAGGCGCGGCTCGGCCGCCTCGTCGGCGTCGCGCCCGCACTTGACCCCCAGACCGTCTCCGCCGAGGAACGCGAAGATCTTGCCGCCCACCTTCGCGACGAGGTCACCCTCCCACGGCTCGTCGGGGGTGGCGCCGGGCTTGGCCAGGCAGTAGGCGACGAGCTCCTCGTGGTTCACGGCCAGCGTTGCGGGGCCGGCCGGTCGCGCCGCATCGCCACGAACAGCAGCACGAAGAGCAGCACGGTGAACCAGACGTAGGTGCTGCCGATGAACTGCTGCAGTGGGGTCCACGACAGCTCCCGGTTGTCGGCCCGGGGCAGCCCCTGCTGATGCGGAGCGATCACGAACACGGCCGCCGTCAAGAGGGTGACCACCGCCCACGTCCGGGACCGCAACCGCCATGCCGTGGCTGCGGCAACCAGGAGCGCGGGCGCCACCCACACCCAGTGGTGCGACCACGAGGTGGGCGACACCAGCAGCGCGACACCCGCCGTGGCGACGAGCGCGAGCGGCGCCGAACCTCGCCGGATCGCCGGCACCGCGAGCGCGAGCAGCCCCGCGGACAGCAGCAGCCAGCAGACCGTGCGCGGGGTGCCGTCGATCCCCATCCGGACGAGCACGGCCTGGAACGTCTGGTTGGTGAAGAACGGTGATCCGCTGACGCCGCCCGCGGGGTTGTCGAGCCAGAAGGTCCACGACTGGCTCGGCGCGACGACGAACCCGATCGCCGTGGCGACGGCGCCCGAGATCGCGGCGGTGGCGGCGGCCCGGTAGTCCCGGCGCAGCAGGAAGTACAGGACGAACGCCGCCGGTGTCAGCTTGATGGCGGCGGCGATCCCGATGAGGACGCCACGGGGCCAGCGCGGCCGCGCGACCAGGCAGTCGAGCGCCACCAACGCCATGAGCAGGAGGTTGATCTGACCGAACTGGATGGTCTGGGACACCGGTTCGAGGCTCAGCGGGGGCCGGGGGTCGGACGGGACGTCGAAGTCGATGACCTTGCCGGGCTGGACCGCGAGCGCCAGCGGCAGCGCGATCGACGCCACGGACAGCGCCCCACCCCGGCCGCCGGCCTCCCAGAGGCGGCGCGCGACCACGTAGAGGGTGGCGCCCAGCGACAACGTCGAGAGCGCGAGCAGCCCCGTCCAGGCCACCACCCACGGCACGACGGCCAGCGGCACCATCACCAGCGCCGCGAACGGCGGGTAGATGAACGGCAGCGTGATGTGGCCCGCCGTCTCGGGCAGCGGCCCGTAGAGATCACCGCCGGCCAGCCACGCCTGCACCCCGAAGCGGTACACCTGCAGGTCGATGTGCCGGCCACCGGTGTAGATCACCACCCCGACCAGCACCAGGGCCAGGAGCGGAACGGTGACCGGCAGGATGCGCCCGGGCGACCGGAGCACGTCGAGAATGCGCCGCTCGGCCGAGGTGCGGACGGTCGACCCGCCGACAACCGTCACACTGGTGCCCTCTCCTCGGCCGACAGATCGCCCGCCACGGTAACTCTCCCTCGCCCCGTGCCGCCGAGCCCCCCTCCACCGCGACCCGCCGTCACCGCACACACACATTGGCCACCGCACACACGTCACGACATGTGCACCGTGGCCAACCGGTGTGCGCGGTCGCCGCGGATCCGCGCCGGCCCGTGGGCGGTGCCGCGGGCGGTCAGCGGATGCCGGCCGCGTCCATCCCGCGCAGCTCCTTCTTGAGGTCGGCGATCTCGTCGCGGAGGCGGGCGGCCAGTTCGAACTGCAGATCGCGAGCCGCGGCGAGCATCTGGTCGGAGAGCTGCTGCACGAGGTCGGCCAGCTCGGCGCGGGGCATGGCCGACGTGTCGCGGCCGGAGATCACGCCCGAGCTGGCGCTGGCCCGCCCCGGCTCCCCTGCCGCACGCTTGCCCCGGGACTGGTTGCGGCCCGATCCACCGACCGGAACCTCGGTGTCCTCGGCCTCCCGGTACACCTGGTCGAGGATGTCGGCGATCTTCTTACGCAGCGGCTGCGGGTCGAGCCCGCGCTCCTCGTTGTAGGCGACCTGCTTGGCCCGGCGACGGTCGGTCTCGTCGATCGCGAACTGCATCGAGTCGGTGATCTTGTCGGCGTACATGTGCACCTCGCCCGACACGTTGCGCGCCGCGCGCCCGATGGTCTGGATCAGCGAGGTGCCGGAGCGGAGGAAGCCCTCCTTGTCGGCGTCGAGGATCGCGACCAGCGACACCTCGGGCAGGTCGAGGCCCTCCCGGAGCAGGTTGATGCCGACCAGCACGTCGTACTCGCCGAGCCGCAGCTGCCGGAGCAGCTCCACCCGGCGCAGCGTGTCGACCTCCGAGTGCAGGTAGCGCACCCGGATACCCAGCTCCAGCAGGTAGTCGGTGAGGTCCTCGGCCATCTTCTTGGTGAGCGTGGTGACCAGGACGCGCTCGTCGCGCTCGGAGCGCTCGCGGATCTCGTGGACCAGGTCGTCGATCTGGCCCTTCGTCGGCTTGACGACGACCTTCGGGTCGACCAGGCCGGTGGGGCGGATGACCTGCTCGACGAACTCCCCACCGGTGCGGTTGAGCTCGTAGGGCCCGGGCGTGGCCGACAGGTAGACCGTCTGGCCGATCCGGTCGGCGAACTCCTCCCAGGTGAGAGGCCGGTTGTCGACCGCCGACGGCAGCCGGAACCCGAACTCCACCAGGTTGCGCTTGCGGGACATGTCGCCCTCGTACATGCCGCCGATCTGCGGGACCGTCTGGTGCGACTCGTCGATGACCAGCAGGAAGTCGTCGGGGAAGTAGTCGATCAATGTGGCGGGCGCCGAGCCCGGGCCACGGCCGTCGATGTGGCGCGAGTAGTTCTCGATGCCCGAGCAGAACCCGACCTGGCGGATCATCTCGATGTCGTACTGGGTGCGCATCCGCAACCGCTGCGCCTCCAGCAGCTTGCCCTGGCGCTCAAGCTCGGCGAGCCGCTCCTCCAGCTCCTTCTCGATCTCGCGGACCGCCCGCTCCATGCGCTCCGGACCGGCGACGTAGTGCGTGGCGGGGAAGATGCGCAGCTCGTCGACCTGGCGGACGACGTCGCCCGTGAGCGGGTGGAGGTAGTAGAGAGCCTCGATCTCGTCGCCGAAGAACTCGATGCGGATCGCGAGCTCCTCGTACGCCGGGATGATCTCCACGGTGTCGCCGCGGACCCGGAACGTGCCGCGGTTGAAGGCCATGTCGTTGCGGGTGTACTGCACGTCGACCAGCGCCCGGAGCAGCACGTCACGTTCGACGCTCGCGCCGACCTCGAGCTTCACCGACCGGTCGAGGTAGGACTGCGGCGTGCCCAGGCCGTAGATGCACGACACGGACGCGACCACGACGACGTCGCGCCGCGACAGCAGGTTGTGGGTGGCGGAGTGGCGCAGCCGCTCGACGTCCTCGTTGATCGAGGAGTCCTTCTCGATGTAGGTGTCGGTCTGCGCGATGTACGCCTCGGGTTGGTAGTAGTCGTAGTACGAGACGAAGTACTCGACCGCGTTGTTGGGCAGCATCTCGCGGAGCTCGTTGGCCAGCTGCGCCGCGAGCGTCTTGTTGGGCGCCATCACCAGCGTGGGCCGCTGCAGCCGCTCGACCAGCCAGGCCGTGGTGGCCGACTTGCCCGTGCCGGTGGCGCCGAGGAGCACGACGTCCTGCTCGCCCGCGCGGATGCGCTTCTCCAGCTCCTCGATCGCCGCGGGCTGGTCGCCCGCGGGCTTGAACTCGCTGACGACCTCGAACCGGCCGCCCGTGCGGGGGATCTCCCCGACGGGACGGAACTCGGAGTGGGCGACCGGCACGTCCTGCTTTGCCGCGCTGCCGGGAACCTCTGTCGCGAATGCCACGGCTCCAGGGTACGAGCCCCCACCGACATTTCGCGGAGCGGACATCTACGCAGGTCCACGAGGCGCGGTGGGGGATGACCCGACGCCGGCGCCGCTCAGCTCCGAGCCCCGGCAGGTCGACCGGATCCGGTCAGACCGAGCAGCGGCGATCCACCGGACGAACGCGAGGTGCGGTGCCAAGCGAACATCGGCGGGACCTGACAGGATCGGGGCGGTGCACCCGCCGAAGATCTCCACCTTCGACGTCCCGGCCGCCCTCAACATCGACACCAAGGGCGTCGCCCGCCTGGTGGACGAGTACCGGATCACACCCTTCGGCCTGTACATGAGCCGTCCGATGATCGACCGGCCCACCGCGCACTGGGTGCAGTCGTGGCTGCTGCCCGATATCGGCCTGTGCGTCACCGACTGGTGCTGGAACCCCGGCCACCACCGGGACCAGGACTTCTACCTCGACGTGTGCGACATCGTGCGCGACGGCGAGCGCTGGGTGCTCACCGACCACTACCTCGACATCGTGGTGCAGCACGGGCGGAGTGCCCTGGTGGTCGACACGGACGAGTTCGTGGCCGCCGTGGCTCTCGGGCTCCTCGAGCCGCCCGCGGCCGAGAAGGCGATGGAGCGGGCCTTCCGCGCCGTGGACGGCCTCGCCGCCCACGGCCACGACCTCGACGCCTGGCTCGGTGAGC
Source organism: Pseudonocardia sp. OZ21 (assembly GCF_059359135.1). NCBI lineage: Bacteria > Bacillati > Actinomycetota > Actinomycetes > Pseudonocardiales > Pseudonocardiaceae > Pseudonocardia > Pseudonocardia sp. OZ21. Next base: position 61,465 of record NZ_JCADBN010000028.1, read on the forward strand.
GGGGCATCGCGCTCACCTGGAAACGCTGCCACGACCAGCGGAAATGAGCCCGGGCGGCACGAACGCGAGCGTTCGTGCACCCGAGCCCGCACTCAGGCGATGCCTGAGCGCGGCGTGATCGGCGAGCTCGGCGAACTCGGCGAACTCGGGCTCTCGTGCTGCGTCGTTGTGGACGGGGTCGTCGGGCTGGCCTGAGCCGTGGTGGTCGGCGGCGGCTCCGCCTCCGTGGTTGTCGTCGGCGGCGGTGTAGTCGGGCGTGAGGTCGTTGTCGTCGGCGGACTCGTGCGAGTGGTCGTCGTCGGCGGCGGCGGCGACGACGGACGGGTACGCGTCGTCGTCGGCGGGTGCGTCGGCGGCTGGGAGCGTGTCGTCGTCGGCGCCGGCGGCTCCACCGGTGGCGGCGGGCCCACCGGCGGAGGCGGCGGCGGACCCACCGGCCCCGGTGGGACGGGTCCCGGAAGCCCGGGCGCCGGAGCACCCGGCAGCACCCGGCCCTGATCCGTTGCCGCATGATCGCGCTGGATCCGCGCCCGCTCCTCCTCCGAGGCGCCCGGGGCCACCACCGGCGCATCGGGGTGGGTGACCGACTGCGGGTCGGACGGCTCGCCGGCGGGAGCGGAATCGGCCCCGCCCAGGCTGCCGGCGGGCGCCGAGCCCGGTGACACGGCCGTGGCGGCGTCCGCGACCGCCGCAGGCGCCGCGATCTGCGCGATCGCGGTGGTCGCGCCGAGCGCGCCGACCGTGAGCACGGCGGCGGCAGCGGCCGTGCTGGCACGGTTGAGCGTGCCGGCCCGGCGGATCACCGAGTCCACGGCGGGCAGGGTGACGGCGGCGGCGAGCTCGTCGTCGAGCCGCCGGAACTCCTCGGTCACTCGATCCAACGACTCGTTCACCGGTGTTCCCCCCTGTAGTCGTCGCCGTCGGCCCGGTCGCCCGCGGCGCCGTATGGCGTGCCGTATCCCTCGGCGTCGAAATCACCGGGGCGGTAGTTCTCGGGCCCGTACGCCGGGCCGTAGCCGTCGGACCCGCGCTCGCCGGACCCGAAGACGTCGAAACCGTCGTCGGCGTTGTAGCCCTCGCCGACCGCGCCCTCCAGGACCAGGGGCAGGACCTCGGCCATGCCCTCGGACACGACCTGGCGCGCGCGGGACAGCCGGGCCTGCACCGATCCCATCGAGACCTGTTCCAACGCGGAGATCTCGGCCAGCGAGACACCCGCCATGTGGGTGAGGACGACGGCCCGGCGCTCCGCCGCCGACAGCTTGCCGAGGGCGGTGAGCAGCGCGCCGGTGCGCGAGTCGACACCGTCGCCGATCGGGCGGGGACGGCCGATGCCGATGCGGGCGAGCATGCGTCGCCAGCTCCGGATGGTGGCCCGGACGGCGACCCGCCGGACCCAGGCGGTCGGGTCGGGCGAGCGGCTGATCACCGACCAGTTGCGCCACGCACGGGAGTAGGCGTCCTGGACGACGTCGTGGGCCTCGCCCGGGTCGAGCGTGATCGCGTAGAGCTGCGCGACCAGCCGCTGGTAGTTGGCCTCGAGGTGCGCGCCGAAGTCGACCCGCAACTGCGCGGCGGACAGCGGCGGGCCGCCGCGCACGACCTTCGTGCGGCCGGAGCCTGGTGTGCCGCGAGCAGCGCCGGCGGCGTCGTCGAACCGGCCGTCGGCACCAGGAGGATTGTCGACCGGTGTGCCCACCGTCATGTCCCCCTGCTCGCCTGAGCCAAGCTGGTCACCCGGATGTGGATTTTCCTGTCCCTCCATCGTGGCACGATGGCGCACCGTTACGACGGAGCAGCCCCATCACTCCAACGAGGGAGACCAGCCTGAGGATGCGGCCCATGCGTCGGCTCGTGGTGCAGCTGCGTCGAACCACGGTTCCTTGACCTCGACGTAGCGATCTGCGTCGCTGTCGGCGCCGTACCGTGCCTCCGCCTCGCGCTTCACCGCCAGGTACTCGTCCCGGGCTGCGGCGTCGGAGCGCAGCCAGTCACGGAAGAGCAGCGCGTAGCGCCAGCCCGGGGAGCCCACCTCGCGAACGTGCAGGTGGACGATGCGGCCGGGGTCGGCGGAGCCGTGATAGCGCTTGGGCCACGGCGGTGAGCCCGGTGGCTTCGCGTTGTCCCACGCGATGTCGGGCCGCCAGGGGAAGCCGGCGTCCTGCAACGCGTCGCGGATGGCGTCGGCATCGGCCAGCGAGTCGACCCCGAGCTGCAGGTCGATCACGTCCTTGGCCGGCAGGCCCGGCACGGAGGTGGAGCCGGTGTGTGCCACACCACGTCCCCGTTCCCCCGCGGCCGTCGCCACGCGGGCGCAGAGCCGTTCACCCTGGGCGGCCCAGTCCGGATCCGGGTCGGCGAGCTTCGGCGCGCCCGCACGGACCGCCCGGCGCAGCCGCAGGTTCTCCTCGAACGGGACGAGCCGGGCCTTCCACAGCTCGTCGACGGCAGCCTCGAGGCCGGCAGGATCACCTGAGTTGTCCAGCCACACGTCGGCGGCAGCGCGGCGCGCGACGTCGTCGGCCTGGCTGGCGATGCGGGCCCGCGCATCGGACTCGGGCATGCCGCGCAGCTCGACGAGCCGGCGCACCCGCTCCTCCGCGTCGGCGTGGATCACCACGACCAGCGGGAACAGCGGCGCCATCCGCCCTTCGACCAGCAGCGGGACGTCCTGCGCCACCACGGCGTCGGCCGGCGCGGCGGCGATCAGCTCCTCGGAGCGCCGCCGGACGCGCGGGTGCACGATGCCGTTCAGCCGCTCGCGTGCGGCCGGATCCTGAAAGACGAGTGCCGCGAGGGCAGCCCGGTCCAGGGTGCCCTCCCCGGTGAGGACGCCCTCGCCGAACGTCGCAGCGATCTCCGCGAGACCTGTGGTGGCCGGCGCTACGACCTCCCGGGCGATCGCATCGGAGTCGATCACCACCGCACCCCGCTGGGCGAGCCGCCTGGCCACCGTCGACTTGCCCGAACCGATTCCGCCGGTCAGCCCCACCCTCAGCACGGCGTCACGCTACTCGGTCAGGAAACGGCACCAGGGGGCTCGGTGACAGTGCTGGACGACGGGGTGCCGCCCGCCGTGCTGACCGCGGGGAGCACCCGCAGCGCGAGGTCGACCAGCACGTCGGCCGGAGCACGACCACCCGGCAGCGGCTGACCCGGCAGCACGAGCGTCAGGTTGCTCACCTCGTGGACGACCATGAGAACCGCCTCACCGCGCCGCTCGACGAGCACGGCAGAGGCGCTCCCGATCGGCAGTTCACGGCGACCGCCGTCCTCGGCCTCGGAGTTGACCCGCCACTGCTTGCCGGCGGCGTCGGCATCTGTGTACGCCGACGCGTTGATGTTGAGCAGTGTCCGGCCCCGCGCCGGACCTCCCGCCGTGCCGGTGTAGACGCACGCCACCCGCTCGGTGCGCCCGACGGACGGCTCCGCGACGCCGATCGTGGTGCGCTGGGCGACCGAACCCAACGGCAGACCCAGCAGTGCCTCCAGGTCACCGACCGCGAGGATCCGGGCGCAGTCGTCGGGCAGCACGCCGTCATCCGGGCCCGCCGCAGCCGCCGCGGACGTCTCGGCCGACGTGGGGAACGTGGGCACTTCGGTCTGCTGGGGTGCGGAGGCGCTACACCCGCTCAACGCGAGCACCATGGCGACCAGTCCGGCACCGAGAACTCTGTGTCGGCAGTCCGCCCCGCGCATGCACCTACGGTAGAGCGAAATCTCCCCCACCTCCTGTTCGCCGCGCGATTAGCACCGAACGCAGCACAACCGTGACCCGGCTTCCCCCGGACGCCGGACGGCCCCGGCGACCAATGGTCGTCGGGGCCGTCGAGTCGATCAGACTTGCTGAGCCGTCAGGCTCCGCCGGAGAGCTTCTCGCGCAGTGCCGCAAGCTGCTCGTCGCTGGCGAGCGACCCACCGGACTCGGCCGGCTCACCGCCACCCTGCGAGGAGTAGTTGGTGCCGCCGCCGTCGGCAGCTGCCTCGGCCTCGGCCTCGGCCGACTTCTTGATCTGCGTGATGTGCTGCTCGTAGCGGGCGTGCGCCTCGGCGTACTCCTTCTCCCAGGCCTCGCGCTGAGCCTCGAAGCCCTCCTGCCAGTCGCCGGTCTCGACGTCGAAGCCCTCGGGGTAGATGTAGTTCCCCTGGTCGTCGTACTCGGCGGCCATGCCGTAGCGGGTGGGGTCGAACTCCGTCTCGGCCGTCATGCCCTCGTTGGCCTGCTTGAGCGACAGCGAGATGCGGCGCCGGTCGAGGTCGATGTCGATGACCTTGACCATCGCGTCGTCGCCGACCTGCACGACCTGCTCCGGGATCTCCACGTGGCGCTCGGCCAGCTCGGAGATGTGCACCAGGCCCTCGATGCCCTCCTCGACACGCACGAACGCGCCGAAGGGAACGAGCTTGGTGACCTTGCCCGGCACGATCTGGCCGATCGCGTGCGTGCGGGCGTACAGGCGCCACGGGTCCTCCTGCGTCGCCTTCAGCGACAGGGAGACACGCTCGCGGTCCAGGTCGACGTCGAGGACCTCGACGGTGACCTCCTGGCCGACCTCGACAACCTCGCTCGGGTGGTCGATGTGCTTCCAGGACAGCTCGGAGACGTGCACCAGACCGTCGACCCCGCCCAGGTCGACGAAGGCACCGAAGTTGACCACCGAGGAGACGACGCCCTTGCGCACCTGGCCGCGGGCCAGCTGGTTGAGGAACTCGCTGCGCACCTCGGACTGGGTCTGCTCCAGCCAGGCCCGGCGGGACAGGACCACGTTGTTGCGGTTCTTGTCCAGCTCGATGATCTTGGCCTCGATCTTGCGGCCGACGTACGGCTGCAGATCGCGGACGCGGCGCATCTCGACCAGCGAGGCCGGGAGGAAGCCGCGGAGCCCGATGTCCAGGATCAGGCCGCCCTTGACGACCTCGATGACGGTGCCCTCGACCGGCTCGTCGGCCTCCTTGAGAGCCTCGATCGTGCCCCAGGCGCGCTCGTACTGCGCGCGCTTCTTGGACAGGATCAGCCGGCCCTCCTTGTCCTCCTTCTGGAGAACCAGGGCCTCGACGTACTCACCGACCGACACGACCTCCGCCGGATCGACGTCGTGCTTGATCGAGAGCTCCCGCGAGGGGATGACGCCCTCGGTCTTGTAGCCGATGTCGAGCAGGACCTCGTCACGGTCGACCTTGACGATGGTGCCCTCGACGATGTCGCCATCGTTGAAGTACTTGATCGTCTGGTCGATGGCGGCGAGGAAGTCCTCCTCCGACCCGATGTCGTTGACGGCGACCTGCGGGGTCGTGTGGGTCGGGGCGGCGGTGGTGTCGGTGGACATGTAGTGGGGTGCTCCGGTTATGGATGGATTGGAGGTGCGGACCAGGTGGTGTACGTCTCGTGACGTGGTGCTGTCACCCTTGCTCGTGGATCGTGGTGGAGAACGTGCGTGGAGAACATGCGTGATGTGGCCGGGCGAAGCGCGCGCAGAACCCGCGACGTTGACCACCGCGCTTCCATCATGCTACGCGCGACCCGATCAGCACGGCAATGAGGGTGGCCCCATCTCAACTGTCACGATGGTCGCGTGAGCGCGGAGGAGCGGCTGGGAACCACCGGGGTGGCGCGGCGTGACGTGGACGCCACGGAGTCGGAACGCGCCAGCCGGATGTGGTGGGACGCCGACGCCGAGGACTACCTGGCCGAGCACGGCCGTGACATCGGGGACGCCGACTTCGTCTGGTGCCCCGAGGGCCTGCGCGAGGCCGACGCGCATCTCCTCGGCGACGTCGCGGGCCTGCGGGTGCTGGAGGTCGGGTGCGGCTCCGCCCCGTGCTCGCGGTGGCTCGCCCGCACCGGAGCCAGGCCCGTGGCGCTGGACCTGTCCGGGACGATGCTGAAGCACGCCGCCGCGCTCGGGGAGGCAACCGGGATCGCCGTGCCACTGGTGCAGGCCGGCGCCGAACGCCTCCCGTTCGCCGACGGATCCTTCGACGTGGCCTGCTCGGCGTTCGGGGCGGTGCCGTTCGTGGCGGAGCCGGAGCGCGTGATGCGCGAGGTGGCCCGCGTGCTGCGGCCCGGCGGACGCTGGGTCTTCGCGGTGAACCACCCCATGCGCTGGATGTTCTCCGACGACCCCGGCCCCGACGGCCTGACCGTGCAGCAGTCCTACTTCGATCGCACGCCTTATGTAGAGGTCGACGCCTCGGGCCGGGCCACCTACGTGGAGCACCATCGGACGCTGGGCGACCGCGTCCGCGACCTCGTGGCCGCCGGGCTCGTCCTCGACGACATCGTCGAGCCCGACTGGCCGGAGGGCCGGGAGACCGTGTGGGGCCAGTGGTCCCCCCTCCGAGGCGCCCTCTTCCCCGGAACCGCGATCTTCGCGAGCCACAAACCCTGACCCGCCCCCCACCCCGCGAGTCGCCCGATCCCGGTGCGCGAGTCGCCCGATCCCGGCCAACGGCCGGGCGGCATTGATCGCTGCGAGATCCACGGATCGGCGCCCCGGCGGGCCGAAATGCGCATCTGGCAGCAACTCCGGGGCTGAGTCGGCAACCGCCGCGGACACCCGCCTGCGGGCCGCGAACCGCGTGCGCGAGTCGCACACCCCCCGCCGCCCAGTCCGGTCTCACGAGTCACCCACGCCAGGCCACGAGTGGCCGGCCCCGATCCGCGAGTCGCCCGATTCAGGCGGCCGAGTCGCCCGATCCCGGGCTTCGGCCGCCCCAACACACGCCATTGATCGCTACCAGACGCACGGATCCGCCCCCCGCAGGGCCGAAAGGCCCATCTCGCAGCGGATGCGGACCGGGTCGGCCGCCTCACCACGCCAGCCGCCCAGCCGCCTGACCACGAGATCCACGGTTCCGCCCCCGAAGGGCTGCGACTGCCGACGAGCCGGCGGTCTGACGGGCACCGAGCAGGGTGGTGTGTCGGGGCGCTGTCCTAAGGTGCGGATCGTGTCTGTCGATCCCGATCCACTGCCGTCGTCGTCGGACGTGGAGCAGCTTGCCGACCGGATGGGGATCGTGCTGGTGAAGGTCAGCCTCGACGAGGTGATCGGGACGCTTCCGGTCGCGGGTAACCGCCAGCCCTTCGGGCTGCTGCACGGCGGCGCGAGCGCGGTGCTCGCGGAGACGCTCGGCTCCACTCTCTCGGCGATGCACGCGATGCCCGAGCGGTTTCCTGTGGGGCTCGAGCTGTCGTGCACGCATCACGCCGCGGCCACCGAAGGCATCGTCACCGGGGTGGCCCGCCCGCTTCACGTGGGCCGGACCACCTCCACCACGGAGATCGTGATCACCGACGCCCGGGGCAGGCGTACCTGCACCGCCAGGCTCACCTGTGTGCACCGCGACAGCAGGCCGTGACGGCCTGCTGTCGCGCGTGTCAGCTGGCCACGCCCTCGCCGAGGTAGGCCTCCTGCACCCGGGGGTCGGCGAGCAGTTCAGCACCGCTACCCGACAACGTCGTACGCCCCAGGTCGATCACATACGCCTGATCCGACAACGCCAACGCCGCGAGCGCGTTCTGCTCCACCAACAACACCGTGGTGCCCTCGGCCTGCAACTCCCGCACCGTCGCGAAGATCTTCTGCGT
>NZ_JCADBN010000029.1:0-58793 GCF_059359135.1 Pseudonocardia sp. OZ21
GGAGCTGACCCTCGACCCCACCCGGGACTACCAACCACAACCGCGACCGTGAACGATGTCGCGCGACACCCGTGCACGGTGTCCCGCGACATCACAGATGTGCCCCCGGCAGGATTCGAACCTGCGACACACGGTTTAGGAAACCGATGCTCTATCCCCTGAGCTACGAGGGCGTACCCGGCAGATCCTAGCCGCGCAGCGGGGGGTGCGGCCCCTCGGCCCGGGTCCTGCGGGGTTGCCGGCCGGAGGCCTGTTCTCGGAGCCCGACCCCCCGCCCGCCGAGGTGGGATGATCGTGGGTGTGGCTGCTCAGGCAGGCGGCACGGGAAGGTCGGAACGCACGTGGATGTCAAGACGCTCGCCGAGGTCGCGCCCCGCGACCGGTTCACCCGGGTCTGCGCGCTGACGGGAGCGGGGATCAGTGTGGCCGCGGGTCTCGGCACGTTCCGCGGGCCGGACGGCCTCTGGCGGCTGTCGCCGGAGATGGAACGCGCGATGCACGTCCAGCTGCTGCCCGGCAACGTCGACGCCCTGTGGTCGGTCTGGGGTGGCATGTACGAGAAGGCCAGCCGCTCCGGGCCCACGGTGGCCCACCGGGCACTCGCGGACGCGGGGGCGTCGGTGATCACCCAGAACGTCGACGAGCTGCACCAGCAGGCCGGGTCGGAGAACGTCGTGGAGATCCACGGGTCGGCGGGCCGGGCGCGGTGTCTCGACGAGGCGTTCTGCGGCTGGACGGGCCGGGCGGACGAGGTGGTGCGGACCGATCCGCCGCAGTGCCCGCAGTGCGGGGAGCCGGCTCGTCCGGCCGTCGTGCTGTTCGGCGAGATGCTCGACCCGGACGACCTCGGCACGGCGCGGGATCTCGCGGCGGAGTGCGACCTCTTCCTCGCCATCGGCACCTCGGGGCGGGTTGCGCCGGCGTCCTGGCTCGCTCCCACCGCCCGCGCGGCCGGCGCCTACTGCGTGAACGTCGACCTCTACCCCGACGGCGAGCTCGACCCGGCGTTCCACGTCCGCGTGGTGGGCGACGCACAGGACGTGCTCACGGACTGGGTGCGCTGACCGTCGGCGAGGTGCGGGCGGCGAGGACGCCTGCCAGCCCGTCCAGGAACAGTGTGAGGCCGTAGTCGAAGTCGGCATCCGCGTCCTGCTCCTCGATCAGGGAGTCGACGTCGAACACCCCGGCCGCCAGCACCCTGCCGAGTGCCGGCATCCGGTGGGGGTCCACCACGCGCGTGAGGACGGCGGCGTACTGGCGGCTGAACGCGTCCGGGTTCTTCGCGTGTCCCGCGGCCAGCGCCGAGCTGAGCCGGACCTGACCGTGCACGTACGTCAGCAGGCCCATCACGACTCCGACCTTCTCGTGCTCCTCGAGCGCGGTGCGGGACAGGGCGGTGAGTGCGCACTCGAACCACGCGAGGTTCTGCGGCCCGACGGGCGGGCCGCCGAGCGGTAGCTGGGCGTACCACGGGTGCTGCTTGATCGCGGCCAGCACGCCGTGGGTCCAGAGCGTCAACCCCGATCGCCAGTCCGCGTCGCCGGGCAGGGCCGGCGGCTCCTCCAGCGCGGCGTCCAGCATCAGGGTGAGCAGCTCGTCCTTGCTCCTCACGTGGCGGTAGAGCGCCATCGTGGAGTTGCCGAGCTGCGCCGCGACCCGGGACATCGACACCGCCGCAAGCCCTTCGGCGTCCGCGAGCTCGATGGCCGCGCGGGTGATGTCCCCGGCGGTGAGGGAGGGCTTGGGTCCCTTCCGCGGCGCCTCGCGCAGGCCCCACAGCAGGGCGACCCCGTCCGGTAGGTCCGTCTGGTCGGCCATCCTCGCCCTCTCGTCGTCGACGGGAACCAGTTTAGGAAGGGGGCCTTCCGCTCCTTACTGCGTAGGCTATACGCTTTATAGCGTAGATCATACGCAGTAGGGAGGAGAGGCAGTGATCGTCGAAGCATCGGGCCTGCGCAAGGCCTACGGATCGACCGTGGTTCTGGACGGGGTGGACCTGCAGGTCGAGGAGGGGTCCGTACTCGCACTGCTCGGACCGAACGGGGCAGGGAAGACGACCACCGTCCGCATCCTCACCACGCTGTCCCGGGCGGATGGCGGCCGCGCGACGGTCGCGGGGCACGACGTCCTGCACGAGCCGGCGAAGGTGCGCGCGGCGATCAGCCTGACCGGCCAGTACGCCGCGGTCGACGACGAGCAGACGGGCCGGGAGAACCTCGTCATGGTGGGCCGGTTGATGCACCTGGGCCGGTCGGGCGCACGCAGGCGGGCGCTGGAGCTGGTGGAGCGGTTCGACCTCGTCGAGGCGATGGACCGGCGGGTGAAGGGCTACTCCGGCGGGATGCGCCGCCGGCTCGACCTGGCGATGAGCCTGGTGGCCGCGCCGCGGGTGATCTTCCTCGACGAGCCGACCACCGGCCTCGACCCCGCCAGCCGCGTCACGATGTGGGCGGCGATCACCGAGCTGGTCCGGGGCGGGACGACGATCATCCTCACCACCCAGTACCTGGAGGAGGCCGACCGGCTCGCCGACCGGATCGTGCTGCTCGACCACGGGCGGATCGCTGCGTCGGGCACGGCGGACGCGCTGAAGGCGCAGGTCGGCGGGGAGCGGCTGGACCTGCAGTTCACCGACCCCGTCGAGCTCTCCCGCGCTGCCGGTCTGCTCGCGGGGCGTGGCTGCGTGGCCGATCCGGAACGGCTCGTGCTCGGCGTCGCGTCCGACGGGAGCGCGGACCACCTGCACCAGGTGCTCGACCACCTGCGGAGTGCGGGGGTCCGGGTCGGGCGGGTGACGTCCCACCGACCGACGCTCGACGACGTGTTCCTCACCGTGACCGCCCCGACCGGTGGGCGGGTCCCCGCCGCCGTCCCCGCATGACCACCATCGACCCCGACCGGAGGACCGCCATGACCACCGCCACCGCCGCCCTGGAGCGCACCCACGGCGGTCTCGGAAACGCCGTGGGCGACGCTCTGACCATGATCGGGCGCAGCGTCCGCCTGTCGCGGCGCAACCTCGACACGCTCTTCATGTCGATCGTCCTGCCGCTGCTGATGATGGCTCTGTTCGTCTACGTGTTCGGCGGCGCGATCGACACGGGGACGGCCTACATCAACTACGTGGTGCCCGGGATCATCCTGCTCTGCACGGGCTACGGGGCGTCCTCCACGGCGATGTCCGTGGCCGCCGACATGACCAGCGGCATGATCGATCGACTGCGGTCACTGCCGATCCGCAGTTCCGCGGTCCTCACCGGGCACGTCACGGCCAGCGTCGCGCGCAACGCGCTCTCCACCACGATCGTCGTGCTGACCGCGGTGGCCATGGGCTTCCGCCCGACCGCCTCCTTCGGCGACTGGCTGCTCGCCGCCGGGCTGGTGCTGCTCTACGTGCTCGCGCTGTCCTGGTTCGCGGCGGGGCTCGGGGTCATCGCGAAGAGTGTGGAGTCGGCGAGCGTGCTCGGGTTCGTGATGCTGTTCCTGCCGTATCTCAGCAGCGCGTTCGTGCCGACCGACACCATGCCGTCGTTCCTGCAGGGGATCAGCGAGCACCAGCCGATCACCCCTGTGATCGAGACGGTGCGCGGCCTGCTCACGGGCACGCCGATCGGCGACAGGGGCTGGGTGGCACTGGCCTGGACGGTGGGGATCCTGGTGGTGGCGTTCGCCGGCTCGACCTGGCTCTACCGCCGTCGCAACCACGCCTGACGCCCACCGTGAGCACCGGAAACACATGGTGCTCTGCACAAGTACCTCTCAGGCGCGTCTCAGACGCGCAGGTCACACTAGGTGCCATGCGCATCCTTGTTGTCGACGACGACCGGGCCGTCCGCGACTCGTTGCGCCGTTCGCTCGCGTTCAACGGCTACCAGGTCGAACTCGCCAACGACGGCCAGGCCGCACTCGACGCCGTGCTCACGCAGCGGCCGGACGCGATGGTGCTCGACGTGATGATGCCGCGTGTCGACGGCCTGGAGGTGTGCCGGCGGTTGCGCAGTGGTGGCGACGACCTGCCGATCCTCGTTCTCACCGCCCGCGACGCCGTCTCCGACCGGGTGGCAGGTCTCGACGCGGGCGCCGACGACTACCTGCCCAAGCCGTTCGCCCTCGAGGAGTTGCTCGCGCGGTTGCGGGCGTTGCTGCGCCGCCGGACGCCGGAGGAGACGGACGGGATGGACGGTCCGAGCAGGTCGCTGCAGTTCGGCGACCTGACTCTCGACCCCGACACCCGCGAGGTCCGGCGGGGGGACCGGCCGATCAGCCTCACCCGCACCGAGTTCTCGCTGCTGGAGTTGCTGCTCGCCCACCCCCGCCGGGTCCTCACCCGCGGTCAGATCCTCGAACAGGTGTGGGGCTACGACTTCCCGACCACCGGCAACGCGCTCGAGGTGTACATCGGGTACCTCCGCCGCAAGACAGAGGCGGACGGGGAGTCCCGGTTGATCCACACGGTGCGGGGGGTCGGGTACGTCCTGCGTGACACGCCGCCGTGAGCGAACGGGCGAGAGGGCGCATCGATGCCGGCGGCCGCCGTGTGTGGTCGCGCATCGCTGCGCTGCGTGAGCGCGGCGGCGTCGTCGGCCGGAGAGTGAACGCTCCGGACGAGCCCGAGGGCCCGGCCCCGCATCCCGAGGCCGAGCAGACGAGCCCGGGCATCCCGCCGGCACGGCAGTCGCGGCAGGGTCGCCCGGACGGCTCCACGCCACGCATCGAGGCACTCGACCACGTCTCGCTGCGCGCCCGCATCGGGATCATGGCCGCGCTGGTGGCCGCGCTCGCCGTGGTGCTGGTGTCGGTCGCGGCGTTCGTGACCGTGCGCGTCAACATCCTGCAGACGCTCGACGCCAACCTGCTGCAGCGTGCGTCCGCCGCCGCCCAGAGCGAGCTGGCCGACCCGCGTCAGCTGGCCACCATCCCCACCGAGGTGCTCGGCGCGGGCGACATCCGCCTCGCCCTCCTCCTGGCGGACGGCCGGGCGAGCTCCGCGGAGGGCCAGGCCTCGGCGCCCCCGCTCGGAGTCGACGAGCTGGCCGTGGCCCAGGGTCTCGAGACGTCCTCCACCCGCACCGCGTCCGAGGACGGCGTCCAGTACCGCGTCGTGGCCGTCCAGGCCGGCGCCGACCAGGCCCTGGTGATCGCGCAGCGGCTCGACTCCACCCAGCAGGTGCTCACCAAGCTGGGCGTCGCACTGCCGATCGTCGGGGGGATCGGCGTGGTGCTGGCCGCGCTTGCCGGCGTCGTCATCGCACGAGCGGGGCTGCGCCCGGTGGACCGGCTCACCGCCGCCACCGAGCGGGTCGCCGCCACGGGGGAGCTGCGGCCGATCCCCGTCGACGGGTCGGACGAGCTCGCGCGGCTCACCCGCAGCTTCAACGACATGCTGGGCGCGCTCGCCGCGTCCCAGGAGCAGCAGCGGCGCCTCGTCGCCGACGCCGGACACGAGCTGCGCACCCCATTGACGTCCATGCGCACCAACCTGGAGCTGCTCGCCGCGGCCAGCAGGCCCGGCGCCCCGACACTCCCGGACTCCGACCGCGCCGAGATCCTCGACGACGTGCAGGCGCAGGTGGCGGAGCTGTCGACGTTGGTCGGGGACCTCGTCGAGCTGGCGCGCGACGACGCGCCGCTCGTGGTGCACGAACCGCTGGAGCTGAACGACGTGGTGCTGCGGGCCCTCGAACGGGCCAGACGGCGCGCAGGCGACGTGGAGTTCGTGCCGACGCTCGTGCCGTGGACGCTCCTGGGTGACTCGACGGCGCTGGAGCGTGCCGTGCTCAACCTGCTCGACAACGCGGCGAAGTGGAGCCCGGCCGGCGGCCACGTCCGGGTGCAGCTGCGCCCCCTGGACGAGTGGTCCGTCGTGCTCGAGGTGGCCGACGCCGGGCCCGGGATCGCCGATGAGGACCTCCCGCGGGTGTTCGACCGCTTCTACCGCTCCGCCACCTCCCGGACCATGCCGGGCTCGGGGCTCGGGCTGGCGATCGTGCGGCAGGTGGCGGTGCGCCACGGGGGTGCGGTGTGGGCGGGCCGGGCCCCGGAGGGTGGCGCGTTGCTCGCCATGCGGCTGCCCGGCCGCCAACCACGCTTCTGAACCGGTCCTCACGAACCGCTCCGACTAGGCTCACCTGACTGAATCCCGGCAAATTCGGACACGGTGAATGGCATGGCGAACGAGACCCCTGACGACCCCGACGCGACGCCCACCGGCCCGAACCCGCGGGTGACACCGGACGGGGCTGCCGGTTTCGGGGCCGCGCCCTCCTACCCGGGCGGCCCTTATCCCGGCGCGTACAGCAGCACCGGCTATCCCCTCGGCAACCCGGGGTACGGGCCGCCACCCCCGGCGGCGGCGCCCGGTCGGCGGCGGTCGGCCCGGATGGCGGCGATCGGTCTGGTCGCCGCGGTACTGGCCGGGGGCGTGGGCGGCGCCGTCGGCTACTCGCTCGCCGAGAGCAGGAGCACCACCGGCGGTTCCATGGGCGTGCTCGGCGTCCCGCTCCCGTCGGTCGAGGAGGCCGCGCTGCCTGCCGGCGCGGTGGAGGCGGTCGCCGAGCGCGTGCTGCCCGGCGTGGTGCAGCTGCGCGTCGAGGGCGTCGGTTCGTCAGGGGAGGGGTCGGCGCTGGTGCTGAGCACCGACGGCCTCCTGCTCACCAACAACCACGTGGTCGAGGCGGCGGCGAACCGCGGCCGGGTCACCGCCGTGTTCCAGAACGGCGACACCGCCCCTGCGGCCATCGTGGGCCGCGACCCCAGCTCGGACCTCGCCGTGATCCGGGCGCAGGGCGTGTCCGGGCTGACAGCCCTCGAGCTCGGCAACTCCGACGCGGTGCGCGTCGGTCAGCAGGTGGTCGCGTTCGGCTCCCCGCTGGGCCTGGGGGGCACGGTCACCACCGGCATCATCAGCGCGCTCAACCGTCCGGTCAGCGTGGGAGGCGACCAGGAGGCCAGCGAGGCCACCGTGCTCAACGCGCTGCAGACCGACGCCGCGATCAACCCGGGCAACTCGGGCGGCCCGCTCGTGGACATGCAGGCCCGGGTCATCGGGATCAACTCGGCGATCGCCACCACGGGGCAGCAGGGCGGTTCGATCGGCGTGGGCTTCTCGATCCCGATCAACCAGGCCAAACGGGTGGCCGAGGAGCTCGAACGCACCGGCAAGGCATCCCGGGCCGTCCTGGGGGTCACCGTCGGGGACGACCCGCAGGTCTCGGGAGCGCGGATCCAGGGCGTCACACCGGGCAGCGCGGCCGAGGCCGCCGGGATCAAGGCGGGCGACCTCGTCGTCGCGTTCGACGGGCAGCGCATTCTCGCCGGTGACGGCCTGCAGGCCGCGGTGCGGTCCAGGGCGCCAGGTGAGGTGGTCGACGTCCAGCTCGCCGACCGGTCGGTTTCGGTGACATTGGGCGCGGCGTCCTGACAGTGACCGCTCATGTGCTCGCAGTGGTTGACGAGAGCGGTCTGAAGATGATTCCGTTTCGAACGTCCCGCCTGCGGTGCCCCGCGGGTAGGGACTGATGGATCGCGTCGGCGCCGGCACCCCCTCCCAGCGCCGGCGCGATTCAAGACCGGGCCACCAGCTCCGCGAAGGTGCGCTGCCCGCGGTAGAGCACGGTCGGCCGTAGGGCGGCCCGGCGGGCGATGCCGGGGAGCGCAGCCACGCCGGCGGCTGCCCACGGGAACGGGTTGCTCAGCTCCGTCCGGCCCGCACCATGGTCCCAGCGCAGCCGCACCAGTCCCTGCCACAGCCCGGGCTCGGTGGCATCCAGCTCGACGAGCACGGTGCCGTCCGGTCCGATCAGCGAGGCGGTCCGCCGCAGCAGGGCCACCGGGTCGCCACCGATGCCGAGGTTGCCGTCCGCCAGCAGGACGTGCGACCACGTTCCCTCACCGGGCAGCGGACCGAACAGGTCGGCGTGCAGCACCTCGGCCCCGCGGCGGTGGCACTGGGCAACCGCCTCCGCCGCCACGTCCACGCCGAGCGCGGGAACGCCGCGGGCGGCCAGTCCCTCGATCAGCCTGCCCGGGCCGCAACCCAGGTCGAGCGTCGGCCCGTGGCAGCGTCCGAGCAGCCAGCTGTCCTCGCCCGCCGCCGCGCTCCGCCAGCGATCGGTGTCCAGCGTCGCGCTGCCACCGTCACTGCGTAGCAACTCGACCCCGGGCCTGGCGAGTGCAGGCGCGAACACCGCGGTCGTCATGCCGGGCGCCGCTCTGTCGGCTCGGCCGACGTCCCGCGGGCCAGCAGGCCGGGCGGCAGCCCTGTGACGGCGGCAGCGAAGCGGGTGTGCGGGGCCGCTACGGCCATCGCGAGCGCGTCAGCGGCGGTGTCGACATCGGACAGCTCGGGGAGCAGTGACACGGTGAGGCCCGCGCCGCGCAACGCCATCTCGGTGCGTTCGCCGGTGTCGGCGCGTGAGGTCGGCACCGCGGCCACGAGCGCGGCGTCCGCCGGCCTGCGCAGGCCGAGCCCCCACCAGCCCCCGTCCACGGCGGGGCCGAGCACCGCGTCCACCCCGGGCCGGGCCAGTGCGGCCGCCGCTGCCGCGAGCCGCGGTGCGTCGAGTTGCGGGGTGTCCATTCCGATCTGGAGGGTGGGCTGCCCGGGGAACAGCGCCGCGGCGTCGCAGTGGGCAGCCGCGATCCGTTCGCCGAGCCCGTCGCCGCGTTGCGGGAGCACAGCGACCTCTCGCAGTGCCGTGGCCAGTTCGGTGCCCCGCGCGGCCCGGTGCAGCAGGCCCGTGAGCACGACGACCAGCCGGGCGCCGGGCACGGTCGCCGCGGCCGTGATGGTGTCGAGCAGCGCGGCAGCGGCCAGCTCCGCGGCCTGCTCCGGACACAGGGGCGGGCAGAGCCGCGTCTTCACCCGGCCCGGCTCGGGAGCCTTGGCGAGCACCAGGATCGCGGTCATCGCAGCACCGACGCCATGTCCCGGGCGGCCCGGAGGGTGCCCCGCACCGAACCCGACACCTTCGACCGGCCGCCGGTGCGCGGCCGGTAGCCCACGTCGACCTCGGTGAACCGCCAGCCGGCCGCGCCCGCCCTCAGCAGGAGCTCGAGGGGATAGCCGAACGCACGGTCCGCGATACCCAGATCCAGCAGGGCGGTGCGGCGCGCCACCCGGATCGGGGCGATGTCGTGCACCGGGACGCCACGGCGGCGCAGCAGCGCGGCGATCACGACGTTCCCGGCGCGCGCGTGCCACGGCCAGGCGCCCCGGCCGACGGGACACCGGCGCCCGACCACGAGGTCAGCGCCCGGTCCGTCCACATCGAGCAGCGCGACCATCGCGGGGAGCGCACCGGGGTCGAGGGAGCCGTCGGCGTCGAGGAACGCGACGACCTCAGCGGTGGCCCCCACAAGTCCGGTGTGGACGGCCGCGCCGTACCCGCGGCGCGGCTCATGGAGCACGGTGGCGCCCAGGGCCGCCGCGACCTGCGGCGTACCGTCGGTGGACCCGTTGTCCACCACGATCGGGTGGAAACCCTCCGGTAGCGCGGCGAGCACACCGGGGAGCGCCTGTGCCTCATCGAGACACGGGAGGATGACATCGACCGGACGAGGCATGCCGTTGACGGTAGGGAGAGCCGGTCAGTCAGGCGGGCCGTTCCCGCTTACCGATCGGTGACGTCGTCGTCGTCGCCGTCTGTGCAGGATGTGCGCGGTTAGCCTCGTGAGGTGCGGAGACTGCGATGACAGACCAGCCGTTGGCCCTGGTCGTCGACGACGACGTGACCGTGCGGGACGTGGTGACGCGCTACCTCGACCGCGCGGGCTATCGCATCGAGGTGGCGGGCGACGGCGAGCAGGCGCTGCGCGCCGTGGCGGGGCGCGTCCCGGACGTCGTGATCCTCGACCTCATGCTGCCCCGCCTCGGCGGCCTGGAGGTCTGCCGCCGGCTGCGCCGAGAGCGCACCGACCTGCCGATCGTGATGCTCACCGCTCTCGGCGAGGAGGAGGACCGTGTCCTCGGCCTCGAGCTGGGCGCCGACGACTACGTGACGAAGCCGTTCAGCCCCCGGGAGCTGGTGCTGCGGGTGGCGTCGGTGCTGCGCAGGTCCCGGGAGCTTCCCGGGCGGGAGGCCGGCACCGCGCTCGTGGTGGACGGTGACCTGAGTGTCGACGTCGCGGGCAGGCGTGCCTTCCTCGGCGAGCGTCCGCTGGCGCTGACCGTGCGGGAGTTCGACCTGCTGGCGTTCCTGGTGCGCAGGCCCGGTCAGGTCTTCACCCGCGCGGAGCTGCTGGAGCAGGTCTGGGGCTGGAACTTCGGCGACCAGTCCACGGTCACCGTCCACGTGCGCAGGTTGCGGGAGAAGATCGAGACCGACCCGACGAAGCCCACGCGCATCGCCACCGTGTGGGGGGTCGGCTACCGCTACGACGGGAACACGCCGGCATGACGGAGCAGCTGCACGCGGTGGTTCCGGTGGCACTGGCGTTCTCCGTGCCGGTGGCCGCTCTCGGTGCGCTGCTGTTGCACCGGATGCGCCGCCGCTCGATCACGGCGGCGGTCACCGTGCTCGTGCTCGTGCCGGTGCTCGCCGCACTGGTCGGTGTGATCGGGGTCAGCGGCTTCATGTACTCCCCGCAGCTCGCAGGCGCCGTCGTCGTGTGCGGTGCGGTCGCGGTCGTCACGGTGCCCGCGGCGATGATGCTCGGGCGAGGGATCGCCAGCGACGTCATGTGGCTGCACGAGGCCCGCGACGCCGAGCGGGCCGCCGAGGCGTCCCGCCGCGAGCTGGTCGCCTGGATCAGCCACGACCTGCGCACCCCGCTCGCCGGCATCCGGGCGATGAGCGAGGCGCTGGCCGACGGCGTCGTGGCCGAACCCGACGAGGTGGCCGAGTACGCCCGGCGGATCCGCGGGGAGACCGTGCGCCTCTCCGGGATGGTGGACGACCTGTTCCAGCTCTCCCGGATCACCTCCGGGGCGCTGCAGCTGACGCTGTCGGCGGTGCCGCTGCAGGAGGTCGTGTCCGAGGCCGTGGCCGTCGAAGGGGTGGCCGCAGCCCGCAAGGGCGTCGTCGTGCGGGCCGAGGAGCACGGCATGTGGCCGGTGGTGCTGGGCAGCGACCCCGAACTGGCGCGCGTGGTGCGCAACCTGCTGTCCAACGCGATCCGGCACACACCTCCCGACGGCGCCGTCGTCGTGGCGGCCGGGGTCACCGGCGACAGGGCCTGGCTGCGCGTCGACGACGCCTGCGGCGGCATCCCCGAGGAGGACCTGGAGCGGGTGTTCGACGTCGCCTTCCGCGGCGTCGTCGCCCGTACGCCGGAGGAGCGGTCCGGCGGTGGACTCGGGCTCGCGATCGCCCGCGGGCTCGTCCAGGCGCACGACGGGGTGATCCACGCCCACAACCACGGCCCCGGCTGCCGGTTCGAGGTGCAACTCCCGTTGGCGTCGGTGGGCGGCGGCCGCTGACCGCGGTCGCCCGCCACCGACGGGGTCAGGCCGGAGCGACGGAGCGGCGCAGCGGCTCGCCCGCGAACGCCCGCACGCCGTCGTCGAACGAGACCGCGGCCCGGAAGCCCAGCAGTGCACCGGCGCGGGCGGGGTCGGCCACCACGTGCCGGACGTCGCCTGGTCTGCTGCCCCCCGCGATGATCGGCGGCGGACCGTCCACGGCGGCGGACAGGGTCGTGGCCAGGTCACCGATCGTGTGCGGCTCGCCGGAGCACACGTTGACCGGCACCAGCACGCCGTCGCCCGCCGGGCGTCCGAGAGCCAGCGCGTTGGCCGCCGCCACGTCGGTGACGTGCACGAAGTCGCGGCGCTGGCGGCCGTCCTCCAGCACCCGGGGGGCCTCCCCGCGCGCCAGCGCCGACCGGAAGATCGACGCGACGCCCGCGTAGGGGGTGTCGCGGGGCATCCGGGGGCCGTAGACGTTGTGGTAGCGCAGCGACCACACCGAGCCGCCGGTCTGCCGGGCCCACGCGGCCGCGAGATGCTCCTGGGCGAGCTTGGTGGCCGCGTACGTGGAACGCGGGTCGAGCGGAGCGTCCTCGGGGACGAGGCCGGGCGCGAGCGCTCGCCCGCAGAGCGGGCAGGGGGGCTCGTACCGGCCGGCGTCCAGATCCTCGTTCCGTCGAGGGCCGGGGCGCACCGACCCGTGTTCGGGACACTCGTAGTGCCCCTCGCCGTACACCACCATCGACCCCGCCAGCACCAGCCGGGCGATCCCGGCCGCGTGCATCGCGGCGAGCAGCACCGCGGTGCCGTAGTCGTTGTGACCGGCATAGGCGGGCGCATCCGACGGGTCGACACCGTGCCCCACCATCGCCGCCTGATGACAGACGGCGTCGACGCCGGGCAGCAGGCGGGCCAGCAGGGCGTCGTCGCGCACGTCACCGTGGACGAACTCGTGGTCGCGTGTCCACTCCGGCACCTCCGACCCGCCGTGAGCCTGGGGGAGGAGCGCGTCGAGCAGCACGATGTCGTGCCCCTCGGCGGCGAGCAGGTCGGCGACGTGCGAGCCGATGAACCCGGCTCCGCCCGTGATCAGGATGCGCACCTGACGATGCTAGGCGGCTCGCGCCCCGCTCCCGGCCGTGCGCGACCGCCTGTTCGCGGTCGGTAAGAAGACGTGGTGGCCGGGCACCCCCGCGGGTCCCGCTACGGTGAGCGCCATGGAGATGGCGCCGCCTCAGATCGGTCGAGCTCTCGCGGTGATCGTGGACGACCGGGTGAGCCACGGGGAACGCGAGGATGCCATCGGACCGCTGGTCACCGAACTGCTCGAGGAGGCCAAGCTCGTGGTCGACGCGGTGGTGGTCGTGCCGGGCGACCCGGTGGCGATCCGCAACGCGCTCAACACGGCGGTGATCGGCGGGGTCGACCTGGTGGTCACCGTCGGAGGCACCGGCGTGTCGCCGCGCGACGTCACCGCCGACGCCACCGCAGGCGTGCTCGATCGGCCGATCCCCGGCATCGCCGAGGCCATCCGTGCCTCCGGGCTCGCCGCGGGCGCGGTGGACGCCGGGCTGTCCCGCGGCCTCGTCGGCGTGTCCGGCAGCACCCTCGTGGTGAACCTGGCCCCGTCCCGCGCTGCCGTGCGCGACGGGATGGCCACGCTCACACCGCTCGTGGGACACGTGATCTCGGAGCTGTCCGGGCTCGGCTGACCGCGCCCGCGCGCCGGGAGCCCCGGCAGGCGGTCAGCCGGTCGGGCCGGGGATGGTGCCCGGTCCGCCGGTAGCGGGTCCGCCGCGACCGTCGGCGTCGGTGGCCTCCGGGTTGGTGGCCGCCGGCGTGATCGGCCCGCCCGTCTGCCCGGCGACGTCGCCCGGGACGGGCGGCACGATCACCGGGCCGGCCGGCTCGTCGACGACGGTGCCGGTTGTTGTGGTGCCGGTTGCCGGGGATCCGGGCGCTTCGGTGCCCGGCCGCCTGTCGAGCGACTCGCCCACCTTCGCCGTGACGCCCTCGATCTTCTCGTGGTAGCGGCCGCCCGTGGCCTTGTCCACCTTGGCGGCCGCGGTGTCGACGGCCCGGCCCGCCGCATCGGCGGCGCGGTCGAGGTAGCCGGGGGCCTTCTCCCGTGCCGCATCGGAGAGCTCGGCGGCCTTGACGGCAGCCTTCTCCGAGTACACCCCCGCCTTCTCCAGAGCGACGTCCGCGAACTCCTTGGCTTTCTCCGTGAGTCCCATCCCCCCATGGTGGCATCACCGGTGCAGGATGGTGGGGTGGAAATGTCGGATCGGGCGCGACGCAGGCTCGACGAGGTGTTCGGGGACGTCCTGCCGTCCACCACCGCCGACGAGCGGGACGACCGTGACGAGCCGGCCGCCGCGGTCGCCGACGAGGAACTGATCGTCAACCGGCCGCCGCACCACGACCGGGACTGATCTCAGCTGCTGCGCTGCTGGGCGCGCAGCAGGTCGCGGATCTCGGTGAGCAGTTCGACGTCGGTGGGAGCGGCAGGCCCGGGCTCGATCCCGCGCCTGCGCCGTTCCTGCAGCGCCGTGAGCGGGTAGACGATCACGAAGTACACCACCGCGGCGACGATGACGAAGTTGAGCGCCGCGCTGAGGACGGCCGCGAAGTCGATGTAGGTGCTCTCCTTCCCACCGACCAACTGCACTCCGAAGCCGGGGCTGCTCGGTGGCGTGACCGCGTTGATCAACGGTTGGATGATGCCGCTGGTGAAGGCGGTGACGATCGAGCCGAATGCCGCGCCGATCACCACGGCAACGGCAAGGTCGACGACGTTGCCGCGCAGGACGAAGTCCTTTAAACCCTTGATCACGCTAGCGGAGGGTAACGGCGACCTGCTCGGTGAGCGAGGCGGCTGCCACCCGTGCCGCTTGCCCCGGCGGCGCCCCGACGAGCACCAGCCGCCCGGAGGATCCGCCGTCCTCCGGCAACACGGCCAGCACCGTGGCGCCTGCGGCGAGCACGAGCGGCTCGTCGGTGTGCGCCCCGACGGTGACGACGTCGACGCGGTTGCCCGGCACGAGCACAGCTGCGACGCCGGCGTCGGCCAGCCGGACGGGCACGGCCGCTCCGCCACCGCCGCCCGCGGCGAGGCCCGCACCGGCGAACCGCACGTCGGTGAGGGGCTCGCCGGGACGTGCGGCCCCGACGAGTACTCGACCCTCGGCGTCAGCCACCGCGCGTACCGAACCTGCGGGGGCGAGCGCGGCGGGCCACTCGCGGACGGCGAGATGTTCGGCACGCAACGTGCTGCCCGCCGGGAGGTCGGCCGTGGTGACCACCAGCGGGGTGCCGCCCGCGTCGGTGCGGGGCGCGAGGGCCAGCACGAGCGCGGCGGTGGCGAGCACCGCCGCTGCGGCTCGGCGGAGCAGGGCCAGCCTGCGCCACCCGGGACCGGCCAGCGCTGCGCCGAGGCGATCCCGCAGGCGCGGAGCGAGCCGGGCTCTCGTCATGGCATCGACGTTAGAGCGCGGTCACCGCTGGAACCGGCCGATCACCGGACCTGTGGACAACCGGACCGGGATGTGGACAACCCCCCGGCCGGACCGGTCAGGAGGCTGCGGCGGCCGGAGCGCTGCTGGAGGACGAGCTGCTCGACGAGGAGCTCTCCTTGCTGCTGCTGCTGGAGGAGGAGCCGGAGCCATTGGACTCGGACTTGGCCTCGCTCTTCGTCTCGGTCTTCGTGTCGCTCTTGGCCGACTCGGACGCGGTGGTGCCCGCCCGGCTGTCGGTGCGGTAGAAGCCGCTGCCCTTGAACACGATCCCGACGGACGAGAACACCTTGCGAAGGCGCCCGGAGCACACGGGGCAATCGGTCAGCGACGGGTCGCTGAAGGACTGCACTGCCTCGAACCGGTGGTCGCAGGCGGTGCAGGCGTACTGGTAGGTCGGCACGTGTCCCTCCGGACTGGCACTCGACGAGCTGGCACTCGAACGCACTGAGTGCCAGCATAACTCTCCCGGATCACGCCCTGTTCCCCAGAGGAGCCCCGCCGAGCGGAGTGTGACCAGCGTCGGCGAGGAGCGCGGCCGTCACCAGCCGGTCGTGCGGTTCGGCGGGCAGCTCGGACACCAGCTCCTCGTCGTTGAGCACCACCACGAGCGGGACCCCGGCGGTCGCGAGCGGCAGCGTGCGGTCGTAGTAGCCGCCGCCCCGGCCGAGCCTGCGGCCGCTGCGGTCCGCGGCCAGCGCAGGCACCAGCACCAGGCGGGCCGCGGCGATCGTGGCCGCCCCGCGCCGCGGCCCGGTCGGCTCCCGCAGCCCGAGTGGGCCGGCGCCGACGCTCGCCGCGCCGTCGTACCGGGCCCAGTCGAGCGCTCCCGGTGCCGCGGGTACCACCGGGAGCAGCACCTCGTGGCCTGCCTCGTGCAGGGCGGCCACCAGCTCGGGCGAGCCGGGCTCGAGGCCGACCGGCAGGTAGGCGCAGACCGGCCCACCCGTGGTCGCCGCGAGCCCCACCGCCGCCTCGGCGAGCGCCACCGCCCGGGCGGCGCGCACCTCGGCCGGAAGAGCACGGCGGGCCGCGACGATGCGGGCACGCCAACGGTTCTTCTCCGCGACGACCGCCCGTTCGGTCCGATTCGCGCGTGCCGTCACGCGGCCACGCTACCGGCGCCGATAGGCTCGCCGACCATGAGAGAGGCTACGACCGACCCCTCGGCATCCACCACGCTGCCGTTCCGCTCGGCCGTGGTTCCGGCCGCGGGTCTGGGCACTCGGTTCCTGCCCACGACCAAGACCGTGCCCAAGGAACTGCTGCCCGTCGTCGACACGCCGGGCATCGAGCTGGTGGCCGCCGAAGCCGCCGAAGCCGGAGCCGAGCAGCTGCTGATCGTCATCTCCCCGGGCAAGGACGCGGTCGTCGCGCATTTCGCCGACTCCTCCGAGCTGGAGAAGGAGCTCCACGCGCGGGGCAAGGAGAAGCTGGTCGCCAAGGTCCGCCGCGCCCACGAGCTGATCGCGGTGCGCGCGGTCACCCAGGACGAGCCGAAGGGCCTCGGTCACGCCGTCGGCTGCGCGCGTGACGCCATCGGCCCCGACGAGGAGGCCTTCGCGGTCCTGCTGCCCGACGACCTGGTCCTGCCGACCGGCGTGCTCGCGAAGATGGCGGAGGTGCGTGCGCAGTACGGCGGAAGCGTGCTCTGCGCCTTCGACGTCCCGCGCGAGCAGATCTCGGCGTACGGCGTGTTCGAGGTGACGGACACCGACGACGGCGACGTCAAGCGGGTGCACGGGATGGTGGAGAAGCCCGCGCCGGAGGAGGCGCCCTCCACGTACGCCGCCGCCGGGCGCTACCTGCTGGACCGCGCGATCTTCGACGCACTCGACCGCATCACCCCCGGCGCCGGTGGGGAGCTGCAGCTCACCGACGCGGTCGCACTGCTGATCTCCGAGGGTCACCCCGTGCACGTGGTGGTGCACCGCGGTGGCCGGCACGACCTGGGCAACCCGGGCGGCTACGCGCGGGCGTTCGTCGACTTCGCCCTCGACGACCCGGACTACGGTGCCGACCTCCGCGCCTGGCTGACCAGCCGCCTGAACGGCTGACAACCCGTGCGATCGGTCGACGAGCAGCTCGAGCGGGTGCTGACGAGCGCGGTCAAGCCGGCTCCCGTGCGGGTGGCCATCTCCGAGGCGCACGGGCTGCGGTGTGCGGAGGAGGTGGTGGCGGCACGGCCGCTGCCCGGTTTCGACCAGGCGGCGATCGACGGTTACGCCGTGCGCAGCGTCGACCTCGCCGGAGCGACCGAGCACGAGCCGGTCTCGGTGCCGGTGGTCGGGGAGATCCCGGCCGGGTCGCGGCAGCCGCTGCGGCTGCAGCCGAGGCAGGCGGTACGGGTGGCGGCCGGGGCGCCGCTGCCGACCCTGGCCGACGCCGTCGTCCCGATCGGATACACCGATGCGGGCAGCGCGCGGCTGTCGGTGCACCAGGGCGTGCCGTCGGCCGCGTTCGTGCGGCGGGTCGGCGAGGACGTGCAGCCCGGTGACGTGGTCGTGCGCCGCGACTCGGTGATCGGCGCGGCGCAGGTGGCCATGCTCGCCGCCGCGGGCCGCGACAAGGTGCTCGTCCACCCGAAGCCGCGGGTCTCGGTGATCTCCGTGGGCGACGAGCTCGTGGATCTGGCGCGCACCCCGGGCGCCGGGCAGGTGGCCGACGTCTGCTCCCACGCGCTCACCGCCGCCGCCCGCGAGGCCGGAGCGGAGACGTCGAGGGCCGGTCTCGTCCGCGCCGACGCCCGTGACGTCAGCACCGCGATCCAGGGCAGGCTCCCGTTCAGCGACGTGATCGTGGTGTGCGGATCAGTCGGCGGGGCAGCGGGCGCCGAGGTGCACGCCGCGTTCACCGGGCTCGGCGACCTCGACATCACGCGCGTTGCAATGCATCCGGGATCCACCCAGGGGTTCGGGCGGTTCGGCCCGGACGGCGTCCCGACCTTCCTGTTCCCCTCGTACCCCGCCACGGCCCTGCTCCTGTTCGAGGTGATGGTGCGCCCGCTGGTGCGGCTGGCGCTCGGTCGCACCGACCCGCACCGGCGCACGCTGTCGGCCCGGCTCACCTCGCCGGTCAGCTCCGTCGCGGGCCGACGGGGGTACCTGCGCGGCAGGCTGCTGCGCGAGGAGGCCACCGGTGACTACCTCGTCCAGCCGCTCGGCACGTCCGGTACGCACCTGTTGTCGTCGATCTCCGATGCCAACGGGCTGATCATCTTGCCGGAGCACGTCACCGAGGCCACAGTGGACGAGGTGGTCAGTGTGGCGTTCCTGCCGGCTCCGGCCTGAGCCGGCGATGGCCCATGCCTACCCGGCTCCGATCACCGGACGCCACCCCGGCTGGCCCGCGTCGTTCGGCGCACTCCGGGTCCCGGCCGGTGTGGTGGCGCTGCGGCCGGTACGGCTGCGCGACGCCGGCACGTGGTCGGCCATCCGGATCCGCGACGAGGGCTACCTCGCGCCGTGGGAGCCGACGACGCCGGGGGGCTGGGCACAACGGCATGCCGTGAGCGAGTGGCCGGCCCGCTGGCTGCAGCTGCGGGGGGCCGGGAGGCGAGGAGCCGTGCTGCCGTTCGCGATCACGCTCGACGGGCGCTTCGTCGGGCAGGTGATGGTCGGCAACATCGTGCGCGAACCGCTGCTCTCGGCGTACGTCGGATACTGGGTCGACTCCGCCGTGGCCGGCCACGGCGTGACCACGGCCGCCACGGCGCAGGTGGTGGACCACTGCTTCAGCCGGGTCGGCCTGCACCGGCTGGAGGCCACGGTCCGGCCGGAGAACATCGCGAGCCTCCGGGTGCTGGAGAAGCTCGGGTTCCGCCGGGAGGGTCTCTTCCAGCGCTATCTGGACGTCGACGGCGCTTGGCGGGACCATTGCTGCTTCGCGCTCACGGTCGAGGAACTCGGTCCGGGCGGCCTCACGGGCCGGGTGGTCGCGTCCGGCCGGGCCGAACGGGTCTGACCACGCTCTGCGACCAACGCGTGGTCTTCATGTCCTCACAAGGTTCACATCCGTCACAAGGACACCCTGTTGCACAGGAGTGAACCCGGCCGCCACGGCGCGTCGCCGCCCGTACCCCGCACTTGCTCACTACCGTTGGACGTTGGGGAGCGATCTTGGTTGGGGAGACCGGGATCGTTACCGGACTGCGCCGTGGGGAGGAAGCAGCCGTGCCGAGCTCGATGATCTTCGCGAGCCTGGTTGTGCTCTGGTTGCTGATCCTCGTGCCCGCGGTCGCGCGACACCGCCAGGAGGTGGCTCGGCCCACTGTGGCAGCGCTCTCCGGGCGGGTGCTCGAGCGGCCACGGCAGCGTCACGGTCCGGATGTGAGCCGCGAACTGGAGGTGGACGTGGACGACGTGGACGAGGTGGAGGACGAAGACACCCCGAGCGCCCGGACGGACCACGAGGACGCCGACGAGGACCGGGACGACGAGGCGTACGACGACGACCGCGAGTGGGAGCGCCCGCCGCCGCGGTACCGCCCCGGCCGGGGCGGGTTCGACCCCGAGGCCGCCGCCCTCGCCGCGCGTGCCCGGTACGCGTTCCGGCAGCGGGTCGTGCTCACGATGCTGATCGTCGCGCTCGTCACCGGAGTGGTCGCCGCGATCTCCGTGCCGACGGTCTGGTGGCTGCACGGCGTGGTCGACGTCATGCTCATCGGATACCTCGTCTACCTGCGCCGCCAGGTGCGTCTGGAGGAGGCGATCCGCGAGCGCCGGGCCGCGAGGATGGCGGGCACCCGCCGCGCGCAGTCCGCCGACGACCCCGAGCTGGACGAGTGGGCGCGCCGAGGGCGGGAGGCGATCCGGCGGCCCGCGGCCGACCGGCACGACGACGAGCACGACCGGTACGACGAGGGCAGCGACGGCGACGGGTACCCCGACGAGCACCACGATGCCGATCCCGACGAGACCGGTCCCGGCCACCACGAGGACGGGCCCGTCCGGGACCGGTCGGAGCGGGTGCGCGGGACGGGCGAACTGCTGCGGACCGGGCCGGGCCGCCACGCCGACGCGGCGGACCCGCTGCCCGACCCCCTGGAGGGCGAGCCCGCGCTGCCCCGCCTGCTCCCGGCCCCGCCACCACCCCTCCCGGCGGGAACGGCCCTGGTCGAGGCCAGCGAGGCTGATCTCGAACTGCACGACCTCGCGGGGCCGGCCCGCCCCGACTACCGCCGTGCGGCAGGGGAGTGACCGGCTGATAGGGTTTCTTCGTCCGGCGGAAACGGCGGACACGGGGCTGTGGCGCAGTTGGTAGCGCGACTCGTTCGCATCGAGTAGGTCAGGGGTTCGATTCCCCTCAGCTCCACCGAATCAACCGGACCCGGCAGCGGAAGCTGCCGGGTTTTCTGCATTCGACGGGAGCGGTGAGCGATGGCATCGATCGCGGAGCTCATGCTGGGGAACCTGGGTGAGGTCTTCAACGAGCGGGACGCCGATCGACGGCGAGCGGCCATCGCGCGGATCCACGCTCCCGAGGTCGAGTTCTCCGACCCGGAGGCCACCGTCACCGGGCACGAGGCTCTCGATGCGAAGGCCCGGGCACTCCTCGACGCGTCACCGGGCTTCGTCTTCACGCCGGGTGGGCCGGTCCACGTCGTCCGCGACCTCGGCTACCTCCCTTGGAACTTCGGTCCGGAAGGGCAACAGCCTGTCGTGCAGGGGGCCGACATCGCCCTGGTGAGGGACGGTCTCATCGTGAGCCTCTACACGCTGCTGCTGACGGACTGAGCGGCACGGCATCTGCGAGGAGGCTCTCGAGCACCGTCCGGGAGAATCATCCGGTGCCGAGATTCCGCCGTACCGTCATCCTTGCCGTGCTCGCCCTGATCGTGGGTGGGCTCGCCGCGCTGGCGGTCGCCGATCCGTTCCACCTGCGCCACGCGCGATGGTTCACGGCGGGGCTGGTGCTGCTCGCGCTCCTGCTGCTCACGTCGGCGTTCGCCGTGGCCGTCCGCGGGGGCCTGGCGCGCGTGCTGGTGCTGGCGGTGGGCACGATCGCCGTACTCGGCTGGGCGACCGTGGTGTGGACCGCGTCGCAGGTGGCGGGGATCGACCGGACGGTGTCCGAGGTGGCCGACGGTGGCCGGCGCCTGGTGGTGGTGGAGGGGGCGCCCTACGCCATCGACCCCATCTACGCGGTGGTGATCCGTGCCGGCAACGGGCCGTTCGAGCAGGAGTCGATCGTCTACCAGGGGGTGGAGGAGGCGCCGGCCCCCGCTGAAGTCCGGTTCGTCGACTCCGACACCGTCGAGGTGCGCACGAGCGGCGGCTGCATGTACCGCTCGGAGGTGGAAGGGGTGACGCTCGCCGTCGACCCGGTGCACCGGCCGCTGCGGGCCGACGGCTGCTGATCACGGGAGCGGGATCTCGGCCTCCGCGATGCTCGTGACCGGGACGAGGCCGGCATCGCCGGGTTGCAGGACGACCATGACGAACCGCACCGGGTCGGCGCCGCTGCCGGCGGGCGCGTCGTTGCTGTACCGGTGCGGGGCGTGGGCCTGGAAGAGCACGGAGTCGCCTGCCTCCAGGTGCTGGACGGCGGTGCCCACGCGCACGGTGAGGCGGCCGGACAGCACCGAGAGGACCTCGCGGGTACCCATGGGGTGCGCCTCCCCGTCGAAGCCGTCGCCCGGGTGCAGCGTCCAGTCCCACAGTTCGACGACGTCGGGCGGGTCGGTGCCGATCCGGAAGATGGCGTTGCTGCCCGACGCGCTGCCCCACAGGCGGGCCGCCTCCGCCGCGCGGCGGACGACGACCCGCGGCTCGACGTCCCCGTCGACGAGCGAGGCCACCCCGACCCGCAGCGCCGCGGCCAGCCCGACCAGGGTGGCGATGCTCGGGTTGCCGCGGGCCGTCTCGATCTGGATCACCGTGCCCCGGCTGACGCCCGCTGCGGCGGCGAGCGCGTCGATGGTCATCCGCCGCTGCTGGCGCAGGGAGCGGACGTTGCGGCCGACCGCGGTGGCCACATCCTCGGGAGACTGCACGTCGGTCAGTCTGCCGTACTGCGCCGGATAGTTGGTTGTACTTCCCGCCGCCTCGAACTACCGTCCAGTGTGTTGGCCTTCTGGGTACGTTCTACTGAACTGAGGTCTGATGTCCGTCCCTGTCGCGCTCCCGGCGGCGCTGTCCTACGGCGTGGCCGACTTCGCGGGCGGACTCGCCGCCCGGCGCGCCCCCGTCCTCGTCGTGACGCTGGTGGCGCAGGCCGCCGGGCTGCTGACCCTGCTGCCCGCGGCGTGGCTGCTGCCCGGCCGGCCGTCGGCCGCCGCGATCGGCCTCGGTGCGCTCGCCGCCGTCGGCGGCACCACCGGGCTGCTGCTCTACCTGCGCGCGCTCGCGGTCGGCCCGATGGGGGTGGTCGCGCCGCTGTCCTCGGTGGTCGGCGCCGGGCTCCCGCTCGCGGTCGGCGTGCTCACCGGGGAGCGCCTCGGGACGCTCACGGTGGTGGCGATCGTCGTGGCGCTGGTGGCCATCCTGATGGCCACCGCGGGCACCCGCCGGGACGCCGCGGCGACCACCGGTGTCGTGCTCGGTCTCGCCGCGGGCGTCGGCTTCGGCCTGTTCTTCGTCGGCCTCGCGTCGACACCGGACGACTCCGGGCTCTGGCCGCTGCTCGCGGGCCGGGTCGTCTCGGTGATGGTCGTGGGCGCACTGGTGCTGCGGCACCGGCTGCCGCTGCGCCCGGGGATCCGCCCGGTCGCCCGGAACCGCCAGACCGTCGGCGCGGCCCCGCCGGTGTCCGTGCCGGCGCCCACGCCGCTGCCTGTGCGCTGGATGATCGTCAGTGGCGTCTTCGACAGCGTCGCCAACGTGCTGTTCCTGCTCTCCGCCCGGCTCGGGGACCTGGCAGTGAGCGCCGTGGTGGTGTCGCTCTACCCGGTGGTGGTCGTGCTGCTGGCGCGCGTGGTGCTCCGCGAACGGCTCACCGCGATGCAGTTGGTGAGCGCCGGGCTCGCGCTCGGGGCGAGCGTGCTGCTCGCGGTGGCATGACCGGCGGTCAGGCGCGCCAGGACGGCAGCCACAGCTGTGCGTCCCACATCTCCGCGGTGATCGGCTCGCCGACCAGGATCGGCCACAGCCAGATGAAGTTGGCGACGACCCCGCCCACCCACAGGCCGACGACCAGCAGGCCCGTCTGCCGGCGCTCGCGTGACGCGTTCGCCCTGCCCAGGATCTCGCCCATCACCAGCGCCGTGCCGAGGATCAGGAACGGCACCACGGGGGTCATGTAGAAGAAGTACATCTGGCGGTTGATGTCGGCGAACCACGGCAGGATGCCGGCCGCGTAGCCGACCACCACGGCGCAGTAGCGCCAGTCGAAGCCGGTGAAGATGCGCCACAACGACCAGGCGAACACCCCGAGCGACGGCCACCACAACGCGGGTGTGCCGATCAGCATCACGGCGCTGATGCACGACGAGGCACCGCAGCCGGTGATCTGGCTGCCCGATGAGTAGTAGTAGAGCATCGGACGCAGGCCCATCGGCCAGGTCCAGGGCTTGGACTCCCACGGGTGCACGCCGCTGGCCTGCGTGGTGAGTCCGGTGTGGAACTCCAGCACCTTGCTGCTGTAGTACCAGAGCCCGCGCAGCGCGTCGGGGACGAACGACCAGGCTCCGCCGGTACCCACCTTCACGCCGACGGCGTACCGGTCGATGGAGGTCTCGCTGCCGAACCAGGCCCACCACGCCGCCAGGTAGGCCACCACCGGGATCAGGGCCAGCGCCCAGAGCGCGGGTGCGAGGTCCCGCCGTAGCGTGCCCAGCCACGGCCGCTCGACGCCTGCGGCGCGCCGGGCCGTGAGGTCCCAGAACACGGCGAGCACGGCGAAGGCCGCGAGCCAGTAGACGCCCGACCACTTGACCGCGCACCCCAGCCCGAGCAGCACGCCGGTGGCGAAGCGCCACCACCGCACCCCCAGCCGCGGACCGTACGGCGAGTCGTGGATCCGGCCCTCGGTGATCACGATCGCCAGCCGGGCACGCACGTCGTCGCGGTCGCGGACGAGCGTGGCGAACGCCGCCAGCACGAACAGGGCCGAGAACACGTCGAGCATGCCCATGCGCGACTGCACGTGCGACAGGCCGTCGCAGATCAGCAGCACCCCGGCGATGGCGCCGAGCAGCGTGGAACGGGTGAGCCTGCGCCCGACCCGCACGATCAGCAGCACCATCAGCGTGCCGGACAGTGCCGCGGCCGCGCGCCAGCCGAACCCGTCGTAGCCGAAGAAGAACTCCCCGAGCGCGATGAGCTGCTTGCCCAGCGGCGGGTGCACCACCAACTCATATCCGGGGTTGTCCTCGACCCCGCCGTTGCGCAGCATCTGCCAGGCCTGCGGCACGTAGTGCTTCTCGTCGAAGACGGGGGTGCCGCCGTCGGTGGGGCGGCCCAGCCCGGCGAAACGGACCGCCCCGGCGATGAGCGCCAGGGTGATCGCGACGATCCAGCCGCGGAGCCGGTCGGTCGGTGGCGGGGCGCCCAGCCGGACCGTCGGGTCGGCCGGGTGCAGGCCGGGCGCGGGAGCATCACCGATCGGCCGGTTGCCCGCGGGGGCGTCGGCGGTGGCTCGAGTGGCTGTGACAGCTCGCGAGCGGTCGTCGCTGCGGGTGGCCACGTCGCCGATCGTAGGCTGCCAGCCATGTCTGCTGACCCGGTGTCCGGCCGTCTCGTGCTCGCGGCCACCCCGTTGGGTGACGCCGGGGACGCGTCGGCGCGCCTACTCACTGCGCTGGCCACGGCCGACGTGGTGGCTGCCGAGGACACCAGGCGGCTGCGTTCGCTCGCCGCCGCGCTCGGTGTCACGGTGTCGGGCAAGGTGCTGAGCCACTACGACGCGGTGGAGGCCGCCCGCCTCCCCGGGCTGCTCGACGACGTCCGTGCCGGGCGCACCGTGCTCGTGGTGACCGACGCGGGGATGCCCGCCGTGTCCGACCCCGGTTACCGGCTGGTCGCGGCGGCGGCGGCCGAGGGGCTGCCCGTCACGTGCCTGCCCGGGCCGTCCGCGGTGACCACGGCGCTGGTGCTCTCCGGTCTGCCCTGCGAGCGGTTCTGCTTCGAGGGCTTCGCGCCCCGGCGTGCCGGCGAACGACGCAGGTGGCTCACCACGCTGCTCACGGAGCCGAGGGCGATCGTGTTCTTCGAGTCGCCGCACCGGCTGGCCGAGACGCTCGCCGACGCGGTCGACGTGCTAGGCCCCGAGCGGGGCGCCGCCGTGTGCCGGGAGCTGACCAAGACCTACGAGGAGGTGCTCCGCGGCCCGCTCTCCGAGCTTGCGGAGTGGGCCGCCGAGGGACCTGTGCGCGGGGAGATCACGGTCGTGCTGGCCGGCGCCGCGCCCTCCGCCGCGCCGCCCGTCGAGTCGCTGGTGGGAGCCGTCGAGGAGCGGGTGGCCGACGGCGAGCGCCTCAAGGACGCGGTGGCGGTGGTGGCGCAGGCGGCAGGCGTGCCGAAGCGGGATCTCTACGAGGCCACGCTCGCCGCCCGCTCCTGACCGGCACGCCGCGACATGGCCACATATCGCTGTTCGCAGGGCTCGCGAATCAGCGTCAGGTGACCATGTCGCGAGGTCCGGGTCAGTTGCCGGCCGAGGGGGCGGGCGCGGTGGACGGGCGCTTCGCGCGTGCCCAGCGCACCGCAGGCTCCACCACGCGGGCGGCCACCGGTCCGATCACCGCCATGAGCAGCACGTACGTGGTGGCGAGGGCGGCGAGGCGTTCGTCGACCGCCGCGTAGCCGACGGCCAGCCCGGCGATGACGATCGAGAACTCGCCGCGCGCCACCAGCGCGGCTCCGGCGCGGGCCCGGCCCAGTGACCCGATGCCGACCCGGCGCGCTGCCCACCACCCCGTGGCGAGCTTCGTCAGCGTGGTGGACACCGCGAGGACGACCGCCCAGCCGAGCACCGGCGGGATCGACGCCGGGTCGGTGTTGAGCCCGAACACCACGAAGAACACCGCGGCGAACAGGTCGCGCAGCGGCTCCAGCAGCTTGGTGGCGTTCTCGGCCGTGGAGCCGGAGATCGCGATGCCCAGCAGGAACGCCCCGACGGCCGCCGAGACCTGCATCGCGGAGGCGAAACCGGCCACCAGCAGCGCGGCACCGAGCACCTTGAGCAGGAAGACCTCACGGTCGGGCGAGTCGACGAGTGCGGACACGAACCGCCCGTAGCGCAGCGCCACCACGAGCACGACGGCGAGCACCGCGACCGAGATCCCGACCGCGGTCAGGCCGCCGACGAGGCTCACACCGATCAGCACCGCGGTGAGGATCGGCAGGTAGAGCGCCATCACGAGGTCCTCGAACACGAGGATCGACAGCACCACGGGCGTTTCGCGGTTACCCAGCCGGCCCAGGTCCGAGAGGACCTTCGCGACGATCCCCGACGACGAGATGTAGGTGACACCGGCCATCACCAGCGCCCCGACCGGCCCCCATCCCAGCGCGAGCGCCACGGCAGCGCCCGGCGCGGCATTGAGGACGATGTCGAGAATCCCTGCCGTCCAGGACCGCCGCAGGCCTGTGACGAGCTCGGCCGCCGAGTACTCCAGCCCGAGCAGCAGGAGCAGGAGCACGACGCCGACCTCGCCCGCGAGGCTGGTGAAGCCTTCGATGCCGCTGAGCGGGACGAGTCCGCCTGCGCCGAAGCAGAGGCCGCCGAGCAGGTAGAGCGGGATGGGGGACAACCCGATCCGCCCGGCGAGGCGGCCCAGCAGTCCCAGCCCGAAGAAGACGGCCCCGAGCTCGATCAGTTCCAGCGCGGTGTGATCCACCCGCGGTCAGCCCCGCTTGAGGATCTTGACAGCGTTGTCGAGCCCCTCCGACGTGCCGACGGTGACCATGAGGTCTCCGGCGGTCAGGGTGAAGTCCGGCGTGGGGCTCGGGTGCACCTGGCCGGCGCGCATCACGGCGACGACGGAGACGCCGGTGCGGGTGCGCAGGGCCGTGTCGCCCAGCGTGCGCCCGTCGAACGGGAGGCCGACGGGGATCTGGCGGGTGTGGATGCCGGGCAGGTCGCGGTGCTCCTCGGTGAGCTGGGCGACGAGCTGGGGGGCACCGAGCAGGTTGGCCAGGGCACCGGCCTCGTCGACGGTGAGCGGCACCTCCGCGAGGCAGGCGTCGGGGTCGTCCGACTTGGAGATGATCAGCTCGATCCTTCCGTCCCGGTGCGTGACCACGCCGATCCGTCTGCCGCCACGGATGGCGAACTCCTTGCGCACGCCGATTCCGGGCAGGGGCGTGACCTCAACGTTCACCCTTCCCACGGTAATGGAAAGGCTCGCTACCCTGTGCACATGCGGGTCCTCATGCTCGACGCGCCCCAGGCGATGCTCGACGAGCGCCGCAGGCTCGGGCTGGACCGCCGTGACGAGATGTGGGACGGCCTGCTGCACCTCGTGCCCCCGGCCCTCACCAGCGGTTCGCCACGGAGTTCTTCCTCCTCGCCGGGGCGTCGAAGGCGCCGAGTTCGTCCTCGAGATCCGCTCCGAGGGCGACGAGACCTACGACAAGATTGACTTCTACGGCCGGGTCGGGGTCCGCGAGATGATCGTCGCGCACCCGCACGCGTGCCGCGTCGAGCTGTTCCGGGCCGTCGGCGGCAGGCTCGTGCCCGTGCAGCCGGGCGCCGATGGCGACCTCACGAGCGAAGTGCTCGGGATCGTCCTGCGCACCGTCGACGGGAAGCTGGAGATCTCCTGGTCCGGGGGCTCGGCCACGGTCTGAGCGCCCGCGGAACCCGGTGGCGCCCTGGGCCTAGTCTTGACCCATGAGTTCCCCCGTGCTGACCGCCGTGGCCTGGCCCTACGCCAACGGTCCCCGGCACATCGGCCACGTCTCCGGTATCGGTGTGCCCTCCGACGTCTTCTCGCGCTACCAGCGGATGGTCGGCAACCGGGTTCTCATGGTCTCCGGCAGCGACGAGCACGGCACCCCGATCCTGGTGCAGGCCGAGAAGGAGGGCCTGACGCCGCAGCAGACCGCGGACAAGTACCACCGCGTCATCGCGGAGGACCTGCGCGGGCTCGGCGTCACCTACGACCTCTACACGCGCACCACCACGGGCAACCACGCCGACGTCGTGCAGCAGATCTTCCTGGCGCTGCACCGCAACGGCTACATCGTCCCGAGAACCACCACGGGCGCGATCAGCCCGTCCACCGGGCGCACCCTGCCCGACCGGTACGTCGAGGGCACCTGCCCCATCTGCGGTTACCCGCAGGCCCGGGGCGACCAGTGCGACAACTGCGGCAACCAGCTCGACGCCGCCGAGTTGATCAACCCGCGGTCGCGGATCAACGGCGAGGTGCCGGCGTTCGTCGAGACCGAGCACCTGTTCCTCGACCTGCCCGCGTTCACCGAGGCGCTCGGGAAGTGGCTGTCCACGAAGACGGGGTGGCGACCCAACGTCCTGAACTTCACCAGGAACCTCGTCGACGACATGAGGCCGCGGCCCATCACCCGCGACCTCGACTGGGGCGTCAAGATCCCGCTCGACGGCTGGCGCGACCAGCCGCTCAAGAAGTTCTACGTATGGTTCGACGCGGTGATCGGCTACTTCTCCGCCAGCGTGGAGTGGGCCCGGCGCACCGGCGACGCCGACGCGTGGAAGGCGTGGTGGAACGACCCCGACGCCGAGCACGTCTACTTCATGGGTAAGGACAACATCACCTTCCACGCCCAGATCTGGCCCGCGCTGCTGCTCGGCCACAACGGCCAGGGCGACCACGGCGGCGAGCCCGGGCCCTACGGCGTGCTCGACCTGCCCACGGAGATCGCCTCGAGCGAGTTCCTCACGATGAGCGGTTCGAAGTTCTCCACCTCGCGCGGCACCGTGATCTACCTGGGTGACGTCCTGCGCGACTTCGGTCCCGACAGCCTGCGGTACTTCATCTCGGCGGCCGGGCCGGAGACGCAGGACGTCGACTTCACGTGGGACGAGTTCGTCCGCCGGGTCAACTTCGAGCTGGCCAACGAGTGGGGCAACCTCGTCAACCGGTCGATCTCGATGGCGCACAAGAACAACGGCGCGATCCCGGCGCCGACGCGGCCCGCGGCGGCCGATGCCGAACTGCTGGCGCTGTCGAAGGCCGCGTTCGACACGGTGGGTGGGCACCTGCGGCGCTCGCGCTTCCGGGCCGGCATCAGTGAGGCGATGCGGGTGGTCTCCGCGGCCAACCGCTATCTGTCCGAACAGGAGCCGTGGAAGCTCAAGGACGACCCGGACCGTCGCGACGCGGTGCTGCACACCGCGCTGCAGGTCGTGCAGGACGCCAACACGCTGCTCACGCCGTTCCTGCCGCACTCGGCGCAGAAGGTGCACGAGGCGCTGGGCGGCACCGGCGTGTGGGCCGCCCAGCCGGAGCTGCTGGACGTCCCGGACCTGGACATCCCTGGCCGGATCAACCCGATCCTCACCGGCGACTACACCCGGGAGCAGGCGCGCTGGCAGTCGGTGCCGATCGAGGTGGGCCGGCCGCTGGCCAAGCCCACGCCGATCTTCACCAAGCTCGACCCCGAGCTGGGCGAGACCGGCCCCGAGTGGGCGCCGATCCTGAAGTGAGCGCCGTGCACGGGCGACGCGAGCGGCCGCCCGCCCCCGAGCCGTTGCCCGCGCCGACGGTCGACGCCCACACCCATCTCGACGCCTGCGGGTGCGAGGACGCCGCCGACGTGGCGGCCGCGATGGACCGGGCCGAGGCCGTCGGCGTCACGCGCGCCGTCACGATCGCCGACGACCTCGCGTCCGCGCGCTGGGCGGTGCAGGCGGCCCACTGGGACGAGCGGGTGGCCGCCGCGGTCGCCCTGCACCCGACGCGGACGGCCGCGGTGCCGGAGGAGTGGTTCACGGAGATCGAGCGCCTCGCCCGCGACCCGCGGGTGGTCGCGGTGGGGGAGACGGGGCTCGACTACTACTGGGACCACTCCCCGCCCGCCGCGCAGCAGGAGTGGTTCCGGCGGCACATCGACCTCGCCAAGCGGATCGGCAAGCCGCTGATGATCCACGACCGGGACGCGCACGACGACGTGCTGCGGATCCTGCGCGAGGAGGGGCCGCCGGAGACCGTGGTGTTCCACTGTTTCTCCGGCGACGCGGCGATGGCCCGGGAGTGCGCGGCGGCCGGGTACGTCCTGTCGTTCGCCGGTCCCGTCACCTTCCGAAACGCCCGTGACCCGCAGGAAGCGGCGGTCGTCGTGCCCGAGGAGCAGCTGCTCGTGGAGACCGACGCCCCGTTCCTCACCCCGCACCCGCACCGCGGCCGGGCCAACGAGCCGTACTGCCTCCCGTGGACGGTGCGCGGTATCGCGGCATTGCGCGGGGTCACGGACGAGCGGCTCGCCACGAGCGCTCGACGTAACGCCGAACGGATCTTCCGCTTCGCCGACTTGCCACCCGTCGCGCTCCCGCGGGCGGGCGGCACGGACGGCGCTCGTTCGGCGTAGGCAACGGCCCACTCGGCGCTGGCACCGTATTTCGGTGAGCCATCGACCGTGACTGCCCGTTACGGTTCCGTGATCGCTAAAGCCGGGGTGGGGAACGCTCCCCAGCACAGCGGTCACGGTGGTCCGGGGCGCTCCCCCTGATCCATGCCTCCGGGCCACCGTGACCGGTGATTCCTCCCCTGCCCGGTCCGAACGAGGTCTGGATGCCAGTCAGTGGTCGACGTCTCTACTCGCGCGCGCCACCGTGCCCCGCGTGCTCGTGGGGGTGAAAAGGTCACCGCGCCCCCTGTCGCAGTGCCGACGGAAGACCCCTACGCCGATTGGTACGGCGGCGGGGACACCGGCACGTTCCCCGCATCGCCTGCCGAGTTGCTCGAGCAGTCCCGGAAGCCGGTTGCAGCCCCTGGCGAGTCCGCCACGGAGCGCACCACCAAGATCGTCGCTGCGCGCGCCGCCGGGCGGCATCAGGCGCCCGTGATGACGCGGCCGGCACACGGCACCGGGACGATCGACGCCAGGGCCATCGACGCC
The DNA here is from genome assembly GCF_059359135.1 of Pseudonocardia sp. OZ21. Taxonomy (NCBI): domain Bacteria; kingdom Bacillati; phylum Actinomycetota; class Actinomycetes; order Pseudonocardiales; family Pseudonocardiaceae; genus Pseudonocardia; species Pseudonocardia sp. OZ21. The sequence goes on from NZ_JCADBN010000029.1 coordinate 30,903, forward strand.
AGCGCCGATCCGAAGACCGGCCCGTTCGCCGTGATCCCCGCGCAGGAGGTCACCAGCCGGATCCGGCCGATCGACGACGACGCGACCGGGCCGATCCCGGTGGTCACGGCCGTCGCCTCCCGGGTCGAGGCCGAGCCCCTGACCCAGCCGTTCGCAGCGGTGGTCGCGCCGGAGGCCGCTCCGGCCGCGGCGCCTGCGCCCACCAGGGCCGGTCGGCGCCGGCAGGCAGCCGCCCCCGGGCGGGCCCCGGCCAGGTTGCTGGTCCGCGGCACCGTGTTGGCCGTGCTCGTCGCGCTGGTCGGTGGCAGCGCCACCGCGCTGGCCATGGACAAGACCGTCACGATCACGGTCGACGGCCACGACCGCACCGTCCACACGTTCGGGTCCGACGTCGCCGCGGCACTGGAGTCGGCCGGGCTCACCCCCGCCCCGCAGGACCGCGTGGAGCCCGCGCTGCCCACCGGGCTGAGCAACGGCGACCACGTCATCCTCAGCCGGGCCCGCAAGCTCACCCTGGTGGAGGGCACCTCCGAGCGCGAGGTCTGGACCACGGCGGCGTCGGTGGGCGACGCACTGAAGGTGCTCGGCGTCGACGCCACCCCGATCCAGATGTCGGCCGCTCCCGCCACCAGCATCCCGCTGGCCGGTCTCGCGCTGAAGCTGAACGTGCCGCGCTCCGTGTCGATCACCGACGGCACCGGGGGCCCCGCGGACGTCACCACCACGGCGGGCACCGTGGCCGGTCTGCTCGCCGAGCGCGGCATCCAGCTCGGCCCGGACGACGTCAGCGTGCCGTCCGGCGACACCCCCCTCACCGACGGCGCGTCGGTACAGGTCGTGCGCAACGGTGTCGGTGAGGTCGTCGTGGTCCGCGACATCCCGCCGCCGGAGGAGCTGATCGAGGACCCCGACATGCCCCGGGGCAAGCGCGTGGTCATCGACAAGGGCGAGTCCGGCGAGCAGACGGCGATCATGCGGGTCTACGTGCAGAACGGCAAGGAGGTCCGGCGCGAGCAGGTGCGGGCCGGGAGCAGCACCGAGCCGAAGCCCCGCGTCGTGAAGGTCGGCACCAACGACGACATCGCGCAGGCACCGGCCATCTCCGACGGCAGTGTGTGGGACAGGCTCGCCGACTGCGAGGCCACCGGCAACTGGGAAATCAACACCGGCAACGGCTACTACGGCGGTCTCCAGTTCGACGCAGGCACCTGGCGCGCCTACGGCGGCGACGACTACGCGCAGCTGCCCCACCAGGCCAGCCGCGAGGAACAGATCGCCGTCGGCACCAAGGTCCGCGACGACCGCGGTGGCTACGGCGCCTGGCCGGCCTGCGCGAGCAAGCTCGGCCTGCCCCGATGACACGGGCCATCGCGGCCCGGTGCACCCTCCGAGGGTGACGGACGAACAGTCGCGGTTGCTGGGGCCCGCCGAGGTGCGGGCTCTGGCCGGGGAGCTGGGGCTGCGGCCCACGAAGCGGCTCGGGCAGAACTTCGTGCACGATCCCAACACGGTGCGCCGCATCGTCCGGTCCGCCGACCTCACGCCCGACGACGTCGTGCTCGAGGTCGGGCCGGGCCTCGGGTCGTTGACGCTCGCCCTGCTGCCTGCCGTGCGCGCGGTGCACGCCGTGGAGATCGATCCCGTGCTCGCCGCGCGGTTGCCGACCACCGCTGCCGAGCGGGCCCCGGCGCTGGCCGACCGGCTCACCGTCACCACGGCCGACGCGCTGCACGTGCTGGCCACCGACCTGCCCGGTCCCGTGCCCACCGCGATCGTCGCGAACCTGCCGTACAACGTGGGCGTGCCCGTGGTCCTGCACCTGCTGGCCGAGCTGCCGCAGCTGCGGCGAGGGCTGGTGATGGTGCAGTCCGAGGTGGCTGAACGGCTCGCCGCACCGCCCGGCAGCAAGGCCTACGGGGTGCCGAGCGCGAAGCTGGCCTGGTACGCGTCCGCGCGCCGGGCGGGCCCCGTGCCGCGAGCCGTGTTCTGGCCCGTGCCGAACGTCGACTCCGGGCTGCTGGCCTTCGACCGCCGGGACCCGCCGCCCGGTGACCGCGCCGAGGTGTTCCGGCTGATCGACGCCGCTTTCGCGCAGCGCCGCAAGTCACTCCGGTCGGCCCTCGCCGGTTGGGCCGGCTCTCCCGCTGCGGCCGAGGACGCACTCCGAGCAGCGGGGATCGACCCGTCCGCACGGGCCGAGACGCTGGGTGTGGAGGCGTTCGCAGGCCTCGCCGCCGCCCGTGCCCGATCGTCACAGGGGCACTGACCGCGCGCCGCTGCGGCGCGCACGTAGTGTTGGTGGGTGCTCGCAGCCGTCCCTCCCCCGGTCACCGTGCGCGTACCTGCGAAGATCAATCTTCATCTCGCCGTCGGGCCACTGCGGGACGACGGCTACCACGACCTCGTCACGGTGTTCCACGCTGTGAGCCTCTTCGACGAGGTGTCCCTCGCGCCCAGTGACGCCCCGGGCATCGAGGTGCATGGAGAGGGCGTCGCCGAAGTGCCGGCCGACGAGACGAATCTCGCGTGGCGGGCCGTCCAGCTCCTGGCAGAGCGCGCCGACCGGGATCCGGACGTGCGGCTGGTGCTGCGCAAGGGCATCCCCGTCGCCGGTGGCATGGCGGGCGGCAGCGCCGACGCGGCCGCCGCGCTCGTCGGGTTGTCGTCGCTGTGGAAGCTCGACCTCTCCCGCGACGAGATCTCGGTGCTGGCGGCGGAGCTCGGCAGCGACGTCACCTTCGCCCTCTACGGGGGCACCGCGCTGGGCACCGGCCGTGGCGAGCGGATCGTGCCGGTGCTGTCCCGGCACCCGCAGCACTGGGTGATCGCTCTGCACCGCGGCGGTCTCTCGACGCCGAGCGTCTTCCGGGAGCTCGACCGGCTGCGCGGTGACGAACCGCCGCCGGACCGCCCGGTCGAGCCGGTGCTGGAGGCGCTCGCCGGTGGCGACCCCCGCCAGCTCGCCCTCAGCCTGGGCAACGACCTGCAGGCCGCGGCCGTCAGCATGGCTCCCGACCTGCGGCGGACGCTGCGGGCAGGGGTCACCGCTGGTGCGCTGGCCGGGCTCGTCTCGGGTTCCGGGCCGACGTGCGCGTTCCTGTGTACGGGTCCGGAAGCGGCCATCGACGTGGCCACCGAACTGGCAGGCGTCGGCGTCTGCCGCACCGTCCGGGTGGCACACGGACCGGTCCCCGGCGCCCGCGTGGTCGACCTGCACGAACCGCCGGGCCCGCCCTCGTCCTGGCCTCCGGTGCGCGCCTGATGGCCCCGCGCGTCTCGTCCCAGAACCTGGTGAACCTCGAGTCGGTCACCGCCCACGTCCCCGGCGACGCCTCCCGCGTCCTGCTCGATGCCGTGTCGCTCGGCGTGGAGCGCGGGGAGCGGGTCGGTGTCGTCGGGCTCAACGGTGGCGGCAAGACCACGCTGCTCGACATCATCACCGGCGACCGCGCCCCGGACGGCGGGCGGGTCAGCCGGGTCGGCCACCTGAACCTGGCGCACCTCGCGCAGGGCGACACCCTGCCGAAGGGCGCCCGCGTCCGTGACGTCGTGCTCGCCGCGTGGGACGGGGCAGCCGACCACGAGTGGGCTGCCGACGCCAAGGTCCGCGACGTGCTCGACGGCCTGGGCATCGGCGACCTCGACCGCAGCGTCGAAGGTCTGTCGGGAGGGGAGAAGCGGCGGGTGGCGCTGGCCGCTGCCCTCGTCGGCGACCCCGACCTCGTCGTGCTCGACGAGCCCACCAACCACCTCGACGTCGAGGGCATCGGGTGGCTCGCCGGGCACCTGCTGTCCCGTCGCTGCGGAGTCGTGGTCGTCACGCACGACCGGTGGTTCCTCGACGCCGTCTGCACCCGGACCTGGGAGGTCGCGAACGGGCGCGTGGAGAGCTACCTGGGCGGCTACGCCGACTGGGTCTACGCGCGCGCCGAGCGCTCCCGCCAGGCGGACGCGGCAGAGGCCCGCAGGCAGAACCTCGCCCGCAAGGAGCTGGCCTGGCTGCGCCGCGGCGCGCCCGCGCGCACGTCGAAGCCTCGGTTCCGGATCGAGGCGGCCGAGGCGCTGATCGCCGACGTCCCACCGCCCCGCAACTCCGTGGAGCTGCTCGGGTTCGCCACCAACCGGCTCGGCCGCACGGTGCTGGAACTCGAGGACGCCACGGCCGAGATCGCCGGGCGCACGCTGCTCGACCACGTCACCTGGCGCCTCGGTCCCGGCGACCGCGTCGGCATCGTCGGCGTCAACGGCTCGGGGAAGACCACCCTGCTGCGCACGCTCACCGGCGAGCGTCCCTTGCAGGGCGGAAAGCTGGTCAAGGGCACCACCGTGCAGCTGGCCGAGCTCAGCCAGGAGCTCGTGGACCTGCCGAAGGACATGCGCGTGCTGGAGGCCACCGAGCAGGTGGCGAAGTACGTCCGGCTCGGCAAGCTGGAGCTGACGGCGTCGTCGGTGCTGGAGCGGCTCGGGTTCCCCGCGGCTCGCCAGTGGACGCCGGTCGGGCAGCTGTCCGGTGGCGAGCGGCGCCGTCTGCAGCTCACCCGGCTGCTCATGGCCGAGCCCAACGTCCTGCTCCTCGACGAGCCCACCAACGACCTCGACGTCGACACGCTCTCGCGCCTCGAGGACCTGCTCGACGGCTGGCCGGGCACGCTCGTCGTCGTCAGCCACGACCGTTACCTCGTGGAACGGGCCTGCGACACGGTCGTCGCCCTGTTCGGCGACGGGAAGATCACGCACCTCCCCGGTGGGATCGAGGAGTACCTGCAGCGCCGTGCCGCGGCAGGCAAACAGACCACGGGCCTGTCCGCGGTTCCGGGCGGATCGGCACCTGCGAAGCCCGCGTCGAACGCCGCCGACCAGCGCTCCGCGCGCAAGGAGGCCTCCCGGCTGGAGCGCCGGATGACGACGCTGAGCAAGCGCGAGAAGCAGCTGCACGAGGAGCTGGCCGCTGCCGCCACCGACCCGGCCCGGCTCCTTCAGCTCGACGCCGAGCTCAAGGCGGTGCTCGCCGAGCAGGAGACCGTCGAGCTCGACTGGCTGGCTGCCGCGGAGATCGCCGAGTCGTAGGCCGTGTTGAGAAAGCTACTGATCGCGGTCTTCGCGCCCAGATCGTCCCTGGCGGCGTTGCCGCCCCGACCGGGTACACCAGGTACGACGGCTCGGGGCGGCGCCTTGCCAGAGACAATCTGGATCACGAAGCCCATCGATCAGTACTTCCTCAACACGGCCTAGCGTCCGGTTGATCCGGAGATCCGTCGATCGACTGATTCGGCCCGATGGGCCGCCCCCTAGCGTCTGCTGTGGACCTTGGGGGGACGAAGATGACGACGATCACGAGCCCGGCACCTGCACGGGCGCTACCGGCTCTCGCTCGCGGCCCGGTGCTGCTGGTGGCAGGCGCCGTCGCGGTGCTGCTCACCGCAGTGAGCGGCCGCTACGGCTACTTCGGCGACGAGCTGTACTTCATCGCGGCGGGGCACCATCTGGCCTGGGGGTACGCCGACCAGCCGCCGCTGCTGCCGCTGATCGCGCTCGCGATGGACACCATCGCCCCGGGGTCGGTCGCGGTCCTGCGGATCCCGGCCACCCTCGCGACGGCGGCCGGGGTCGTGCTGGCGGCGCTGCTGGCCCGCGAGTTCGGAGGCGGAAGGCGCGCCCAACTGCTCGCGGCAGGTGCGTACGCACTGTCGCCGAACTTTCTGGGCACCGGGCACCTGCTGGCCACCTCGACGCTCGACCCGGCGTTGTGGACGGCGCTGACCTGGCTGCTCGTGCGGTGGGTGCGCACCAGGGCCGACGGGCTGTTGATCGCCGCGGCACTGGTCACGGCGGTCGCACTGCAGGTGAAGTTCCTCGTCGGGGCGTTCTGGGCCGTCGCGATCGTCGCCGTGCTCGTGTTCGGCCCGCGCGATCTGCTGCGCAGGCCCGCGCTCTGGCTGGGCGGTGCGATCGCGGTGCTCACCACGGTGCCGACGCTCGTCTGGCAGGCGCAGAACGGATGGCCGCAGCTGGGCATGAGCCGTGCGGTGGCCGCCGAGAGCGTCTACGCCGGCGGGATGATCGGCTTCCTGCCGGTGGCGCTGCTCATGGTCGGGTTCCTGGTCGGCTCGGTGCTCGCCGTGCACGGGGTGGGACGGCTGCTGGCCGACCCGGCGTACCGGTTCCTCGGGGTCACGGCGCTCGGCGTCACCCTGATCTTCCTGGTGAGCGGCGGTCGCCCGTACTACATCGCCGGGATGTTCCCGGTGCTCTGGGCGGCGTCGGCGGCCGCGATCGAGCAGCGCAGGCCGGCCGTCTGGTGGCGGTGGGTGCCGACGTGGCCGGTCTACGCGGTGACGGCCGTGCTCGTCCTCGGCGTCCTCCACGTGCTGCCGATCAAGCCGGTCTCGGCCCACGCCGACCAGCCGCTGATGATCGGCAACTTCCAGCTCGACGAGATCGGCTGGCCGCAGATGGTGGACGACGTGGTTGCCGCGCACCGCGCGCTACCGCCGGAGACCGCGCGGAACGCCGTGGTGGTCACGGGGGACTACTGGACGGTGTCGGCGGTCCAGCACTTCGCGCCGGACCTGCCTGCATACAGCGGGGCCAGGGGCGCCGCGTGGTTCGGCGTGCCGCCGGAGGACTCCGGCGCGGTGCTCTTCGTCGGTGACCCGACCTCCCTGGCGCCGGCCTTCGACCGCGTCACGCAGGTGGGCGCCATGGACAACGACGTGCGTGTCACCAACCTCATGCAGGGGAACCCGATCTTCCTGCTCGAGGGACGGAACCGCGCCTGGGCCGAGATCTGGCCGACGATCCGGCGCCTCTGAGCCGTGCGGTCAGGCCGCCGAGAGCGCGGCCACCAGGTCCGGGGTGCGGCCGAGCAGTGCGGCAGTCGCGATCGGGTCCATGTAGTCGTCGTAGCTGACGATCTCGCCGTCGCGCACCCGGATCACGCCGAGTGCGCGGAACCGGTACGGGCTGCCGGTGGCGTGCGAGTGCCCGTGGTGCTCGATCTCGGCCACCACGACCTCGGGGTCGTCGGTCTCGCGGACCACGACGTCGACGCCCTCGATCCGGAACATCTCCCGTCGCCCGGACGCGGCGCCGTGATAGGCCCGGATCGCGTCCCGGCCGCGCAGCTCGCGCGGCATCCCGGGCGGCGCGAAGGGATAGCTGAGCACCCCGTCCGCGGCGAAGAGGTCGGCGAACACGACTCCCTCCCCGGCCACCATGCGACGTACCTGCTCGACGACTTCCCGAGGACTGCGGCTCATGACTCCTCCTAGAATCGGAACGGTGACCCCGCTTCGACGATACGGAACGTGCGCCCCGCTTCGCTACCCACCGGCGGTGAGCGGTCATGGCTGAACGACCACTGCGCGCGGACGCCCGCCGTAACCGGGACCGGGTGCTCGCGGCCGCCGACGCGGCCTTCGGAGAGCGGGGGTTCGGCGTGCCGCTCGACGAGATCGCGGCCGCGGCGGGCGTCGGCCCGGGCACGGTCTACCGGCACTTCCCGACGAAGGAGGCGCTGTTCGAAGCCGTATCGCTGGCCCGGGTGCAGGACCTCGTGGCGGATGCGCAGTCGCACGCCAGTGCCACCGATCCCGGGTCGGCCTTCGAGGGCTTCCTCACCCGGCTCGCCGAGGAGGCGGACCGCAAGCGGGACCTGCCCGACGCGCTCGGCGGCGTCGGGGCGCACGGGATGGCCGACGCGGTCGCCGAACTGCACGGTGCGCTCGAGGTACTGCTGGCGCGGGCCCAGGCGGCTGGAGCGGTGCGCGGCGACGTCACCGTCCCGGACCTGATCGCGCTGCTCAAAGGGCTGTTGCAGGTGGTCAGGGCCGACCCGGACCCAGGGCTGCGGCGGCGCGTCTTCGCCGTGGTGCGTGACGGCTTGAGACCGCTCCCGGGATGAGGATCAACCTTTCGACCGATCCGCACGGAGTGGGTCTGTCCTAACGTGACAGCGGTGCGGCCGGGTCGGGGGACCCGGAGGGGAGCACCGCACAGCACGACCGGCCCACCGCTGATCGACGGCGGCGGCGGGCCGGTCGGCACCCCCGCAGCGCACCGTGACCACGCGACGCGCACCCCACCCCCGCGAGTCGCCCGAAACGAGCCCGCGAGTCGCCCGTTTCGCGCGCGCGAGTCGCCCGCTTTAGGCGCGCGAGTCGCCCAAACCGGCCCGCTGATCGCCCAGATTCCGTCCGCGAGTCGCCCGGATTCCGTCCGCGAGTCGCCCGGAACCGGCCGGCGAGTCGCCCGTTTCGCGTCCGCGAGTCGCCCGGATTCGGGCCGCGAGTCGCCCTGCCGCCGCGAGATCCCTGCAGGCGGTTGGCCTCGGCCCGGAGCAGCCCACCGAGCCGTCGGCGGGTCCCCTCCCCGTCGGCGAAGTCGTTCGGTGACGAGCAGGGCCGCGTGTGCGGAGGGGGCGACTCACGCTCCCGATTCGGGCGACTCGCGGGTTCAGCCGGCGGTGATCGATCTGAGATCCGGGTCTTGGCCCTTCGGAGGGCGGATAGCCGGATCTCGTGACGATCATCGTGACGGCCGCAGGGATCGGGCGACTCGCGGGTGGGGATCGGGCGACTCGCGGGTGGGGGTCGGGCGACTCGCGGGGTGTCAGGGGGGCGTCAGGGTGGTGTGGGGGGTGTGTCAGCGGCCCGGCGCACTGTCACGGCATGGAATCCGTCATCCGGGTCGAGGGCCTGGTCAAGAAGTTCGGGGAGACGACCGCGCTGGCCGGCGTCGACCTCGTGGCGAAACAGGGTGGTGTGCTCGGGCTGCTGGGACCCAACGGCTCCGGCAAGACCACCACCGTGCGGGTGCTGTCCACCCTGCTGCGGCCGGACGCGGGTCGGGCGAGTGTGCTCGGGCACGACGTCGTCGCCGAGGCGGCCGCCGTGCGCAGGCAGATCGGGCTGACGGGGCAGTACGCCGCGGTGGACGAGGCGCTGTCGGGCACGGACAACCTCGTGCTGGTCGCGCGTCTGCTCGACCTGCCCCGGCGGGTCGCCCGTGCCCGTGCCGCCGAACTGGTGGAGCGGTTCGGGCTGATCGAGGCGGCCGGCAGGCGGGTCCGCACCTACTCGGGCGGTATGCGGCGCAGGCTCGACCTCGCCGTGAGCCTGATCGGCAGGCCGCGGGTGCTGTTCCTCGACGAGCCGACCACCGGTCTGGACCCCCGGCACCGCAACGAGGTGTGGGACAGCGTGCGGGGGCTCGCCGCCGAGGGCGTGACGGTGCTGCTGACCACGCAGTACCTCGAGGAGGCCGACCAGCTCGCCGATGACCTCGTCGTCCTCGACCGCGGCCGCGTCATTGCCGCGGGCACGCCGGCCACCTTGAAGGCGGAGGTCGGCGGGCAGCGCTTGCACGTGCGACCGATGCACCGGGCCGACCTGCCTCTCGTGACCGAGTTGGTCGCGGAGCTGGCCCCCGGCCTGGAGCCCACCGTCGATCCCAGCGGGGAGATCATCGTGCCCGCCGGCGACCCCGGCCTGCTGCACCGCGTCGGAGCGCGGCTCGACGAGGCCGGCGTCACCGTCGCCGAGCTGGGTCTGCGGCTGCCCAGCCTCGACGACGTGTTCCTGACCCTGACCGGACGAGCCGCCGCTGACGCGGCCGCCATCACCGAGGAGGCGGCATGAGCACCGCTACCACCGCTACCACTACGCGACCGGCGCGGCCCGACAAGCGTGGCGACGTGGCCGAGACCCCGGTCCGCCACGTCCCGTCGGCGCTGCGCCACGGCGTGACACTCGCCTGGCGCGGTGTCGTCAAGACGATCCACTCACCGGAGGCGCTGATCGACGTCACCCTCCAGCCGATCATCTTCCTGCTGCTGTTCGTCTACGTCTTCGGCGGCGCGATCTCCGGCGACACCAGCACCTACCTGCAGTTCGCACTGCCCGGCGTGCTCGTGCAGACCATCGTGTTCGCCTCGGCGGGCACGGGTGTGGCACTCGCGGAGGACCTGCACACCGGCATCTTCGACCGGTTCCGCAGCCTGCCGATCTCGCGTACCGCGCCGTTGCTGGGCGCGATCGGGGCGGACCTCGTTCGCTACCTGACCTCAGGGGTGATCATGCTGGTCTTCGGCGTGATCCTCGGTTTCCGGTTCGACACCGGGCCGCTTGCCGTCGTGGCCGCGCTCGGCCTCGTGATGGTGTTCGCCTTCGCCCTGTGCTGGGTGTTCACCGCGCTGGCGATGGTGGTCAAGGCGCCCCGGTCGGTGCAGGGACTCGGCGCCTTGGTCATGCTGCCGCTCACCTTCGGCAGCAACGTCTTCGTCCCGGCCTCGACGATGCCCTCCTGGCTGCGCTGGTTCGTCGAGCTCAACCCGGTCTCGAAGATCGCGGACGCCGTGCGCGGGCTGCTCATCGGCGGGCCGGTCGCGGTCCCGGCGACGGCCGGGCTGGTCGCTGCCGCGGTCATCGTCGTGATCTTCGCCCCGCTCGCGGTGTCGCTCTACCAGCGACGGACCTGACCGACACCGGGCCGTTCCGCCACGTCGAGGGGGCGTGGCGGGACGGCCACCGGTCACGGTCGACGCGCGTCGACCTCGAGCCGGGACTCCGGGCGTTCCGGGAGGACGGCGGGCAGGCCCCGGAGCTCGGCCGGCCGGGTGACGACCTCGCTCAGGACCACCAGCCCGTCGGCACGCGGTAGCTCCCGGCCGCGCCGCATCAGCTGGTCCGCGGCCTCCGGGCCCAGCACGGCACGGACGCCGCTCTGCGCGGCCAGCACCTCGGGGTTGCCGCGGTCGATCGCCCCGCGCTGAGCGGCCGCGATCCCGAGCAACAGGCCGGCGCACTCCGCGTCACCATCGGCCAGTACGACCTGCGCGGCGACCTCGGCAACAGCCGCTGCGACGGGGCCGTCGCGGCTCTCCACCGCCACGGCGACCGCCTCGCAGAGCGCGGCCCTGGCCGCCGGTCGGTCGTCTGCCGTGAGCTCGACGGTGGCCCGCGTCATCGCGAGAAACGCCCATCGCTGCGGTGCTCCCGGGCCCTTGGGGCCCAGTCCGGTGGCGGCACCGTCGAGGTAGGCCCGTGCGGCGTCGAGGTCACCTGCCAACCGCTCCACCTGTGCGAACGAGATCGACAGGAGACCCCCCATGCTGAACGGCCCCTTCGTCAGCGCGCTCGCCTGTTGCAGCAGCTCCCGCGCCGTGGCGAGGTCGCCGCGCCGGGCCGCGAGCGACGCGCGCCTGGCCATGAACTGGGGCAGGTCGTCGTCGTTGCCCAGCTCGCCCGCCAGCGCGATGGCCTCCTCATAGGCGCGGGCGGCGGCGTCGTGTTCGCCTGCGACGTCCTCCAGCTCGCCCAGCGAGTGGACGACCATGCCCAGCCCGAAGCGGTCTCCCGTGCGGACGAACAGCTCGTGCGCAGCCCGGACGTACCGGCGCTGGTCGTCGAGCAGGCCATCGTTCTCGGCGACCTGGGCCCGCATCTGCAGTGCGAAGGCGCGCACCCACGGATCGGGGGAGGTGGTGGAGAGCTGTTCGATCGCGGTGGCGTCGGCCCGGGAGAACAGCGAGTAGACCGGTCCGAGCAGCTCCAGCAGGGGTGGCAGTGGGCGGGGGATCCCGGCGGCGAGTGCGAGGGCTGTCTCGACGGCCTGCGCCGCCGCAGGCAGGTCGCCACGGGCCACCCGGACCAGCGCGAGGAACCCGGTGGTCATGGCCCGGGCGCGGGGCGGGGCCGGGCCGGTGAGCAGCTGGACCGCCTCCACCCAGCGCTCGACCTCGTCGAACAGGCCGCGTTCGATCCACGACCACGCCATGGCCGCCACCAGCCGGTGGGCGATGGCCGCGTCGGCCGCGGTCACGGCCCGGCGCAGCACGATGTCGATCTCGTCAGCCTCGGCCCGTAGCCGCACCAGCCAGTGGAGCTGCTCGGCGCCGCGCAGGAGGGGCTCGGCGGCCTCCGCCAGTTCGAGCACGACGGCGGCATGGGTCGCCTGCGCTGCGGCGCGCTCGCCCGCCTCGTCGAGGCGCTCGCTCGCGTACTCCCGGATCGTCTCCAACATCCGGTAGCGCGTGTTCCCCTCCTTCTGCGGGACGGCGACGAGCAGCGACTTGTCGACGAGCGCCGCGAGCAGCTCGAACACCTCGCCCGGAGCAGGGCCGGGCGGCCCGGAGCAGACCCGCTCGGCCGCGGTGACGGTGGCCCCGCCCGCGAAGACGGCCAGCCTGCGGGCCACCGCACGCTCCGGCTCGCTGAGCAGGTCCCAGCTCCAGTCGACCACCGCGCGCAGTGTCTGGTGACGGGGCAGCGCTGTCCGCGAACCGGAGGTGAGCAGCCGGAACCGGTCGTCGAGCCTGGCGGCGATCTCCGCAGGCGTCAGGGAGCGCAGCCGGGCCGCGGCCAGCTCGATGGGAAGCGGCTGCCCGTCGAGCCTGCGGCAGATCTCGACGACGGCCTGCTCGACGTCGGGGGTCAGGTCGAAGCCGGGACGCACCGCGATCGCCCGGTCGACGAAGAGCCGGACGGCGTCGGAGGGGGCCAGCGCCTCGACGGGGTGCAGGACCTCGCCGGACACTCCGAGCGGCTCCCGGCTGGTGGCGAGCACCCGCAACCGCGGGCACGCGTGCAGCAGCGTCTCGGCGAGTACGGCCACGCCGTCCACGAGGTGCTCGCAGTTGTCCAGGACGAGCACGAGGTCGCGGCCACCGAGCGCCGTCACGAGCCGGGCCGTGGTCGGCGGCCCGACCTCGTCCTGCGTGCGCAGCTGCAGCTCGGGGCCACCGACCGCGGTGAGCACGGCGGCCGGGAGCTGGTCCCTGGCGGTGAGGGCAGCGAGCTCGGCGACCATGGAGTCGGAGGGACCAGCGGCGACGGCCTCCCGCGCGAGCCGCGTCTTCCCGGCGCCTCCCGGACCGGTGAGCGTGACCAGCCGTGCGGTGCCGAGCAGGTCGCGGATCCGGTCGACGTCCTGGCTCCGGCCGACGAAGCTGCTGATCGGGGCGGTCCGCACGGGCGGCGGTGGTGCAGTGACCAGCGATTTCCGCGCCGGAGCGGCGTGGCCGCGCAGTACGGCGAGGCGCGCCGCCTCGAGCTCGGCGCCCGGATCGACGCCCAGCTCGTCGGCGAGCCGGGACCGGGTGCCGTCCAGCACGGCGAGGGCGTCGGCCTGCCTCCCGTCGGCGTGCAGCGCGCGGGCCAGCAGCACCGCGGTGCTCTCGCGCAGCGGAGCGGCGTCGAGCTGGACGCGCAGGGCGTCGATCTCGGCGGCCGGGTTCCCGAGGCGGAGCCCGAGCCGCGCCCGGCGTTCGACGGCCACGGCGCGGCGCTCGGTCAGCCGGTGGGCCGCCGGACGCGCGAACGGCAGGTCGAGAACGTCGGCGAGCGCGGGTCCGTCCCACAGCGCGATGGCCTGGCCGAGGAGGGCGTGCGCCTCCGCCTCGCCCGCCGCGTCCGCCGCCGTGAGCAGTGCCGTGAACCGCAGCGCGTCGACCGCGTCGGGCTGCACCCGCAGCCGGTAGCCGCGGGCCGCGGTGTCGACGAGGTCGGTCCCGATCGCGCGCCGCAGCCGGGACACGAGCGCCTGCAGCGCGTTGACCGCCGCGTCGGGCGGGGTGTCACCCCACAGGTCGTCCACGAGCTCGCTCGCCGCGACCGCTCGCCCGGCGTCGAGCGCGAGCCGGGCCAGCAGCCCGCGCAGGCGCGGGCCGCCGAGCGGCACCGGCCCCGGATCGCCTCCGTGGTCGGTGCCGCCCGGCCACACCTCGACGGCGCCGAGCAGCGTGATCCGCACCCGATCAGTGTGCCTGGGCGGTTCCGGCTGGTTCGTTCCCGGTCAGGGGGTGTCGGGGGCGAGCTCGGCCAGCAGGAGGGCCTCGCCGAGCACCCCCTTGCCGAACATCGTCAGGTCCAGGCTCTCGTCGATGCCGTGCCAGCGGCTCGCCGGGTCTCCGACGCCCGTGACCAGCACGGTGGCGCCGGGGAAGGTGCGCGCGAACTCGGCGATGAACGGGATCGAGCCGCCGACGCCGGTCTCGACGACCTCGTTGCCGTACGCCGCCGCGAAGGCGGTGCGGGCGGCGTTGTAGGCGGTGCCGGTGGTGCTCAGCGAGTACGGCTCCGCGATGCCGGCCTCGGGTGTGATGGTGACCTGCGCGCCCCACGGCACGTTCGCCTCGAGGTGCTCGGTCAGCGCCGCCTGTGCCTTGAGGGCGTCGTCCCCCGGCGCGAGCCGCATGCTCACGTAGGCACGGGCGCGGGGGAGCAGCACGTTGGACGCGTCGTCCACGCGCGGCGCGTCGATGCCGAGCACGGCGACCGCGGGCTTGTGCCAGAGGCGCTCCGGGATGGTGCCGGTGCCGAGAAGCTCGACGCCGTCGAGCAGCCCGGCGTCCGAGCGGAAGGTGGCCTCGTCGAGGTCGGGCGCCTCGGAGTTGCCGCGCGCGAGCCCGGGGACGGCCACGTCGCCGTTCTCGTCGTGCAGCGCGGCGAGCGCGTGGCAGAGCGCGGTGAGGGCGTCGCCGACCGCGCCGCCGTACATGCCGGAGTGGCCGGGCCGCTCGAGCATGGCGACCTCGACGGTGACGGCCACGAGGCCGCGCAGGCTCGTGGTGACCGCGGGGACGTCGACGGCCGGGTTGGCGGAGTCGGCGATCACGATCACGTCGCTGGTGAGGAGGTCATGGTGGTCGCGCAGCAGCGCGGCCAGCGTGGGGGAGCCGGACTCCTCCTCGCCCTCGATGAACAACGTGACCCCGACCGGCGGCCTGCCGTCGTAGGCGCGCAGCACCGCGAGGTGGGTCATCACGCCTGCCTTGTCGTCGGCCGCGCCGCGGCCGTAGAGCCGGCCGTTCCGCTCGGTCGGCTCGAACGGCGGGCTCGTCCAGTGCTCGTCGCCGCCGGTGGGCTGGACGTCGTGGTGGGCGTAGAGCAGCACGGTGGGCGCGCCATCGGGGGCGGGCCAGTGCGCGACGACGGCGGGCGCGCCACCGTCGGCCGCGATGATCGTGACGTCGGCGGCGCCTGCGCCTCTCGCGAGCTCGGCGACGGCCTCGGCGCTGCGGCGGGTGTCGTCGGCGTGGGCCGGATCGGCCCAGATGCTCGGGATGCTGACCAGGCGCTCCAGGTCGGCGCGGGCGCCGGGGAGGGCTGCGGTCACAGCGTCGGTGACGGGCGTGGCGGGGAGGGTTACAGGCTGCTCGGGCACGGAGTCCGATGCTAGTTGTGGCGGATGGACCCGGCGAGGTCGACATCAGCGTGGTCACGGCCGAAAACCACCACTCCCACGTCGATCTCGATGGCTCGCGACGCCGTCGGCGTCAGCGGTCGGGTTGCTGACGCAACGCGCCCTTCAGCACCTTTCCCGTTGCGGTGCGCGGCAGCGGCTCCGTTCGCCAGACCACCTGCGACGGCACCGCGAACGCGGGGAGCCGGGCCGCGCTGTGGGCGAGCAGGGCGGCGGTGTCCGCGTCGGCGCCGGGCGCGGCGCGCACCACGGCCGTGACCTCCTCCCCGAGCGTCGGGTGCGGCACTCCCACCACGGCGGCCTCGGCGACGGCCGGGTGTTCGTGCAGCACGTCCTCCACCTCCACGCAGTAGACGTTCTCGCCGCCCCGCACGATCACGTCCTTCAGGCGGTCGACCACGTGCACCCAGCCGTCCCGGCGGAAGCCCAGGTCGCCGGTGCGGAACCAGCCGTCGACGAACGCCGCCGCCGTCGCCTCCGGGTTGTTCCAGTACCCGCGCACGATGTTCGGACCGCGGAACCACAGCTCGCCGATCTCGCCGTCGGGCACCTCGGCTTCCGATGCGGGCTCGACGATCCGCAGGTCCGCTCCCGGTACGGGACGCCCGACGCTGTCGGGGTGTGCGGCGTAGTCGGGGCCGGTGTTGGCGCACACGGCCGACGTGGTCTCGGTGAGGCCGTAGCCGTTGGCGGCCGTGACGCGACCGCGCAGTTCGGTGGCGATCCGGGTGACGAGCACGGGCGGGATCGGGGCCCCGCCCATGCCGATGCGGGTGAGCGAGGCCATGTCCTCGGGGTGGGCGATGGCCAGTTCGGCGACGTCCCGCATCACCGTGGGCACCCCGGCAGCCGTGGTGAGCCGCTCGCGACGGACGAGATCGCGGGCCTCCTCGACGTCCCACCGGTACAGGGTGGCCAGCTTTGCGCCGGTGAGCACCGATCCGTAGAGCGAGTTGAGTCCGGCGATGTGGAACAGCGGGTAGGCCAGCAGCGTGCCCGGCCTGCCCGCGTCCGGCCGCGGGGCGGGGGGCGGCCCGCCGTGGGCGAGCCATGCCGACGCACGGGCCTGGAGCGCGACGTTCAGCGCGTTGGTGCAGTGGTTGCGGTGGCTCGCGACCGCGCCCTTCGACCGGCCGGTGGTCCCCGACGTGTAGAGGATCGTGGCGTCGTCGTCCGGATGCAGCGCGACCTCGGGCAGCGCGGCGGCCGGGTCCAGCCCCGCCACCACGTCAGCCCACTCCTGAACACCGGCAGGTGCCTCGCCCTCCCCACGAACCCGGACGACCGGCGGCCGGTCCGCCTGTTCCAGGGCCCGGACCCGCTGCCCGTCGGCGACGAGCAGCCGGGCGCCCGAGTCGCGCAGCGCCCACGCCAGCTGCGCGCCGGTCCACCAGGCGTTGAGCGGCACGACGACCAGGCCGGAGACCAGGGCGGCCCAGAACACCGGGCTCCACTCCGGGTAGTTGCGCATCGCGACGGCGACGCGGTCGCCCGGCTCCAGGCCGTGCTCGTGGCGCATCCACGCGGCCAGACCCGCGACGAGCCGCAGGTGCTCGGCGTAGCTGCGCCGCTCGTCCCGGTAGACCGAGAAGGTCGCGTCGCCGAACGAGGCGGAGCCGGCGAGCAGGTCGCGGAGGGTGGCGGGCCCGCGCCGGTAGACGCGCATCGGGACGCCGCGAACCACCTCGTCGACCAGTTCGAACTCCGCGCCCGGCGCGGTCAGGGCGGCGATCACCGGGCCCAGCCCGACGTCGTCGGCGTGCTCGGTCATGCCGTGAACTGCAGGGGGAGGCCCGGCCGGTCCCACTCCGCCGCGTACAGCACGCCGCGACCGGACGACGTCACGTACGCGGTGCGCAGGTCGGGGCCGCCGAAGCAGATGTTCGTGACCCAGATGTCGTACTCCGGCGGCCGCACCACCTCGAGCAGCGCGCCGTCGGGGGAGACGACGCTGATCGCGCCGGTGTAGAGCGTGGCCACGCAGACGTTGCCCGCCGCGTCGACGGCGAGCGAGTCGAGCGTCTGGTAGCCGGGGAAGCCGTGCAGCAACGTGCCGCCGTGCAGCGCGAGAGGTGGGTCCGGGTCGCGCCGCACCCGGCCCGGGCCCTCGATCTCCCAGTACCAGAGGCGCCCGGTGGAGGTCTCCGCCACGTACACGCGCGAACCGTCCGGGGACAGCCCGACGCCGTTCGCGGTGACCAGCGGGTGGACGACCTCGACGATCGACGACCCGTCCGCCGTGGCGTAGTAGAGGCCGCCGTGGTCGATCTCACGGGACCGGACCTTGCCCAGGTCGGTGAACCAGAAGCCGCCGTCGGCGTCGAACACGATGTCGTTGGGACCGCGCAGCGGATGCCCGTCGACCTCGGTGTAGAGGTCGGTGACCTCGCCGTCGAGGGTCACCCGCTGGATGCGGCCGCCGATGTAGTCCGACGGCTGGTGCCCGGGGGCCGTGAGACCGCGGCGGGTGCCCCAGGTGAAACCGCCGTTGTTGCAGACGTAGATCGCGCCGTCCGGGCCGACCGCCGCCCCGTTCGGACCGCCCCCGCACTCGGCCACCACGGAGGTGGTGCCGTCAGGGGCGACCCGCGTCAGCGTGCCGCGCTGGATCTCCACGACGAGCACCGAGCCGTCCGACAGCGCGACCGGCCCCTCCGGGAACCGAAGGCCGCTGGTGATCTCCCGAAACCCGACCGCCATCTGTGCGCCCCCTCTTCCGGGCACCGGCGCCCGGGCGAGATCCACCCTGCCACCTCCCGCCCGGCGGGTCCCGGGTCGGCGGCGATGGTCATGACCACATGGTCCTGGTTGCGGAGTTCGCCGTACGCTCCCGACCATGTCCCGGTTCCTGGCGATGTTGTTGGAGTCCGCCACCAGTTCCACGAAGGGGATGACGACCGGGGAGCCCGCAGGCGCTGTCCGGCGCGGCTGGCCCGAGGTGCATGCCTCCGCGCGACGGATCGCGGCCACCCTGCAGGTCGGCACCCCTGACGCGGCCGGACTGCACCGGGGCGCAGCGGTGGGCATCCTCGCGGGCGAGCCCGCGTCGATCGCGCCCGTCGCCCAGGCCGTGTGGTTCACGGGTGGCAGCGTCACGATGCTCCACCAGCCGACGGCGCGCACCGACCTGACGGCCTGGGCCGAGGACACCGTGTCCGTCCTTCGCATGATCGACGCGAAGCTCGTGCTGCTCGGTGCCCCCTTCGACGCGCTCGCACCGGTGCTCTCCGAGCGTGGCATCGCGTTCCGCACCATCGAGTCCCTCCACTCGGACGGTGCGGGCATCGCTGCCGACGCCGCGGTGGCCGACGAGGACGACACCGCGCTGCTGCAGCTCACCAGCGGCTCCACTGCGGAGCCCAAGGCGGTGCGGATCACGCACCGCAACCTGCACGCCAACATCACCGGGATGGTCGTGGCGTCCGCGCTCGACATCGACCGGGACGTGATGGTGTCCTGGCTCCCGCTGTTCCACGACATGGGCATGGTCGGGTTCCTGACGGTGCCGATGACCACCGGGCTCGACCTGGTGAGCGTCACCCCCAGCGACTTCCTCAGCCGCCCGCTGCTGTGGGCCGAGCTGATCTCGAAGTACGGCGGCACCGTCACGGCGGCGCCGAACTTCGCCTACGCCGTGCTGGGCAGGCAGCTCGCGCGCGCCGACGACGGGTCGCTGGACCTCTCGTCGTTGCGGATCGCCATGAACGGCGCCGAGCCCATCGATCCGGACGCCGTGGAGGCGTTCACGGCGGCGGGGGGCCGGTTCGGCCTGCGGCCGGAGTCGGTGGTCGCCGCCTACGGGATGGCCGAGACGGCGCTCGGGGTGTCCTTCGCGCCGGTCGAGACGGGCCTGGAGGTCGACCGGATCGACGCCGAGCAGCTCGAGTCGCACCGGCGCGCGGTACCGGCGGGCGACGGGCCGTTCCGCCGTTTCCCGAAGCTGGGGCCGCCCCTGCCCGGCATCGAGGTCCGGGTGGTCGGTGACGACGGCGCGGTACTGGCCGAGCGCGAGGTCGGCGTGCTGCAGCTGCGCGGCGAGTCGGTGACCCCTGGCTACCTCACCGTCGACGGGCCGGTCTCCACCCTGGACGCCGACGGTTGGCTCGACACCGGCGACGAGGGGTACGTCGTCGACGGAGCCGTGGTGGTCTGCGGCCGTCGCAAGGACGTGATCATCATGGGTGGCCGCAACATCTATCCCACCGACATCGAGCGGGCCGCCGCCCAGGCCGCCGACGTGCGCGCAGGCAACGTGGTGGCCGTCCGGATGCTCAGCGGGACCGACGGCGCCCGGCACCGTGAGACGTTCTTCGTGGTTGTCGAGTCGCGCAAGGCGGGCGACCCGGAGGCCGAGCAGGTGATCCGCAAGGACGTCACCCGGCGGGTGGTCTCCGAGGTGGGGGTGCGCCCCGCCGAGGTCGTGGTGTTCGGTCCCGGCATCCTGCCCAAGACCCCGTCGGGGAAGCTGCGCCGGGCCGCCACGGGTGACCTGCTGCGGGCCCGCGTCTGACGCAGCCCGCGCGCCGCGGTGCGGCGGCTGCCGGTCAGCCGGAGAGGGCGTGGAACTTGTTCTGCGCCGGTTCGAGCCCGTCGGAGAGCAGGGCCTCGGCAGCGTCGGCTGCGAGGTCGACGGCGAACTCCAGCTCCTTCTTCTCCGAGCCGGAGAAGCGCTTCAGCACGAAGTCGGCCGGGTCCTGCCGGCCAGGAGGCCGGCCGATCCCGAACCGGACGCGCAGGTAGTCCTTCGTGCCGACGGCGGAGCTGATGGAGCGCAGCCCGTTGTGGCCGCCCTCGCCCCCGCCCCGCTTCAGCCGGACGACACCGAAGCCGAGGTCGAGGTCGTCGTGGACGACGACGAGATCCTCGACCGGCACCGAGAAGTACTTCGCGAGCCCGGCGACCGGGCCGCCGGAGACGTTCATGTACGTGCGCGGCTTGGCGAGCACGACCCGCCGGCCGGCGAGCCGGCCCTCGAGCACGTCGGCGTTGGTGCGGTGCCGGGAGAAGCGGCCACCGCCGGCCCGCGCCGCGAGAAGCTCGACGACGCGGAAGCCGACGTTGTGCCGGGTCTCGGCGTAGTCCGGGCCCGGGTTGCCGAGCCCGACCACCAGAGCGGGGCCCGGCGCCACGGTCAGTTCTCGGAGGTGGTGGCCGGGGTCTCCGGGGCGTCCTCGACGACGCCGGCGCCCTCGGCGTCGATCTCGGCCTCCATCTGGGCCTCGGTCGGGGAGGCGACGATGTTGACCACGAGGATCTCGGGCTCGGCGCGCAGCGTGGTGCCCTCGGGCAGCGGCACGTCAGCAGCCTGGATCTGGGTGCCGACCGTGAGGCCCTCGACGGACACCTCGATCTGCTCCGGGATGTTCGAGACGTCGGCCTCGACCTCGATGGCGTTGAGCTCCTGCGTCACGAGGGTGCCGGGGGCGGCGTCACCGACGACGACGATCTGGACCTCGACCGCCACCTTCTCGCCGCGGCTGATCACCAGGAGGTCGACGTGCTCGATGTACGGCCGGATCGGGTGCGACACCACGGTCTTGGTCAGGGCGAGCTGTGGGGTGCCGCCGATGTTGAGCGTGAGGACAGCGTTGCGCCCCTGCTCGCGGACGACCCGCTTGAACTCCAGCTCGGGGAGCGAGAGGTGCTGCGGTTCGGTGCCGTGCCCATAGAGCACAGCGGGGATCTTGCCGGCGCGACGGGTGCGGCGGGCGGCGCCCTTGCCGAACTCCGTGCGGGTCTCGGCGTCGATACGGGCCTCGGCCACGGTACTTCTCCTCGATCAAAGCGTGCTGCGACATGGACGCGCGCGACGAGGCAGGCCGGCCGGGCCGGGGCTGCGTCGATCACGGCGGGCTAGAGACAACACCCGCCCTCGCCGCGGAACTGCCGTAGACGATACGCGACGCGTACCGGCGCCTGCGCCAGACCCTCGCCCGTCCGGGGGTCACCCGCCGGAGTGCTCCGTGCCCGGAGGTGTCCTACGCGTTGCCGTCGAAGAGGCTGGTGACCGAACCGTCGTCGAACACCTCGTGAATGGCGCGGGCCAGCAGCGGCGCGATGGAGAGCACCGACATGGTCGGGAACCGCTTCTCGTCCGGGATCGGGAGCGTGTCGGTGAAGATCACCTCGCGGGCCCCGCAGGTGGCGAGGCGCTCGGGTGCCGGTCCCGAGAGCACCCCGTGGGTGGCCGCGACGACCACGTCGGAGGCACCCTCCTTGAGGAGCACCTCGACGGTCTTGGCCACCGTGCCACCGGTGTCGATCATGTCGTCGATCACGACGCAGAGGCGGCCGTCCACCTCACCGACGACGCGGTTGGCGACGGCCTCGTTCGGCTTGCGCGGGTCGCGGGTCTTGTGGATGAACGCCAGCGGCGTGCCACCCAGGATCTCGGCCCAGCGCTCGGCCAGGCGGACCCGGCCGGAGTCGGGGGAGACGACGGCGAGCTCGTGGTCGGCATAGGTGCGCTTGATGTGCTCGGCGAGCACCGGTAGCGCGAAGAGGTGGTCGACGGGGCCGTCGAAGAAGCCCTGGATCTGCGCGGTGTGCAGGTCGACGGTCATGATCCGGTCGGCGCCTGCGACCTTGAACATGTCGGCGACGAGACGGGCCGAGATCGGCTCCCGGCCACGGTGCTTCTTGTCCTGGCGGGCGTAGCCCCAGAACGGCATCACGACGGTGATCCGTTTCGCCGAGGCCCGCTTGAGGGCGTCGACCATGATCAGCTGTTCCATGATCTGGTCGTTGATCGGCGCCGAGTGCGACTGCAGGACGAACGCGTCGCAGCCTCGTACCGACTCCTCGAACCGGACGAAGATCTCCCCGTTGGCGAACGAGTACGCCGACTGCGGGGTGATCGTCACGTCCAGGTGCTTCGCGACCTGCTCGGCCAGCTCGGGATGCGCTCTCCCCGAGAAGAGCATGAGGTTCTTCTTGGGGGTTGCCGACATCGCGCTCACCGTGGTGTGCCTCCATGACCGTCGTTCGCCGGGTCGTTCGCTCGTGCGGCCGCCTCGGCGGCGGGGGTGTCGGGTCGTTTCTTCTCGACCCACCCCTCGATCGTGCGCTGTGCCCCCGCCGACACTGCGAGCGCCCCCGGCGGCACGTCCTCGCGGACGACGGTGCCGGCGCCCGTGTAGGCACCGTCACCGATCTGCACGGGGGCGACGAAGGTGTTGTCCGAGCCGGTCCGGACGTGCGAGCCGATGACGCTGCGCTGCTTGCGCACGCCGTCGTAGTTGACGAAGACCGAGGACGCGCCGATGTTGCTCTGCTCGCCGATCGTGGCGTCACCGACATAGGTGAGGTGCGGCACCTTGCTGCCGGCCCCGATGTCGGCGTTCTTGACCTCGACGAACGTGCCGATCTTGCCGCGTTCACCGAGCCGGGCCCCCGGGCGCAGGTAGGCGAACGGCCCGACCGACGCGCCCGCTCCGATGGTGGCGCCGGTGCCGTGCACCCGGATGACGTTGGCGCCTTCGCCGATCTCGCAGTCGGTGAGCGTGGTGTCGGGGCCGACCTCGGCGCCGCCCGCTACGGACGTGGCGCCGTGCAACTGGGTGCCCGGGTGCAGCACGACGTCGGGCGCCAGCCGGACCTGGACGTCGGTCCAGGTGGTGTTCGGGTCGACGACCGTGACGCCGCTGCGCATCCAGCGCTCGAGCAGCCGCCGGTTCAGCTCCGCGCGGATGGCGGCGAGCTGGACCTGGTCGTTGACGCCGCGGACCTGCCACCCGTCGGTGCAGCGGACGGCGCGCACGTCCACGTCGTCGTCGTGGGCGATCTTGACGAGGTCGGTGAGGTACAGCTCACCCTGGCTGTTGGTGGTGCGCAGCCTGCTGATCGCGGCCATGAGGTACCGGGCGTCGAAGGCGTACACCCCGGAGTTGACCTCGGTGACGGCCCGCTGCTCCGGCGAGGCGTCGGCCTCCTCGACGATCCGGGTGACGGTGCCGTCGGACTCGCGCAGCACGCGGCCGTAGCCGGTGGGGTCGGTGAGCTCGGTGGTGAGCAGCGTGAGCGCGGCCCCGGAGCGGGCGTGGGCGCCGAGCAGCGCCTCGAGGGTCGCCGGTTCGAGCAGGGGGACGTCGCCGTAGGTGACGAGGACGGGGCCGGTGATCGTGGCGGGCACGACGTCCAGCGCGCACCGGACGGCGTGCCCGGTGCCGAGCCGCTGCTCCTGCACGGCCGCGAGCACCGGCCTGGCCAGCTCGTCGCCGAGTGCGGCGACGGCGTCACCCACCTGGCGACGGCCGTGGCCGACGACCACCACGAGGTGCTCGGGAGCCAGTGCGGCCACCGCGTGCACGGCGTGGCCGAGGAGGCTGCGGCCGGCGATCGGGTGCAGCACCTTCGGCAGTGCCGAGCGCATCCGGGTGCCCTCGCCCGCGGCCAGCACGATCGCGGCGGCCGGCCGGACGGGCGCGGCGTCACCGGCGTATCCGGGCTCGTGACTGTCGACCATGGAGCCCACTCCCTGGTTCTACTGCTCGTGGTCAGCTCGGCGAGCGGACGGCGAGGCCGAGCCGGCGCGATACGAACGCGCCGATGTCGGCGTCGGGGACCCCGAAATCCTACGGGGTGCGCAGGTACCTCGCCGTAAGTCCCACTGGGCCGACCCCGTCACCTGCGCCGATCGGGCCGAGCCGCTCCGTCGCGCCGTCGCGGATCGTCGATCCGCGTAACGGCGTCCCGGCGTTCTACGACTTGTTGGCGAAGCAACCCCGGCGGTGGTGAATCCCGGATCGCGGGCAGACCGTTCGCCGTCGATCCGCCACCGGTCGTCTCAGAGGACGCTCCCAGGTGAACGGTTTTCGTGTCTCAGGGGTTGTGCCAGACGGAAGATCACAACCCCGCTCTCCGGAGGCTCAGATGCCCACTCGCACCGCCCGCACGGCCTGGAACGGCACCCTGGAACAGGGAGCCGGGCAGGTCGAGCTCACGAGCAGCGGTGTCGGTACCTACGACGTCAGCTTCCCGAAGCGGACGGCGGAGGACGCGGGCGGCACCACCAGCCCGGAAGAGCTCATCGCGGCAGCGCACTCGTCCTGCTACGCGATGCAGCTGTCCGCGCTCATCGCCCAGGCGGGTGGCACTCCGCAGTCGCTGGACGTCACCGCCGCCGTGACCCTCGGACCGGACCCCAAGGGCGGGTTCGCGATCACGGGCATCACACTCACCGTCCGCGGCGAGGTCGAAGGCCTCGACGCGGAGGGGTTCGAGAAGGCCGCGCAGGCGGCGAAGGAAGGGTGCCCGGTCAGTAAGGCGCTGGCCGGCACGACGATCACTCTGGACGCCGGTCTGGAGTGATCGGGGATCCCGCGAACCCGCGGGATCCGAGGGGGAACGACGAACAGGGGAAAGCATGAGGTGCACGGGGAACGGGCGTCCGCCCGAGCCGCCGCCGCAGCCGCCGAACGGGCGCTAGCGGAAGCTCGCGAGGCGAGCATCCGAGGCTGTGCGGAGCTTGCGGAGCGAACAACGGAGTTCAGCGGAGCTTGCCGACCGAACACCAGTAACTGATCAACGATCCGGGGCGGTCCTGCTGAGGCGGGGCCGCCCCGGTGTCGTGCCCGGCGCCCGGCTCAGCGGTCGAGCGGGTGGAGCACCGGTTTGAGGTCGAGGACCGGAGTGCCGTCGAGCGCTTCGAGGTCGTGCACCTAGACGAGATCTTCCCGGCAACCACATCTGCGCGGGTCGGGCACGGTACCGGGCTCCCGGCTCCGGTTCGTGCCGTTTCGCGCGGACCGTGACGCCCGGATTTCATCGATGTGACGAAAACCGCTCGGCCGGCTGCTCCCCCCCCTGCCCGGCACGGAGCCGGACGGGCTCCGTTGCGCGGCCACCGGAGGCGCAGCGCGTTCACTCGATGCCGGTATGGATCTCCATGGGGGCCTTGACCTGCTGCTCCGCCGCCAGGATTCGAACCTGGACCATCGGAACCAAAATCCGAGGTGCTGCCGTTACACCACGGCGGACAGACCTTCATCCTGTCACGCAGCACGAACGGGGTTGCGCCGGACCGTGGCCGGGTATGCGAGGGAGGGCGTGGCGAACCGGGCGATTCGCCTGTTGTTCCCGTTGCGGGGGCTGTGTGGTCGGTCCCGATCACCTAGCCTCCGGAACGGGATGTGGTCCGCGGTCCGTCGCGCGGGTCGGCCCGGCCGTCACCCCCATGAACCCCCAGCCGCGAGGAGCCCCATGACCGCCACCGTCGAGGATGCCGACGCCGGTCGGCCGATATCGGACCCCAACCCGGTGATCTCGGGCCGGCGCACCGCGTTCCAGCACTCGATGATCTACGTGTTCGTCGCGATGCCGATGGTCGCGCTCGCGGCGGCCGTCCCCCTGGCCTGGGGCTGGGGCGTGGACTGGCACGACCTCGTCCTCCTCGGCGTGTTCTACGTCCCCGCGGTGCTGGGCGTCACGGTGGGCTTCCACCGCCACTTCACGCACAAGTCGTTCAAGGCCAAGCCGTGGCTGCGGGTCGCGCTGGCGATCACGGGCTCGCTGGCCGTGCAGGGCAACGTCCTGAACTGGGTGGCCGACCACCGCCGCCACCACGCCTTCTCCGACCGCGAGGGCGACCCGCACTCCCCGTGGCTGTTCGGCACCTCGCCCGCGGCCGTGGCCAAGGGCTTCCTGCACGCCCACATGACCTGGTTCTTCGACCGCAACGAGACCAACCACCGGCGGTTCATCCCCGACCTGCTCGCCGACAGGGCGATCGTCAGGGTCAGCCGCACGTTCGGGATCTGGGTGGCGGTGAGCCTGCTGCTGCCCGCCGTGCTCGGAGGGCTCATCTCGTGGTCGTGGGTCGGGGTGCTCACCGGCTTCTTCTGGGGCGGCCTGGTGCGCCTCGCGCTCTCCAACCACGTCACCTGGTCGATCAACTCGATCTGCCACATGATCGGCAAGCGCCCGTTCCGCTCGCGGGACAGGTCGCGCAACTTCTGGCCGCTCGCGGTGCTGTCCATGGGCGAGTCGTGGCACAACCTGCACCACGCCGACCCGACGTGCGCACGGCACGGCGTCCTGCCCGGCCAGATCGACATCTCCGCCCGGCTGATCTGGATCTTCGAGAAGCTGGGCTGGGCGTACGACGTGCGCTGGCCCACTCCGAAGCGGCTCGCCCGGCTCAGCAGCCAGGAGGCGGCCACGCCCTGAACGGCCCCCTGAAAGGGGTCCGTCCCGGGGCAGGCGGCACCTGCAGTGGCCCACGCGGGTGACCCACCCCCGGGGGAGGGCAGGGCTGTTCGTGGAACACTGACCCCCGTGCGCAGACTGGAGAACGGTCACCGGCGCGACACGATCGGGGGGGCGCCGCAGTGCTGACCGAGAACGCGGTCCAGGCGGGTGACGCACCCCCGGCGGCCCCGCTGATCACCTGCCGGCTCTGCGGATCCGCGGAGCTCAGGAGCTTCCTCGACCTCGGGGCCACCCCTCCGTGCGAGCTGTTCCTCACGGCCGATGCGGCGGAGGGCCCCGAGGTCACCTACCCGCTGCACGTCCGGGTGTGCAACCAGTGCCTGCTCGCGCAGCTACCTCCGCTGATCACGCCGGAGGAGACCTTCACCGAGTACGCCTACTTCTCGTCGTTCTCCACCTCCTGGGTGGAGCACGCGAAGCGCTTCGTCGACGACTCCGTCGAGCGGCTCGGTCTCGGGCCCGACTCGTTCGTCGTGGAGGTGGCGAGCAACGACGGCTACCTGCTCCAGCACGTGGTCGAGCGGGGCATCCGCTGCCTGGGCGTCGAGCCGTCGGTCAACGTGGGGGAGGCGGCCCGCGAGAAGGGGGTGCCCACCCTCACGGCGTTCCTCACCCCGGAGACCGGCGCCGCCGTCCGCGCCGAGCACGGTGGGGCCGACCTCGTCTGCCTGAACAACGTCTACGCCCACATCCCCGACGTCGTCGGGTTCACCCAGGGGCTGCGGGCGATGGTGGCCGACGACGGCTGGGTGTCGATCGAGGTGCAGCACCTGCTCACGCTGGTGGAGCGCACCCAGTTCGACACGATCTACCACGAGCACTTCCAGTACTACACGCTGCTCACCGGCCAGCGCGCGCTCGCGTCGGGCGGCCTGACGCTCGTCGACGTCGAGCTTCTCGGCACCCACGGCGGCTCGATCCGGATGTGGGCCCGGCCCAGCGAGATCGCCGGTGAGCCGTCCGAGCGGGTGCGTGCCGTGCTCGCCGCCGAGGAGGCGGCGGGGCTCCACACGGCCGAGGGCCACGACGGCTTCGCCGTAGCGGTGTCGCGGGTGCGCGACGACCTCGTCGCCTTCCTCATCGAGGCGCGCCGGGCCGGCAAGACGGTGGTCGGCTACGGGGCGCCCGGCAAGGGCAACACGCTGCTGAACTACTGCGGCATCCGCCCCGACCTGCTCGCGTACACGGTGGATCGCAACCCGTACAAGCACGGGCGGTTCACGCCCGGCACCCGCATTCCGGTGCTCCCGCCGGAACAGATCGCGAAGGACCGGCCGGACTACGTCCTGATCCTGCCGTGGAACCTGCGCGACGAGCTGATCGACCAGCTGTCGTACGTCCGAGAGTGGGGCGGGCAGCTGGTCTTCCCGATTCCGGCGCTCGAGGTGGTCGCGTGAAGGTCGTCCTGTTCTGCGGTGGTTACGGGATGCGGATGCGGGACGGGGTCTCGGATCTGCCGAAGCCGATGCATCCGGTGGGGCC
>NZ_JCADBN010000003.1:0-638727 GCF_059359135.1 Pseudonocardia sp. OZ21
GATGGCCTACTACCGGTCAGAGATCAGTATCGCGGCCATCGTGTTGTGGCTGCGTGCCGACCTACAGGACACGCCCTTAGATGTGATGTCCAGGCACGTTGGTCGAGATCCTGCGACGACACGGTGTGATCTGTAGATGGGCGAAGGCCTCCCCGGTGTGGAGTGGAGCTGTCGAGGAACCGCTCCACTAACCCGGGAGGCCTTCGTGCCCCACGCTACTCACGCCAACGCTGCCCTGACTCCTCGCGCCCGGCTCCGAATCGCCCGGCTGATCGTCGAGCACGGCTGGCCACCAGCTCGTGCGGCCGAGCGCTACGACGTCTCGTGGCGCACGGCGAACAAGTGGGCCGACCGCTACCGCAACGAAGGCCCGGACGGCATGTTCGACCGCTCCTCGGCCCCACACCATCAGCAGAACCGGACGCCGGCCCCAATCGTCCGCAAGATCGTGCACCTGCGCTGGAAGCAGCGACTTGGACCGGTCGAGATCGCCGACCGGCTCGGTATGGCGTCCTCGACTGTGCACGCCGTCCTTGTGCGCTGTCGCATCAACCGGCTCACCCATCTCGACCGAGCAACCGGCGAGCCGATCCGCCGCTACGAGCACGAGAGGCCCGCTGACCTGCTCCACGTCGATGTGAAGAAGCTCGGCAAGGTGCCCGATGGCGGTGGTTGGCGCTACGTCGGTCGCCAACAAGGCCAGAAGAACCGTGCTGCGACATCGGCACGAACCGGCGTACCCAAGAGCCAGTACCGCCAGCCGCTGGTAGGCACCTGCTACCTGCACACCGTTATCGACGACCACTCCCGTGTCGCCTACGTCGAGGCACACGACGACGAGACGAAGCAGACTGCGGCCGCGGTCCTCAAGAACGCGGTCGCCTGGTTCACCGGCCGGGGCGT
The DNA here is from genome assembly GCF_059359135.1 of Pseudonocardia sp. OZ21. Classification (NCBI taxonomy): domain Bacteria; kingdom Bacillati; phylum Actinomycetota; class Actinomycetes; order Pseudonocardiales; family Pseudonocardiaceae; genus Pseudonocardia; species Pseudonocardia sp. OZ21. Next base: position 904 of record NZ_JCADBN010000003.1, read on the forward strand.
CACCGTGACGCGCGTGATCAGCGACAACGGCAGCTGCTACAAGTCCCATCTGTGGCGCGATACGTGCGCCGACCTGGGCATCACTTCGAAGAAGACCCGCCCTTACCGACCGCAGACCAATGGGAAGATCGAGCGCTTCCATCGAACCCTGGCCGAGGGCTGGGCCTTCAAGAAGTTCTACAACTCCGAGTCAGCTCGCCTGGCCGCTCTGCCAGCATGGGTCCACGAGTACAACCACCACCGACCCCACTCAGCAATCGGGAAGGCCGCACCCATCACCAGGTTGGACAACCTGGCTGGACATCACAACTAGACGAGCAGCACCATCGGACCGCCGCTGGTGCCCGCGATGACGCGCTGCAGCGCCGTTGCCGCCTCGACCAGCGGCAGCGCGGCGCCGACCGAAAGGTTCAGCCGGCCATCCCGCAGCTGTGCGCAGAGTGTCGCGAGCTGAGCGGCGTCCGGGCGCACATAGACGTCGGCGACGCTGATGCCGCGGCCGCCCGCCGGCGGGTCACCGGTGATGGTCGCCATCCGACCGCCGTCCCGCACCGCCAGGATGGTGTCCGTGCTCCCACCGCGGACGGTGTTGACGGCGGCGTCGACGCCCACGCCACCGGTCAGCTCGCGGACGCGCTCGGGCCACCCACTGTCGTGGTAGTCGATCACCTCGGCCGCTCCGCCCTGAGCTGTCCGATCGGCGCTGGACGGTCCGGCAGTGGCGATGACGCCTGCCCCACGCAGGGCGGCGAGTTGCACGATCAGCCCACCGGTCGTCCCGCCGGCGCCGTGCACGAGCAGCGTCTCGCCCTCGGCGAGCTGGAGCGAGTCGGCGAGGACCTGTTCCGCGGTCAGAGCCGGCACCGGGAACGCCGCCGCGACCTCCCACGACACGCCCAGAGGCTTCTTCACAACCAGATCGGCATCCACGACGACGCGCTCCGCCCAGCAACCCTGTTCACGCAGCTGCAGCGGATGACCGAGAACCTCATCGCCCTGCCGAATACCCGTGACCCGCGAGCCGACCGCGGTCACCGTGCCGGCGACCTCCACGCCGAGCGCCATCGGCGGTGTCAGCCCGACGTTCCACGCACCGGTGCGCACGATGTCGTCCCAGTTGCCGACGCCGGCCGCGGCGACCTCGATCACGACCTCGTCCGGAGCGGGATCACGGGGGTCGGGAAGGTCGAGCAACTCGACCCGACCACCGAACTCACGCACTCCAGCGGCACGCATCACGCCTTCTCCTCTTCACTATGAACGACCTGGTACTTGGCGGACCATTCGGCGATGAGCGCGGATTCCTTCGCGCCGCCGAAGGCGTAAGCGGGTGATCTGATCGGTTCGGCGTGATCGACGCGGACCAGGACAGCCTCGTGGGCGGGGTAACCCGGTCCGTTCAGATCGAGCAGCCAGGTGTGTAACCAATGGTAAACCGGCGTTCCGGGACCATGAACCGCCGCGGTTCCGGTGAACCGATAACCCCGGCGCCGCAGGAAGTCCACCGAGTTCATCTCGATACGCGGGTCCGCGGTGAGGTTGGCGATCGTCCCCGGCGAGGCGATGTTCATGAATGCCAGGTGCTCGTCGTCATACACCCGCACCGATCCCTTCGGCGAAAGGTTGGGCGAGCCGTCGGGGCGCACCGTGGCGACGAAGGTCAGTTTGGCGGCCGCCACGATCAGCCGCATATCGGCGTCGATCATGATCTAGCTCCTCTCGTTTCCCGAACGTCCATGGCCGCACCGAGGGGCTTGGCGAAGTGAAAAGCGCTGATGGACAGGCCGGCGCGGGCGTAGAAGCGATGCGCGTCGCGTCACACCCGAGTCCAGCTCGAGTGCCCGACAGCGCTCAGCGACGCCCGCCCGCTTCAAGCCAGGCGAGCAACGCGCCGCCGGCGTCCACACCTCGCCTCGCCGGATCGGTCACGAGGTCGTCCACGTAGAGCACCCACCCGCGCGTGCTCGCCATGACCCGCCAGCCGGCCACCGCGGCGAGTCGCCCGGCCCGCTCGTACGCACCCAGATAGCGCCCACCTCGCGCCGCCGCCGCGATGGCTCCAACCAGGTCAACGGTGCCCGGCCGCAGGTCCGCCAGCAACGCCACGACCTGATCGTCAGCTTCCGGATGTTCGAGCTCACGGACCCGCAGGCGCACCATCGCGGCGTCCGCGCTCGCGGTGGTTGGTTCCATGAGAGTCCATAGCCGACACCGCTGCAGGCGATCCGATAGAGGTCCTGCGTCAGCTTCTGTGCTGATCCAGGTGGCGGATGAGGCCGACGACGTCGTCGGGGACGAGTCGTCCGATGGCGCCGCTGGAGTAGACGCTGACGATGACGGCTCCGCTCGGGTCGAGGACGAACCCGGTGGACTGCAGGTACAGCGGATCGTCGTTGACGAACGCTCCGGTGGCCTCGCGGACGGCGCCGGCGTCGGCACTGTGACCGACGGGGAAGGGCAGGCGGAGCTTGTCGACGAGGGCCCGGGTGGTGGGCTCGTCGTCGGCGGAGAGCGCGACGACCCGGGCGTCGACCTCGGCCAGGCTGTCATTGGCGCGCTCGAAGGCGCGCAGCTGGGCACTGCAGTACCGGCACCACGAGCCGCGATAGAAGAGCACGACGCCGTAGTGCCCGGCCAGGGTATCGGGCAGCTGGAGGGTCCTACCGCCGGGGAGCCGGACGGGCAGGGCGGGAAACTTGTCACCGACACCGAGTATGGGCACGGTCTACTCCTCTTCTGGGGTGTGATCGGAGACGGTCCAGGTCCGGCCGGTTGCTGCGGTGCGCAGCAGCGCGACCAGTGAGCGCGCCGACTGCTCCGGCGCGATCAGGCTGCCGTCGGCGTGGTACCGGGTGAAACGCTCGTGGAGGTTCGGGCAACTCCAGAGTGAAGGTCTTGGCGGCGGGAGTCTCCTGACGGACCCGGACGACCGTGGCCGTCTGCCACGTCCCGAGTCCTGGCGGCTCGGCGGCTGCGGTGGTCATCAATCCCCTGGTAGCAGTACGGGGGCCGCCGTAGATGTCGTTCGAGGGCGTGCCGTTGACGTCACATGCGGCCCAGGCCTTCACCCCAGTAAGACCCTGAAGTGCGACGTCAACGGTGTTGCCCGCGTGCGACCTCGTCGGCGTGAACGCTTCACCATGTTGGACCGAGACGTCTGTACTCGCGTCGTTGTGCACGGGAGGCAGTCGTGAGTCGCGCGCACCGCGACGACCGGCGGCGAAGCCCCTCGTTAAGGGCATTTTAGCTCCCATTTGAGATCTTTACGGGCCGACGGCGACGCCCGTGCGGAGGCCTGCGACGGCCTGGCTCAGTCGACTATTGGCGGAACCTACTGGACTGTCAAGTCCAGCCGTGACGGCGTCCGGGAGCGCACATTTAGCTTGATCTTTAACCTCGGGCTACCGGATCGAGCCGGTTTGCGCTGCTCGTGCGGCGTGTCGTCGAGACATGGCACGGCCACCGCTTGATCCTCTTCTACCGAACTACAACGGCCCGCACGTCGGCACCTTCACCGGCCCGGCCGGGATGTCCGCTAGACCAGCCAGCCCAGCGCCGAGGTCCGGCGGTTACACACACGCCCTCGACCTCGCGCTGCCACCGCGGATCCTGCACCTCGACCCCGAGCAGCCCGCAACGCGCTGACCAGGCACAACACCTACGCCTAGTGACACGACATGTCACCAGTCCGACACCCGTTTGCCCAGCTCAGACCCCACAATCGGGCACTTTCACCCGCCGACAGCTGCGGAACCCAGGTGTCCGGGGTAAGAAAGTGGACTTGACAGTTCGAAGAGTCACGGAGATGGTTGGCCTGCCTGGGCCCAAGAGTGTCGGTTCGTCTGCCGGCTGGCCGGTCTGGAAAGCCGAGCGCCTCTCGACCAATAGGCGGTGGGCAGCGGTGACGGAGCCGCGTCACCCGACTCACGTGCGTCGCCAGCACCTCGGACCGACGGGGCAGGAATCCGGCTGTGGACCGGAGGTGCTGCATCCGATGGAACATCTGGGAGGAAGAGGAGCACCCGATGACTGATCTTGCGATCAATGTTGCCCTGCCGCCGACGCGGCGTTCGCCGGAGTACATCCAGTGGGCCGAGGGACTTGGCTATTCGCACGCCTTCTTGTTCGATACGCCGTTCCAGGGCGACGACGTGTGGGTGCAGCTGCATCGGGCGGCGGACCGGACGAGCACCATCGGGCTCGGACCGGGGGTGCTCGTGCCGAGCCTGCGCCACCCGCTGGTGAATGCCGCGAACACCATCTCGCTGCACCAGTTGGCGCCCGGCCGTGTGAGCGTGGCGTTCGGCACCGGCTTTTCGAGCCGCGCCGCCACGGGTCAGCCAGCCATCAAGTGGTCCTACATGGAGCAGTATATCCAGGTTTTTCAGGCGCTCCTGCGTGGCGAGTCCGCGGAGTGGGAGGGGGCTCTGATCAAGCTGTTGCTGACGTCGGACTTGGTGGAGGAGCTTCCGTTGCGGGTCCCGCTGCTGGTCGGTGCCATCGGTCCGAAGGGTGACGCGGTTGCCCGTCGGGTCGGCGCCGACGGGCTGTTCGGCATGCTGCGACCGACGGGGAATCTTAAGCGCTGGAAGCGGGCGAGCCTCGTGATCATGGGGACTCCGATGGACGAGGGCGAGAAGGTCACCGACGAGCGTGTCCGTCTTGCCGCGGGCCCGCTGTGGGGCGGCATGTTCCACTTCGTGTACACGATGCAGGGCGCGGACGCGGTACGCGAGATGCCCGGCGGTGAGGCGTGGTTGGACGTCATTGAGCGAGTCCCGGAGCGGGAGCGGCACCTGGCGATCCACCTGGGGCACGTCCAGGAGATGAACGAGGCAGACCTGGCAGCCTGGGATGCGGGTGGGTACGTCTCGCTGACCGAGACGACGTGGACCGCGCCGGTCACCGAGTTCGGCCCGGCTGTGCGGGCACTTGCCGAGCAAGGAGTCACCGAGGTCCAGCTGCAGCCGACCGGCCCGGACATCCGCCGCGAACTGGAAGTATTCGCAGACGCCGTGCGTTCCTGAGCACTTCCTCAGCTTGATCCTTAACCTCGGTGGTCAGGCGTCCGCCGCTGCGTCGACCCCGGGTGATCATGGACGCATCCCTTGGCTGATCATGCTTCTGCCGAAGGAAGAAGATCAACACAAGGGCTGCGGTGGGTAGTGTGCACGATCAAGCTCGGGCGGCCGCGCTCGGGGAGCTCACCCGGTTCCGCCAGGAGTTCTACACGTCGTTGACCGCGCGATCCGATGCGGTTTGCACCCGCCGGTCGCAATCGTGCGAGCCAGCGGTGTGGTGGTTCATCCGGCGCCGCCCCGTGCAGTGCTTCCGGCACCTGCGGAGCTCTGCGTAGAACGCGTCGAGCACGTCGGCGTCGAGCGCGCCGACCGTCAGCTGCCCGAGGAACGGCGAGATGTGGTTGCGGAGATACCCGCGGTACAGCGTCAGTGTGTTCGGTGCGCCGTCGAACTGGTCGCAGCTTTGACCAACTCCGAGAGATAGTGCCGGCGTCCCGTGACGGGATCGATGCCGGCGTACACGCGCACGCGGAGCGCGCCGCTGGGCAGCGCCTGGACGCTGCCTCGCGCGCGGGCCTGACCAATGGCGGAACGGCGCGGCACGACAAGATCGTAAGGCGTCTCGCACCACGTTTGATGCCACGTCGCCCGATCTGACCCATTCGGCAGAGCTAAAGCCCCTGGTCAGGCGTGGAGCCGGAGGTCGGGATCGAACCGACGACCTACCGCTTACAAGGCGGTTGCTCTACCACTGAGCTACACCGGCGGGTGGTCAGGGCGTCTGACCTGCTCGAACTCTTGAACCGTTGATCCTTCGAGCGCTCTCACAACGCTATCATTGTGCGCCACGCAGACCCCGGGTCCAGGGTCACTCGTCGCGCTTGCGCGCGGCACGTAGCTGGTTCTCGACATCTTCGAGTCTCCACCGCGCGTGTCCGCCCGGCGTGGTCCATGCGGGAGTGATCAGCCCGCTCCGCTGCCAGTTGAGTACCGCCGTCGCGGAGACGGAGAGCGCTTCCGCCAGCTTCCCCGTGGTGCGCAGCTTGTCACCTGGGTCCCCTGCCACACCCCGACGCTAGCTGCGGGAACCGCGCGATGTGGTCGATGCGTGCGCTCCGCGTGATGCGGGCGAACGCCGGTTGTTGTGGAAAGTGTGCGCGCGGAGGCTTCCCATGACTGACTCTGCGCGGGACCCGTGGTGGGAGATCGTTGAGCTGCTCTCCGTCATGCCGGACGTGTTCACGCGGCTCCTGGTCGTCCCCATCGACGACAGGGACGGGTGGTGCAGCGAGTGCCGGACACCCGGTCGCGGAACCGCGCACGTCCGCCACCCGTGCTCCCTCGCGACACTGACAACCCGTGCGCGTGAGCGGTGGGCGTCGCGAGTGAAGCACGTCAGCGGCTACGTGGTCCCGCTGCAGCGGGACGCCGTGTAGCGGGGAGTCCTGTGTACACATCGCGCAACCGTCGTAGTGCCGTCGGTCCCGACGGGCGCCGCACCTACCCTGACGGCCATGGTGGAGTGGATCGCGGCCGGTGGCGGCGCCGGTGATGCCTCGTGACCGCAGCTCGCCGGCTCACCCGACGGGTTCGGAACGTCCTGCGTCGTGAGGCGCACGAACTGCTGCACGCGGGGCCGCCCAGTTTGCAGTTGCTGCGTCCGCTCGGCCCACAGGTGCCCGACGACGCGCACGTGCAGCAGGTGCTCGATCTGTGCATGCGGGTCGGGGAGGTGCTGCTGTCGGCCGGTGAGAGTGCCGACGAGACGACGGAGACGATGCTGCGGATGGCTGCGGCGTGCGGGCTCTCCACAGTGGACGTCGACATCACGTTCACCTCGATCACCATCTGCTGTCATCGGGGGATGGCGGCGGCGCCGGTGACGTCGATGCGGCTGGTCCGGTACCGGTCGCTCGACCTCACGCGGCTGGCGGAGGTCGCCGCGATCGTCGAGCGGGTGGAACGCGCCGAAATCGACGCCGAGCAGGCCGCGGTCGCGTTGACCGACGCGGTGAGCGCTCCCCACCCGTACCCGCGGTGGGTGGCCACCGTGGGCTGGGCGTCACTGGCCGCGTCGATCGCGGTCCTGCTCGGTGCCGCGCCGATCACGGCGCTGGCCGCGTTCGTGGTCACGGCGCTCATCGACCGCATCGGTCGGCTGCTCAACAGGTGGGGGCTTCCTCCGTTCTTCCAGCAGGTCGTCGGCGGGGTCGTGGCCACCGGCTCGACGCTCGCGCTGTTCGCCGCAGGCGTGTTCCCGCCGGGTACGCAGCCCTCGCTGGTGGTCGCGGCGAGCATCACGGTGCTGCTGTCCGGGCTCTCGGTGGTCGGCAGCGTGCAGGACGCCATCTCCAGCTACTTCGTCACGTCGGCCGGCCGAGCGGCGGAGATCCTGTTGCTGTCCGCCGGGCTGCTCACCGGTGTGGTGCTCGGCCTGAAGATCGGTCTCGCGTTCGGGCTCACGCTCGAGGTGACCGGCCCGCTCTCGGCCGGGTCGGGCCGGTTCGGCGTCGCCGTCCTCGCTGCTGCCGCAGGCGCCGCGGCGTTCTCGCTCGCCGGCTACGCCCGCCCGCGCCCGCTGCTGGTCGCCGGGATCGCCGGTGCCGCCGGCTGGGGCACCTACGGCGCACTCACCCAGCTCACGGACATCGGACCGGTCGCCGCCACCGGCGTCGCCGCGATCGTCGTGGGGATCGCCACCGGCCTGCTGCGCCGGGGTGGGCGGGTCGCCCCGCTCGTCGTCACCCTCGCCGGGATCACCCCGCTGCTGCCCGGCCTGACCGCCTACCGCGGCTTCTACCAACTGGCCGTCGAGGGGCTCGCCGAAGGGCTCGTGACGGTGACCCTCGCACTGGCCATCGGGCTCGCTCTCGCCGCCGGTGTCACGCTCGGCGACTTCGTCGCGCGGCCCCCGCGGCCCAGCCGCTCCGTCGTCGCAAGTACCGCGAACGAGCAGCCACGGCAGTAGGCTGCCGCCAACGGTTGGCAGCGGCCAGCCCCTGCCACACCGTCGCCAAACAGGCGATATGCACGAGGAGGATCATGCCGACCGGCAGTACCACGCTCTCCGACGCCGAGTTCGTCGTCGTGGCCAACCGGCTGCCGGTCGATCTGGAGAAACTCCCTGACGGGTCGCAGCGCTGGAAGCGGAGCCCCGGCGGTCTCGTCACCGCGCTGGAGCCGATGCTGCGCAGCCGCGAGGGCGCCTGGGTCGGCTGGCCGGGCCTGGCCGACGCCGACGTCGAACCGCTCGTCGAGGACGGCCTGCAGCTGCACCCCGTGCGCCTGTCAGCCCAGGAGGTCGAGGAGTACTACGAGGGCTTCTCCAACGGCACGCTGTGGCCGCTCTACCACGATGTCGTAGCCCCGCCCATGTTCCACCGGCACTGGTGGCAGGCCTACGTGCGGGTCAACGAGCGGTTCGCCGAGGTGGTGGCCGGGGTGGCCGCCCGCAACGCCACCGTCTGGATCCAGGACTACCAGCTGCAACTGCTCCCCGCGGCGCTGCGGCGGCTGCGGCCCGACCTGCGCATCGGGTTCTTCCTGCACATCCCGTTCCCGCCCACCGAGCTGTTCATGCAGCTCCCCTGGCGCCGCAGGATCATCGAAGGGCTGCTCGGGGCCGACCTCGTCGGCTTCCACACCCCCGGCGGCACCCGCAACTTCCGGTGGCTGGCCACCCGCCTCACCGACGCCACGCCCGGTCAGGGACGCACCGAGGTCACCTACGACGGGCGCACGGTCAAGCTCGGGGCGTTCCCCATCTCGATCGACTCGGAGGCGCTCGACAAGCTGTCCCGCACCCCCGAGGTGCTCGAACGGGCCAAGCAGATCCGTTCCGACCTGGGCGACCCGGCCAAGGTCGTGCTCGGCGTCGACCGGCTCGACTACACCAAGGGCATCGACGTACGGCTGCGGGCGTTCGAGGAACTGCTCTCCGAGGGCCGCGTGGATCCCGAGGACGTGGTGATGATCCAGCTCGCCACGCCCAGCCGGGAACGCGTCGAGCACTACCAGAAGATGCGCAACGACATCGAACAGTCCGTCGGGCGGATCAACGGTGAGTACGCCCGCGTCGGCCACCCCGCGGTGCACTACCTGCACCAGTCGCTGCCCCGCGAGGAGCTCGCCGCCTTCTTCGTCGCCGCCGACGTGATGCTGGTGACGCCGCTGCGCGACGGGATGAACCTCGTCGCGAAGGAGTACGTGGCGTGCCGGCACGACAACGGGGGTGCGCTCGTCCTCTCGGAGTTCGCCGGTGCGGCGTACGAGCTGAAGGAGGCCATCCTGGTGAACCCGCACGACACCGACGGCGTCAAGAACGCTCTGCACGTCGCCCTGACCATGCCCCGCGAGGACGCCGCCAAGCGGATGCGTGCTCTACGCCGCCAGGTGCTCACCCACGACGTCGACCGGTGGGCCCGCTCGTTCCTGGACACGCTCGGGCTGCCGCCCGCCGACGGTTCGGCGTCATGAGCGCTCTCGACGACGCCGTGCGGACCGTCGCCGGCGTCCCCCGCCTGCTCGTGGCCCTGGACTTCGACGGAGTGCTCGCTCCGATCGTCGCCGTGCCGTCGGACGCCCGGCCGCTACCGGTCTCGGCCGCCGCGATCGGCTCCCTCGCGACGGTGCCGGACACCACGGTCGCGCTCGTCTCCGGGCGCGGGCTGGCCGACCTGGCCGCGGTGTCGGGCTTCGGCACCCCGATCCGGCTCATCGGCAGCCACGGCGCCGAGTTCGACGACGGCGGCGCGGTGCTCGACGACGCCCAGCGCGAGCGGCTCGAACGTCTCGGCACGGAACTGCGCGCGCTCGTGGACGGCGAGCCCGGTGTCACGCTGGAGGAGAAGCCCGCAGGTCTGGCCGTCCACGTGCGGAACGCACCGGCCGACGTCGGCGAGCGCGTGTTCGAGGCCGTGCGCACCGGGCCGGCCTCCTGGCCCGGCATCGAGACCACTCCCGGCAAGGCGGTGCTCGATCTGGCGGTACTGCAGGTGAACAAGGGCCTCGCCCTGGACCTGCTGCGTGAGCGGCTCGAGCCGGACGCGGTCCTGTTCGCAGGTGATGACGTCACCGACGAGACCGCCTTCGCCCGGCTGCGGCCGGGTGACGTGGGTGTGAAGGTGGGCCCCGGCGAGACCGCGGCCGGGCACCGCGTACCGGGGCCTGCCGAGATCGGCGCGCTGCTGCAGGAACTGCTCGCCGTCCGCACGTCCCTGACGGGATAGCGGTCACGTCGTTGCGCTGAGACGCTCGTCGGCCTCGTCCCAGGCCGGCGGGAGTGCGGCTGCCGGCACCGTCCAGAACGTGAACGCCGCGTCGGTCATGGCGCTGCGGTAGCGCTTCATCATGGACAGGTGCGGTTCGGAGCGCACCATCGCGTCCAGGGCCGCGCGGTTCTCCCAGGCGCTGAGCGTGCGGAACTCGCGGCGCAGCGGGTGGGCCACCAGCGAGATGCCCAGCGCGCCCTCGCTCCGGCGGACCTGGGCATGCACCCGCAGCGAGTCGATGAAGAACGGCAGAACGTGGCGGAAGCCCCGTACGCGGAACCGGGACGCCATGACGACGACCTCGGCGTTCGGGGCGGGCTCGTGGACGGCGATCCAGGGCATCGTGGGCACGTCTACTCCTCGGACTTGTCGGTCTTGACAGTGGCAAGATGGCATCCCGGACCGAATCTTGTCAACGTAAAGATGAGAGCTATGCTGCGTGTCGTGCCTTATCACCACGGCGATCTGCGGCGAGCGCTGCTCGACACCGCACTCCTGGCGGTCGAGGAGCACGGCCCGGCGGCGGTGAGCCTCCGGGACGTCGCCCGCAGAGCAGGGGTGTCTCATGCCGCTCCCACCCACCACTTCGGCGACAAGACCGGGCTGCTCACCGCGCTGGCCACGGAGGGCTGGACGCTGCTCGCGGACGCGCTGACCGAGAGCGCCGAGCAGCACCGGAGCTTCGCCGAACTCGGCGTCGCCTACGTGCTGTTCGCCACCACGCATCCCGCGCACTTCGCGGTGATGCGCGCACCGGGCCTGGTGCGCGGCGACGACCCGGAACTGGTGGCCGCGCAGCAGCGGGCGGGCGCACGGCTCGAGGCCGGATCGGAGGGGCACGACGGAAGCGCCACCTCGGACACCGCGACGACCGCGCTGGCCGCGTGGTCGCTCGTGCACGGGCTCTCCGCGCTGCTCCTCGAAGGCATGGTGAGCCTCGAACCCGGCACGGACGTCGCGGCGTTGGCGCGGTCCGTCACCACCCGGCTCAGCCCGCGGGGCTGATCACCAGCCGGAGAAGAAGCGCTGGTCGACGCGGGGCTTCGCGCTCGTCTCACCAACAGTCAGCTCGGTGGGCAACGTGACGCGCCGCGGCCGGTTGCGCTCGCCCCGCTCCAGCAGGAGCTCACCCGCGACGCGCCCCTTCTCCAGCAGTGGCTGTCGCACCGTGGTCAACCCGGCCCGTTCGGCTTCGGGCACACCGTCGAACCCGGTGACGGTGAGCTGGTCGGGCACCGACAACCCCCGGTCCGCGGCGTGGCGCAGCGCCCCGAGCGCGAGGATGTCGGACGTGCAGACCACGGCGGTGAGCTCGGGGTGGGCCGCGAGCAGCGCGGCCGCGGCCGCCTGTCCCGAGTCGACGCTGTGCTCGAACCGCTCGTGGACCGGCACGTCGGTCCAGTCGACGCCGACCTCGGCCAGCCCGTCACGGATACCGGCGAGCCGCTCGCGCTGCACCGGGTAGGTGACGCTCGCCTGCCGCTCCGCCGAGGCGGGACCGTCGTTGCGGCCCGAGGCGAGGCGCATGCAGAGCACTCCGATGCGCCGGTGCCCCATCGCCGTGAGGTGCCGGGCCAGCGCGAGCATCCCGGCCCGGTCGTCGACGCCGACCCGGTCCACACCCTCGACGCCGGTCGGCTGGTCGCAGACCACGGTGGGCACGGGACGCTCGAGCACCGCCATGAAGTGGGGATCGTCCTCGCGGACGGAGTAGACGACGAACCCGTCGACGCCCGCCTGGTGCACCGCGGTGACGTCGGCGTGCTCAGGGCTCACCGGGATGAGCAGCAGTCCCTGGCCGGCCTGCTCACACGCCAGCGCCAGACCTTCGAGGAACCCGGTGGCCGCAGGGTCACGGAAGGCGTAGGAGAGGGCCTCGGTGAGCAACAGGCCGACGGCGCCCGCCTTGCGGGTGCGCAACGACCGGGCCACCGGGTCCGGGCCGGGGTAGCCGAGCCGCCTCGCCGCCTCCAACACCCGCGCGCGCAGGGGCGCGGACAGCTGGTCAGGACGGTTGTACGCGTTCGAGACCGTCGTCCGCGACACACCCAGCTCGGCCGCCAACGAGGCCAGAGTCGCGGGGCGTCGGACATTCGGAAGCCCGGACATCGGCAAACCGTAACGGTTCAGTTGGTCACCGGGAAAGTCGAGAGCCGGTGGTGGGGGGAGCCAATGCTCACAGGGCTACAGTGAAGCGACAACGGTTATCAATAACTGACCATGACCGGGGAGACCTGCACCCATGCCGTTCCGCCGCTCCGGCGTACTCACCGCGCTCGCCGCGTTCACCGCTCTCGGCCTGGCCGGTTGCGGTTCCGGGAACACACCGGCCGCTCCGGGCGCTACTCCCGAAGGTGACGCCCCTCTCAGCGTGGTCACCTCGACCAACGTCTACGGCAGCATCGCGCAGGCCGTGGGCGGGGACCGGGTCTCCGTGACGTCGCTGATCAACGACCCCGCCGCCGACCCGCACTCCTACGAGAGCACTCCCGGGGACGCCGCGAAGGTGGCCGGCGCCAGCCTGGTGCTCTACAACGGCGGCGGATACGACGACTTCATGGAGCGACTGGTCCAGTCGTCGGGCGCCAAGCCGAGCGTCATCGACGTCACGCAGCTCTCCGGGCTGGCCCCGCCGGAGCCCGCAGGCTCCGACACCGCCCCCGCCGATGACCCCTCGTTCAACGAACACCTCTGGTACAGCCTCCCCACCGTGCAGAAGGTCGCCGACCAGATCGCGTCCGATCTCGGCACCGCCGACCCCACCGACGCCGCCCGCTTCACGTCGAACGCCCAGGCCTTCAAGGGCAAGGTGGCCGACCTGATCACGAAGGAACAGGCGATCGGCACCGCCCACCCCGGCGCCCGCGTGGCGATCACCGAGCCGGTGCCGGGCTACCTCGTCCAGGCCGCCGGGCTCACCGACGTGACGCCCCCGGCGTTCACCGAGGCGATCGAGGAGGACACCGACCCGCCCGCGGCGGTGTTGCAGCAGACCCTCGACCTGTTCACGTCCAACCCGGTGCAGCTGCTCATCCTCAACGCCCAGACCGAGACCCCCACCACGACGCAGGTGGAGCAGGCGGCACAGGCGGCCAACGTTCCGGTCGTCAAGGTGACGGAGACGCTGCCGGCAGGCGTGAACGACTACATCACCTGGATGAGCTCGGAGATCGACGCCGTGGCCAACGCGCTGAACGGGAGCTGACAACGTGACCATCCCCCGCACCACGGCTCCTGCCGTGTCCCGGCCCGTTGCGGCGCCCGCCGTGTCGATGCGTTCCGCTCGGGTGACCTTCGGCCGGCGGACGCTCTGGGACGGCCTCGACCTCGACATCGAGCCCGGCGAGTTCGTGGCGGTCCTCGGCCCCAACGGATCGGGGAAGACCACCCTGGTGCGGGTGTTGCTCGGGCTGCTCCCGCTCTCGGCGGGCGAGGTGAGGATCGGCGGCAAGCCGCCGCGCCGCGGCAGCCCGAGCATCGGCTACGTGCCCCAGCAGAAGGCGCTCGACCCGGACCTGCCGTTGCGTGGCCGCGACCTCGTCGGCCTCGGCCTCGACGGGCACCGGCTCGGGATCGGGCTGCGCAGCAGGCGAGCCCGGCGCGAACGGGTCGACCGGGCGCTGGAGGCCGTCGGGGGCACCGCCTATTCCGGCGCGCCGGTCGGGCGGCTCTCCGGTGGCGAACAGCAGCGGCTGCGGGTGGCCCAGGCCCTCGTCGGCGACCCGCACGTGCTGCTCTGCGACGAGCCGCTGCTCTCGCTCGACCTGTCCCACCAGCGCACCGTCACCCGGCTGATCGACGAGCGCCGCCGCACCGCCGGCACCGCGGTGCTGTTCGTCACCCACGAGATCAACCCGGTGCTGCCGCTGGTGGACCGGGTCCTGTACCTCGTCGACGGCCGCTTCCGGATCGGGCCGCCGTCGGAGGTCATGACGTCGGACGTGCTGTCGGAGCTTTACCGCACCCGTGTCGACGTGGTGCAGGTGCGCGGCAGGCTGGTCGTCGTCGGCGCGGAGGAGCACGGCGAACACTGCCGCGAGGAGGAGCCGGCGTGAGCGAGATCCTGGGCAGGCTCTTCACCTTCTCGGGCATCGGCGAGCTGCTGGGGCTGCCCTTCGTGCAGAACGCGCTGATCGCATGTGCCGTGCTCGGTCTCGTCGCGGGCGCGCTCACCCCGTTGATCGTCTCGCGGGGCATGGCGTTCGCCGTGCACGGCACCGCCGAGCTCGCGTTCACCGGAGGCGCGGCAGCACTGCTCATCGGCGTCGGCGTGGAGATCGGCGCGGTCGTCGGGGCGGTCGTCGCCGGGCTGGTGTTCGGCCTGCTCGGGCTGCGTCAGCGCGAGCGCGACTCGGTGATCGGCGTCGTGCTCGCGTTCGGTCTCGGGCTCGGCGTGCTGCTGCTGGCGCTCTACAGCGGGCGCGCGTCGAACAAGTTCGGGTTGCTGACCGGCTCGATCGTGTCGGTCGACTCGACGAACCTGACGGTGCTCGCCATCGTCGCCGTGCTGGTCATCGGCACCCTCACGGTGCTCTACCGCCCGCTCCTGTTCGCCAGCGCCGACCCGGACGTCGCGCTGGCCCGCGGCGTACCGGTGCGGTTCCTGTCGCTGGTGTTCGCGGTGCTGATCGGGCTCACCACCGCCCTCGCGGTGCCGATCGTCGGCGCGGTGCTCGTGCTGTCGGTGATGATCGCGCCGGGGGCGGCCGCCGCGCGCGTGACGGCGAACCCCCTGCTGGCCACCGTGCTCGCGGTGCTGTTCGCCGAGCTCGCGCTGGTCGGGGGCACCGTGATGTCGCTGGCGCCCGGCCTGCCGGTGTCGGGCTACGTCGCCACGATCGCGTTTCTCTGCTACGTCGGCTGCCGGGTGGTGGCCCGGCTGCGCGGGCGCCGCGTCGCCGCGGCCTGACCGCTGCGGCGCCCGGCGCTCAGCGACGCCGCTGACGCGCGATCTCGGCCAGCACGACCCCGGCAGCCACCGAGGCGTTCAACGACTCCACCGGCCCCGCCATCGGGATCGAGACCGTGACGTCGCACGTCTGCTTCACCAGGCGCGAGAGGCCCTTGCCCTCGGAACCGACCACGAGCACCAGCGGGTCGGTGGCCAACTCGAAGTCGTCGAGCGACACCGAGCCCTCCGCGTCCAGCCCGGCGACCATGAAGCCGGCGGTGGCGTACTCACGCAGGGTGCGGGTGAGGTTGGTGGCCCGGGCCACCGGGAGCCGCGCCGCGACGCCGGCCGAGGTGCGCCACGCCACCGCCGTCATCCCCGCGGCCCGGCGCTGCGGCACGACCACACCGTGGCCGCCGAACGCGCCGACCGACCGGACGACCGCGCCCAGGTTCCGAGGGTCGGTGACCCCGTCGAGCGCGACGATCAGCCCCGGCTCGCCCGAATCGGCCGCGATCTCCAGCAGCTCGTCCGGGTGTGCGTAGGCGTACGGCGGCACCTGCAGCGCGAGGCCCTGGTGCAGCGCACCGCCCGCGATCCGGTCCAGGTCCTGGCGAGGCACCTCGAGGATGGAGATGCCGGCGTCGGCGGCCAGGTGCACCGCTTCGGAGACCCGCTCGTCGGAGGTGGTGCCGATCGCCACGTGCAGCGCGGTGGCCGGAACACCGGCCCGCAGGCACTCCACCACGGGGTTGCGGCCGAGCACCGTCTCGGGCGTCTCGCCGTCACCGGGCTTACGTCGATGGCCCGCGGTGCTCGACGAACGGCCGCCGCCGCCCGGTCTCCCGGGCTTCGCGTCCCGTGCGGCCTTGCGCGCCTTGGGATGACCGGGACGCATCTCGGCAGGCGGCGTGGGGCCCTTGCCCTGGAGAGCGCGACGGCGCTGCCCTCCGGACCCGACCACCATGCCCTTCTTGGTGCCGTCCTTGCGCATTGCGCCACGGCGTTTGGAATTGCCGGCCAATTTCCCTACACGTCCTTCAGTGACCAGGTGGGGCCGTCCGGGCTGTCCTCCACGGACACCCCGGCGGCGGTGAGGCGATCGCGCACCTCGTCGGCTGCGGCGAAGTCCCGCCGGGCGCGGGCCTCCTGACGCTGCGCCAGCAGGTCCTCGACCAGGGAGGTGAGCGCCCCCGTGGCGGCGTCCGCCGTGGTGTCGTCACCCACCCAGCGGGGATCGAGGGGGTCGAGGCCGAGCACGCCCGTCATGGCGCGCACGGCCTCCGCCGCGCGCATGGCGGCCGGATGATCCCCGGCGTCCAGGGCGCTGTTGCCGTCACGGACGGTGCCGTGGATGACGGCCAGCGCGCCCGGTGTGCCCAGGTCGTCGTCCATCGCGGCGGCGAACTCCGGGCAGACCGAGCCGGGCTCCGGCATGCCGATCCGCTCGCGCACCCGGTGCACGAACGACTCGATGCGCCGGTAGGCGGCCACCGACTCGTGCAGCGCAGCGTCGGAGTACTCGATGGACGACCGGTAGTGCGGGCCCACGAGGTAGTACCGCAGCTCGACCCCACGCACCCGGCGCAGCAGCACGTCGATGGAGAGCGTGTTGCCGAGCGACTTCGACATCTTCTCGCCGCCCATGGTGACCCAGGCGTTGTGGAGCCAGTACCGCGCGAACGGGTCGCCCGCAGCGTTGGACTGAGCCCGCTCGTTCTCGTGGTGCGGGAAGACCAGGTCGAGCCCGCCGCCGTGGATGTCGAACTCGGGACCGAGGTAGTTCGTGGCCATGGCCGAGCACTCCAGGTGCCAGCCGGGACGGCCCCGTCCCCACGGGGTGGGCCACGAGGGCTCTCCCGGCTTGGCCGCCTTCCACAAGGTGAAGTCGAGCGGGTCGCGCTTGGCGCCGCTCTCGCCCTCCCCCTGCGCGACGTCGTCGACCCGCTGGTGCGACAGCGCCCCGTAGTCGGGGAAGGACCGCACCGAGAAGTAGACGTCGCCGCCACCGGCGTAGGCGTGGCCGCCGTCGACCAGGCGCTCGATCAGCTCGACCATCTGCGTGATGTGCCCGGTGGCACGCGGCTCGACGGACGCCGGGAGGCAGCCGAGCGCGTCGTAGGCCGCGCTGAAGGCACGCTCGTGGGTGGCCGCCCACTCCCACCAGGGCCGACCGGCGTCTGCGGCTTTGCGCAGAATCTTGTCGTCGATGTCGGTGACGTTCCGCACCAGTTCGACATCGAGTCCGCCGTGGGCGAGCCACCGGCGGAGGACGTCGTAGTTGAGCCCGGAGCGGACGTGCCCGATGTGTGGAAGGCCCTGCACAGTGGCGCCACACACGTAGATCGACGCAGCCCCGGTCCGCAAGGGGACGAAGTCCCGCTGCTTTCTGGTGGCGGTGTCGAACAGGCGCAGGCTCACATCTTCAGAGTACGGACCCACTGCACGCGTTGTTTACCAGGGCAGTTCCGCTTCGTCCACGACGGGAAGCTCACAGGTCACCATCCTGGGCCCATGACGGAGATCCTCGGCCTGCATGCCCGCCTCGTCGTGGAGGGCGCCGACGCGGCGCTCGCCTTCTACACGGCCGCGCTCGGCGGGGAGGTGCTCGAGCGCTACACCGCCCCCGACGGCCGGGTCGTGCACAGCATGGTCCAGATCGGTCCGGCGCGCTTCGCGGTGAAGGACGCGGGCGACGGCGACCCCGCCCCCACCGGCGGTGGCATCCCGGTGATCATGTCGCTGGACGTGTCGGACGCCGACGCGGTGGCCGAGCGGATGCTGGCGGCGGGCGCGAGCGTGATCTTCGAGATCGCCGACCACGGCTACGGCGACTACGGCGGCAGGCTCGCCGACCCGTTCGGCCACCAGTGGATGCTCAGCCAGCGCATCGAACAGCTGGATGCGGACCAGGTGCAGCGCCGCCGGGACGCGCTGCAGGAGACCTGAGCGGCCCCGCCCCTGACCCCCCGGGTTGCGCCCCCCGTTGCAGCAAAGCCACTTTGCGGCAACGAGGTGGCATGAAAGTGGCTTTGCTGCAACGCGGGGACGGTCACGCGGGGAGGAGCAGGGCCGTCGCGATCGCCGCGATGCCCTCGCCCCGTCCGGTCAGGCCGAGCCCGTCGGTGGTGGTGCCCGACACCGACACCGGACCGCCGACAGCGGCGGAGAGCACCTGCTGCGCCTCGGCGCGCCGGGTGCCGATCTTCGGAGTGTTGCCGATCACCTGCACCGCGGCGTTGCCGACCAGCCAGCCCTCGGCGGAGATCAGCGTGCGCACCTCTCCGAGCAGCGCCAGCCCGCTCGCGCCGCTCCACTCCGGACGGCCGGTGCCGAACACCGCCCCGAGATCACCCAGTCCGGCCGCCGACAGCAGCGCGTCGCAGAGGGCGTGGGATGCGACGTCGCCGTCGGAGTGTCCCGCGCAGCCGTCGACCCCCGGCCAGTGCAGGCCCGCCATCCAGCAGTCGCGGCCTGCCTCGACCGGATGCACATCCGTGCCGACGCCCACTCTCATCCGTCGTCACTCCCCGCCAGTAGTTCGGCCAGTTCCAGATCCCAGTCGCTGCGCACGGGGAAGGCTGCCGAATGGCCGGGAACGGTGTGCACCGCGCCCCCGGCCGCGGCATGGCGGCGAGCCAGCTCGAGGGGTTCGGGGGCGAGCAGGACGTCGAACAGGTCCCCTCGGACCGCGAGCGGTGTCTGGAGCACCCGCAGGCCCGACCGGTCGGGGGTGCCCTGCAGGAGGCCCGTGGCGTCCACCTGCTTGACGGTGTCGACCAGCGGCAGAACGGGAACGGCCATCTCGTGGCCGTCGCGGACGGCGGTGACGACGGTGGTGGCCAGTGCGGCCGGCGCGAAGGGTCGGGCGGCTTCGTGAAGCAGGACGACATCCGCCGAACCGACCGTGACCGGACCGTCACCCGTGGTGGCATCTGCTCGTTGACCGACGTGTGGCCCCACCCCGGACAGCGCCTGCGCGAGACCTCGTCGCGTGCTCACGGGCAACCCGGAACAGGCACGCATGAGAGCATCGGGGCGTTCGTCCACATCGAGCAGGACGACATGATCGACGAGACCCGTGGCCAGCAGGGATCGCACAGCTCGAACGACCATCGGTTCACCACCGACGGTCGTGAGGGGATCCACCTCACCACGGCCGCCGGCCACGACCACAGCGATGACGCTCATGCTGCGACCGGGACCGGCGGAAGGGGGCAGTGCGTTGGTGCTCAGGCGGATGCGGTGGCCAGCACCTCGTCGAGCAGCATCTCGGCTCGCTCCTCGTCGGTGCCCTCGGCGAGCGCGAGCTCGCTGACGAGGATCTGGCGGGCCTTGGCCAGCATGCGCTTCTCTCCCGCGGACAGGCCGCGGTCCTTCTCGCGACGCCACAGGTCGCGCACGACCTCGGCAACCTTGTTGACGTCACCCGAAGCCAACTTCTCCAGGTTTGCCTTGTACCGTCGCGACCAGTTCGTGGGCTCTTCGGTGTGCGGGGCGCGGAGCACCTCGAACACCCTGTCCAGACCTTCCTGGCCCACCACGTCACGAACGCCGACAACCTCGGCGTTCTCAGCGGGAACACGCACCGTCAGATCACCCTGCGCGACCTTGAGGACGAGGTACTTGCGCTCCTCGCCCTTGATCGTCCGAGTCTCGATGGCCTCGATGAGAGCGGCACCGTGGTGCGGGTAGACGACGGTCTCTCCGACCTTGAAAACCATGTGTCCTCTGCCCCTTTCGCTGCCACCAGGTTAACACGCCTGGACATGACGCCGCTGCACGGCCCAGCCTGTCGTCGCAGGTCAGGGGATTGACAACAAGCGGCAAACGTGCACGGTCAGCAATTGTGACGCCTGCGGGGGACCGGGACCAGCGCTCCTACAGGTGGCGTTAGGCTTTACCCAGGCCGAAGCCAGTGGCCGTCGCGGACACCAGGCATCCGCGTCCGTCGCGCCGCTGCGCCCGTGGCACGACGAGATGGCCCGCCAGGAAGGACACCACACCCGTGAGCCGCTACGTGCGTACCCGTCCGACCGCAGTAGCGGTCGTCATCGGCGCGATGACCGCGGCCGTCGCACTCGCAGGTTGTGGGGCGGGCCAGATCACCCAGACCGACACGCAGGTCGCGTCGGTCAACGGCGCCAACGTCCGCGCGGGCTCCATCTCCGTCCGGGACGCGACGATCGAGTTCAGCGACGTGGCCAAGGGCGCCACCGTCTACCCCAGAGGGGGCAGCGCGCCCCTGCAGATGAGCATCGTCAACGCCGGCCCTCAGAGTGACCGGCTGGTCTCGGTCACGAGCCCGGTCGCCAGTTCGGTGCAGATCATCGGCCCGTCCGAGATCCCGGCCGGTCACGTGCTCCTGATCGAGGGCGGCCCTGCCGCCGCCCCGGCAGGCCCCGCGGCCCCTGGCGGGCCCGTCTCCGGAGCGCCCGGCGCCCCGGCAGCGCCCGGCGGCGCCGCACCCACGACGGCCGGTGGTCCCACCCCGAGTGGCGTGGCGGTCCCGGGCGGCGCGGCAGTTCCCCCGCCCACCACGGCCCCCGGCCGCCCGGCCGCCACCACTCAGGCCGCCCCGCCGCCTGCTGCTCCGGCTGCGCCGGGCTCGGCCCGGGAGGCGAGCATCGTGCTCACGGGCCTGCGGGAGGACATCCAGGCCGGCCCGACCTACCCCGTCACCTTCACGTTCGAACGCGGCGGAGTCCTCCAGTTCGACGTTCCGGTCGAGAACCCCACCGGCCCCCGCGACGCTTCGGCCGAGTGACCGCACCGGCGGGCGCGTCCACGTTCCGGCCGTGATCCCGCCACCGCCCACCGGCACGAGCGAGGAGCAGGCGTGACTCCGCGCACCCGCACGGCCCGTGGCGGCCACCGCTGCGCCGAGTGCGGGCACCTGGCCGCCCAGTGGGTCGGCCGCTGCCCGTCCTGCCAGGCGTGGGGCAGCCTGGAACAGACCGCACCGGTGGCGGCCGCCCCCACCCGGACGAGGGTCGCCGCCGGAGCCCCCACCGCACCCGCCCGCCGGATCGCCGACGTCGCACTCGACTCGGCCCGCTCACGGCCCACCGGGGTGTCCGAACTGGATCGCGTGCTCGGCGGTGGGCTCATCCCCGGCTCGGTCGTCCTGCTGGCAGGCGAGCCCGGGGTCGGGAAGTCGACACTGCTGCTGGAGGTCGCGGCCAAGGCCGCCGCCACGGGGCGGGTGCTGTACGTCACGGGCGAGGAGTCCGCCGGCCAGGTCCGCCTCCGCGCCGAGCGCACCGGGGCGGTGCACGACGAGCTGTACCTCGCCGCCGAGTCCGACCTCGGCGCGATCGTCGGGCACATCGACGAGCTGCATCCCGACCTGCTCGTCGTCGACTCGATACAGACGATGTCCACGGGCGACGCCGACGGCACCCCGGGCGGGGTGACACAGACGCGCGCGGTGACCGTCGCGCTCACCGGGCTCGCCAAGGAACGCGGGCTGCCGGTGGTGCTCGTGGGACATGTCACGAAGGACGGGGCGATCGCCGGCCCGCGGGTGCTCGAGCACCTCGTCGACGTCGTGCTGGCGTTCGAGGGCGACAAGCACTCGACATTGCGCATGGTGCGCGGGGTCAAGAACCGCTTCGGCCCGGCCGACGAGGTGGGCTGCTTCGAACTGCGTGACGAGGGCATCGTCGGGATGCCCGACCCGTCCGGGCTCTTCCTGGCGCGGTTCGGCGGCCCTCCGGTGCCCGGCACCGCCGTCACGGTGGTGATGGACGGCCGCAGGCCGCTCCCTGCCGAGCTCCAGGCCCTCGTCACGGGCAAGGACATCCCCAGCCCCCGGCGTGCCGTCAGCGGCCTCGACAACGCCCGCGTCGCGATGTTGCTCGCCGTGCTCGAGAAGCGGGCGGGCGTGCGGCTGCACGACGCGGAGGTCTACGCCGCCACCGTAGGCGGGATGCGGGTGGTCGAACCCGCCGCTGACCTGGCACTGGCGCTGGCCATCACCTCGGCCCGCCGCGACATCGCCCTGCCGTCGGACGTCGTCGTGCTCGGCGAGATCGGGCTGGCGGGCGAGGTCCGCCGCGTCACCGGTGTCGACCGCAGGCTCGCCGAGGCGGCCCGGCTGGGCTTCACCCACGCGCTCGTCCCTCCGGACAGCGGCGTGGCGCCGGCCGGCATGAGGATCACCGAGGTCCGCGACGTCGGGGCGGTGCTGCAGGCGATCCGCTGAGGTCGGCGGAAGGCGTCACGGGACCCGACGGAACGCGGTGGCGGCGCTGATCGCGTCGTCCACCCTGCTCATCACGTTGTAGTCGCCGGCAGGCACCTCGGTGCGCGGCGCGGCGCAGCCCGGGCTGGAGGTCCGGCCAGCCCATCGCACGGCGAACGCGACGGGCTGGCCGGGGACGAGGGTCCGGAGGTCGGCACTGCCGGCGTTGACGCAGTCGTTGCTCGACCAGATCCGCGCACCGCCTGCACCCCACACGACGATCTCCTGGCGCGCCGAGTCCAGGTCCCGGATGCAGGGCTGGTCGCTGATGTTGGTGACGACCAGCCGCAGCACCGGCCGCTCCCCCACGCGATGCTCGGGGCGGTCGATCTCGGCGCCCACCGCCAGCATCTGGTTGGTGCAGGGCACCGGGCCGGTCGGCGGCACGGGCACCGGCGGAGGAACGGGCACCGACCGGCGCGGCGAGTCGTCCGGGACCAGCTGTTCGGAGGTGATGGGGGGACCCGATGGGCCCGACACCGGCACAGAGGACGGTCCGGGTGCGGGCCCCACCGCCCCCGGCTGCGACGACGGCGGGGGGGACGCCGAAGCGACTTCCGGGGGCGGTGAGGCCTGCTGGGGAGCGGACGCGCTGGCATGGTTGGCCGTACGGGTCGTGGCGGCATCGGAGGTCAGCGTGGGTGTCGTGAGGATGGCCACGGCCCAGGCCACCAGCACGAGCACAGTGGTCGTGGACACGACTGCCAGCCAGCGCCGCCTCCAGTAGACGGACGCGGGTAGCGGTCCCACCGGCTCCCACACATCACGCACCGTATCTGAGCGACTACCATAAGTTGCGGAATTTGCTCGGCGTCGGCGCGTCGCGACGCGCGGGTTGCACCCTCTCGGCGGAGCCGGTTCACTCCTCGCGTGGTCCGAACCGTGAGGCTTGCGCGATGATCTGCTGCAGCGCCTCGGCGTGGGCCACGAAGCGGCGCCGGCCCTCGTCCGTGGCCCGGACCGAGGTCTTCGGGACCCGGCCCAGGTAGGTGCGCCGCAGTTCGACCAGGTTGTCGTTCCTGAGCGTGGTCAACTGCTTGGAGAGCGCCGAGTCCGACAGCGACACCTCGTCGCGCAGGAACGCGAAGTCGCACCAGTCCACCGCGCCGAGGACCGCCATGATGGCCAGCCTGGTCGGCTCCGACAGCAGGCGGTTGAGCTCCGGGTTCATCGGGTGGCGGTCAGCCGCTGGCTCAGCGCGAAGAGCCCCGTGAACACGGCGCCGTAGATCAGCCCGGCCACGGTGTCGGGGTACGCGCCGAAGTGGTCGGTGAGCTTGTGGCCGTACCGTGCGATGAGCCAGCCGATCACGCCGCCGAGCACCGCGATCAGGACGAAGGCGCGCGGCGCGAAGGCCTGTCGCGGCTGGACGCCGCGCACCGCGCTCAGCGGCGCCGACCGGGTGGCGAGCGTGATCGCCAGCACCGCCACGAACGCGATGAGTATCAGCAGCGCGAACAGTTTCGCCCCGCCCAGGGAGATGAAGTCGTTGGCCGCGCTGCCTGCGGCGACCAGTACGAACATCGCGGCGTAGACCCACCACGGCAGGCGGGCGCGCCGCCGGGCGCGCTCCTGGTGGTCGCGGATACTCGCCAGGGCCTCGGCGGCGTGAAGTCGTTCGTCCATGACGTACCTCCAGTGACTACTTGCCTCTCTGGAAAATAGCTTCTTCTTTCCGGGTAGGCAAGTAGTCATAGGAGGGTGTCGCGGGAGTCGTGTAGCAGGCCGGGAACGGGCAGTGGCACGATCGTCAGCCGTGCCACTGCCCGCTCTCGTGCTCGACTGGTACCGCACATCCGCCCGTGACCTGCCGTGGCGCCGACCCGGCACCACCCCGTGGGGGGTCATGGTCAGCGAGTTCATGCTCCAGCAGACACCGGTCGCGCGCGTGGAGCCCGTCTGGACGGAGTGGATGGCGCGCTGGCCTGCCCCCTCCGCACTGGCCGCGGCGACCCGCGCCGACGTCCTGCGGGCCTGGGGCAAGCTCGGCTACCCGCGCCGCGCGCTGCGCCTGCACGAGGCCGCCGCGGTGATCGCCGCGGAGCACGGCGACGTCGTCCCGTCGGACGTGGCGGCGCTGGAGGCGCTGCCGGGCGTCGGCTCCTACACGGCGCGGGCGGTCTCCGCCTTCGGTTACGGCAGGCGCTGCCCGGTGGTGGACACCAACGTCCGACGGGTGGTGGCGCGCGCAGTGCACGGCGCCGGTGACGCCGGACCGGCCCGCACCACCGCCGACCTCGCCGACGTGGACGCTCTGCTGCCCGCCGACGACGCGTCCGCCGCGGTGGTGTCGATCGGGTTGATGGAGCTGGGCGCGGTGGTCTGCACGGCCCGCGCCCCGCGCTGCGCCGGCTGCCCCGTCCGGTCCGTGTGCGCCTGGGTGGCGGCCGGCCGGCCGGAGTACGCCGGTCCGCGCAAGCCCGTGCAGGCGTTCGCCGGCACCGACCGCCAGGTCCGCGGCAGGCTGCTCGACGTGCTGCGTGGCGCTCCCGGTCCCGTCGAGCGGGCGGCGCTGGATGCGGCGTGGTCCGACGCCGCGCAGCGGGACCGCTGCCTGCACTCGCTGCTGGTGGACGGCCTCGCCGAGCAGCACGACGACGGCCGTTTCGCGCTGCCGGTCTGACCCGGTCCCGCACCGACGATGGCCCAGACCGTCCGCTTCCGGTTGGACGACGACGCGCGCGCCGAGGTGGCGTCGCTCCGGGAGCGGCTGCGCTCGCTGGGCCTCGCCGTGCCGGACGACATCCCCGCCGTCACCGTGGCGGCTGCGGGGGCGGTCCCTCCGCCCGCCAGGGAGGCACTGGCCGCCGAGCTACGGCTGCTCGTGCTGCCCTCGGTATGGCTCGCCACCCTGGGCACGGTCGCCGGGCGGCCCGACGAGCTGGTGCTGGCCGCCGTGGTCGACGCCGAACTGCTGGCCGTCCACGCCGCGGTGCACGACGCGCTGGCCGGCCGCGTCCGCGCACCTGTTGCCGCCTACCTGCCCGGCACGTGGCTGCCGCACTGCGTGCTCGCCACCGAACGACCCGCGAACGCGTTCGCCGCCCTACACCCGGTCACCCCGATCCGCGCGCGCGTCGTCGAGGTCGAGGTCACCGGCTGAGCGCCCGGCCCGCCGGGTGGTGACGACGCCGACCGCGACGACCACCACGGCGATCAGCGCGGTCATGGCCAGGTCGAACCGCGAGGCCTCACGGGTGGCCATGTAGACGAGCATCACCGGGATCACGATCACGACGGCCCAGGTCAGCCACGGGTAGGCCCACATGCGCACCGGCATCTCCGCTCCGTCCCGCTCCAGCTTCGCGCGCAGCCGCAGCTGCGACACGGCGATGACCAGGTAGACCAGCAGCGCGATGGCCCCCGACGTGGCGAGCAGGGTGGTGAAGACCGCCTCCGGCACCAGGTAGTTGGCGATCACGGTGAGGAAGCCGACAGCGGTGGACGCGAGCACGGCGATGCGGGGCACGCCGGCACCGGTCGTCTGCATAACGGCGCGCGGCGCCTGCCCGCGACGGCCGAGCGAGTAGATCATCCGGGACGCCGTGTACAACGCGGAGTTCAGGCAGCTGGCCACGGCGACCAGCACCACGACGTCCACGATCCCCTTCGCGCCGGGAATGCCGATGGCCTCCAGCGCCGACTGGTAGGAGCCCGCCTCGGCCAGCCGCGGGCTGTTCCACGGCACCAGCGCGACGACGAGCAGGATCGAGGCCAGGTAGAACACCGAGATCCGCCAGATGACCGAACGGGTCGCCCGGCCGATCTGCTCGGCGGGCTTCTCCGACTCCGCCGCCGCGATCGTCACGATCTCGGTGCCCATGAAGCTGAACATCGTGGTGAGCACGGCGGCGATCACCGCGCCGAACCCATTGGGCAGGAACCCGCCGTCGTCGAACAGCCGCGACGCGCCGCTGACGTCGCTGCCGGGCAGCAGGCCGAGCACCGCCAGCACTCCGACGGCGATGAACGCGATGATCGCGATCACCTTGAGCAGCGCGAACCAGAACTCGAACTCGCCGTAGTTGGCGACGTCGAACAGGTTGGTCGCCGTGAGCGCGAGGGTGATCGCCAGCGCCCACACCCACTGGGCGACGGCCGGCATCCACGAGTTGAGGATCGTGGCCGCCGCGGTGGCCTCCAGCGGGATCACCAGCACCCAGAACCACCAGTACAGCCACCCGACGCTGAACCCGGCCCACGGGCCGATCGCGTGGTCGGCGTAGGTGGAGAACGAGCCGGAGTCGGGCCGTGCAGCGGCCATCTCGCCGAGCATGCGCATGACGAGCACGACCAGTAGTCCGGCGAACGCGTAGGAGATGAGGACGCCCGGTCCCGCGGTGGCGATCGCGTCGGCGGAGCCGACGAAGAGGCCGGCGCCGATCACTCCCGCGATGCTGATCATGGTGACGTGCCGGTT
Organism: Pseudonocardia sp. OZ21; assembly: GCF_059359135.1. Taxonomy (NCBI): domain Bacteria; kingdom Bacillati; phylum Actinomycetota; class Actinomycetes; order Pseudonocardiales; family Pseudonocardiaceae; genus Pseudonocardia; species Pseudonocardia sp. OZ21. Next base: position 27,752 of record NZ_JCADBN010000003.1, read on the forward strand.
CTTCAGACCGGAGCTCAGCGCGGTACCCACCTCGGCCACGGGCCGTCCCCTTCCCCCTCACGGACACCCCGGACCGGGGGTGCGCGCATCGTCACATCAGCGGCGCGTCCTCACCATCGGGAGCCGACACGAGGTGTGGCGGGGCGGCTCCGCAGCAGCCGCATGGCGGCACGGCGGCGCTCGCCGGTGAGCGCGTCGATGTAGAGCTCGCCCCTGAGGTGGTCGGTCTCGTGCTGCAGGCAGCGGGCGAGCTCCCCGGTGCCCTCGACGGCCACGGGCCGCTGCCGGAGGTCGACGCCTTCCACCCGCGCGTAGGCCGCCCGCAGCCGCAGGGCGTGCACACCCGGCACGGACAGGCAGGCCTCCTCGCCGTCGTACTCGCCCTCGGTCTCGACGAGGCGGGGATTGAGCACGTAGCCGAGCCGGCCCTCCACGTTGTAGGAGAACGCCGCGAGCGACGTGCCGATCTGGTTGGCGGCCAGGCCCGCCCGCCCCGGCAGCTGCACGGTGTCGAGCAGGTCGGTGACCAGCGCCTCCAGTGCGGCGTCGAACGTGGTGACGGGCCGGCACGGGGTACGCAGCACCGGGTCGCCGAGCAGGCGCAGGGGCCGGACCGTCATAGCCCCGCCTCCCGGGTGGCCGTGGCCTCGGTGAGCTTGCCGAGCTGGTCGAGCACCATCTCGTGCCACTCCAGCTCGGCGCGCAGCCGCAGGCGCGCGTGCTCGGCGACGAGGTCGTCGGCCACGGTCTGGTCGGGCCAGGTGCGGTCGTGCAGGTGATCCAGCCGCGACAGTCGGGCGGCCAGCACCCGCAGCCGGTCGTCCAGGTAGCCCCGCAGCGTGCTCTCGTCGAGGTCGGACGCGGTGGCGAGCGCGAGGTCGACCGGATCGGGCCGGAACTGGACCTCCTCGAACGCCTCCGTCTGGAGGGCATGCAGCTCGCGCCTGCCCTCCGCGGTGATCTCGTACACCGTGCGGGCGGGGAGATTGCCCTCCTGCTCGGTACACAGCGCCTGGACCAGGCCTTCCCCCTCGAGCCGGTGCAGCGCGCCGTACAGCGACCCGGGCCGGACGTCGGACCAGAGCTCCGCGCGGTCGACACGGGCGTCGCGACGGATCTGGTGGCCGTACATCGCGCCCCGTTTCGCGAGCGCGCTGAGCACGAACAGGCGGGTGGGATTCACGGCGGGCAGTAAAGCACGAGTACTCACATATGAGTACTCAGAAACGCCTCCGCCGCTGCCCGGTAGGCGCCCGGGTCCCCCGCGTGCACGAGGTGTCCGGTGCCGGGGATGCGCACGTGGGCGGCCGCCGGCATCCGGGACGCCATCTCCGCCATCTGCCCGCCCGGAGCCACGCTCTCCCCGGCCTCGATCAGCAGCGCCGGGCAGCCGACAGCGGCCACGGCGTCCCAGTGGTGCCGCTCGGCCCACTCCGCCGCGATCCCGACCGTGTCCTCCACGCGGGCCAGCAGGTGGTAGCCGTCGGCCCGTTCCTCGACGCACTCGGCCATGTAGTCGCCGAACTCGGGGCGCGGCCAGCCGAAGGCCTGCCGCACGGCGGCGAGCGAGGGGAACGGCTGCGGCATCGCCCCGAACCACGAACCGGCGACCTCGGCGCTGCGGCCCCGGAAGTCCACCCCCATGTCCTCGACGACGAGCGCCCGCACCAGCTCGGGATGGCGCGCGGCGAGGACCAGTGCGTGCAGCCCGCCCATCGAGTGCCCGACCACCACGCCGGGGCCCAGCTCGGCGAGCAGCTCCGCAGCGTCGGCCGTCATGCGATCGGTGGTCCACGGCCCGCGCGCATCGGAGCGCCCGTGGCCCCTGGCGTCCGGACCGAGTACCCGGCCGTGCGCGGTGAGCCAGCCCGCCACGGGCCACCAGGTGGTGGCCCGGCCCATCAGGCCGTGCAGCAGCAGGATCGGGATCCCCTCGCCGCCGAACTCCACCACGGCGAGGTCGAGACCGTCGCTGGTCCGCATGCTGCGCCGCACCCGACTAGCCTAGGTGCCATGGCCGTCGTGAAGATCAATGCCATCGAGGTTCCCGAGGGTGCGGGGCCCGAACTGGAGAAGCGGTTCGCCAACCGGCTGCACGCCGTGGACGGGCAGCCCGGCTTCATCTCGTTCGAGCTGCTGCGCCCCGTCAAGGGGGAGTCGCGCTACTTCGTGCTGACGCACTGGGAGGACGACGAGTCGTTCCAGGCCTGGCGGGACGGGCCGGCCGCGGAGGCGCACGGCGGCGAGCGCGCGAAGCCCGTCGCCACGGGAGCGTCCCTGCTCGAGTTCGAGGTCGTTCAGCGCTCCACGGCTTCCTGAACCTCACGGAGGCGGCCGCAGCCGCCGCCCTCATCGCCGACGCCGACGCACTGCTCGTGTGCGCCGGCGCCGGGATGGGCGTCGACTCGGGCCTGCCCGACTTCCGCGGGCCGGAGGGCTTCTGGCGCGCCTACCCGCCCTACCGCGGGCTGGGACTGCGGTTCGAGGAGATCGCCGACCCGGTGCACTTCGCGGCCGACCCGGAGCTGGCCTGGGGCTTCTACGGGCACCGGCTGGCCCTCTACCGGAGCACGGCGCCGCACGCCGGGTTCGGTGTACTGCTGAAGTGGGCACAGCGGGTGCCCGTGCGCGTCTTCACGTCCAACGTCGACGGCCAGTTCCAGTACGCAGGCTTCGCCGAGGACCAGGTGACCGAGTGCCACGGCTCCATCCACCATCTCCAGTGCATGGTCGACTGCGGGCAGCCGGTGTGGCCGGCCGACGGGGTCGCGGTCGAGGTGGATCACGCCACGATGCGCGCCACCGGACCGCTGCCGTCCTGCCCGTCGTGCGGTGCGCTCGCCCGTCCCAACATCCTGATGTTCGGCGACGTCGAGTGGGTCGCGGACCGCTCCGCCGACCAGATGCAGGCCCACAACGCGTGGCTGCGTGGTCTCCGAGCAACGGGACAACGGCTCGCCGTGGTGGAACTCGGCGCGGGAACCGCACTTCCCACGGTGCGCCGAGAAGCCGAACGGGCGAGCGCGGCGTCCGGAGCACTGGTCCGGATCAACCCCTGCGAGCCGAACGTGCGCCACGGCCGCGGCGCGGCCCTCGCCGCGCCCGCCGCAGCCACCCTGCTCGCACTGGACGACCTGCTCGGCTGACCCGTCAGGCCGGCACGAGGTGCGCGAGCGCCGTCTTCCAGAACGGCACCACCAGCAGGTGCCCCGCCCCCTGCACGATCTCCAGCCGCGCATCGGGCAGCGCCCGCTGCCACCAGACGCCGTGCGCCTGCCCGATCGCGTCCGCCGAGCCGTAGCCGAGCAGCACCTGCGCCGCGACGTCGGCGGGATCGAAGCCGTACGGCCGCAGCGTGTATCCCGCGATATCCGCGATCATGCCCGCCCCGCCCTGCGCGAGCGCCTCGTCGAGCATCGCCCGCACCCGGTCCGCCACGCCCGGCTCCGCGAGCACCGGCCCGTCCACCTCGTCGATCCCGACGAGCCCGAAGCGGGCATCACCGGTGAGCGCCGCCAGCACCGGCCCGAACGCGGCCGTCAGCGCCTCGCGCGCGACCTCGGCGGGGGCACCCCGGAGCGCCTCGACGCCCGCTCGGTTCTCCTCCGGGATCCACGGCACCTCCTCGTCCGGAGCCGGAGTCCCGATGACGGCCACCCGCCCGACCAGGTCAGGACGCCGGGCCGCGAGCGCGAGCGCCACCCGTCCCCCCGCCGACCAGCCCGCCACCGCAGCCGTGCTGCCGGGCGCGAGGATGCTCTCGAGTACCGCCGCGGCGTCCTCCGCCGCCGTCTCCACGGTCGCGAACGCCTCACCGGATACCGGGTCGGAGCCGCCGTAGCCGGGACGGTCGGGCGCCACCAGCCGGACCCCGCGCGCCGCGGTCTCCGCGGGGTCGGGATCGAACGCTCCGGAACCGGGTGCCGCGTGGAGGAACAGCACCACCGGGGCTCCGGCGGGGGCGTCCGGCGTGAGGTCGTGCAGCGCGACGCGGCGGCCGTCGGGGCGACGGATCTGCTGGGGAGTGCTCGTCGTCATCATGGACACAGCATCCCAGCGGGTCGGTGACACCGTGGTGTCACCGTTTTCCGGGCATTCTCGACACGTGAACCGCACCGAACGGCTGTACGCGATCGCGGAGGAACTGCGCGCCGCCGGCCCGGCCGGACGCACCGGCAGCTGGCTGGCCCAGCGCCTCGAGGTCTCCACCCGCACGATCAAGCGTGACGTCGAGGCCCTGCTCCAGGCCGGACTCCCGCTGTGGGCGCAGGCCGGACCCGGCGGTGGCTACGTCCTGGACGCCGCCACGCTGCCCCCGCTGAACATCACCGGCGCCGAGGCGGCCGCGATCGCCGTGGCGCTGGCCGCCCTCCCCGCCCTCCCGTTCGCGGTGGACGGGCGCAGCGCGCTGTCGAAGGTGCTCGCGGCCATGCCGGCAGCGGAGCGGGAACGCGCCGAGTCGATCGCCCAGCGACTCTGGCTGCGCGTACCCGAGGCGGCACCGCGCCCAGCGGTCGCCAGGGTCCTGGACGAAGCGGTGCGCCGGCAGCAGGTGGTCGCGCTGCGCTACGCCGGAGGATCGGGCGAGATCACCGAGCGCGCCGTGGAGCCACTGGTACCTGCTCGCCTGGTGTCGCCTGCGGAAGGGACCGCGGTGGTTCCGCACCAGCCGGATCACCTCAGCGCACCTCACCGCCGAACAAGCCCCCACCCACGACCCGGCCACACTCTTCGGCACACCCCCCGACGACGCCCGCCCCGTATCCCTCCGCTGACCCCCCGCCCCGCCCCCCGCCCCGCGAGTCGCCCGTCCCAGGCCCGCGAGTCGCCCGTCCCAGGCCCGCGAGTCGCCCGTCCCAGGCCCGCGAGTCGCCATCCCCTGCGCCCGCCCCGCCTTCCGGCTTCTCCTGGTCGGGCCGGCAGGAGGGGGGCGACTCACCGCCCGAAAAGGGGCGACTCGCGGGAGTGGTCAGCGGGCCGGGGAGCCGGGGTGCTCGTCCAGCTCGTCGGGGATGCCGTCGTCGTCGCTGTCGGGCAGCAGGGGATCGGGCCGGCCGGCCCGCACCGCTTCGAGCTGCGCCGCCAGCGCCAGCCCCGCCAGCAGTGCGATGCCGGTGACGTTGGCCCACAGGAGCAGGGCCATCACGGCGGTGAGCGGCCCGTAGGTGTCGTCGAAGCCCGCTGCGGCCACCACGTACAGCGCGAGGAGTCCGGACCCTGCGAGCCACGCCAGCACGGTGACCGCGGAGCCCACCGCCAGCCAGCTCAGCCCGGGTTGACGGCGCCGGGGCGCATGGCGGAACAGCAGCGTCACGGCCACCACGAGGGCCACCAGCCCGATCGGCCAGCGCAGCGCGTCCCAGACATCCTCCGCGCCGTCGCCCCAGCGGTAGACCTGCTCCATCGCCTCGCCGAACGGCTCGCCTGCCACGATCAGCAACAGGCCGATGGCCATCGCGACGCCCGCCGTGGCCGTCAGCACCGCGGCGCGGCCGTACTTGCGCAGCGCCTGCCGGTCCCGCTTGGTGCCGTAGATCCGGTTCGCGCCCCGCTCCAGCTGGGCGAACGCGGAGGTGGCTGCGGCGAACGCGGTGGCCAGCCCGAGCAGTACCACGATCTCGGCCCGCTCGCTCCCCTCGTCGGGACGCCCGTCGAGCACGTCGGAGAGAAGCGAGTCGCTGCTGCCCGGCGAGATCGCCACCACCGTGCGCGCGACGACCTCGGCGAACGACTCCACACCGAGCGCGCTCGCCAACCCGGCCCCGGCGATCACGAGCGGGACGGCGGCCAGCGCCAGCTGCAGGGCGAAGGCGCGGGCGTGGCTGAAGCCGTCGCCGTAGCGGAACCTCACGAACGCCGTGGCGAGCAGGTGGCCGAGGCCATAGCGACGCACCGTGTGCCATGCGTCGTCGGCCGACAGCTCCTCCCCGGACATCAGCTCGGTCTCCGGGACCACGCGAACCGAGCTCACGCGCCGAACCTACCGGCACCCGCGGTTCAGGAAAGCCACTTTCCTGCCCTGAGAGGACCTGAAAGTGGCTTTCCTGAACTTCCGGGACGCGGGACGCGGAACGGCCCGCCCAGACCTTGGTCTGGGCGGGCCGGTCCGTGGTTGTGCTTGTCGATCAGTCGTCGCTGGACTTGGCCAGGTCGACCGGCGGGGCGTCGGGGACCGTGACGGGCTTCGGCTCACCGCGGAAGGTGAACTTCGCCTTGTCGTCAGCGGCCCGGGACCCCTCGGGGGCGTCGGAGTCGACACCCTCGACGTCGACCACCACGATCTGGCCGGGCTCGATCTCGCCGAAGAGGATCTTCTCCGACAGCTGGTCCTCGATCTCGCGCTGGATGGTGCGGCGCAGCGGCCGGGCGCCCAGCACGGGGTCGAACCCGCGCCGCGCGAGCAGCCCCTTCGCCGCAGGCGTCAGCTCGATGGCCATGTCCTTGTTGGCCAGCGCAGCCTCCACCCGCGTGATCATGAGGTCGACCATCGTGATGATCTGCTCCTCGGTGAGCTGGTGGAACACGACGATGTCGTCGATGCGGTTGAGGAACTCCGGCCTGAAGTGCTTCTTCAGCTCGTCGTTGACCTTGTTCTTCATCCGCTCGTAGTTCGACACCTCGTCGTTGCCCTGGGCGAACCCGAGGCCGACCGCCTTGGAGATGTCCTGCGTGCCGAGGTTCGAGGTGAAGATGATGACGGTGTTCTTGAAGTCCACCGTCCGGCCCTGACCGTCGGTCAGGCGGCCGTCCTCGAGGACCTGCAGGAGGGTGTTGTAGACCTCCTGGTGGGCCTTCTCGATCTCGTCGAACAGCACCACGGAGAACGGCTTGCGGCGCACCTTCTCGGTGAGCTGGCCGCCCTCCTCGTAGCCCACGTACCCGGGAGGGGCACCGAAGAGCCGCGAGGCGGTGTAGCGGTCGTGGAACTCGCCCATGTCGATCTGGATGAGCGCGTCGTCCTCGCCGAACAGGAAGCTCGCCAGCGCCTTGGACAGCTCGGTCTTACCGACACCCGAGGGGCCGGCGAAGATGAACGAGCCGGACGGACGCTTCGGGTCCTTCAGGCCGGCCCGCGTGCGGCGGATGGCCTGCGAGACCGACTTGACGGCCTCCTCCTGGCCGATGATCCGCTTGTGCAGCTCGTCCTCCATGCGGAGCAGACGCGTGGTCTCCTCCTCGGTGAGCTTGAACACGGGGATACCGGTCCAGTTCGCGAGCACCTCGGCGATCTGCTCGTCGTCGACCTCGGCGATCACGTCGAGGTCGCCGGACTTCCACTGCTTCTCCCGCTCGCCCTTCTGAGCGAGCAGCTGCTTCTCGGAGTCGCGCAGGTGCGCGGCCCGCTCGAAGTCCTGCGCATCGATCGCCGACTCCTTGTCGCGGCGGACGGCCGCGATCTTCTCGTCGAACTCGCGCAGGTCCGGCGGCGCGGTCATACGACGGATCCGCATCCGGGCGCCGGCCTCGTCGATCAGGTCGATCGCCTTGTCGGGCAGGAAGCGGTCGCTGATGTACCGGTCGGCCAGCGTGGCCGCGGCGACGAGCGCCGGGTCGGTGATGGTGACCCGGTGGTGCGCCTCGTACCGGTCGCGCAGGCCCTTCAGGATCTCGATGGTGTGGCCGACGCTCGGCTCGCCCACCTGGATCGGCTGGAAGCGGCGCTCCAGCGCGGGGTCCTTCTCGACGTACTTGCGGTACTCGTCGAGCGTGGTGGCACCGATGGTCTGCAGCTCACCACGCGCCAGCATCGGCTTGAGAATGCTGGCCGCGTCGATCGCGCCCTCGGCGGCACCGGCACCCACGAGGGTGTGGAGCTCGTCGATGAACAGGATGATGTCGCCGCGGGTGCGGATCTCCTTGAGCACCTTCTTGAGGCGCTCCTCGAAATCACCGCGGTAACGGGAGCCGGCGACCAGGGAACCCAGGTCGAGTGTGTAGAGCTGCTTGTCCTTGAGCGTCTCGGGCACCTCGCCCTTGACGATGCCCTGGGCCAGCCCCTCGACGACGGCGGTCTTGCCGACGCCGGGCTCGCCGATCAGGACGGGGTTGTTCTTGGTCCTTCGGGAGAGGACCTGCATGACCCGCTCGATTTCCTTCTCCCGGCCGATGACCGGGTCCAGCTTGCCCTCACGGGCCGACTGGGTGAGGTTGCGACCGAACTGGTCGAGAACCAGCGACGACGACGGGGTGCCCTCGCCACGACCACCGGAGGTGCCCTCGGCGGGCTCCTTGCCCTGGTAGCCGGACAGCAGCTGCAGGACCTGCTGGCGGACGCGGTTGAGGTCCGCACCCAGCTTCACGAGGACCTGCGCGGCAACTCCCTCACCCTCGCGGATGAGGCCGAGCAGGATGTGCTCGGTGCCGATGTAGTTGTGGCCGAGCTGAAGCGCCTCGCGCAGAGACAGCTCCAGCACTTTCTTGGCCCGCGGCGTGAACGGGATGTGCCCGCTCGGTGCCTGCTGGCCCTGGCCGATGATCTCCTCGACTTGCTGGCGGACGCCCTCCAGGGCGATCCCGAGGGACTCCAGGGCCTTGGCGGCCACTCCCTCGCCCTCGTGGATGAGGCCAAGGAGGATGTGCTCGGTGCCGATGTAGTTGTGGTTGAGCATCCTGGCCTCTTCTTGGGCCAGAACGACAACACGCCTCGCTCGGTCGGTGAACCTCTCGAACATTTACACTCCTAGCCTGGCTGCGCCATGCACCGGCGCGCGCTGCGCCGCGTACACCCCGGGTACCACTGTATCGGCCCGGGGGCGATGGTCGCCCGGGTCGTTCGTAGTGGAAACAACGTTGCAACGCCTGTCCGGATTCCCGATCGGCCCATTGCCCGGGTGGACCCGCTGGTCAGCCTGCCGAGGCAGCCGCACGCTCCGCTGCCTTGTCCGCACGCCAGCCGTCCTCGTTGCGTCCGCGTCTCCAGTATCCGGAGACGGACAGCAGTTCGCGGTCCACCTCACGCTCGCCGACAAGGTGGGTTCGCACCGCGCGCACCAGGCCCGCCTCGCCGTGAACGAACGCATGTACGCGCCCGTGAGGAAAGGGCATGGCCCGCACGGCCCCGACCAGCTGATCAGGTGTGTCGGCATTGCGATGGAGCCAGGTGACCCGCAGATCACCCGGTGAACTCAGGTGCTGCTGTTCGGCGGCGTCGGCCACCTCGAGGACGGCGTGCACTGGCACCCCCGCCGGGACACGTTCGCAGGCCGCGCCGATGGCGGGCAGCGCACTCTCGTCGCCGACCATCAGGTGCCAGTCGGCCTCGGGGTCAGGTGCGTACGCGCCGCCGGGACCCAGGAGCCGCAGTACGTCGCCGGGGCGGGCCGCTGCCGCCCACGGCCCCGCGACACCCGTGTCACCGTGCACGACGAAGTCGATCGCCAGCTCACGGGCGTGCGGATCGAAGGAACGCACCGTGTACGTGCGCGTGATCGGCCATTCTTCGCGCGGTAGCTCCGCCCGGATCACGTCCATGTCGAACGGCTCGGGCCAGGCAACGCCTGCGCGCGGGAAAAGGATCTTCACGTAGCGGTCGGTGTAGGGCGTGTCGGGGAAACCATCGAGGTCACCGCCCCCGGCCACCACTCGGATCATGTTCGGGGTCAGCCGTTCGGTACGGCGGACCTCCAGGACGGTCGTCCTACGAGCCACGGGACCTCCTCTGCCGGGTTAGGACACCCTAAACAGATGGACGGGGCCGGCGCACCCCGCCGGCCCTCACCCGTCCCGTGAACTCAGTTCTCCTGGTGGTATGCGTCGAGCACCTCGGCCGGAATACGCCCCCGGTCGGAAACCTTCATGCCCCGCTTGCGGGCCCAGTCGCGAATCGCCTGGTTCTGCTCGCGGTCGATGGACGGACGGCGCGCGGGAGCGCTCGTTGCCGTACCGCCGCGGCGACGTCCGCCACCGGAACGACGCGCTGCCGCCACGAACGCCGCGAGTGAGTCCCGCAGCTTCTCCGCATTGTCCTTCGAGAGGTCGATCTCGTAGTTCTTGCCGTCGACACCGAACTCGACCGTCTCGTCGGCGGCCTCTCCGTCCAGGTCGTCGATCAGTCGGATCTCACGGATCTGCGCCACCGTCGCAGCCCTCCATACTTCATCGTTGTTGTTCTGCGGCGACGCCGCATCAACGCGCACGATATATCCAATTCAGTGCGACTGTCGAGTCGGGCCGCCCAACACTCCTGGTAGTTACTCAGAACGCACGATCGGGTACAGAATGGTCTCCCGGATTCCGAGCCCTGTGAGCGCCATGAGCAGCCGGTCGATGCCCATTCCCATCCCACCTGACGGCGGCATTCCGTACTCCATCGCACGGAGGAAGTCCTCGTCGAGCTGCATCGCCTCGACATCTCCTGCCGCGGCGAGCAAGGACTGGGCGTAGAGCCTTTCCCGTTGCTCGACGGGATCGACCAGTTCGGAGTACGCGGTGGCGAGCTCCGTGCCGAACACGATCAGGTCCCAGGCCTCGGCGAGCCGCGGCTCGGTGCGGTGCCGCCTGGTCAGCGGCCGGACCTCGATCGGGTAGTCGCGAACGAACGTCGGCTCGACGAGTGTGTGCTCCACAAGCTTCTCGAACAGTTCCAGCACGATCTCACCGGCACTCAATGAATCCTTGAGTTCGACGTCGCGTGCCGCCGCGAGCTTGCGCAGATCCTCGATCGAAGTGTCCAGGGTCACCTCTTGGCCGACCGCCTCCGAGACGGCCGCGTGCAGCGTCACCGATCGCCATGGGGCGCCCAGATCGTGTTCGGTCCCGTCAGCGTGCCGGATCACCGTCGAACCGAAGACGGCGCGTGCGGAGGCCAGCACCATCTCGCGTGTCAGGTCGGCCATGTCGTCGTAGGTCGCGTACGCCTGGTACGCCTCGAGCATCGCGAACTCGGGCGAGTGCGTGGAGTCGATGCCCTCGTTCCGAAAGTTCCGATTGATCTCGAAGACGCGTTCGATGCCGCCCACCACGCTGCGCTTCAGGAACAGTTCCGGGGCGATCCGCAGGTACAGATCGACGTCGAGCGCGTTGGCGTGGGTGACAAACGGACGCGCAGTGGCGCCACCGTGCTGCAGTTGCAGCATCGGTGTCTCGACCTCCACGAACTCGCGCTCGTGGAGCACCGACCGGAGCATCCGAACGACCTGAGCGCGGTTGCGGACCATCTCCCGCGCCTGCGGCCGGACGATGAGGTCGATATAACGCTGGCGTACGCGCAGCTCCTCGGAGAGCTCGCGATGTGCCACCGGCAGCGGGCGCACGGACTTTGCCGCCATCTCCCAACGGTCGGCCATCACCGACAGCTCGCCGCGGCGGGAGGTGGCCACCTCGCCGTGCACGAAGACGTGGTCACCGAGGTCGACGATGGACTTCCAGCGGGCCAGCTCCTCGTCGCCCACCAGCGCGAGGCTCAGCATCGCCTGCAGCTCCGAGCCGTCGCCCTCCCGCAGCGTGGCGAAGCAGAGCTTGCCGGTGTTGCGCAGGAAGATCACCCGCCCGGTGACGCCGACCTGTTCCCCGGTGCCCGTGTCCGGCGGCAGATCGGGATGGGCGGCCCGCACCTCACGGAGGCTGTGCGTGCGCTCGACCGCGACCGGATAGGGGTCCCGGCCCTGGGCGAGCATCTCGGCCCGCTTGGCCCGGCGCACCCGCATCTGTTCGGGAAGCTCGTTGTCGGGGCCGTCGAAGGGCTCGGTGCTCACAGACTCCAGGTTAGTGAGGCCCGCTCCCGGGTTTCCGGCCGGTCTTCCCGGCCCGATCCGGGGCGACGTACGGTCGATCGTGTGACGACATCCCGGGCCCGGTCCTTCGGCACCGCGGCCGCCGAATACGCCCGCCACCGTCCGGAGTACGCGGAGAACGCCGTCGACTGGGCATTGGAGCCGGTGGCCGCTCGGCCATCGCTCCAGCTACTCGATCTCGCCGCCGGCACGGGAAAGCTCACGGGCGCGCTGCACGGCCGTGGTCCCGTCGTCGCCGTTGAGCCCGACCCGGCGATGCTCGCCGAGCTGCGGTCCCGATTCCCGGACGTCGACGCGCGCGAAGGCAACGCGGAGGCGATCCCGCTACCGGACGCCTCGGTCGACGCCGTGCTGGTCGGTCAAGCCTGGCACTGGTTCGACCCGGAGCGCGCTCTGCCGGAGATCGCCCGCGTCCTGCGGGCCGGCGGGGTGCTCGCCGCCTTGTGGAACGGCGACGACGGAGGCGTCGAGTGGGTGGCCGGCTACCACCGGGCGGCTGCCCTGATCGAGCGGCGGGTCCGCGACCGCGCCGACGCCGGCCTCCGGCTGCCCGAGCACGAGGCCTTCGAGGCGAGCCAGCACACCGTCCACCCCAACCCGGTTCGCACCACGGTCGACGGCCTGGTCGCGACCCTCAGCACGCACTCGTGGGCGCTCGTCGCCGATCCTGCCGACCGGGACGCGGCGTTCGCACGGGTCCGGGCCTACCTCGCGACGCGCCCCGAGACGTCGGCAGGCGAGTTCGAGCTCCCGCTCGTCACCGACGTGGTGCGGATGTTGCGCAGGTAGGTCAGCCGCAGGCCGAGCAGGGTCAGGTCGGGCACGAACTCGGTGATCGTCTCCGAGGCACCGACCATCAGCGGCGCGAGGCCGCCGGTGGCCAGCACGGTGACCGGGCCCGCTTTGGGCCCGAGCTCGACGAGGATGCGTCTGACCAGCCCGTCCACCTGGCCCGCGAATCCGTAGAGCACGCCGGACTGGAGGCACTCCACCGTGTTCTTGCCGATCACCGAGCGGGGCCGGACCAGCTCGACGGTGCGCAGTGCGGCCGCGCGGGTGGCCAGCGCCTCCAGCGAGATCTCGATGCCCGGGGCGAGCGCACCGCCGAGGAACTCCCCCTTGGCGGAGACCACGTCGATGTTGGTGGACGTCCCGAAGTCGACGACGATGCACGCGGTGTCGAACAGGCGGTGGGCGGCGAGGGTGTTCATCACGCGATCGGTGCCCACCTCCTTCGGGTTGTCGACCAGCAGCGGCACGCCCGTGCGCACGCCGGGCCCCACGACGACGTTCGGGTCACCACGGCGGTCGATGAGCAGCCGCAGCTCGCGGAGCAGGCTCGGCACGGTGGACAGCGCCGCGACTCCGGTGACCTCGGTGGCGTAGCGGCCGAGCAGGCCGTTGACGGCGACCTCGAGCTCGTCGGCGGTCATGCGCGGGTCGGTGCGCATCCGCCAGTCGTGCACCAGTGGCGGGTCGACCTCGGGCTCACCCTCGGCGTCGGTGTCCGCGTAGAGCCCCAGCGCGATCTGGGTGTTGCCGACGTCCACGCAGAGCAGCACGGCGCCGTCCCCTTACAGCTGCACGGAGATGTTGTCGATCAGGCGGGTGCGCCCGAGCCGCGCCGCGACCAGGAGCCGCGCGCGACCGGCTGTGGGGTCCGGCCGGAGGTCGGGGTCGCGCAGCTCGAGGTACTCCACCTGCAGCGTGGGCTCCTCCGCCAGCACCGCGCGTGCCGCGTCCAGCGCGGCTCCCGGGCCGCGAGCCGACACCGCTGCTCCGGCGGCCAGGGCGCGCCGCAGCGTGGCCGCGCGGGACCGCTCGTCGGCGGAGAGGTAGACGTTGCGGCTCGAGAGCGCGAGACCGTCGGGCTCACGGGCGGTGGGCACACCCACCACCGACACCGGGAAGTCCAGGTCGCGGGCCATCTTCCGGACCAGGATCAGCTGCTGGTAGTCCTTCTCGCCGAAGAACGCGACGTCGGGGGCGACGATGTGGAAGAGCTTCGCGACCACGGTGAGCACCCCACCGAAGTGACCGGGCCGGGCGGCACCTTCGAGCTCGTCGCCGAGCCGGCCGGGCACGATCGTGGTGTCGGCGCCTTCGGGGTACATGTCGGCCACCTCGGGGAGGAACACCAGCTCCACGCCCTCCTCGCGGCACACCTCGAGATCGGCATCGAGCGACCGCGGATAGCGGTCGAGGTCCTCACCCGCCCCGAACTGCAGGGGGTTCACGAAGATCGACACCGCCGTGACGGTGGCTCCGGGGGTGCGCCGCGCGTGCCGGATCAGCTCCCGATGGCCCTCGTGCAGTGCGCCCATCGTCGGGACGAGCACCACCCTGCGGCCCGCGCTGCGCAGTGCACGCGTCACCGGCGCGATCTCGGCGGGCGAGCTGTGCACGACCAGCTGGCCCGGGGCGTAGCCGCCCTGCGTACGAACCGTCATGAGGAGCCTTCCAGAACGGCGAGCACGTCCTTCTCGGCGTACTCGGACAACAGACCGGCCGCGAACGCCCGCCGCGCCGTGCGGGCGGCGAGCACCCGGTAGGTCTGCGCGAGGTCGGGGTCGGCGGCGGAGAGCTCACGCAGGTGCGTGCGCACCGTCTCGACGTCGCCGCGCGCCACCGGGCCCGTCAACGCGCGGTCGCCGTGGCGCAGCGCGTTGTCCAGCGCGGCCGACAGCAGCGGCGCGACGAGCCGTTCGGCCGGGCTGATGCCGGCCTTCTCCAGGGTCTCGACGCAGTCGCGGACGAGCGTGACGAGGTGGTTGGCGCCGTGGGCCAGCGCGGCGTGGTAGAGCGGACGGACTTCCTCCGAGATCCGCACCGGCTCCGCGCCCATCTCCACCACGAGCGCCTCGCCGACGCTCCACGCGGCCTCGTCACCTCCCGTGGCGGTGACCCCGACACTGCAGCCGGCGAGCCGCGCGACGTCCTCGGTGCGGCCGGTGAACGTCATCACCGGGTGCAGGGCCAGCGGGAGCACGCCGTGCTCGGCGGCGGGGGCGAGCGCAGCCACACCGTGGGCGCCGGAGGTGTGCACGACGATCTGGCCGGGACGGAAGCTGCCTGCGGCGGCGAGCCCACGGACCAGGCCGGGCAGCACGTCGTCCGGGACGGCGAGGAGCGCGAGGTCGACACCCGCCACGACCTCGTCGGGGGCCAGCAGCGGTACGCCGGGCAGCAGCGCTTCGGCGCGCTTGACCGACGCCCTGGACACCCCGGAGGTGGCGACCACCCGGTGCCCCGCGGCCGCCCAGGCGGCACCCACGACGGCTCCGACCCGTCCTGCCGAGACAACCCCGACGGCGAGCCGGGCCGGCCTGCCTGCACCCATCACCATCTCCTCGCTAGGAGCGCGCTGAACAACCCGGCCCTACTGCGAGCGGAGCTGTTCAGCACCCTCCTAGGCCAGCCGTGCCGCTGAGGTACCGGACGACGAGCCACTGCCGCCGTCGCGACGCGAGCACAGGTTACGCGGCCCGGCGAGTGCGACGAGGAGCCGTGCCGGCAGCACCGGTACGGGGGGTGACCCGGTCAGTGACGTCGGGGCGGCCAGCTCTGCGGGGGCGCATCGGGGGGCATCGACGCTACGGGCGGCGGTCCAGGCGGCGGCGGCGTCCAGTTCTCGTTGCCCCGGTGCCGCATGGCGACCGTCAACGCCTCGGGGTGGCCCACGGCGCGGGCGCGCGCCTGGCGGAGGCCGGCCAGCGCCTCGTCGTGTCGGAACACCCCGGAGGGCCCGACCGCACCGCGCTCCATCCTCGCCCGGAGGAACGCGAGTTCGGTGACGGCGTCCTGGTACTCCGAGACGGCCTTCGCCACCTGTCGGCCCGAGCCCCGCCGCACCGCGGCCCGCCAGCCGCGCCTGCCGGCCAGGCTCGACAGCAGCGGCACCTCGCTCGGCGCGATCCAGCCGGCACGGGCGAAGCCGGGCAGCTGGTCGATCACGGTGCGCTGCTCGCGCCTGCGCTGCCACACCACGACGGCCGCCACGGCCAGGAACATCGGCACCATGATGAACCCGTAGACGGTGAAGAACACGGCGCCGCCGTACAGCGAAGCCGACGCGTTCCAGAGCGCGTGCAGCGTCACCGCCAGCAGGTAGCCGAGGGGCACCGTGACCAGCGCGACGCCCAGGCTGCGGCTGCGGGCCGCGATTCCGGCGCCGATCCCGGTCATCACCGTGAACAGCGGGTGGGCGAACGGCGAGAGCACACCGCGCAGCAGGAGCACGGCCACCACCCCGCTGCCCTGCCCGACCATGGAGCCCTCGGAGAAGGCCCGGCCGATGTAGAGGATGTTCTCGGTGAACGCGAAACCCGCGCCGACCAGCCCGGCGTAGACGATCCCGTCGACGATCCCGTCGAACTCCCGTCTGCGCAGAGCCAGCAGACCGACGACGAAGATGCCCTTCACCGCCTCCTCCACCACGGGGGCGATCGCGACCGTCCCGAGGACGTCACCGCTCCCGCGTCCGACGACCTCGTCGGCCACCAGCACGGCGCTCGAGTTGATCAGCAGCGCCGTGAGAGCGGCGAAGCACGCGCCCCACAGGAACGCGGTCAGCAGCAGCCGCGGCGGCTCCGGCTCCCAGCGATCGACCCACAGGAACGTCGCGACGACCGGGCCGACCGGCAGGAGCGCACACAGCGCACCGACGAGGACTCCGCCCGGCCCGACGGTGCTGCCGAACATCCCGAGGACGATCAGCCCGCATATCGCCAGTGCGACGAGTCCGAGCACCGGGCCGAGCACGCCGCGGCGCTGCCGCCCGAATGTGGGCATCGGAACGGCCCGGGTCGCCTGCGCCATGGGCCGAGAGCCTACGGGCGGCCACTACGGGGCGTGCACGTCACTCACCCGGCTTCTCGCCGGAGTCGTCTTCAGGGGTGCGGCAGCACCATTCCAGCCACAGAGCGCCACCGATGAGGACGAGGGCGCACGCCAGTCCGACGCCCGCCGCCAGCGAGTCGTCAGCCGCGGCCGTGACCTGAGCGGCCCGGGGCAGCACGTGGGCGAGCAGCCCGGCCCACACACCCGCCATGACCGCGCCGGCCAGCGACGACGCCTTGGCGACGAGCACCGCCCTGGCCGCCACCAGCGGCTGCACCGGCTGCGTTCCCGGCCGGCGCCGGATACGGGAGCGCAGGGCGCTCCCGGCCAGCGCCTCGGCCACCCCCAGCACGCCGAACGTCGCCCCGGCCGGGAGCGGGAGCGCCGGGAGCGAGTTGTAGGTCAGCCGGACGATCAGGTTCACGATCAGCCCCGTCACGAGCGCGACGGCGAGCAGGTGGCGGGGCCGGGTCAGTGTCATGGCACGAGCACCAGGTCGTCGCGTCGCCGCATCCCGGACTCGGCGTCCGGCCCCAGCGCCGCCAGCAGCGCGGCCACGAGGCCGTGGCCGGGTAGCTCCGCGTCCGCGGCCACGTCGAGCCACGGGCGCAGCACGGTGGCGCGCTCCGGGGTGCCGGGGTGCGGCAGCAGGAGGTCCGGATGCGTGCTGCGCACCGGGCCGTCCGGGCCGTCCACCGTGACGATGTCGACGTCCAGCGTGCGGGGACCCCAGTGCACCTCACGGACCCGGCCGGACGCGTCCTCCAGGCCCTGGCCGCGGCGCAGCCACCCCCAGGCGTCGGTGTGGGGGTCGTCGACGACGACCACGGCGTTGAGGAAGTCGTCCTGCTCCACGCCACCCCACGGGGCCGTCTCGTACACCGGCGATGCCGTGACCAGCACGTCGGCGAACCCCTCGACGGCCGCGCGCAGGTGGGCGAACCGGTCGCCCAGGTTCGAGCCGAGCGACAGCACGGCGCGGGTCACGCCGGGATGATCCGCGGCTGCGGGTCGCGGCGCGAGCGGCGGACCACCACGGACACGTCGGCGAACTCCAGCGGGATCGGAGCCTGCGGCTTGTGCAGCACGACCTCGACGGCCTGCACGCGGACGTCGGTCATGACGTCGTCCGCGACGCGCCCCGCCACGGCCTCGATGAGGTTGTACGGCTCACCCCCGACGATCGCGGCGACCCGCTGGGCGAGCACCCCGTAGTGCAGGGTGTCGGTGAGGTCGTCGGACACCGCGGCAGCAGCCAGGTCCATCCAGACCGTCACGTCCACGAGGAAGTCCTGCCCGTCGCGGCGCTCGTGGTCGAACACCCCGTGGTGCCCGCGGACCTTCAGCCCACGCAGCTCGATCCGGTCGGTCATCGCCCGTCCTGGGACGCGGTGCGGGCCCGCGACGTGCCCAGCTGCCATGCCGCGGTCACCGCGACCGCGTCCAGCGTGCTGTGCACGTCGTGCACCCGCACCCCCCACGCGCCGTTGTAGGCCGCCAGAGCGCTCACCGCCGCCGTGGCGCCGTCGCGGTAGTCGAACGGCCGCGGCGTGCCGTCAGCGGCGGCCAGCAACTGGCCGAGGAAGCGCTTGCGGGAGGCGCCGACCAGCACCGGGAAACCGAGCGCGGTCAGCACGTCGAGCCTGCGCAGCAGCGCCCAGTTGTGCGCCGCCGTCTTCGCGAAGCCCAGGCCGGGGTCGAGCACCAGGCACGACGGCTCGACACCGGCCAGCACGGCTGCGTCCACCCTCGCAACGAGCTCGTCACGCACCTCACCGACCACGTCCTCGTAGGTGGCGAGCGAGTTCATCCGGTCGCTGTGTCCGCGCCAGTGCATCAGGATCCACGGCACGCGCGCCTGAGCGACGGTGGCGGCCATCGCGGGGTCGGCGAGGCCGCCGGAGACATCGTTGACCACGCAGGCGCCTGCCTCGACGGCCGCCTCGGCCACCGCAGCCCTCGTGGTGTCGATGCTGACCCGCACACCCTCGGCCACCAGGTCCCGGATCACCGGGAGCACGCGAGCCTTCTCGACGTCGGCCTCGACACGACCGGCGCCGGGGCGGGTGGACTCACCGCCCACGTCGACGAGATCGGCTCCGGCCTCGTGCATCGCGACGCCGTGCGCCACCGCGTGCTCGCGGTCGAGATACCGGCCCCCGTCCGAGAACGAGTCGGGCGTGACGTTGAGGACGCCCATCACCACGCACCGCCCCGGCCGGGGCAGTCCGGGTAGGTCCGGGCGGGTGCCCACCTACCTCACCCGCTCCGGATCAGGGCGAGTGCCTCGGCCCGCGACGTCGGCGAGGACTGGAACATCCCGCGGACCGCCGACGTCACGGTGCGCGATCCCGGTTTGCGGATGCCCCGCATGCCCATGCAGAGGTGTTCGGCCTCGATCACGACGATCACACCGCGCGGGGCGAGCTTGCGCACCATCGCGTCGGCGACCTGCCCGGTGAGCCGCTCCTGCACCTGGGGGCGCCGCGCGTAGAGGTCGACCAGCCGTGCCAGCTTGGACAGCCCGGTGACGCGCCCATCCACGTTCGGAATGTAACCCACGTGCGCCATGCCGTGGAAGGGCACGAGGTGGTGTTCGCACGTGCTGAACACCGGGATGTCCTTGACGAGGATGAGCTCCTGATGGTGCTCGTCGAACGTCTTCTCCAGCACGGTGTCCGGTTCGACGTACAGGCCGGCGAAGATCTCCTCGTAGGCCCGGGCGACCCGGGCCGGGGTGTCGCGCAGACCGTCGCGCTCGGGGTCCTCCCCGATCGCGATCAGCAGTTCGCGCACCGCGGCCTCGGCGCGCTCCCGATCCATCCTGGGCTTACCGTCCGCGGCGCCTCGCGCGAACGCCTCGTCCGCGGAGGCCCCGGTGTCGCCCAGTGCTCCCGAGCTCAGCGCGACCCGTCCTCGTCCGGACCCTTACCGTTCTCCTGCGGCGGCGCGGGCGGCGGAACAGGCCCGTCGGCGTGACCGTTGCCCGCGGCGGGCGGAGCAGCGGTGGGCGGCCACGGGGGCTGCTGCCACTGCCCGGCCGGCGGCCAGGGCTGTCCGTGCGGCGTGGTGGCCGGACGCCAGTCGGCCGGCGCGCCGTAGTTGGGCTGTACGGAGTTGGGCTGCCCGGGGTTGGACTGCTGCACGGGCCCGGCCTGCTGCATCGGAGGACCCCAGTTCTGCTGCGGAGCCGTGGGCGGGCCGTACCCGCCGGGGGCTGCTGCTGCCGGGAACGGAGGCTGACCGGGGCCACCGGGGTACCCGCCGTGCGGACCGGGACCGGGCGTGGGCACCGGACCACCGTTGGGACCGGGCGTGGGCACCGCGTAACCGCCGCCGCCCGGGTAGGACCCGACGGGAGCAGGCTCGCGCTGCGGCTCGGTGTGGGGCGGCCACGGCTCGCCGCGCTCCCTCGCCCGCTCCGCCGGCGTCTGGATCGGCGGCTTGTCCGACGGGGTGCGCCCGCCGAAGTCGTTGAACGCGGTGATCCGCGGCCGCTTCTCCACCCGGTCGAAGATGCGCTCGAGGTCTCTCCTGGTGAGCGTCTCCTTCTCCAGGAGCTCGAACACCAGGTCGTCCAGCACGTCCCGGTAGGTGTTGAGGATCTCCCACGCTTCGGTGTGCGCGGCCTCGATCAGCGCGCGCACCTCCTCGTCGATCTCGTGGGCGACCTCGAGTGAGTAGTCGGCCTGGTTGCCCATAGAACGGCCGAGGAACGGGTCGCCCTGGTCGCGGCCGTACCGCACGGCACCCAGCCGCGCGCTCATGCCGTACTCGGTGACCATCGCCTTGGCGATCTTCGTGGCCTGGTCGATGTCGGAGGAGGCACCGGTGGTGGGCTCGTGGAAGACGAGCTCCTCCGCCGACCGGCCGCCCATCGCGAACACCAGCCGCCCGATCATCTCCGAACGGGTCATCAGGCCCTTGTCGTCCTCCGGGACGACGAGGGCGTGACCGCCGGTGCGGCCGCGAGGCAGGATCGTGAGCTTGTAGACCGGCTCGAGGTCCGGCATCGCCCACGCCGCGAGCGCGTGGCCGCCCTCGTGGTAGGCGGTGATCTTCTTCTCCTGCTCGGAGATGATCTTGCCCTTGCGGCGGGGACCGCCGACGACACGGTCGACGGACTCCTCCAGCGCGGCGCCGTTGATCAGCGTGCCGTTCTCCCGCGCCGTGAGCAGCGCGGCCTCGTTGACGACGTTGGCGAGGTCGGCGCCGGACATGCCGACCGTGCGCTTGGCCAGGCCCTCGAAGTCGACGTCGTTGGCGAACGGCTTGCCCTTGGAGTGGACGGCCAGGATCGCGCGCCGGCCCGCGAGGTCGGGGGCGCCGACGGGGATCTGGCGGTCGAAGCGACCGGGCCGCAGCAGCGCAGGGTCGAGGATGTCGGGCCGGTTGGTGGCCGCGATCAGGATGATGCCGCCGCGGGCATCGAACCCGTCCATCTCGACGAGGAGCTGGTTGAGCGTCTGCTCACGCTCGTCGTGGCCACCGCCGAGGCCCGCGCCGCGCTGGCGGCCGACCGCGTCGATCTCGTCGACGAAGATGATGCAGGGCGAGTTCTGCTTGGCCTGCTCGAACAGGTCGCGCACCCGGGACGCACCGACACCGACGAACATCTCGACGAAGTCGGAGCCGGAGATCGTGTAGAACGGCACGCCCGCCTCGCCGGCCACGGCGCGCGCGAGCAGCGTCTTGCCGGTGCCGGGAGGGCCGTACAGCAGCACGCCCTTCGGGATCTTCGCGCCGAGCGCCTGGTAGCGACCGGGGTTCTGCAGGAAGTCCTTGATCTCGTGGAGCTCCTCGACCGCCTCGTCGGCGCCCGCGACATCACCGAAGGTGGTCTTCGGCATGTCCTTGTTGAGCTGCTTGGCCTTCGACTTGCCGAAGGACATCACGCGGTTCCCGCCACCCTGCGCGTTGTTCATCATCCAGAACAGGATGAGCAGCACGAGGCCGAGCGGGATCAGGTAGATGAGGATCGTGGTCAGGAACGACTCCTGGCGCACGACCGTGTTGAACGACGGCTTGTTGCCCGCCGTCTCCAGCGCCTGCACGATCGGGCCGCTCGTCTGCGCCGGGAACTGGGTGATGACCTGGGTGGCGCCGTTGACCGGCTGGTTCAGGGTGAGGCGCAGCTGCTGCTCGTTGTCCTCGATCAGCGCGTCCTTGACGTTGCCGCTGCTGATCTGGGCGAGCGCGACCGACGTGTCAACCCGGGTATAGCCGCGCGTGTCGTCGAAGAGCACGCTGAAGGTGAAATAGACCAGGATCGCGGCGAGGATCCAGATCAGCGGGTTTCGGAGCAGGCGCTTGCGGTCCATGCAGCTTCGGCCGTGCGGCCTTCACCCTCCCTGGCGAGATTCTCCGACGGAGACCCGGCGCAGCACACTGACCGGCCCTGAGTCCGCCAGGATAGCGGTCTTGAAGCCGGGCCGCGTCGTCGACGTCGACCGACGCACCCCTCATGGGTACGTGCTGGTACAACGGCCGGAAGCGGACCGGTGTTCCCACCCCGCCTTTCCCGGCAAAGCCGGGGTATCCCGCATTGCCGTCTCTCGTTGAGTTGACGGTGGTAGTGATCGACATCGGCGGGCCGCCGGTGATGGGGGAGTGCACATGAGGTTCCGGTTCCGTGGTGTCGCGCTGGGGATCGCGGTGGGCGCGGTTGCGCTCGGCGCGTTCGCCGCACCGACGGCGACAGCAGCACCGGCAGAACCGTCGGTAGCTGCGGAAACAGCCACGGACCAGGCCGAATGGGCGCCTGCCGACGCGGCCGCGATCCACCCCGGCGTGGTCACCGAGACCACCGGCGGCGGGGCCTGCACCAGCAACTTCGTCTTCACCTCCGGCGACCGGACGTTCCTCGGCCAGGCCGCCCACTGCGCCGGCACCGGCGAGGCCACCGAGACCAACGGGTGCGACTCCGGCACCGGTCCCGTCGGCACCCTCGTCACGATCAAGGCGGCCGACGGCACCGACCGCACCGGCACACTCGCCTACAGCTCATGGGTCACCATGCAGGGCAACGGCGAGTCCGACCCCGACATCTGCGCCTACAACGACTTCGCGCTGGTCGAGATCGCGCCGGAGGACGTCGCCGACGTCAACCCGAGCATCCCGTTCTTCGGCGGCCCCGTCGGCATCGACACCGACGGCCTGGTCACGGGCGAGCCGGTCTACAGCTACGGGAACTCACCTCTGCGCGGGGGCATCAAGGCACTCAGCCCGAAGGCGGGCGCCAGCGCGGCCGAGGCAGGCGGCGGCCGCAGCCACGAGGTCTACACGATCACCCCCGGCGTCCCCGGTGACTCCGGCAGCGCGTTCGTCGACGGGAAGGGCGACGCCGTCGGCCTGCTCTCCACACTCAACCTCGCCCCGCTGCCCGTGAGCAACGGTGTGAGCGACCTCGCCCACGACCTGCAGTACGCCAACGCCAACGGCGGCCTCGGCGACATCCAGCTCGTCCCGGGCACGCAGCCGTTCACCCCGGCGCCCCCCGGCGTATCGGCCACCACGCTCGCCGGGCCGGCCGGACCGCCCGTGCGCTGAGCGAGCGGCCACCGTCCGACACGAACGGCGCCTCCCCTGCCGGGCAGGGGAGGCGCCGTTCGCGCGTTCAGGCGTAGACGGCTGGGTCCAGCGTCCCGATGAACGGCAGGTCGCGGTAGCGCTCGGAGTAGTCGAGCCCGTAACCGACCACGAACTCGTTGGGGATGTCGAAGCCCACGTACTTCACGGGTACGTCGACCTTCACCGCGTCCGGCTTGCGCAGCAGCGTGACCACCTGGAGCGACGCGGGCTGGCGCGACTCCAGGTTCTTCAGCAACCAGGACAGGGTCAGCCCCGAGTCGATGATGTCCTCGACGATCAGCACGTTCCGGCCCGCGATGTCGCGGTCGAGGTCCTTGAGGATGCGGACCACCCCCGACGAGGACGTGGCGGAGCCGTAGGAGCTGACCGCCATGAACTCGAGCTGCACCGGCAGCGGCAACGCCCTCGCGAGGTCGGTCATGAACATCACCGCGCCCTTGAGGACCCCGACGAGCAGGAGGTCCGACTCGGCCTCGTCGGACGCGTAGTCCGCACCGATCTGCCCGGCGAGCTCTGCGATCTTGTCGCGGATCGCCTGCTCGGTGACCAGCGTCGAGGCGATGTCGCCGTCGTACACGCGGACGTCCTCCTGCGGTATCGGGGAAGATCAGCCCGATGGCCAGCGGACCGGGCGCAGGAGAAGCCTGCCACGCTCCCGCACCAGCTCCAACCCGCCGGGAAGGGCGACTCCCCCACGATCCGGACCATGAGCTGCAAGAACGTCAGCGGCACGCAGATGCACCTCAGTGAGCGTGGTCACGGCCGCGGCCGCCAACCAGGCCCGTAGCACCCGCCGGCGCACAGCGGGCGGCGTGGCCGCGAGCGGTTCGAGGCACAGCGCCTCGCCGTCCCGGACCTGCGCGAACAGGGCTGTGGCCAGCGAGTCCAAGGCGTCGTCGTCCTCCCGCAGCTGCGCTGCGGTGCGCGCCAGCGCCGCCGCCACTCCCCCCGCGAGCACATCCTCCAGCAGCGGCAGCACCTCGTGCCGCAACCGCACGCGGGTGAACCGCGGGTCGACGTTGTGCGGGTCGTCCCACACCGGGAGGTCCAGCGCGGCGCACGCCGCCACGGTGACGGAGCGTCGCACCCCCAGCAGCGGGCGTGACCAGGGCGGATCCCAGGCACGCATGCCTGCCATCGACCGGGGTCCCGAACCCCGTCCGAGCCCGAGCAGCACCGTCTCGGCCTGGTCGTCGAGGGTGTGGCCGAGCAGCACCGGCGCTGCCGGGTCCGGTCGCGCGGCGCGCAGGGCGGCGTAGCGGGCCCGCCGGGCCGCGGCCTCCGTGCCACCGGGGCCGTCGACCTCCACGCGGTGCACCGACGCCGTGGCGCCCATGCCGCTGAGCAGCTCGGCGGTGGCGGCGGCCTGCCGGGCCGAGCCGTCCTGCAGACCGTGGTCGACCACAGCGGCGTGCACCTCGCCGTCGCCCCGCACGGCCAGCGCGGCGGCGGCGAGAGCGAGCGAGTCGGCGCCGCCGGAGCAGGCCACGAGCGGCGGGGCGTCCCGGTACGGGGAGGGCAGCGCTGCCAGCGCGGCGCGGACGGCACGCCGGACCTCGGCGACCGCGGGGTCGACGCGTCGCTCCGCCCGGTCGGCCACCGGTCCCTCCCCGCCTAGCTTCGACCGGCCCCGCGAGCCCGCGGGACCTGGGGTGCGAGTGTGCCGGACGAGCTCCGCGACCCAGGCGGGCCACACGGTTCCGGGGCGACTCGCGCACGCAGACCGGGCGACTCGCGGGCGAGTTCCGGGCGACTCGCGGGCGCGGATCGGGCGACTCGCGGGGTGGGTGGGGTGGGTGGGTCAGGGGTGGACTCGGCGCAGCCAGGCTCCGGGGTCGGCGAGCTCGGCGCGGGTGGGGAGGGTTTCGGGGCTGTCCCAGACGCGGTTGAAGCCGGTCATGCCGACGGCGAGCACCACGTGCCGGGTGAAGGCGGATCCGACGGCGTACTGGCGCACCTTGGCCTCCACCCCGAGCAGCGCGCGCAGCACCCGGTCGACGACACCGCTGCCGCGGCGGCGTGCGGTGAACCGGGAACGGATGGTGGCCACGCTCGGGACCACCTCGGGGCCTGCGGCGTCCATCACGTGGTCGGCGTGGCCCTCCAGCAGCGTGGTGAGGGCGAGCAGCCGGTCGAGCACCGCCCGCTGCTCGGGCCCCTGCAGAAGCTCGATGATCGCCAGCGAGTCGCCGCCGGACGAGCGCACCGCGCGCAGCACCTCGGGCAGCCGCTCCAGCACCGGGCCCCGTTCCATGCCCTGGGTGACGGTCAGGAAGCGGCCGACCTCGGTGGCGAAGTAGGTGCGCAGCCAGGGAACGGCGGTGAACTGGAGCCGGTGGGTGGCCTCGTGCAGGCACACCCAGAGCCCGAAGTCGGCTGCCGGCACGTCGAGGACCCGCTGCGCGGCGTGCACGTTGGGCGCCACCAGCAACAGCCGGCCGTCGCCCCCCGGGCCGCCGAACGGGTCGTACTGACCCAGCACGCGGGCCCCGAGGTAGGCGACGACGCCGCCGACCTGCAGGCCTGCCGTGCGGGCGGTGACGACACGGGCGGCACGGGACACCACGGGCAGCTCGGCGTCGGCGGTGAGCGCCGCCATGCCGTGCACGGCGGCGGCGGCCCACGCCGGCCGGTCCACCACGTCGGCGGGCAGCAGCGGCAGGCCGTGCCCGAGTCCGGTGACCTCGCGGACGTGTCCCTCGGCGACGGCGGCGTCCGACCGCAGCCGCGCGACGAGCTCGCCCGCCTCCTGCCGGGTGGCCTCCGGGCCCGGCTGCATGAGCCGGCTCGCGGTGCGCCGGGCCAGCTCCCAGTCGACCGGGAGGCCGCGCTCGGTCGGGGTGGGCTGCTGGTCGGACTGGATGGCGTCGGTCGCGTGCGGCACCCGACCCACGCTACGCAACGGGCGACGGGTGCGCCCCCGCTCGGCGAAACCCCTTTCCCGACCCGCGCGAAAGATCAGCGGCGGGGCGTCAGCGACAGCCGCAGCCGCTCAACAACGCCGCCATCGCGTCCAGCTTCGGCCGGATGGACGAGGGGTTCACGCCGTTGGACATCAGCGCGAAGACCAGCAGTCTCCCGTCCGCGTCGGTCACGACCCCGGCCAGGCTGCTCACGCCGGTCAGGGTGCCGGTCTTGGCCCGCACCACCCCGCGGCCCGGCCCGGAGGGCCCGGACCGGCCGAACCGACCCTCGAGCGTGCCGTCGCCACCGGCCACGGGCAGACCGCTGAGGACCGGGCGCAGGAACTCGGTGCCGCCAGGACCCTCGACGGGCGCAGCGGCCGCACCGAGCAGCGACCCGAGCAGCCGTGCCGGGACCCGGTCCTCCGTCGACAGGCCGCTGCCGTCGTGGAGCACGGCGCCCGTCGGGTCGAAACCGGCCTGGCGGAGCGCGGCAAGGGTCTGCTGCGCGGCGCCGTCGAAGGTCGGCTCGCCGCCACGGGCGATCGCGACCTCCCGGGCGAGAATCTCGGCGAGCACGTTGTCCGAGGCACGCAGAAGCTGCTCGACGAGGTCGGTGATCGGGAGCGAGTGCACCGCCGCGAGGGCTTTCGCGCCCGGCTGTGCGGTGCCCTCTGCGACGTTCTTCGGGTCGGCTCCCAGGTCCTGCGCCAGCGCGCGACCCGCAGCCAGCGCGGGGTCGTCGACGCGGGGGCCGTCCTGTTCCGTCGGGTCGATCCGGCCGCCGTCCACCATCACCGGCTCGATCGGGGTGATGAAACCCGCGGCGACGTCGGCAGGGTCCCAGCCCTCGGCCATCGACGGCCCCTTGTAGCGGCTGGTGTCGACGAGCACGCGCGTGATCGGGCCGGGCACCGCCTTCCGCACGGCAGCCGCGAGGTCGGACATCCGCGGCGCGCCCGGGTACACGCTGTTCTGACCGGGCGGCAGGGTGGTGAGAGTGGGGTCGCCGCCGCCGACGAGCACCACCGTGCCGGGCTGTGAGCCCTGCACCACGCGGGTGACGAGCGTGTCGGTGGGGTTGAGCGTGAGCAGGGCTGCGGAGACGGTGAGCAGCTTCCCCGTGGAGCCGGGGACCAGTGCCTTCTCCGGCGTGTGCTGCCAGAGGGTGTTGCCGGTGGACGGGTCGACGACGACACCGGTGAACGTCCCCGGCATCGCGTCGGCGGCCCCGTCCAGGGCCACGGACAGCCCGGCCGCGGTGGGCCGGGGCGCGTTCGCCGGGAGCGGCCCGAGCACGGCAGGCGGCGACGGGGGCGTCTCCGCTGCCTCGGCCTGAGCCAGCCCCAGCCGTTGCACCAGGGTGGGGCCGGTGAGCGCCACGGCGCCGCCGGAAGCCCCGGCGACGGCGAGCACCACGAGAACGATCAGTCCGCGTCGCGCTCCGCGACCCGGCAGACGCAGAGTGTCACCGATACGGCGCCCGATGCCCACGTCGCCTCCTCCCGCATAGCGCGCGACAACAGCACTGGTCGGCCGGTCACGACCCGGCAGACGCGGTCCCCCACACTAGAGGCAGGCGCCGGAGCCGGTCGCCCGACCGGCATCGGCTCTGTAGATGCCCGCTTCTGAGCACGCAGGAGAGCGCCAGTGGACTTCGACGTCACGATCGAGATCCCCAAGGGGGGTCGCAACAAGTACGAGGTGGACCACAAGACGGGGAGGATCCGGCTGGACCGGACGCTCTTCACCGCCACCCAGTACCCGGCCGACTACGGGTTCATCGAGGACAGCCTCGGTGAGGACGGTGACCCGCTCGATGCCCTCGTGCTCGTGCAGGAGCCCACGTTCCCCGGCTGTCTCATCCGGGCCCGCGCCATCGGCATGTTCCGCATGAAGGACGAGAAGGGCGGGGACGACAAGGTCCTCTGCGTCCCGAGTGACGATCCGCGCCAGGAGCACCTGCGCGATATTCATCACCTGCCCGAGTTCGACCGGGCCGAGATCCAGCACTTCTTCGAGATCTACAAGACGCTGGAGCCGGGCAAGAGCGTCGAGGGCGCCACCTGGGTGGGGCGGGCCGACGCCGAGCGCGAGATCAAGGTGTCGTGGCAGCGGGCGAGGGACGCCGAGGCCGCGGAGGCCGCGGAGGCCGAGGAGGCCGAGTCCGAGCACTGAGCAGGCGGCCTGCGGGGAGGCCGGTCCGTTCGGTCTGTTCGGTCAGCGACCCGGCAGATCCTCGTCGGCGCGTAGCCCGAGGATCTCCCGCACCTGAGCCGGGCTGAGTCCCTGGGCGACGAGTTCGTCCGCCGCGGCGTCCAGTTCGGCGGTGCGCCGCTCCAGCTCGCGGCGGGCCGAACGCACCGCGTCGCGGGCGGCCTCTGCTGCGCGCACGACGGGGAGTGTCTGCTGGGGGTCGGGCAGCAGCGTGGTGAGCAACCGGTCCCTGGCCGCGCCGGCGCCGCCAGTGACCGGGGCTCGGACGGCCTCGGCCGGGACGGTGATGGGCGCTGCCGACGGCGCCAGCGTCGCCAGCGGGCCGAGTTCCTCGTCACGTCGCGCGTCGACGCCGGACTGCGCGCGCAGCGGTAGCTCCTTCATCATGATCACGGCGAAGAGCCCGATCACGAGCACCGCCGAGGCCGCCAGGAACACGGTGCTCATGGAGCTCGCGAACCCGTCCAGGATCGGTCTGCTCAGCACCGGGTCGGCGGCGGACAGGAACGAGGAGTCGTCGAGCGACAGGTCGGATCCGTCGTCCACGGCGCCGAGGATCGGCGCGTTGGCCGGGTTGGCGGTCACCGCCGGATCGGCGAGGGCCGCCCGGAACCGCGGGGTGTCGGACGCGGCCCGGAAGTTGTCGGCCACCCGGCCGCCCAGCCGGTCGAACAGGATCGACAGGAACACGGCCGTGCCGAGCGTGCCGCCCATCTGCCGGAAGAACGTGGCGGACGCGGTGGCCACGCCCATGTCCCGGGGCGGCATCGCGTTCTGCACCGCGAGGGTGAGCGGCTGCATGTTGCCGCCCAGGCCCCATCCGATCACCACCATGATCAGCGCGGTCTGCCAGTAGGGGGTGTCGACACCGATCCGCGAGAGCAGCGCAGCGCCGACGACCATCAGCGAGAGCCCGATGACCGGCCAGATCTTGTACCGCCCGGTGCGGGCGATCAGCTGACCGGAGAACACCGACATCGACATGATGCCGAGCACCAGCGGCAGGGTCTGCAGACCGGCCTCGGTCGGCGAGGAGCCCTTCACGATCTGCAGGTACAGCGGCAGCACCGCGAGCACCGCGAACATCCCGGTGCCGGCGATGAACGACGCGATCACGCCCCACCGGAACACGCCGCCACGGAAGAACCGCAACGGGAGCAGCGCGTCGTCACCGATCCGCCGCTCGAGCACCAGGAACGCACCGAGACCCGCCACACCGATCGCGTAGCAGGCGAGCGCGAGCGGCGAGCCCCATCCCCAGGTCCGGCCCTGCTCGGCGACGATCAGCAGCGGCACGAGCGCGACAGTCAGCGCGATCGCCCCCGGCCAGTCGATGCGGTGCTCCCGCGGGCTGTGCGGGACGTTCAGCACCTTCGTGACCACGATCAGCGCGATGATCCCGAGCGGGACGTTGACCAGGAAGACCCAGCGCCATCCGGTGATGCCCAGCAGCTCCGGCTGACCGGCGAAGAAACCGCCTGCCAGCGGCCCGAGCACGCTCGACGTGCCGAAGACCGCAACGAAGTAGCCCTGGTACCTGGCCCGTTCCCGCGGCGCCACGATGTCGCCGACGATCGTCAGAGCCAGGGAGAACAGCCCACCGGCGCCGAGTCCCTGGATCCCGCGGAAGGCCGCGAGCTGGTACATCGACGTGGCGAAGGCGCAGGCGACCGAGCCGACGAGGAAGATCGAGATCGCCCAGAGGAAGAGCGGCTTGCGCCCGAAGATGTCCGAGAGCTTGCCGTAGAGCGGGGTCGTGATCGTCGCGGTGACCAGGTAGGCGGTGGTGGCCCAGGCCTGCAGGCTGAGCCCGTCGAGGTCGTCGGCGATCGTCCTGATCGAGGTGGCCACGATCGTCTGGTCGAGCGCGCCGAGGAACAGGCCGATCATCAGGCCGGCGAAGATCGTCAGGATCTGCCGGTGGCTGAGCAGACCCTCTGTGGGAAGACCCTCCGGGGGGATGTCTGGCCGGGCACCGGCGGAGCCGGCTGCGGGCACGGACACGAGACCCCCTCAGTGCCGCGCTGCCGCCACGTCGATCGGAGCGGCGGCAGACTCGGTGGGACGTGACGTATCACTCTCGAAGTCGGTGGTGAAGCGGGCCAGCAGGTCGGCCAGCGCCCGCCGATCGTCGCCGGACCAGCTCTCGAGCATCTCCGCGATCCGCTGGTTGCGGATGCGCCGGTTCTCCTCGAACACCCGCCTGCCCTCCGTGGTGGCGGCGAGCAGCGTGGCGCGCCCGTCGACCGGGTCGGCCGTGCGCTCGACGAGACCAAGGCGCACCAGGTGGCCGATCTGGCGGCTGATCGTGGACGGGTCGGAGTACACGGCCTCGGCCAGCGACCCGGCCCGGCGCGGCCCGTCCTTCACGAGGTGGACGAGCAGGTGGTAGGTGGCCCGCTCCACGGCGTCCGGGTGCTCGGCCTGGTACTGCACCTGCTTGCGCTCGATCAGGCGAACCAGCCGGATGAGCTGGCTGCCGACCTCGTCGGCAATGGCGAGCTCGTCCTGGGACGGCACGGTGGTAGCCCCCTGCGGAATTGTCGGCTTGCGTGTGTCACGCAAAAAGTTGACTCATACAAGGATGTACCTCAGCGTGTCGTCTCGGCAACCCGGCCGGGTGTGATGTGTGCGAGTCAGGAGACCCGTTCGAACACCGCAGCCAGGCCCTGGCCTCCGCCGATGCACATCGTCTCCAGGCCGTAACGGACCGAGCGGCGGTCCATCTCCCTCGCCAGGGTGGCCAGGATGCGCCCCCCGGTGGCGCCGACGGGGTGGCCGAGCGAGATGCCCGAGCCGTTGACGTTGACCCGGTCGAAGTCCTCCGGCGCGAACTTCCATTCGCGGGTGACGGCCAGCACCTGCGCCGCGAACGCCTCGTTCAGCTCGATCAGGTCCATGTCGGCGAGTGTGAGCTCGGCCGCGTCCAGCGCCTTCGCGACGGCAGGCACGGGCCCGATGCCCATCGTGGCGGGCGGCACCCCGCCGACACCCCACGAGACCAGCCGGACCAGCGGTCGCAGACCCAGCTCCGCCGCCTTCTCCGGGGAGGTGACCACACAGATGGACGCGCCGTCGTTCTGCCCGCTGGCGTTGCCCGCGGTGACCGTGGCCTCCGGGTCGTCCCGGCCGAGAACGGGACGCAGCCCGGCCAGCTTCTCCACGGACGAGTCGGCACGGATGTGCTCGTCGGTGTCGACCACCGTGTCGCCCTTCCGGCCCTTCACCGTGACCGGCACGATCTCGTCGGCGAACCGGCCCTCGTCACGGGCGGCGGCGGCGCGCCGGTGGGAGCGGACGGCGAACTCGTCCTGCTCCTCGCGCGGGATCGAGTACTCCCTGCGCAGGTTCTCCGCGGTCTCGAGCATCCCGCCCGGCACCGGGAAGTTGATCCCGCCCGCCGTGACGCGGCCCCGCGCCAGAGCGTCGTGCAACATCACGCCGGGACCACCCTTGGCGCCCCAGCGCATGGCCGTGGAGTAGAACGGCGCGCCCGACATCGACTCGGCCCCGCCCGCCAGCACCACCTCGGAGGCGCCCGCCTGCACCTGCATCGCGGCGTACAGGACGGCCTGCAGGCCGGAGCCGCAGCGCCGGTCGATCTGCAGCCCGTTGACGGTGACGGGCAGGCCGGCGTCCAGCGCGGCAACCCGGCCGATCGCGGGGGCGTCCATCGTCGGGTAGCAGTGCCCGAGCAGCACGTCGTCCACCGAGTCCGGCGGCAGCCCGGTGCGGTCCATGAGACCCCGGATCACGATTGCCGCGAGCTCGTGGGCGGGCACGTCCCGCAACGAGCCGCCGAAACCGCCCACCGGTGTCCGCAGTGGCTCGCAGATGACCGCGTCGCGCATCAGGTTCGTCTCCCTCGTCGTCCCTGCAGTTCCGTGCCCTACACGTGCTGGCGGGTCAGCCACTCCGCCACGAGCGCGGGCCGGTCGGATCCGTCGATCTCCACCGTGACCTTGTTGGTGATCTGCACCCCACCGGCCACGTCGGCGACATCGACCAGTTCGATGCTGCCCCTGACCTTGCTCCCCACGGGGACGGGCGAGGTGAACCTCACGCGGTTCAGGCCGTAGTTGATGCCCATCTTCACGTTCTCGATCCGGTAGATCTGCGAGATCAGCGCGGGCAGGAGCGAGAGCGTCAGGAACCCGTGGGCGATCGTGGTGCCGAACGGGCCTGCCTTCGCCCTCTCCTCGTCGACGTGGATCCACTGGTGGTCGCCGGTGGCGTCGGCGAACGTGTCGATCCGGGCCTGGTCGATCGTGACCCAGTCGCTCACCCCGATCTGGTCACCCACGGCCGCCCGCAGCTCGTCGACACCGCTGAAGACTCGCATCGGTACTCCTGATCTTCGATCCGCTGATCCACCGTTGCACAGGCGGATCTCCACCGCCGATTAACCCTGCCATACGGGCTCCGGTGATTCGCCCTGCTCCGAGCGGGTATGCGCAGTTGACAGCAGTCGAGCAGGGGACGGGCCTCATGGATACCGCAGCGGAGACGGCGCAGGCGCCGCGACGCGATGGTGCGTGGCACGAGGCCCTGCCGTACTTCTCGGCAGGGCAGCTCATCGAACGGCTGGCTCCCCAGGTGGCGGCAGCGGTGTCAGCGGGCGATCCGGTCGTCGCGGTGCTCGACGAGGCCACCGGCGGCCAACTGCGCGACGCGCTCGGCGCCGACTCGTCCGGCGTCGACTTCCAGGACCCTCTCCAGGTGCACCGGATGCCGGCCTTCACCGTCGCGCTGCAGTGGGCCAGGACGAGCAGGCTGATCACCGCTCCCGGCGGGCGGGCGCTCGTGGTGAGCCAGCAGCTGGACACGATCGCCGGCGGCCCGCACCACTGGGCGCGCCTCGACATCGGTGTGAACGTCGCCACAGCCGGGCTCCCCGTCACGGTGCTGTGCCCCTTCGAGCACGGCATCGCCCACCTGCCCGTGGTGCAGGCGACCCATCCGTTGCTGGGCACGACCACCGGTTCCGAGCCCAGCCGGTTCTACCGGGAGCCGGAGGAGTCCGTGCTGGACTATCCGCCGCCTCCGCCGCCCGACCTGGGCACACCGGCCGCGGAGCTCACCTTCGTGCCCGACGACCTGGTCGACCTGCGTCACCTCGTCAGCCGGGTCGCCGGTTCGACCAGCCTCGACCCCGACCGCGTCGCGGACCTGGTGCTGGCGGTCAACGAGCTGGCGTCGAACAGCGTGGAGCACGGGCCGGGATGGGGCAGGCTGCGCCTGTGGACCAGCGCCGACTCCGGCGCCGACGTCGTGGCCGAGGTGGCGGACGCCAGCCGGATGACCGTGCCGTTCCCCGGCATGAGGATGCCGCCACCGGCAGGCGCCCGCGGCCGCGGACTCTGGCTCGCCGCGGAGCTGGCCGACGCGCTCGAGGTGTGGAGCGAGCCGCGCGACACCGTCATCCGGGTACGGATGAGCGCCTGATGCGGCGTCCACCGACCGGACCAGAACCACGTCGTGGCGACACCTGATCCGCCGTCGACGGGCCAGGCGGGTGGGGGCCACGATGACCGGATGGATGCCGTGGCGCACTTCGCCGAGCTGGTCGGGCATCCCGACCCGCCACTGGACCGCGCCGCGCTCGCCCTCGCCGCGGGCGCCGACGCCACCCTCGGCCCGGCACCGTGGCTGGCCGAGCTGGACCGGCTCGCCTCGGGCGTCACCTCACTCGACGGGCTGCTGGACCGGCTGTTCGCGGAGGAGGACTTCCGGGGCAACGTCGACGACTACCACGACCCGCGCAACTCCCTCCTCCCCCACGTGCTGAGGCGCAGGCTCGGCATCCCGATCACCCTGGCCGTCGTCACGATCGAGGTGGGCAGGCGGGCGGGGATCGCGCTGGAAGGGGTCGGGATGCCCGGGCACTTCCTGGTCCGGCCGGTCGGGACGGAGACGCTCCTCGACGTCTTCCACGGGGGCGCCGTGCTCGACGCCACCGCGTGCGAGGCCCTGTTCCGGACCGCCACCGGCGCGGGCCCCGACGTGCCCTTCGGCCCGCACCTGCTGGCCACGGCCCCGACGCGCTTCATCCTGCTGCGGATGCTCGAGAACCTGCGGCTCATCTACCGGTCCCGGCAGCGTCCGGCCGATCTCGAGTGGGTCGTGCGGATGCGCCTCGCGCTGCCCGGCGCCGGGCTCCCCGACCTGCTCGAGCTGGCCGGCACGCTCGGCGACCAGGCCCGCTGGATCGACGGCGCCCGCCTGCTGGAGGAGCAGGTCCCCGGCGCGCCGCCGGAGCGGGCCGAGATCCTGCGGACCGCGGCCCGCACCCTGCGCGCGCACCTCAACTGAGCACGCCCCCACCCGCGAGTCGCCCGTTCCGGGTGCGCGAGTCGCCCGTTCCGGGTGCGCGAGTCGCCCGTTCCCCGCCCGCGAGTCGCCCGATCCGAGTGCGCGAGTCGCCCGTTCCCGGGCCACGTCGCGTAGCTCCCCCGCGCGGCGATCACCCCAGCGGCCGGATGCCCCAGCTGCCGGTCCACGTCTCACCCGGCTCGACGACGAGCAGCCCGGTGCCGGTGTTCAGCGCGTCCGGAGGGCAGGTCATGGGCTCGACGGCGACGGCCCGTCCCCGCCCGGGATGGTCGTCGGGGGTGAAGACCTGCACCCAGCCGAAGTCGGGGTCGGCCCACAGCTCGACGCCGGCACCGGGCCCGACCAGCCGGTGCCGGATGACCGAGTCGCCGTCGGCCGGGGCGCAGTCGCCGAAGGCGTGGTCGAGGGTCACACCGCGCAGCGGGCGCCCGCCACGGAAGTCGAGGTCTCCCTCGGCCGGGGTGGCCGGGCCCGTGGGCAGGCCACCGGACAGCGGCAGCGTGGATGCCGCGGACAGGGTGAGCGCGCAGTCGTCCGTGGCCTCCGCCCCTGCCCTCAGGTACGGGTGTGCCCCCACCCCGAACGGCACCGGGTCGGCCCCCACGTTGCGCACGGTGTGGGTGACGGTGAGCCCCTCGTCCCCGACGCCGAACCGGACGCTGGTGTCGAGCGGCACCGGCCAGCCCGGCTGCGGGGGGATCACCGCGTGCAGCGTGATCGACTCCGCCGTGCGCTCAGCCGGCCGGTAGAGGGTGTGCCGGAGCAGCCCGTGGATGGCGTTTCCCGCTGCGGGCTCGCTCAGCACGAGCTGCTGCGGCTGCCCGTTCCACGTCCAGCGGCCCCGCGCGGTGCGGTTCGGCCACGGGACGAGGACGGTGCCCGAACCCCGTGGGGGACGCGCGGTCTCGTCGAACGTCTCGATGTACGGGCGGCCGCCGGACTCGAAGGACCGGAGACCGGCACCGACCTCCGTGACGACGGCGCGGACGCCGCCTGCGGCGATCTCGAACTGCTCGCCCGTCGGGGGCATGGGGATGCGCGTGACCACTTCGGGAGCCTACGTGCGCGGCGCACGGGACCGGTGGGGGTCATCGGCGCGTCGCCCGACGTCCACCTACCTCGCATACGGTGGCTGGGTGGCTTCTTCCCGACGTCTCCGCGCATTGATCACCAACGACGACGGAATCGACTCACCAGGG
Source organism: Pseudonocardia sp. OZ21 (assembly GCF_059359135.1). Taxonomy (NCBI): domain Bacteria; kingdom Bacillati; phylum Actinomycetota; class Actinomycetes; order Pseudonocardiales; family Pseudonocardiaceae; genus Pseudonocardia; species Pseudonocardia sp. OZ21. The sequence goes on from NZ_JCADBN010000003.1 coordinate 63,566, forward strand.
CTGTGGGCCCTCGCCGCCGGAGCGCGTGACGCCGGCTTCGACGTGGTCGTCGCCGCCCCCCACGTGGACGCCAGCGGCGTCGGAGCATCGGTGCTGTCGGTCCGGGAGGGCAACCGCACCCTCCTGCACCGCCGGGAGCTCGCCGAACTGCCCGGGATCCCCGCCTACGCCGTGGAGGGGCACCCGGCGTTCATCACGCACTCCGCCGGGCGCGGCTGGCTCGACCCCGAGCCGGACGTCGTGCTGTCCGGGATCAACCGCGGCGCGAACCTCGGCCACGCGGTGCTGCACTCCGGCACGGTGGGCGCGGTGCTGGCCGGGTCGCTGCACGGCTGGCGCGGGCTGGCCGTGTCGCTCGACGTCCCGGAGCAGGGCTCGGAGCGCCCCCGCTGGGAGACGGTGCTGGCGGTCCTGCCCGAGGTGCTGGACGTGCTGCTCGCCGCCCCCGACGGCACCGCCCTGTCGCTCAACGTGCCCAACCTGCCCGCTGCCGAGATCGGCGAGCTGCGCGAGGCGCGGCTGTCGGCGTTCGGAGCCGTGCAGGTGCGCGTGGACGTGCGCACCGCGGAGCAGGGGGAGGCGCTCCACAGCGTGGTCGAGGAGATGACGTCGGCCCCGGAACCCGGCACCGACCTCGCGCTGCTCACCGCCGGGCATCCGACGCTCACCGAGCTGCAGTCGGTGTCGGAGCGGCCCGGTGTGCTGGACCGCGTGGCACCGAGCAGGCGGGCGGGCTAGCCCCGCCCCCCGCAACGGCGCCGGCGGTGCACGTCAGTGCTCGTCGGCGCCGGTGAGCTCGTGTTCCAGCCGGTCGGCCGCCTCGACCACCAGCCGGAACGAGCGGTCGAACCCGTCGAGCGCGGTGTCCCCGAGCGGGATCGAGTGGCGGAACAGCACCAGCCCGTCGTTGACGACGGCGCCGCCCGCGAGCGACTCACCCGCGAGGGTGAGCATCGCGGCGAGGTCGACCTCGCCCACCCGCCCGACCGGTGACGTGATCTGCGCCCACGGGTGCCCGTCCTCCCCCGTGACCAGCCGCACCGCGACGAGCTGGGTGCGCTCGCCGGACGTGGGGAGGTTGAACCACAGCTCGTCCTCCACCTGCCGCATGATCTCGTAGCGCACGCGGACGAAGGACATCAGATCGTCCCAGCTGGCCACAACCCCGCCTCTCCTCGGTCGAGCGGACCGTACCGCGCTCAGCCTCTGAGCTGGTCGACCGGTGCCCAGTCATCGGTGAGCACCTCGGCCGCACCGGCGAACTCGCGGGTGCGGTCGTCTCCGAGCACCGAGCCCGGTTCGCCCCGCGCGGCCGCTCTGGCGGCCAGCCCGGCGAGGTCGAGTGGCAGGTCGGACGCCACGATCACCGCGTTGCCCCCGCCGCCCGGCCCGAGCTGGTCCGGGCGGACCAGCAGCACGACGTTCGGGAACCTGGTGGCCACCGTGGCCACCTCCGCCGCCAGCAGCCGCCACGGCTGCCGGTCGATCACGTTCAGCACGAAGAGGCCGTCGACCCGCAGCACCCGGTTCACGTCGGCGACGAACTCGGCGGTGGAGAGGTGCCACGGCACGGACCGCGCACCGAACGCGTCGCCGACCACCAGGTCTGCGGAGGCGGTCTGCAGACCGGCGAGCGTGGTTCTGGCGTCGCCGATCTGCACGGTGGTGCCCGGGATGTCGGCCGCGCCGAGCTCGCGGCGCGCCAGGTCGACCACGCCGGCGTCCACCTCCAGCACGGTCGAGGTGCTGCCCGGGCGGGTGGCGGCCAGCCAGTGCGGCATCGTGAAGCCGCCGCCGCCGATGTGCACGGCGTCCACCGGACGACCGGCGGGGAAGACCGTGTCGATCGCGTCGGCGAACCGCTGCGTGTAGGCGAACTCCAGGTGTGTCGGGTCGGAGAGGTCGACCGCCGAGTGGCGCAGGTCGTCGAGCACGAGGATCCGGGTGCCGGGCCGGTCGGCGTCGGTCTCGATGCGGGCGCAGTAGTACACGGTGTCGACGTCGCAGCGCCCTGGCACGGCCACGAGCACGGTGCCTGCCACCACCGCGGCGACGGCGATCCCGATGACGGTGGTCGGCGCTCGGACCGTGGCCGTGACCGCCGCCAGCAACAGGCAGGAGGCGGCCGTGACCAGCAGGATCGCAGTGACAGGCAACAGCGACACCAGCAGGAACCCGGTGAGGAACACCCCGGCGAGCGACCCGAGCGTGCCGGCCGCGGACAACCGCCCGATCACCGCGCCGGAACCGTCCACGCTCGACAGAGAGGCGCGCGTGACGGCGGGCGTGACCATCGCCAGCGCGGTGACCGACACCAATGTGGACACCGCCACCAGCACCACCGCGGCGTAGGGGCCGGGGCCGAGCGCCGGACCGAGCAGCCGGATCAGCGGGCGCACCACCAGCACCCCCAGGCCCCCGACGGCGAGCGCGCCCGCGGCCACCCAGCGTGGTGGCAGCACGTCGGACCAGCGCCCCCCGAGCGAGGCGCCTGCGGCGATCCCGGCCAGCGCGACCCCGATCACCGCCGTCGTCGACTCGAGGGTCAGACCGACGTAAGGCGCCACGAGCCGGGTGGAGAGCGTCTCCACCACCAGGATTGCGGCACCGCTCACAACCACGACTATCCGGGCGAACAGGGCGTTCACCCCACCATCCTCCGGTGGCCGCCTGCCGCGGCGCCAGCGGGGTGCTACAAACCGAGCTGCCGGGCGATCAACATGCGTTGAACTTCGGAGGTGCCTTCGCCGATCTCCAGGATCTTCGCATCCCGGTAGAAGCGGCCAACCGGATACTCGTTCATGAACCCGTAGCCGCCGAAGACCTGGGTGGCGTCGCGGGCGTTGTCCATCGCCGCGTTCGACGCCACCAGCTTCGCGATCGCCGCCTCCTTCTTGAACGGCTCGCCGGCGAGCATCTTCGCCGCCGCGGCGTAGTACGCCAGCCGCGCGGTGTGCGCCCGCGCCTCCATGTCGGCGATCTTGAACTGGATGCTCTGGTAGCTGCCGATCGGGTTGCCGAAGGCCACGCGCTCGTGGGCGTAGCGCACCGACTCGTCCACGCAGCCCTGCGCGAGCCCGACCGACAGCGCGGCGATCGCCACCCGGCCCTCGTCGAGGATCGACAGGAACTGCGCGTAGCCCCGCCCCCGCTCGCCGAGGAGGTTGGCGGCCGGCACCCGGCAGTCGTCGAAGAAGAGCTCGCGGGTGTCGGAGGCCGACCAGCCGACCTTCGAGTACTTCTTCGACACCCGGAACCCCGGCGTCCCGGCCGGCACCATGATCGCCGAGATCTCCCGGCGCCCCGAGGCGTCCGCGCCACCGGTGAGCGCCGTGACCGTGACGACCGACGTGATGTCGGTGCCGGAGTTGGTGATGAACGCCTTCGAACCGTTGATCACCCACTCGTCGCCGTCGAGCCGCGCGGTGGTGCGGGTGGCACCCGCGTCCGAACCGCCACCGGGTTCGGTGAGCCCGAACGCGCCGAGCCGCTCCCCGGCCGTGAGGGCGGGGAGCCACTCGCGCTTCTGCTCCTCGGTGCCGAACCGGTAGATCGGCATCGAACCCAGCGACACCCCCGCCTCCAGGGTGATCGCCACCGACGAGTCGACGCGCGCGAGCTCCTCCAGCGCGAGGCACAGGGCGAAGTAGTCGCCGCCCATGCCGCCGTAGGACTCGTCGAAGGGCAGGCCGAACAGGCCCATCGCCCCCATCTTCGCCACGATCTCGTACGGGAACTCGCCACGCTCGTAGAGCTCCCCGATGACCGGAGCGACCTCCTTGCGGGCGAAGTCCTCGACCGTCGCCCGCAGCGCCTCGTGCTCGGGGCTCAGCGTGAGGTCCATGTCATCCCTCTTCCGTGGTGGGTTCGACGACCAGGAGCACGGCGTCGCGCGCGACGGTGGCGCCCGCACGGGCCCGGAGCTCACGGACCACCCCGTCGACGGGTGCGGTGAGCACGTGCTCCATCTTCATCGCCTCGACGACGACGAGGCGGTCGCCGGCGGCGACCTGCTGCCCCTCGGCGACCTCGACGACGGTGACCGTGCCGGGCATCGGCGAGAGCACCGGCCCGCCTGCGCCCTCCTCCGCGGAGGCCGCCGCCTCCAGCGGGGCCTGCTCGCGGATGCCCCAGGCCCGGCCGTCTCGCCCGAGCCACAACGTGTCGCCGCCTGCCCAGTGGTAGCGGCGGGTGACGCCGTCCAGGGTGACCTCGAGCAGACCCGGGCGCTGCGCGCGCAGCGACATCGGAGCGCCGTCGCCGACCACGCACTCGGCGGACGACGCGCGGCCGCTCACCCTGACGACCACGGGCTCATGACCGGTGACGAGCATCTGCCACGTGGTCGACGCCGGGTCGCCGATGCGCCAGCCACCGGGCACGTCGAACGGGTCGACCACCGGCCCGGTGGGCTCGAGCTCCAGCATGGCGTGGGCCGCGGCCGCCGCGAGCACGTCGGCCGGCAGCTCGGACGCGGTCCAGGCGGCTCCCCGGCGCCCGACGAGCCCGGTGTCCAGCCGCGCCGCCCGGACGTCGTCGTCGGCGAGGAGGGCGCGCAGGAAGCCGATGTTGGTGTCGAGGCCGAGCACCACCGTGTCGCGCAGCGCGGTGTCGAGCCTGCGGATGGCCTCGGCGCGGTCGGCGCCGTGGGCGACGACCTTCGCGAGCATGGGGTCGTAGTCCGACCCGACCACGACGCCCTCGGCCATCCCCGAGTCGACCCGGACCCCCGGACCGGCCGGTTCGTGCAGCGCCAGTACGGGGCCGCCGGTCGGCAGGAAGCCGGCCGCCGGGTCCTCGGCGTAGACCCGCGCCTCGACGGCGTGCCCGGTGAGGCGGACGTCCTCCTGGGCGACGGGCAGCGGCTCCCCTGCGGCCACCCGCAGCTGGAGCTCGACGAGGTCGAGCCCGGTGACCATCTCGGTGACCGGGTGCTCCACCTGGAGCCGGGTGTTCATCTCCATGAAGTAGAAGGCGCCGTCGCCTGCCCGGTCGCCCTCCACGATGAACTCCACGGTGCCCGCGCCGGAGTACCCCACCGCCCGGGCTGCCTCGACGGCCGCGGCGCCCATCGCGGCGCGCTGCTCCCCGGTGAGGAGCGCCGACGGGGCCTCCTCGACGATCTTCTGGTGCCGCCGCTGCAGGCTGCACTCGCGCTCGCCGAGGTGCACGACGTTGCCGTGCGCGTCGGCCACGATCTGGATCTCGATGTGCCGCGGTGTGCCGACGAGCCGCTCCACGAGCAGCGTGTCGTCGCCGAAGGAGCCGCGGGCCTCCCGCCGTGCCGACGCGATGGCGTCGGCAAGCTGTTCGGGGCGGTACACCTCGCGCATGCCCTTGCCACCGCCGCCCGCGCTGGGCTTGAGCAGCACCGGGTACCCGATCTGCCGGGCGGCGGCCGCCAGGTCGTCGTCGGACAGACCGGCGCCGTCCGAACCCGGGACGACGGGCACTCCCGCCTTGGCGACGGTCTGCTTGGCGCGGATCTTGTCGCCCATCGCCTCGATCGCGGCAGCAGGCGGCCCGACGAACGTGATGCCGGCCTCCTCGCAGGCCGCGGCGAAGGCCGTGTTCTCGCTGAGGAACCCGTAGCCGGGGTGGATCGCCTGCGCACCGGTGGCCCGCGCCGCCTCGATCACGGCAGGGATGGACAGGTAGCTCTGCGCGGCAGCCGCAGGCCCGATCCGGACCGCGACGTCGGCGAGGGCGACGTGCGGGGAGCCGGCGTCGGCATCGGAGTACACGGCGACGGACCGCACCCCCATGAGCCGCAATGTCCGCAGCACGCGCACGGCGATCTCACCCCGGTTCGCGACGAGCACGGTGTCAAACACGGGAGCCGCCCGATCCCGACGGATACACGGCCATCACATCCGGAAGACGCCGAAGTGCGGCGCCTCCAGTGGGGCGTTGGCCGCGGTACTCAGCGCGAGACCGAGGACCGTTCTCGTGTCCAAGGGGTCGATCACGCCGTCGTCCCAGATTCTCGCCGTGGAGTAGTACGGGTGGCCCTGGTGCTCGTACTGGGCGCGGATGCGGTTCTTGAAGTCCTCGTCGGACTCCCCGTTCCCGTTGCCGCGTACGGCGGAGAGCACGGTGGCGGCCTGCTCGCCGCCCATGACGGAGATGCGGGCATTGGGCCACATGAACAGGAAGCGCGGCGAATAGGCCCGCCCGCACATCGAGTAGTTGCCCGCACCGAACGAGCCTCCGATGATCACGGTCAGCTTCGGCACCCGCGTCGAGGCCACAGCCGTCACCATCTTCGCGCCGTTCTTCGCGATTCCCCCCGCCTCGTACTCGCGGCCGACCATGAAGCCCGAGACGTTCTGCAGGAACACCAGCGGGATCCCGCGCTGGTCGCACAGCTCGATGAAATGGGCGCCCTTGAGCGCCGACTCGGAGAACAGGATCCCGTTGTTCGCCACGATGCCGACGGGGTGCCCGTGCAGCCGCGCGAATCCCGTGACGAGGGTGGTGCCGTACTCGGCCTTGAACTCGTGGAAACGCGAACCGTCGACGATCCGGGCGATCACCTCGCGCACGTCGTACGGGGTCCGGGAGTCGGTGGGCACCGCGTCGTAGAGCGTCGCCGGGTCGACGGCGGGTTCCTCCGTGGGGAGCACGTCCCACGGCCGCGGCGCGCGCGGGCCGAGCGTGCCGACGATCGACCGGACGATCCGCAGTGCGTGGGCGTCGTCGTTCGCGAGGTGGTCGGTGACCCCGGAGATCCGCGAGTGCAGGTCGCCGCCGCCCAACTCCTCGGCCGTGACCACCTCGCCGGTCGCGGCCTTCACGAGCGGCGGGCCGCCCAGGAAGATCGTGCCCTGGTTGCGGACGATCACGGCCTCGTCGCTCATCGCCGGGACGTACGCGCCACCCGCCGTGCAGGAGCCGAGCACCGCGGCGATCTGCGGGATGCCGAGCCCGGACATCGTGGCCTGGTTGTAGAAGATCCGGCCGAAGTGCTCGCGGTCGGGGAAGACGTCGTCCTGCTCGGGCAGGTACGCGCCCCCGGAGTCGACGAGGTAGATGCACGGCAGCCGGTTGTGCAGCGCCACCTCCTGGGCACGGAGGTGCTTCTTCACCGTCATCGGGTAGTAGGTGCCGCCCTTGACGGTGGCGTCGTTCGCGACGATCACACACTCGCGCCCGGCCACCCGCCCGACGCCGGTGATCATCCCGGCTCCCGGGGCCTCGTCGCCGTACATGCCGTCGGCCGCCAGCGGCGACAGCTCGAGGAACGGGCTCGACGGGTCCACCAGCGAGTCGACGCGCTCGCGCGGCAGCATCTTGCCGCGCTCGACGTGCCGCTGCCGGGCCCGCTCGGGGCCCCCGAGGCGCGCCGCGGCCAGCTTGCGGCGCAGACCGGCGACCAGATCGCGATGCGCCGCGGCGTGGCGCGCGGCGTCCGGACCGGACGGGTCGACCGCGCTGCGCAGCGACGGACCGGACGTGGCGACGGGCATGCGGACCCCCTCCGTGGACTGGGCCGATGTTAACGCTCATTAACCCCGCGGTGCCAGTACTCGGAACCATCGGGCCCCGGAAGCGTGGGGGCGCCTGACCCCGTGATCCGCCCCCGCTACGGTCTGGTCGTGCGGGTGCTGCTGGTCGAGGACGAGGTGCCGCTGGCCGAGATGGTGCGGCGCGGGCTCGCGCACGAGGGCCACTCCGTGCACGTCGTGCACGACGGTCTTTCGGGTCTCGCGGCCGCGAGCACCCGCCAGCACGACGTCGTGGTGCTCGACATCATGCTGCCCGGCCTGTCCGGCTACCGCGTGCTCGAACGGATGCGGGCCGCCGACATCTGGACCCCGGTGCTCATGCTCACCGCCAAGGACGGCGAGTACGACGAGGCCGACGCGTTCGACCTCGGCGCCGACGACTACCTGGTCAAGCCGTTCTCCTTCGTCGTGCTCCTCGCCAGGCTGCGGGCCCTCCTGCGGCGCTCGGGGGAGGCGAGACCCACCGTCCTGACCGTCGGGTCGCTGAGCCTCGACCCGGCCAGGCACCGCGTGCACCGCGGCGACACGGAGATCACGCTGACCCCCCGGGAGTTCGGCGTGCTGGAGCACCTGATGCGCCACGCGGGCGAGGTGGTCACGAAGACCGACATCCTGCGCGCGGTCTGGGACGCCCACTACGAGGGCGAGGTCAACGTCGTCGAGGTGTACGTCGGCTACCTGCGCCGCAAGATCGACGCCCCGTTCGGCACGAGCACCATCGAGACGGTGCGCGGGGTCGGCTACCGGATGATCGACCCGCGCTGATCGTCCGCCACCCCTGAACCGCCCCTCCACTGGCGGGGCACCGGCAGGCCGTTCGGATCGGTCTGAGGCACCCCCGGAGTGCCCCACGGGCTCGTCTCCTCACCGGCGGGCACCGCCGGAATCCCCCACGGCCTGGTCTCCGGATCACGCTTCGCGTCCTCGTCACGCACCGGCCGCTGGGCGTACGCCGTGGGCGGAGCGGGGAGCACCGGCCCCCACGGGGCCGCAGGCGTCCCCTCGGCGAGTGGCTCCTGGGGCAGGGTCGCCGGCAGCCGCACGCGGAAGCGGGCCCCGCCCCCCGGCGCGTCGTCCACGGCCACGCTGCCCCCGTGCGCGGCCACGACCTCGGCGACGATCGCCAGGCCCAGCCCCGAGCCGCCGTCGGCCCGGGCCCGGGCCGAGTCGAGCCGCACGAACCGTTCGAACACCCGACCGCGATCCTCGGCCGGCACGCCCGGCCCGTCGTCCGAGACCTCGATCACGGCGGTGCTCTCCTCGCGCGTGACCGTGACGATCACCCGCGAACGCGCGTGCCGGCGCGCGTTGTCGACGAGGTTGCGCACCACCCTGGCCAGCTGCCCGCGGTCGCCGATCACGCGCACGGGTTCGGCGTGCACCTCGGCCACCACCCGGCTGTCGGACGGACGGCCGCGCTCGCTCTCGGCGACCTCATCGAGGTCGACCTCCTCGCGGCGCGGCTGCAGGCCGCGCTCGTCGGCCCTCGCGAGCAGCAACAGCGCGTCGACCAGCCGGTTGAGCCGCTCGGTCTCGCCGCGCAGCGCCGTGACGGTGCCCGGGTCGGTGGGGCCGCGCTGCATGAGCTCGAGCCCGGTGGCGATCGTGGCGAGCGGGCTGCGCAGCTCGTGGCTGGCATCGGCGACGAACCTGCGCTGGACGCCCTGGGAGTCCTGCAGCCTGCCGATCATCGCGTTCATCGTCTCGGCGAGGCGGCCGACCTCGTCGCGTGCGCCGGGCACGGGAACGCGTTGGGCCAGGTCCTTCTCGCTCATCTCGGCCACCCGGGCGCGGATCGCCTCCACCGGCCGCAGCGCGCGGCCCGCGAAGAAGTACGTGGTGAGCCCGGTGACCAGGATGAGGATCGGCACGCCGAAGAGCAGGTAGAAGAGCACGGTGTCGGTGGCGGCCTCGACGCTCGTCAGCGGCAGCGCCATGTAGACCACGACGTGGTTCTCCGCCGACACGGTTCCCGTGGCCACCAGCACGGCCGGGACGGCGGTGCCGTCGGCGCGCCTCACCTCGGTCTTCGGCAGCACCACCCGTTGCCCGTCCTGAGGCCAGAGTGTCGACAGCGGCTGTGAGCGTCCGGCGGTCTCGCTGCCGCCCTCGATCACGGTGACGTCGTCCTCGTCGTCGTCCGACTCGTACCGGACGAGCACCTGGGCCAGGTCGTCCGGGGTGTCGGCGAGGACCGTGATCGCCTCCCGGGCGTTCTCGTTGGCCGAGCCCTCGAAGTTGCCGGCGACCCGCTCGACGAGCTGCTGCGCCCGCCCCTCGGCGGTGACCTGCACCGTGGCGCGCAGCGACTGGCCGACGAGCAGGACCAGCGCGGCTCCCGCGACGATCAGCGCTATGGTCACCACCACCGCGGCCGACAGGGCCGACGCGGCGCGTACGCCGAGACGCGCGCGGATCGCCCTGCGTAGACCGGCCACATCGCGAGCGTAACGATCGGCGCTGTGAGGTCGCTGAGGGTGCCGCGGAGCGGTTAGCAGGCGTTAACCGGGGCGCTACGCTGCCCTGATGGCGGCGTCCCCGGTGGCGGGCACAGGCGGCAGCAGGCGGGAGCAGATCCTCGCGGTCGCGGCGCAGCTGTTCGCCAAGCACGGCTTCCACGGCGTGAGCATCGCCGACCTGGGTGCCGCGGTCGGGGTCAGCGGACCGGCTCTGTACCGGCACTTCCCGAGCAAGGAGGCGCTGCTCGCCGAGATGCTCGTCGGCATCAGCGAGCACCTGCTCTCCGGTGGGCAGGCCCGGCTCTGCGCGTCGGACGACCCGCGGAAGGTGCTGGCGGCGCTCGTCGAGTTCCAGGCCGAGTTCGCCCTGCGCGAGCCGGAGCTGATCGTGGTGCAGGACCGCGACCTGGCGAACCTGCCGGCGGAGGCACGCAGGCGGGTGCGCAGGCTGCAGCGCACCTACGTCGAGATCTGGGTCGACACGCTGCAGCGGGTACACCCGGGCCTGACCGCCGAGTCGGCCCGGATCGCCGCGCACGGCGCGTTCGGCCTGCTCAACTCCACTCCGCACAGCGCACCGGGCCGCAGTGACGGGCAGCCGGCCGCCGCCGCGGCGCTGCTGTCCCGGATGGCGCTCGCGGCGCTCATGGACCTGCCCCGCTGACGCCGGCGCGGCGCCAGGGGGCTGGCGCGCGGGACCCTCGACAGGAGACGATGTCCGCTGGTCCTGTCGTTCCCACCGGCGCGAGCGGCCCCCAACCGCCGAACCGGAGGCGCCAGTGAGCGACCGTGCGACGCCGATGCTCCACAGCTCCGTACCGGGCGTGCTGACACCCGATCCGCCTGCTGCCCGTGGCGCGGGCGCACCTCGGGACGTCGCCGCCCACGCCGGCGTCACCTCCGAGTCCGGCCACGAAGCGCTGCGGGCCGACATCCGGCGGCTCTCGACGATGCTCGGCCAGACCCTCGCCCACCACGGCGGCCCCGAACTGCTGGAGCTGGTGGAGCAGGTCCGCAGGCTCTCCCGGTCGGCGATCGAGGCGGGCGGTGACGGCGACGCGGAGATCACGCGGCTGCTCTCCGGCCTCGACGCGGGCACCGCGGTGTCGCTGGCCAGGGCGTTCTCTCAGTACTTCCAGCTGGCCAACATCGCCGAGCAGCGTCACCGGGCCAGGGAGCTCGCCGCTTCCGACCCCGGGGGCCGCGGCCCCCTGCGCCGGCTCATGGAGCAGCTCGCCGAGTCCGCCGACGACGGCGGGCCCGGCCGCGCCGAGGTCGAGGCCGTGCTGGCCCGCACCGAGCTCAGGCCGGTGTTCACGGCGCACCCCACGGAGTCCTCGCGCCAGTCGGTGCTCGCGATCCTGCGCCGGGTGGCCGACGGGCTGGACCGGGGGGCGTCCGACGAGTCGCTCGGCGCGCTGGTCGACCTGCTGTGGCAGACCGACGAGCTGCGCCCCGACAAGCCCACCGTCGCCGACGAGGCCCGGGCCATCGGCTGGTACATGGAACAGCTCGGCCGCACCGCGGTACCCGAACTGCTCGGCGAGTTCGAGCGCGAGGTGCGCGCAGCCGGGTTCACCGTGCCCGACGGCGCACGCCCGCTCGTGCTGGGCTGCTGGGTCGGCGGTGACCGCGACGGCAACCCGAACGTCACCCCGGCCGTCACCCGCGAGGTCCTCGAGCTGTACTCCGAGCGCGCCATCCGCATCCACGACGGCCTGGTCGAGGAACTGGTCGGTGAGCTGAGCGTCTCCACCCGCGTGATCGGGGTGTCGGAGGAGCTGCGCGGCTCCCTGGCCCGCGACCGCCGGGCCCTCCCCGGGATCCACGACCGGTTCATCCGGCTCAACGCCCACGAGCCCTACCGGCTCAAGCTCTCCTACATCCAGGCGCGGCTGGCCAACACGCGCGAGCGCATCAAGCTCCACGGCGAGCACCGGCCGGGGGTCGACTACCTGGGCCCACACGGCTACATCGCGGACCTGGCCGTGATCGACCGTTCCCTGCGTGCCCACCTCGGTGGCCGGATCGCCGACGGCACCCTCGCCCGGGCCCTGCGCACCGCGCGGGCGCTCGGCCTGCACCTCGCGGAGCTCGACGTCCGCGAGCACAGCGAGCGCCACCACGAGGCCCTCGGCGCGGTCTACGACGCGCTCGGCGAGCTGCCGAAGCCGTACGCGGAGCTGTCCCGCGAGGAGCGCACGCACCTGCTCGCGCGCGAGCTCGAGGGCGGGCGCCCGCTGGTGCGCAGGCACTACGGGCTCCCCGCGGCGGCCGTGGACGTCCTGGCGACCTTCGACATGCTCCACGACGTCCAGCACGAGTACGGCCAGGAGGTGGCGCGCACCTACATCGTCTCCATGTGCCAGGGCGTCGACGACGTGCTGGCCGTCGCCGTCCTCGCCCGCGAGGCGTTCATGGTGGAGCTGCACCGCGACCCGCGCTCGTCCATCGACCTGGTGCCCCTGTTCGAGACCGTCGAGGAGCTCTCCCAGGCCGGGGCGCTGCTCGACGGCCTGCTGTCCGTTCCGGGCTACCGGCAGCACGTACGCAACCGCGGCGACCTCCAGGAGGTGATGCTCGGGTACTCCGACTCCAACAAGGGCGCCGGCATCACCACGTCGCAGTGGGAGATCCAGCGCGCGCAGCGCCAGCTGCGCGACATCAGCGCCAAGCACGGGATCCGGCTGCGGCTGTTCCACGGCCGCGGCGGGTCGGTCGGACGCGGCGGTGGCCCGTCGGCCGAGGCGGTCGCGTCGGCGCCGTTCGGGTCGGTCGACGCCACGATGAAGGTCACCGAGCAGGGCGAAGTCATCTCCGACAAGTACTCGTTGCCCGCGCTGGCCCACGACAACCTCGAGATCATGCTGTCCGCCGTCCTGGAGGCCACGCTGCTGCACCAGTCCGCCCGCTGGGGCGACAGCAAGCTGGACCGCTGGGACGAGGCCATGGACGTGGTCAGCGACGCCGCCCGCGAGGCCTACCGCGGGCTCGTCGGGCGTCCGGGCCTGCCCGAGTTCTTCTCCTCGGCCACGCCGGTGGACGAGCTCGGGCGGCTCAACGTCGGCTCCCGCCCGTCCAGGCGGCCCGGCCGCGGTGCCCCCACCCTCGACGACCTGCGCGCCATCCCGTGGGTGTTCGGCTGGACGCAGACCCGGATGGTGGTGCCCGGCTGGTACGGGCTCGGCTCGGGGCTGCGCGCGGCCCGCGCGGCGGGCTACGGCGAGGTGCTCGACGAGATGCGGGACTGGGCGTTCTTCACCAACCTGCTCGGCAACGTCGAGATGACGCTGACGAAGACCGACCTGCGCATCGCCGGGTTCTACGTCTCGGAACTGGTGGAGCCCGACCTGCACCCGATCTTCGACGACATCGTCGCCGAGCACGAGCGCACCCTGCGCGAGGTACTGAAGCTCACCGGGAGCACCACCCTGCTGGCGCGCCACCCGGTGCTGCGCAACACCCTCGCGGTGCGCGCGGCCTACCTGGAGCCGCTGCACCACCTGCAGGTCGAGCTGCTGGCCCAGCGCCGCCAGACCGAGTACCCGGATCCGGACCTGCACCGCGCACTACTCCTGACGATCAACGGCATCGCGGCGGGCCTGCGCAACACCGGCTGACGTGCCGGCCCGGGTCTCCTCACGGGCGGCGGTGGACGGTCGGCGCCTCGCCCGTGCTGCCGCGGTTCACGCCCACGAACCCGCGGGCGGCCGCGTCGCCACCGTAGGCCGCCTGCACACGGGGTCCGGACGCCCGCAGGCCTCCGTCCACCGTGATGTCCTCGCCCGTCAGGAACGGCGCGGCGGGGCCGGCCAGGAAGGCGATGACGTCCGCGATGTCCTCGGGGCGCCCGAGGTCCGGCCACGGCTGCGCCTGCGCCATCACGTCGGCGGCGGTGGCCGCGCCGCCTGCCACCAGCGGCGTCGCCACGAGCCCCGGGCAGACGGTGTTGACCCGGATCCGGTCCGGCCCGAGCTCGGTGGCGGCAACCCGGCCGAGGTTGATCACCGCCGCCTTCGCCGCCGAGTAGGCCTGCGGCCCTGCTCCCGCCGAGAACCCGGCGATCGAGGCGACGTTGACGATGGACCCACCCCGCCCCGCCGCCCTCATGGCGGCCGCACCGTGCTTGATCCCGAGGAACACTCCGCGCACGAGCACCGCGAAGGTGTAGTCCCAGTCGCTGACCTCGATGTCGGTGAGCCGCCCGAAGGCGCCTCCGACGCCTGCGTTGTTCACCACACAGTCGATCCGCCCGAACTCCTCGACGCACGTGGCCACCGCCGCCTCGACGTCGGGTTCCTGAGCGACGTCGGCACGGACGAACCGGACGGCCGCACCGAGTTCGGCGGCCGCTTCGGCGCCGTTGGCGGTGTTGAGATCGGCGAGCACGACCCGCCATCCGTCCTGGACCAGCCGCTGCGCCGTTGCCCTGCCGATACCGCTGCCGCCGCCGGTGACGAGGGCGGCTGGGAAGTCGTTGGCCATGACGTCGATCCTGCCCGCGTGGGCGGCGGAGTGAACCGCGTCTCCCGTCTTGCCGGATTGTTCAACGATCCTTACGCTCAAATATCCTGGTCGGCGAAGAGCGGGCCCCGCGGATTGGACAAGCTGTGAGAGTGGACCTCAACTCTGATCTCGGCGAGTCGTTCGGCCGGTGGGTGCTCGGCGACGACGACGCAATGCTCGATCTGGTCACCTCGGCCAACGTGGCCTGCGGCTTCCATGCCGGCGACCCCTCGACCCTGCGCCGGACCTGCGCCAAGGCCGCCGACACCGGCGTGGTGGTGGGCGCGCAGGTCAGCTACCGGGACCTGGCGGGATTCGGCCGCCGGTTCATCGACGTGGAACCCGGGCAGCTGGCCGACGACATCATCTACCAGATCGGCGCGCTCGACGGCATGTGCCGCGTGAACGGCACCGCGGTGCGCTACGTCAAGCCGCACGGAGCGCTCTACAACACCGCGGTGCACCACGAGGCGCAGGCCGAAGCGATCGTGGCCGCGGTACGGGCGTACGACCCTTCGCTACCCGTGCTCGGCCTGCCCGGATCGGCGCTGCTGCGTGCCGCCGAGGCAGCAGGACTGCGGACGGTGCGCGAGTTCTTCGTCGACCGCGGGTACACGCCGGAGGCCACCCTCGTGCCCCGCTCCCAGCCGGGAGCGCTGCTGCACGACCCGGAGGAGGTCACGGCCCGGCTGCTGCGGATGATCGACGACGGCGTCGTGACGGCCGTTGACGGCACCGACGTGCGCGTGAGCGCGGAGTCCGCGTGCGTGCACGGCGACTCACCGGGAGCTGTCGCGATGGCCACGGCCGTGCGGGCGGGCCTCGACCGCGCCGGCGTCGCACTGGCGCCGTTCGCCGGGGAGCGGGCCGGGTGAACGTTCTTCCGTTCGGGGACACGGGCCTGCTCATCGAGGTGGACGGCCTGCCCGAGGTGCTCGCGCTCGCCGACGCCGTGCGCGCGGCTCCACCGGCGGGCGTGCTCGACATCGTCCCGGCGGCACGGACGGTACTGCTCACCTTCCCCCCGCGCACCGACCTCGGCGCGGTGCGCCGGGAGGTGCTGGCGCTGACCGTGGAGCCGGGATCATCACCACCGGACGGGAAGACGATCGAGATCTCCGTGATCTACGACGGGCCCGACCTCGACGAGGTGGGGCGGCTCACCGGCCTCGACGCGGCCGAGGTGGTCAAGGCCCACACGGGCACGCCGTGGCGCGTCGCGTTCGGCGGGTTCGCCCCTGGCTTCGCCTACCTCGCAGGGGGTGACCCGCGCCTGGACGTCGAGCGCCGGTCCGAGCCGCGGACGTCCGTACCCGCCGGGGCCGTCGGGCTGGCCGGTGAGTTCAGCGGCATCTACCCGCGCGCGTCCCCGGGCGGCTGGCAGCTGATCGGCCACACCGACGCGGTGCTGTGGGACGTCGACAACGGTGCTCTGCTGGAGCCGGGTGGCATCGTGCGGTTCGTGGAGGCCCCGTGAGCACCCGCGCGTTGGAGGTGCTGGCGACCGGAGCGTTGGCGCTCGTCGAGGACCTCGGACGGCCAGGGCTCGGGGCGTCCGGCGTCGGACGCTCGGGGGCCGCCGACCGCAGCGCGCTCCGCCTGGCCAACCGGCTGGTGGCCAACCCCGAGGACGCGGCGGGGATCGAGGTCGTGTTCGGCGGCCTGGCCGTTCGCGCCTCGCCCGACAACCGGTTGCCGCTCACCGTGGCACTCAGCGGCGCCCCGGCCCCGGCCGACGTCGACGGCGCCCCGGTCGGCCATCACGCACTGGTGACGGTGCGTCCAGGGCAGGTGCTGCGGCTCGGGATTCCGCCCACCGGCCTGCGCACCTACCTCGCGGTGCGCGGCGGCATCGCCGTCGAGCCGGTGCTCGGCTCACGCAGCACGGACGTGCTCGCCGGGCTGGGGCCGCCGAAGCTCGAAGCGGGCCAGGTGCTCCCCGTCGGCCCGGAGCCGACCGAGCTCCCGCTGGTGGACGTGGCGCCGGTGGCGGTGCCGCCCGGTGGTGCCGTCACGCTGCGGGTGATCATGGGACCCCGGTCGGACCGGCTCGCCGACCCCGCTGCGCTCGCCCGCACCGCCTGGACTGCTTCGAGCCGCAGCGACCGCGTCGGGATGCGCCTGGAGGGTGCGCAGCTGGAGCGCGCCGGTTCCGGCGAGCTGCCGACGGAAGGCATGGTGCGCGGGGCGATCCAGGTGCCGCCCGGCGGGGAGCCGGTGCTGTTCCTGGCCGACCACCCGGTGACCGGTGGGTACCCCGTGGGCGCCGTGGTGCTCGACGCCGACGTCGACCGGGCGGCGCAGGTACGGCCCGGCCAGACCGTGCGGTTCGTCCTCGTGCCGCCGCCGTGGAAGGACGAGAACTGACGCGCCGGACGGCTACCGGCGCCGGGACAGCGCGACGCCGACCAGGCAGATCACGCCCCCGACGAGCGCCAGCAGCGCCGGCACCTCACCGAGCAGCAGCCCGGACATCACGATCGTGATCGGCGGCACCAGGTACGTGCTCACGCCCAGCCGGCCGGCGTCCATCCTGGCCAGGGCGTAGGCCCAGGTGCTGAAGGCCAGCGCGGTGGGCACGATGCCGAGGTAGAGCAGCCCGGCCGTGGCGCCTGCCGGGGCTGCGGCGACGTCGGTGAGCAGCGCAGGGGTGAACGGCAGGCAGGCGACGGCGCCGATCGTGCAGGCCAGCCAGGTGACCTGGAGCCCGGGCAGCCGCCGCAGCACGAATTTCTGAGCCAGCACGCCGACCGCGTAGGTGACCGCCGCCACGAGACAGAGCAGCACACCGAGGATGTCGGACCGGTCCAGGTGCGCCGTCGACGCGCCGACGAGCACGGCGCCGCCGAACGCGACCAGCGCCCCCACCACCAGCCACCGCGGGAAACCCTCACCGAGGAGCAGCCCGGCGAACAGCGCGATCAGGATCGGTCCGACGTTCACCACCATGGCGGCGGTACCGGCGTCGACCCGTTGCTCGGCCGCGTTGAGCGCCACGTTGTAGACGCCGAACCAGGCGATCCCGCAGAGCGCGATCAGCGCCCACTCCCGCGCGGTGGGGGTGACCCAGCGCCTGGCGACCAGCATTCCCGCACCCAGCGCGAGCGACCCGATGAGCAGCCGTCCCAACGCCAGCGGACCGGGGTTGTAGGACTCCCCGACGGCGCGGATGGCGACGAACGCCGACGCCCACGCGCAGACCGTGACCACCACGGCGGCCACCGCGCTCCACCGGTAGCGGGAGGTGGGGACAGCGGGAGTGGCCGGGGTCGCCTGCTGGGTCACGGGTCGACGCTAGCTCCGGGCTTCCCCCTGATCCACGCGGATTTCGGCCATTACGCGCCGAGATCCTGACGGCTCGCGCGGCGTCGCGAGGCGCGTGGGCGCGCCGCGGCCCCGCAGCACCGTCGAGTCGCCGAGCGTCCAGCGGGCGGCCTCCGCCTCGTCCGCCAGCCCGACGGCGGCGCCGGTGGCGAGCACCCGCCCGGGCACCGTCTTGGCCAGCTCGGTGAGCCGTGCGGCCTCGTTCACCGGGTCGCCGATCACGGTGTACTCGTAGCGCCGCACGTCACCCACGTTCCCGGCCACGGCGTCCCCGGCGGAGACGCCGATCCCCGCGGTGGCCTCCGGCAGCTCGGCGGCCAGCCGCGCAGCGAGCACCCGGCCGGCTGCCAGTGCGGAACCCGCCGGGTCGGCGGCGTCGACCGGCGCGCCGAACACGGCCAGCGCCGCGTCGCCCTCGAACTTGTTGACCCAGCCGCCGTGCTCCTCCACCACCTCGACGACCACGGCGAACAGGCGGTTGAGCAGCCCGACCACCTCGGTGGGCGGCCGCTTCGCCGCCAGGGCCGTCGAGCCGACGAGATCGACGAAGAGCACGGCCACCCGGCGCACCTCGCCGCCGAGCCGCACCTCGTCGGTGGCCGCCGCCACCCGGGCGACGTCACGGCCGACGTGCCGGCCGAAGAGGTCCCGGATGCGCTCCCGCTCCCGCAGGCCGCTGATCATCGTGTTGAAGCCGGACTGCAGCTGCCCGAGCTCCGTGCCGTCGTAGACCGTGACGCTCGCGTCGAGGTCGCCGCCCTCCACCCGCCGCATCGCCCGGCGCACCGCGTTCACGGGGTCGGCCACCGCGCTCGCCGCTCCCACGGTCACCAGCAGGCCCGCGACCAGCGCGGTGGCCCCGACGGCCAGCACGATCACCGCGAACCGGTCGGCGGACACGTCGCCGTAGATCAGCACGGACACCGCGGAGAGCAGCAACCCGACCACCGGCACGGCCGTGCCGAGCGCCCAGAACAGCAGCGCCCTGACCACGACCCCGGGCAGCGCCCGCCGCCGTGGATCCTGCGCCGCCAGCACGCGCGCGGCCGTGCGCCGCAGGATCCGCTCGCTGAGCAGGTAGGACAGCGCGCAGGTGGTGATGCCGCCCAGCACGATCGTCTCCCCCACCGAGACGGCGAGCCGCAGTGACCAGCGGGCGTTCAGGCAGGCGAACAGGGCGGCGGCCACCGCCCAGAGCACGGCCTGCACGGTGACCAGCCGCAGCGGGCCGTGGAGCACCAAGCGCTGCTCCGTCAGCTGGGCACCGTCGGACCCGGGAGTGCGCAGCCGGAACCGCCGGGCTCCCCACAGCAGCCCGATCGGCACCGCCAGCAGCAGGTAGCCGCCGAACGTCACGAGGTTCAGCAGCCGCACGGTGGCCGGATCCGCGAGCGGTCCTTCGGGCAGCACCCACGCCGCGAGCACGAGCACCACACCGGCGCCGGCCACGTTGGCGACCACCACGACCACGGCGAGCGCGATCCGCGTCGGCAGGTCGAGCACGGACCGCGCCATGATCGGGCAGCGTAGGGCGGCGCTCCCGATCGCGACATGGCCACGTGTCGCGGTAGCGCAGCGCCCCCCACCCGCGAGTCGCCCGTTCTGAGTGCGCGAGTCGCCCGCTCCGGGCCCCCGAGTCGCCCTGATCACCACGAGATCCACGGTTCCGCCCCCGCGAGGGCCGAAAAGCGGATCTCGGGCGCACCCACCCGCGAGTCGCCCGTTTCCGGTGCGCGAGTCGCCCGATTTCCGTGCGCGAGTCGCCCCATCCGAGGCCGACGGGTCAGCTGCGGACGGTCGCGGTGAGGTGTACGGCCCCCACGTGCTTGCGCACGTCGAGGTTCCAGCCGTCCACGGCCGGGGCGGCGTGCAGCTCGACCGTGCTGGGCAGCAGCAGCGGCTTCCCGAACGCGACGTCGTAGGTGAGCGCGGCGGGGAGGCGGCCCTGCAGCGCGGCCAGCGCGCGTCCGGCCGTCCACATCCCGTGGGCGATGGCCCGCGGGAAGCCGAAGGCCCGTGCGGTCAGCGGGTGCAGGTGGATCGGGTTGACGTCGCCGCTGACGGCCGCGTAGCGACGGCCGGTGCCGGCGTCCACCCGCCAGACCGCGGCAAGGGCTCCGCCGGACACTCCCGGCGGCGGGGCCGGCGCCGGATCACCGTCGGCCGCGGGAGCCGTGGCGCCCCGGGCGAGATACGTGCTGCGCCCGTGCCACACCGGCTCGGTGCCCGCGTCGACCCGCGCGACGAGATCAACCTGCGCGCCCTTCGGGTGCGCGACGAAACGCTCGGCGTGCACCCGGATGTCGAAGGGCTCGGCGGCGTCGATCCCCCGGTGGACGGTGATCGTGTTGCGGACGTGCACCAGGCCCGGCAGCGGCAGCGGGAACGCCCGGTCCGCCATCAGCTCGACCTGCAGCGGGAACGCCAGCACGTGCGGATACGTCGGCGGGAGAACGTCGTCCACCGCGAAGCCGCAGACCCGCGCGTACGCCGCGAGGTGCGCGCGGTCCACGGACACGCCCTCCCGCGACAGCTCGCCGTCCGGGAGCACCGACGCGCGCCGCCCGATCGACCCGACCGCGGCCTTGAGGTAGAGCGGGCCCAGTTCCATCACGCCCCCAGGATGCTCTGCCCGCACACCCGCACGACCTGTCCGGTGACCCCACCGGTCTCGGCCTCGGCGAGCCAGCCGACCATCTCGGCGACGTCCACCGGCAGCCCGCCCTGGCGGAGGCTGTTGATCCGGCGCCCGGCTTCGCGGGTGCCCAGCGGCATCTTCCCGGTCATCTCGGTCTCGATGAAGCCCGGAGCCACCGCGTTGACCGTGACGCCCCGCTCGGCGAACCGGGGCGCGAGTGCCCGCACCATCCCGATCACGCCCGCCTTGCTCGCGGCGTAGTTGGTCTGGCCACGGTTTCCGGCGATCCCGCTGGTGGAGGCGATGCACACGATGCGCCCGGTGTCGCTGAGCAGGTCACCGGCGAGCAGCGACTCGTTGATCGCGAGCTGCGCCCGCAGGTTGACGGCCAGCACGGCCTCCCAGCGATCGGCGTCCATGTTGGCGAGCAGCTTGTCGCGGGTGACGCCCGCGTTGTGCACCACCACGTCGAGCCTGCCGTGCCGTTCCCGCACGTGCCCGAGCAGCCGATCGGCGGCGTCGGGTGCGGTGATGTCGAGTTGCAGCGCGGTGCCGCCGACGCGGTTCGCCACGCGCGAGAGCGCCTCGCCCGTGGCCGGGATGTCGACCGCGACGACCGTGGCGCCGTCGCGGGCGAGGGTGTCGGCGATGGCCGCACCGATGCCCCTGGCCGCGCCGGTGACCACGGCGACCCGCCCGGCCAGTGGCCGCACGACCTCGTCGGGTGCGTCCATGCCGATCGGGTCCTGAGCCGGCCCGACGGGCACGCCGACCCGCACGACCTGCCCGTCGACGTATGCCGAGCGGGCCGAGAGGAAGAAGCGCACCGCGGAGTCGGTGGCCGCGGGCGGCGCGTCGGGGGGCACGACGAGCAGGTTGGCGGTAGCGCCCGCGCGCACCTCCTTGGCCGCCGACCGCACCAGCCCGTCGAGAGCCTGGGCTGCGGCGGCGGCCTCCACGTCGCCCGTGCCGGGCTCCGGGCCCAGCAGCACCAACCGCCCCGACGGGGCGAGCCGCCGGACCGCGGGCGTCAGGAACTCCCGCACGGCGGCGAGGTCGTCGAGCGTGCGGACGCCGGTGGCGTCGAGGACGGCTGCGGCGACCTTGCCGTCCCCCGCCGCGTCGGCGACGTCGGCGTCCTTCAGCAGGGCACGGATCTGTTCCGCGTACCGGCCGGCGCCGACGGCCCCCACGAGCGCAGGCCCGTCGAGCAGCGGCTGACCGGGCGAGTAGCGGCGCAGCACCGGGATGCGCGGCACGCCGAGCCGCCGGACCAGCTGGTTCTGCGAGAGATCGCGCAGCGTGTCGTTGGACATGTCAGTTCCCCTCGAGGATCGCGACGACGCCCTGGCCGCCCGCGGCGCAGATGCTGATCAGGCCCCGGCTCTTCCGCCCGCCCACGCTGCCCTTCTCGTGCAGCAGCTTCGCCAGCGTCGCGACGATGCGCCCGCCCGTGGCGGCGAAGGGGTGGCCGGTGGCCAGCGAGGACCCCGTCACGTTCAGCTTCGAGCGGTCGATCGCGCCGAGCGGGCCGTCCAGCCCGAGCCGCTCCTTCGCGAACGCCGGGTCCTCCCACGCCGTGAGCGTGGCGAGCACCGTGGACGCGAACGCCTCGTGGATCTCGTAGAAGTCGAAGTCCTGCAAGGTGAGGCCGTTGCGCTCGAGCAGCCGCGGCACGGCGTACAGCGGCGCGGTGAGCAGGCCGTCGGACCCGAGCACGAAGTCGACCGCCGCGGTCTCCGCGTCGACCACGTGCGCGAGCACCGGCAGCCGGTGCTGCGCCGCCCACTCGTCCGACCCGAGGAGGACGGCCGCCGCGCCGTCGGTGAGCGGCGTGGAGTTGCCTGCCGTCATGGTGGCGCCCTCGCCCCGGCCGAACACGGGCTTGAGCTTCGCAAGCTTCTCCACGGAGGTGTCGGGCCGCAGGTTCTGGTCGCGGGTCAGCCCTAGGTAGGGCGTGACCAGGTCGTCGAAGAAGCCGCGGTCGTAGGCGGCGGCCAGGTTGCGGTGGCTCGCGACGGTCAGCTCGTCCTGCTCCTCGCGCCGGACGTGCCACTCGAGGGCGGTGAGCGCGGCGTGCTCGCCCATCGACAGCCCCGTGCGCGGCTCGGCGTTGCGGGGGACCTCCGGGACGACCTGCCCGGGCCGCAGCCCGCGCAGCGCCGTGAGCCGGGCGCCCAGCGAGCGCGCCCCGTTGAGCTCCATCAGCACCCGGCGCAGGCCGTCGTTCAGCGCGACCGGCGCGTCGCTGGCCGTGTCGACGCCGGCGGCGACACCGCTCTCGATCTGCCCGAGTGCGATCTTGTTGGCGACGAGGATCGCGGTCTCCAGGCCGGTGCCGCAGGCCTGCTGCACGTCGTAGGCGGGGGTGGTGGGCGAGAGCGTGCTGCCGAGCACGGCCTCGCGGGTGAGGTCGCGGTCGCGGCTGTGCTTGAGCACCGCGCCGCCCGCCACCTCACCGATCCGCTCGCCCGCCAGCCCGAAACGGGCGGCGAGCCCGTCGAGGGTGGCTGTGAGCATGTCGAGGTTGGACGCGCGGGCGTACGCGCCGTTCGCGCGGGCGAAGGGGATGCGGTTGCCGCCGATCACGGCGGCCTTCCGGGTCTCCGGCACAGGTTCCTCCCGGGGTCTGGGCTTCAGGATGGGTGTTACCCGTCAGTAGCCGATACTCAAAGTACACGGTACTCTCGGTGCCGTGAAGATGGTCCGGGACAAGCGAACGAGCCGGTGGGACGCCCACCGGCGCGCCCGCCGTGCCGAGCTGACCGACGCCGCGATCGCCGCGATCCGCGCCCACGGTGCCGGCGTCGGGATGGACGACGTCGCGGCCGGGGCCGGCACCAGCAAGACCGTGGTCTACCGCCACTTCACCGACCGCACCCAGCTCTACGTCGCCGTCTGCGAACGGGTGGCCGAGGTGCTGGTGGCGCAGGTGCGCGCCGCGATGGCCAGCAGCGAGAGCCCCCGCGCGAAGACGGCCGCCGCCATCGCGGCCTACCTGCGGCTGATCGAGCACGACCCGGAGGTCTACCGGTTCGTCGTGCACCGCCCACTCGTCGACAGCGCCCTCGACGCCGACCCGGTGGCCGACCTCGTCTCGCTCATCGGAGACGAGGCCGCCGCCGTGATCGCCGCACAGCTCCGCCGCGCGGGTTCCGACACCGGCGCCGCGGCGTCGTGGGGCCACGGCATCGTCGGGCTCGTGCGGGCGGCGGCCGACAACTGGCTGGCCCGCCCCACGGGAACGACCCGCGACGAGCTTGCCGCCCAGCTCACCGATCTGGCCTGGTCCGGACTCTCCGGCGTCGTGGCTCCCCGCCAGGCTTCCCACAAGGAGGAACCCGCATGACGTCCGACCCCCGCGAGCTCCAGCGCGTCCTGGACGGCCGGTGGGCCGACGTCCGCGCCGAGGTTCGCGCGCAGCTCGGGGAGCTGCGGCTCACACCCGGGGCCGATCTGAGCACCGAGGAGTACCGCGCACTCACCACCGACAACCTGCGGCGGCTGGCCGAGAGCGGGCGCCCGCACCAGGGCTTCGACCCGGCCTACGGCGGCGGGGGCGACGTCGGAGGCGTGGTCACGGCGTTCGCCGCGCTCGGCTACGGCGACCTCTCGCTACTGGTGAAGGCCGGTGTGCAGTGGGGGCTCTTCGGTGGCGCCGTCCAGATACTGGGCACTTCTCGTCATCATGACAAGTACCTGCGGGCGATCATGGACGGCGACCTGCTCGGATGCTTCGCGATGACCGAGACCGGCCACGGCTCCGACGTCCAGCACCTGCGCACCACGGCCACCTACGACCCGGCCACGCAGGAGTTCGAGATCCACACGCCCGACGCCGGCGCGCGCAAGGACTACATCGGCAACGCCGCGCGCGACGGGCGAATGGCCGTCGTCTTCGCCCAGCTGATCACCGGCGGCGTCTCGCACGGGGTCCACGCCCTGCTCGTCCCCATCCGCTCCGACGACGGCACGGCGCTGCCCGGCGTCACGATCGGCGACTGCGGCCGCAAGGCGGGCCTCAACGGCGTCGACAACGGCAGGCTCGCCTTCGACCACGTGCGGGTGCCGCGGGAGAACCTGCTCAACCACTTCGCCGACGTCGCCGAGGACGGCAGCTACTCCAGCCCGATCACGAGCGCGTCCCGCCGGTTCTTCACGATGCTCGGCACGCTCGTCCGCGGCCGCATCAGCGTGGCGGGCGGCGCGGGCACCGCCACGCAGAAGGCACTCGCACTGGCCATCCGCTACGGCGCCACGCGGCGCCAGTTCGCCGACCCCGAGACCGGCGAGGAGGTGGTGGTGCTCGACTACCTCGTCCACCAGCGCAAGCTGCTCCCCGCCCTCGCGAAGACGTACGCGCTGCACTTCGCCCAGGCCGATCTCGTGTCGGACATGCACGACCTGCAGTCGTTCGCCGGGGAGCCCGGCTCGGACCGCGACATCGAGGCGGAACAGCGGGACCTGGAGACGAGGGCGGCGGGCATCAAGGCGGTGGCCACCTGGCACGCCACCGCCACGATCCAGACCTGCCGCGAGGCGTGTGGCGGCGCCGGCTACCTCGCGGAGAACCTGCTTCCGCAGCTCAAGGCCGACACGGACGTGTTCACCACCTTCGAGGGGGACAACACCGTCCTGCTGCAGTTGGTGGCGAAGACGCTGCTCTCGGACTACGGCCGCCGGGTCGGGCAGCTCGATCTGGTGGGCAAGGCCCGGTTCGCCGCCGGCCTCGTGGCCGGTTCGGCGGCCGAGCGCACCGGCCTGCGGGCCGTCGTCCGGCGCGGGGACGTGCGCGACCGCGCCTGCCAGCGGTGGCTGCTCGTCGAGCGCGAGGAGCACCTCCTGGCCGCGGCCGCCCGCCGGATGCGCAGGGCCCTGGCTCCCGGAGCCGACCGGTTCGCGATCTTCAACGGCACCCAGGACCACGTGCTGGTGGCCGCGCGGGCCCACGTCGACCGCATCGTCTTCGACTCCTTCGCCGCAGCCGTCGACCGGGTGGAGAGCCCGGCCGTGCGCGGCCTGCTGGAGCAGGTGCGCGAGCTGTACGCGCTCTCGGTGATCGAGGGCGACCGCGCGTTCTTCATCGAGCACGGGTACATCAGCCGGCGCCGGGCCAAGGCCGTCACCCAGGCCGTCAACACGCTCTGCGGTCAGCTGCGGCCGCAGGCCAGGACCCTGGTCGACGGGTTCGGCATCCCGGAGGCCTGGCTCGACTGCCCGCTGCTCGACGGCGAACGGGACAGCCACGCCGCCCCGACCGACCCGTCACCGTCTCTGGAGGAGCCGACCGACCTGGCCTCGGTGGGCTGACCCCGACCCGCCCCCGGGCAACTCACCCCCCGAAACCGGGCGACTCGCCCCCCACAACCGGGCGACTCGCGGAACCCCCCGCGAGTCGCCCGTTTCCGGTCCGCGAGTCGCCCGCTTCTCGTGCGCGAGTCGCCCGGGGGATCACCCGTCCTCGGTCCACTCGTCCTGGGGCTCGCCGGGACGGTGCACCCCGAACGACCACTCGAAGCCCTCGGGGTCGACCACCCGGGAGCGGTAGTTGCCCCACTCCGTCGACTCCGGGGGCCAGATCGTGGTCGCGCCTGCCTCCACCGCGTGGGCGTACAGCGCGTCGACGTCAGCGGGGACGGGGACGCTGAGGTAGACCCCGTAGCCCATCGTGTCGCCCTTGCGCGGCGGGCGCTCGTAGCCGTCGTGGTCGCTGAACACCACGACCACGGCGTCGCCCAGCCGGAGTTCGGCGTGGGCGATGCCCCCGCGCTCGTCGGGGAACGACATGGTCGTCTCGAACCCGAAGGCCCGCTGGAGCCACGTGATGGCGGCCGGAGCGTCGCGATAGCCGAAGAGAGCGTGCAGATCGGCGTGGGGCTGTTTCGTCTCGGTCACCCGACGATCGTGGCCACCTCTGCGGTCAGCTCCTGTCCTGATCTCCAGGAACGTCGGGTCACGGCGAGCGCGCGATTCCCTCCCACCGGACGGTCCAGCTCCCGTCGTCCGAGAACCCCGGCGCCTGGCCCGGCGGCCCGCCGTCCCACCCGGCAGCCATCAGCGCCACCGTTGCCAGCAGCCCGCCGTTACCGGGCAGGTAGACCGGCAGCTGGTCGGTCTGCCGGTTGTGCCCGCTCGGCAGGTGGGTGTTCTTCGGGGTTCGGCGTCCGTCCGCTGACGGGTCAGGACCGACGCGATCCACTCCGAGTAGCGGCTGCGGCGCCACGAGCCGGCAGGCGCGGCTTGCCCGGGGGTGTGGCCGGCGGCGAGTACCAGCGGCGTGGCGTCGACTACCCGTGTGGCCGCGCCCTGCGGCACACAGCTGATCGATTGGACGCGCCGCGGTCGCCGTACTCCCGCGGGTACGCACCACCCACGAGAACCCGGCCGAGGAGGCGCTGCTCGCCGTGGAGATCCGCCGCCGGGTGGACGGCATCGTCCTGGCCGCCTCCCGGCTCCCGGACGACGAGCTCGCCGAGCTGGTTCCCCGGCTCGAGCCGGTCGTACTGGTGAACCGCGAGGTGCCGGGGCTCGACGTGCCGTCGCTCTCGGTCGACCACCACGCCGGCGTCCGCGTGCTGGCCACGCACCTGTTCGGGCTGGGCCACAGCCGTCTGGTCTACCTGGCGGGCCCGCAGGCCAGCGCCTCGGACCAGGAACGGCTGCACGGGC
Source organism: Pseudonocardia sp. OZ21 (assembly GCF_059359135.1). Classification (NCBI taxonomy): domain Bacteria; kingdom Bacillati; phylum Actinomycetota; class Actinomycetes; order Pseudonocardiales; family Pseudonocardiaceae; genus Pseudonocardia; species Pseudonocardia sp. OZ21. The sequence continues at coordinate 90,670 of NZ_JCADBN010000003.1, forward strand.
TGCGCGCCGCCGTGTGCGACACCGCCGGTGCGGAACTGGTGGAGCTGCGCTGCGGATCGGGCTTCGCCGACGGTCAGGCCGCCGTCCCCGCCGTCGTCGCCTGCGGCGCCAGCGGAGTGGTCGCCTACAACGACCTGATGGCCTTCGGCGCGCTCAGCGGGCTGCACGAGCTGGGGATCGCGGTCCCGGAGCAGATCTCGGTGGTCGGCTTCGACGACATCCCGTTCGCCCGCTTCACCACGCCCCCGCTCACCACCGCCTCCGTTCCGCAGTTCGACCTCGGCGAGCAGGCATGGCAACGGCTCTGGGCGCTGCTCCAGGGTGGACCGCCGCAGCACAACGTGACCTACCGGCCGCGGCTGGAAGTGCGGGGCAGCACCGGCCCTGCCCCCGGCGGCGCCGGTGGGGAGTGACCACCTCGCAGGTCACCGGCAGCCGGAGGCCTACCGTCGGTCCGTCGCCGTCAGCGTTGTAGAAGGAGTGCGGATGATCGTCGTCACCGGAGTCACCGGCAAGCTGGGCGGGCTCGTCGCGAAGGACCTGCTCACGCGCGTGCCGGCCACCGATCTCGTCGCTGTCGCGCGAACCCCGCAGAAGGCCGCCGCCCTCGCCGACCAGGGTGTCGAGGTCCGCGCCGGGGACTACGAGGACCCCGAGTCGCTCCGGTCCGCCTTCGCGGGCGCCGACGTCCTGCTGTTCGTCTCGTCGCCCGACATCACCCCGGGCACCCGGCCGCGCCAGCACGGCAATGTGATCGACGCGGCACGCGCGGCCGGGGTCGGCCGGATCGTCTACACCAGCGCCATCGGGGCGCAGGACGGCGTCGGGTTCCTCGCCGACCACACCGCCACCGAGAAGCTGCTCCGCGAGTCGGGCGTGCCGCACACCCTGCTGCGCAACACGTTCTACATGGAGGCGCTCGTCAACCCGGGGCTGCGGGCGGCCGCCGAGTCCGGGGAGCTGCTCGCGGCCGACGGCGGGCAGCCGGTGAACTTCGTGACGATCGCCGACCTGGCCCTCGCCGCCTCGGCCACGCTCACCGGCCCGGGCCACGAGGGCACGGTGTACGAGGTGCGCGGCCCACTCTGGACGGTGCCCGACCTCGCCCACACCCTCAGCGAGGTCTCCGGGCGCCCCGTGACCTACCGGGCGGTGCCCGCCGACGACCTCGGGCCGGCCGCGTTCGTGCACCGGCTCATCGCGTCGGGCCTGTTCGCGCAGCCGTCCGACGACCTGGAGAAGCTGCTCGGGCGGCCGGGCACCGGCCTGCGCGACGCCGTGGTCGCGGCGCTGGGCTGACACCCGGTGGTCGCCCGGCGTCGGTGGCGGTGACGTCACGGCGGGTCGCCCGCGGGCGACTCGCGCGCAGGAATCCGGCGACTCGCGGGAACCGGACGGGCGACTCGCGGGCTGGAAACGGGCGACTCGCGGGACCGGAGCGGGCGACTCGCGCACGCGAAACGGGCGACTCGCGGGGTCAGCTGGTGGGGCGGCCTGCGGTGAGCACCCGGGGTCCGTCGTCGGTGATCGCGATGGTGTGCTCGGTGTGGGCCGCCCGGCTCCCGTCGGCGGTGCGGAGCGTCCAGCCGTCGGGGTCGGGGCGGTAGGCGTCGGACCCGCCCGCGTGGAACATCGGCTCCACCGCGATCACCAGCCCGGGCTGCAGGACGAGACCGCGCCCGGCCCGGCCCTCGTTGGGGACGTGCGGCGCCTCGTGCATCTCCCGCCCCACGCCGTGGCCGCCGTGGCCCTCCAGCAGCCCGTACCCGCCCGAGCGGCCGACGGAGCCGATCGCGTGGGCGACGTCGCCCATGCGGGCTCCGGGCAGCGCGGCGGCGATGCCGGCGGCGAGGGCCCGCTCCGTGGTCTCGATGAGCGCGAGGTCCTGCGGGTCGGCCGGACCCACCACCGTGCTGAAAGCGGCGTCGGCGCACCATCCGTCGAGGTGCACGGCGAGGTCGACGCTGAGCAGGTCCCCTGGCCGCAACGGTTGCTCCGACGGGATCCCGTGCACCACCGCGTCGTTCACGCTCGCGCAGATCACGGCGGGGTAGGGGGACGGGGCGAACCGCGGGTGGTATCCCAGGAAGGTCGGGCGCGCACCCGCGGCGGAGATCCGCTCGGCGGCGAGCGCGTCGAGCTCTCGCGGCGTGACACCGGGGGCGGCATGCTCGCGCACGGCGGTGAGCACGTCGGCCACGATCTTCCCGGCAGCCTCGACGGCGTCCACTTCGGCCGGGGTCTTCATTGCAATCATGCAGATAACTATACCGGTATTACTATCGGCGCCATGGTGCGTGTCCCCCTGACCCCGGCCGACCGCGAGCGTGGCGAGCGGCTCGGCCGCCTGCTCCGCGCAGCCAGGGGGGAGCGCAGCCTCGCCGACGTGGCCGGTGCCGCCGGGATCTCGGCGGAGACCCTCCGCAAGATCGAGACGGGCCGCATCCCCACCCCCGCGTTCTTCACGGTCTCGGCGCTGGCCGGGGCGTTGGGCCTGTCGATGGACGCTCTGGTGGTCGCGGCAGCGCCGATGTCGGAGGAGCCGGACGCTCAGGCGGTCTGACGATCACCCCACCCCCACCGCGGCGCGAGCGATGACCTCCTCCACGGTGAGCGCGCTCGACGGGTGGTGGCTCAGGCACATCGGCTCCTGCACCTTCTCGAACGCCAGACCCTCCCCTGCCACGTAGAACTGGCCGGACGTGAGCCGCGAGATGTCGCTCACGTGGCCGCCCTTGGCCCTGGCGAGCTCGGTGGCCGCGTTGATCTGGGCGCCGGAGTTGAGGAACCCGAAGAACTGCGTGGCGGCGTTGCCCGGGATGCGGTTGTGCAGGCCCTTGGGCGCCTGCGTGGCGAACACCAGCCCGAGCCCGTACTTCCGCGCCTGCGAGGCCAGCGAGATGGTGCTCTCGGTGCAGGCGGTCATCGCCCCTGACGGCGCGAACGTCTGCGCCTCGTCCATCACGAAGAGCCCACCGAGCGGCCGGTCGCCCGCCGGGTTCGCCTTCACCCACGAGAACAGCGCCATCTGAAGCTGGTTGACGAAGCTCTGGCGCTGCTCGTCGGACGGCAGGCCGACGAAGCTGATCACCGAGATGCGCGCTCTCTTGCCCTCCCGCGGTGTGAGCAGCACCGACGGGTCGGCCTTCTCCCCGGAACCGCCGAACAGCGGATCGTTGATCATGGCTGCCGTCAGCGCTTCCGCCATCTCCGCGGCGAGCTTCTGGCCGTTGCGCAGCCCGCTGATGCCCTCGGGCAGGTCACCGAGCAGGTCGATGAACCCGCCGAGGGACGAGGCGCCGTGGCCTGCGTAGTAGGTGAGGACCTCCCGGAGGACCGCCCGGCCCGACTCGACCTTCCGCCCGGTGAGCTGCGCCCGGGGAGCGAGGCTCGCGACGGCCGCACCGACCGCGATGGCGAACTCGTCGTCGTCACCGAGGACGGCGGCGAAGTCCGGGAGCGGCTGGAACGACAGCGGCCGCCCCTTCGAACGACCGGGTGTCCACACGACCACCTCGGTCTGGTCGAGGTAGGCGGCGGCCTTCTCCCCGTCACCGTCGCGCCAGTTGGCCGGCGGCTCCGGCCACGCGTCGCCCAGCCGGGCCAGGTCGTTGTTGGGGTCGAGCACGATCGCCGACACCCCGTGCAGCGCGCACTCCTCGACCAGCCGCCGCAACAGCACCGTCTTTCCCGACCCCGATCCGGCGAAGACGACGGTGTGCTTGCGCAGCGACTCGAGCGGCACGTGCACGTCGCGCTGGTCGGCGGCGGACCGGCCGACCGGCACGGTCGGTACCCGGGGCCGGGGCACCGGGCTGGGGCGCCACGCCGCCGGGGGTTCCGGCCGCTCACCGGTCGCATCCTGGCTCGCGGCGCCCTGCTCGTGCAGCGGCTCGGCGGCATCCGGAGGCGCGGGTGCGGGTGCGACCTCCGACGGGACGGGCGCGGCGGTGACCTCCGACGGGACGGCGGCGGCATCCGGAGGTGCGGCGTCGGCCAGCGTCCGCCGGAACAGCTCGGTCGATCCGGCGGGCCTGCGGGCGGCGAGCCATTCCAGGAACCCCGGCTTCTGGGGGCGCTGCATCACCTCCAGCGCCGCGAAGGTGCGCAGGTCGGCCTCGCTGATCGGGACGACGATCCCGCCCAGCTCCTCCAGTTCGGCGACGACCCGGGCCGTCACCGGGCCGCTCGGCCAGGAGGCGTTGCGGATCACCACGAGCGTGCGCTTGTCCCCGCCCGCCCCCAGGCCGGATTCGGTCCGCGCCGAGCCGATGCGGCTCTGCACGGCGCGGGGATGCTGGTGGGCGATCGCCCGGAACGCGACGTGGGTCTCGTCCTCCGTCTGTTCGTCGAGGGTGCGCCGGAGCCGGGCGTGCAGCGCAGGCTTGCGCCCGCGCGCCTGGTCCACCACGAGCAGCTGCCCGCTCTCCCCGAACTCCGCGATGTACGCGCTCAGGCCCGCTGTGAGCAGGGCCGGCATCCGTTCGTCCTCGCTGTCCTGGTCCAGCGGACGCGCGACATCGGCCTCCTCGCGCAGCCGGGCGAACCAGTCGTCCATCGCCAGCAGGACCGCATCGTCAGCAGGCCCTACCGGGCCGGGACCGATGATCCGCTCGGTGAGCTCATCCAGCTCGCGCACCTCGCCGGAGTCGAGGCAGTCGCGGATGTGGGAGTCGACGCGCTGCAGCAGGCGCCGGGGTGTGAAGTTCCGCGCGCTCGGGACGGCGAAGGCCGCCGGCCGGACCGGCCACGTCTCGTACGGCGGGGTGAATCCGACCTCGGCGTACCAGCTGCTGAGGTGCTGCGCGACCAGCGCCGTGGCGACGTCCGCGTCGGGCATCGCGCCCTGCAGCACCGACACCCGGAACCGGTCGGATGCGGAGTTGACGGTGTGGCCCCTGATGATCTCCCAGGACGCCGGGATGCACGCGACGATCGACAGCGTGCGGCGCGTCGCCTCCCGTAGCTCCATCAAGCCGTCGGCGATCTCACCGACCAGAGCGTTCCGCTTCGCCCTCGTGTCGGCGGCGACTCCCGTGGCCTCGTCGGACTGGTTGATCAGCCCGTCGATCTGGTCGACCGCGATCACGGTCGGCCCGGTGAGCGCCAGCAGCCGGGACAGGTCGCGCAGCACGAGCTGGCGCGGCCGGGTTCCGGGCCGGAAGCACCACTCCTCGCGCGCGGCCTCCTCGACGTCACCGTCGAGGGTCAGGTAGCCGTAACCGATCTCCTGCACGTCCGGGTGGTCGGCGCGGAACAGCACGAGCGCCCGGAGGGTGTTCTGGCAGTCCGACCAGATCTGCCGGTCGACCTTGCGCAGACCGGCCACCAGCTCGTCGAGGTCGGCCCGGGACACCGGGATGGTCCCCCCGATGCGCGCCTGTCCCAGCGGCGACATCCCGGCGAGCGCCGCCAGCCTGCGCAGCAACGGGGTGAGCTGGTCGACCTGGCCCGCGTCGAAGCCGTCGATGATCCCGTGGACGGCACTGCGCCAGAACTCGTGCCCCTCCAGCAGCTTGACCAGGAAGAAGTAGCCGTCGCTCTCCTGCACCTGCTGGCGCACCCAGCGCAGCAGGTGCGTCTTGCCCACACCGCGCTCGCCCTGCAGTACGACACCGATCGGGCTCGCTCCGGTGCTCGCACGCGCGGCCTGCACGGAGTTCAGCACCGACTCCGCAACCCGCTCGTGCAGGCCCTCTACGTGGTGGGTGACGGGGCTCCAGACGTCGTCCGGGGCGACCGCCCAGTTGAACTGGACGGCGGCGAGCGCCATCCGCTCCTCGTCGGTCATTCGGCCTCGATCATGAGCAGGTGGCGCTCGTCGCCGCCGAAGCGGACGGCGGCGGCGCGGTCGGCCTCGGCGAGCGCCTTCTGGTTGGACTCGGCCTGGACGTGCACGCCGGGGGTGCTCGCCATCCGTTCGAGCTCGGCATCGACGGCCTCGCGGGACACGTCCAGCAGCTCCTCCCGCAGCTCGGCGAGACCGACCCAGGCTCCTGGACCCTTCGCGAGGCGGAGGTACGCGCTGCGGATCTGCTTCTCGGCATCCGGCTGGAAGATGTCGGAGAGCTGCTGCCCGGACCGGGCGAACCGCCGGCTCAGCCCGGCCAGCAGGGCGTAGCACGCCCCACCCAGGTAGCCCGCTCGATCCGGGCGCTGCGCGGACAGCTCCGCGGTGCACCACGCCCAGCCGTCGTCGGTCAGCTCGTGGGCGAAGCTGCGGCCGACCTTGCGGGAGGTCACCAGCTTCTGCTCGTTCAGCCGGCGGCGGGGCGTCCCGTCCAGGGTGAAGCCGGCCACGGTGCGCAGCTCCGCGTTCGTCAGCTCACGGGCCTCGGCCATCAGGGCCAGCAGGGCGGCCCGCTCACGCATGGTCAGCTGGTCGGTGGGCACGTGTGGTCCTCCGGGTTCGGGGTCGTCGAGGAAAAGCCGCGCGCCCGTGGTGATCGGCGAGCGGGGACGGCGCGGCGAGCGCGGACCGTCCAACGGGAGCACGCGTTGGGGAGGGAGCCCGGCGGCAGCGGTCCGCGGGACCGGTCGGGCAACACAGGGCGGCGGCGGTCACCAGGGTGGCCACGAACACCCCGCACGGCCGTGCGAGTCGCGCATCCAACCCTTCCCGAGCCGATCACACCGAGCGAGCGAACCCTACGGTGCGTCCTGGCTCCGGAACAGCTCCATCCGGCCGATCATGAAGCGGCCGAGGGGCGGAACTCGTGCCTCCGCCCCTTCCGGCCGGCCCTCAGCCGACCGAGATCACGACCTTGCCGGTGGTGTGCCCGGACTCGACCATCGCGAGTGCGGCACCGGCCTCGTCGAGGGGGCGGATCTCCTTGACGAGCGGGTCGAGCTCCCTGTCGGCGACGAGCCGCACGAGCGCGGTGAGCACGGCAGTGCTGCGGTCCCGCTCCACGCCGCTTCCCCCCAGCTGCGCCGCGAGCGGCCGGTCGGCGATCGTGACCAGCTTGGAGCGGTCGAGGAGCAGTTCGGCCACCGCACGCAACGCGTCTCCGCCGACGGTGTCGAACACCGCGTCGAGGCCCTGGGGTGCGGCGGCGCGGACGCGCTCGGCGACCCCGTCCCCGTACGCCACGGGGACGGCGCCGTAGGAGGCCACGAGGTCGTGCTTGCCCGGGCTCGCCGTGCCGACGACGACGAGCCCGCGGGCGCGGGCGAGCTGCAGGGTCGGCACCCCCACCCCGCCGCCTGCACCGTTGACCAGCAAGGTCGAGCCGGGTGGCAGGTCGAGCCCGGTCAGTGCGTCGTAGCCGGTGGCCGCGGCCACCGGGAGTGCCGCGGCGTCGGCAGGGGTCACGCCTTCGGGACGGTGCGCAGCGAACGACGCCGTGACGAGCGCGAACTCGGCCCATCCGCCGACCATGCCGGGGTTGCCGCCGAACACCTCGTCGCCGACGGCGAAACCGTCGACGTCCGGACCGGTCTCCACGACGGTGCCGGCGACCTCGCGGCCGAGCACGGCAGGCAGCGTGATGTCGCCGTAGCCGCCGTCGCGCAGCTTCCAGTCGCCCGGGTTGACCCCGGCGGCCCGCACGCGGACCAGCAGCTCGCCCGGCCCGGGTACGGGCACCGGCACGTCGAGCATCGTCTCGTTCCCGGGGCCGCCGAACGCGGTGAACCCGTACGCCTTCATGCCCGCACCTCCGTGCGCAGCGCGGCCAGCCGGGAGACCGCTTCCTCGAGCACCTCGTCGCGTTTGCAGAACGCGAAGCGCACCAGTGACCGCCCCAGATCGGGGTCGGCGCAGAACACCGACACCGGTACCGCGGCCACGCCGATCCGCTCGGGCAGGGTCCAGCAGAACTCGGCGCCGTCGGTGAAGCCGAGCGCCGTGACGTCGGTGACCACGAAGTAGGTGCCCGCCGTGTCGAACACGGTGAACCCGGCCTCCCGCAGCCCGTCGGAGAGCAGGTCGCGCTTGCGTTGCAGATCGGTGGCCAGCCCGGTGTAGAAGGAGTCGGGCAGCGCGAGCGCGGCGGCGATCGCGGGCTGGAACGGCGCACCGCTGACGTAGGTGAGGAACTGCTTCACCGCGCGGACGGCGTGGACCAGCTCGGCCGGCCCGTTGATCCACCCGACCTTCCACCCGGTGACCGAGAACGTCTTGCCGACCGACGAGATGGTCAGCGTGCGGTCGGCCAGGCCCGGCAGCGTCGCCATCGGCACGTGCTCGCGGCCGTCGTAGACCATGTGCTCGTACACCTCGTCGGTGACGACGACGGCGTCGTGCTCGGCGGCGAGCTCGCCGATCAGGGTGAGCTGCTCGCGGTCGAACACCGCGCCGGTGGGGTTGTGCGGGGTGTTCACGAGCACGAGACGGGTGCGGCTGGAGAACGCGGCGCGCAGCTCGTCGGGATCGAAGCCGAACGTCGGAGGCCGCAGCGCCACCGCCCGGAGCTCGGCCCCGGCCAGCGCGATGGTGGCCGCGTACGAGTCGTAGTAGGGCTGGAACGTCACCACCTCGTCGCCGGGCCCGCACAGCGCGAGCACGGCGGCGGCGATCGCCTCGGTGGCGCCGGTGGTGATGAGCACCGTGTCGGGGTCGACGTCGAGGCCGTAGAACCGGCGTTGGTGCTCGGCCACCGCGGAGCGCAGTTCGGGGACACCGATGCCCGGCGGGTACTGGTTGAGCCCGCCCCGGATGTTGGCCGCGGCGTCGCTGAGCAGCGACGGCGGACCGTCGGTGTCGGGGAATCCCTGGCCGAGGTTGATCGCCCCGGTCCGCAATGCGAGCGCCGACATCTCGGCGAAGATCGTGGACGTGTGGGCCCGCATCCGCTCGACCAGCATCCCCCCACGGTATAGCGCCCGGCTGTCACCAGCCCCGCATGTCGACGGCCCAGGTCTCCACGATCTCGTCACCGTCCACGAGGTGCATCCGCTCGTGCAGGACAACGGTCGGGTCGACGTGCGCCGGGAGCACCCGGACGCGGTCACCGACCCGCACGGGTGTCGCAGGGGCGAACGTCGTGTGCTCGTCGGAGCAGAACCACACCTGGGCGTCGGCGATGGTGGGCAGACCGTGGTCCATGCCGAGGGATTTGAGCCCCACGTCGACCACGGCATGCGTGGCCGCCACGGACACGACCGTGCCGAGCACCGACAGCGCCTGCCCGAACGGCACGACGGCCCCGTACGCCGTGTCCATGAGCGCGTAGGAGCCGGCCTGGATCTCGGTGGCCCAGGTGTTGTCCACGTACGTGCCGGTACCGCCGGCACTGATGATCTCCCCGCCCACGTCGGCGGCGGCAGCCACCAGCAGAGCCATGGCGTCCCCGGTCATCCGCGCCCGGTCGGCCGGATCGGCCACCAGCATGAGGTGGCCCTCGTAGCCCATGACCCCGCGCACCTCGAGCCCGGCGCGGCGGGCGGCGTCGGCCAGCTCACCCGCCCGTTCCGGCGGGCAGCCGCACCGGGGCAGGCCGACGTTCACGTCGACCAGCACCTCGCGCACCCCGCCCGCCGCTGCCGCGGCGACCGTCTCCGGCGAGTCGACGGCGACGGTGACCCGCGCCCCCTCGCGCACGAGCGCTCCGAGCCTGCGCGCGTCGAGCACCTCGTTGGCCAGCAGCAGGTCGGCACCGAGGCCCGCGGCGGCCATCACCTCGCACTCGCGCACCGTGGCGCAGGTGAACCCGGCGTGGCCGTTGGCATGCTGCCGGTGGGCCAGCGCCGTGCACTTGTGTGCCTTCACGTGCGGGCGCAGCCGGGCCCCGGGGAGCGCGGCACTCATCGTGTCGAGGTTGGCGTCCAGCGCCGCCCGCTCGACCAGCAACGCGGGTGTGGGGAGCTCGTCGATCCGCATGATCGCCACGTTAGTGGCGCGCTGCGCGACGGCGGAGGACTCTGCCGTCATGACCTCCACCGACGCACCGCTCGACGTCCGAGGCGTCACCGCGGCACTGTCCGACGCAGGCGTCGCGGGCGTGATGATCAGCTGGGCGGACAACAACGGCATCCCGCGAGCGCGCATCGTGCCCGTCGCGGCGCTGCCCCGGGTGGCCGAGGTGGGCGTGGGTGTCACCACGCTGTTCGCGGTGTTCGACAGCTCCGACGCGATCACGTTCGCCCACGAGGGCCTGTCCTCACCGTCGGGGGACGTGCGGCTCGTGCCGGTGCTCGAGAGGCTGGTGCGGCTCGTCGGGCAGCCCGCGCTGGCCTGGACCCCGGGACGGTTGGTCAACGCCGACGGCAGCCCGTGGCCCTACGACCAGCGGGGGGTGCTGGAGCGGCAGGTCGAGGCGCTCGCGGCAGCCGGGCTGACCGCTCTCGTCGGGTACGAGATGGAGTTCGGGGTCTACGCCGAGGGCGGTCCCGACGAGCTGGAGCCCGCCCATCCCGGTCCGGCGTACAGCCCGCACGCGCTCGTCGCGGTCGACGGGTTCGTGGCGGACGTGCTGCGCGACTTCGCCGCCAACGGGCTGGAGATCGGGCAGCTGCACGCCGAGTACGGGCCCGCCCAGATGGAGCTGTCCCTGGCCGCCACCGACCCCGTCACCGCAGCCGACCGGCAGCTGCTCGCCCGCCAGACACTGCGTGCAGCCGCCCGGCGCCACGGGGTGCGGCTGAGCTTCGCGCCGCTCACGGCGACGGCCGCTGCCGGCAACGGCTGGCACATCCACAGCTCCCTGTGGCGCGACGGGCACAACCTCCTCGCCGGCACGGCTGAGGGCCCCGGCGCCGACGGCGCCGCCTACGTCGCCGGTCTCCTGCGGGACCTGCCCGCCATCGCGGCGATCAGCGCTCCCAGCGTCGGGTCACTGGCCCGGCTGCGCCCCGGGTTCTTCGCGGGGGCGTACGCGGTGTGGGGCGTCGAGAACAGGGAGGCGCCGCTGCGCTACGTGCCGGGCACCCCGCTGCTCGGGACCGACCACGCCAACATCGAGCTGAAGACCTCCGACGCGTCGGCCAACCCCCACCTCGCGGTGGCCGCGCTGCTCGCGGCGGGGGCGGCCGGGGTGGCCGAAGGGCTGCGGCTCGACCCTCCCGTCCAGTCCGATCCGGGGTCGTGGAGTCCCGAGGATCGCGCCGCCCGAGGGGTCGCCGCGCTCCCGTCCACTCAGGCGGAGCAGGAGGACGCGCTCCGCACCAACCCGCGCATCACGGCCGTGCTCGGCGACGAGCTGCTGGGCGCGTTCCTCGCCGTCCGGCGCTCCGATGCCGCGGCCGCCGACGGCCGTTCCCCCGACGACGTGCTGGCCGGGCTGCGCTGGCGCTACTGACCGCCATGAGGTGAATCACACCTGATCTCCGAGTGGGAACAGTCGTTCCGCCCGGGGCATTTCAGCACTCCGTGACACCAGCTCCCGATCGTGTCCCGACGGCCGTACCGGACACCCGGGGGAAGCGGCTTCGGCTCGTCCTGGTTCTGGGCGCGTTCACCGCGCTCGGACCCCTCACCATCGACATGTACCTGCCCGCGCTGCCGACCATCGGCGCCGAGCTGCACGCGACGTCGACCATCGTCCAGCTGACGCTCACCGGCACGCTGCTCGGGCTCGGGCTCGGCCAACTCGTCGTCGGCCCGCTGTCGGACCGGTACGGCAGGCGCACCCCACTGCTGATCGGCACCGCGGTGCACGTGCTCGCCTCGGCGCTCTCGCTGATCGCACCCACCATCGAGGTGCTGGGCGGCCTGCGCCTGCTCCAAGGCCTCGGCGCGGCTGCGGGCGCCGTCATCGCGCTGGCGATGGTGCGCGACCTCTACTCCGGCCGCGCCGCGGCGACCCTGCTGTCCCGGCTGATCCTGGTGATGGGGGTGTCGCCGGTGATCGCACCGACCCTCGGCGGGTTCATCCTGCATTTCACCTCGTGGCGCGGGATCTTCGCGCTGCTGGCGATACTCGGGCTGGTGCTCATCGCCGTTGCGGCCCGCGCCCTGCCGGAGACGCTCCCGCCGGAAAACCGACAGATCGAAGGCGTGGTCGGGACGCTGCGCACCTACGGAGGGCTGTTCCGCGACCGGACGTTCGTCGGTCTCGTGCTCGTCGCCGGGCTCGCGCTGTCGGCAGTGCTGGCCTACGTCTCCGGCGCGTCGTTCGTCTTCCAGGAGCAGTACGGCGTCAGCCAGCAGCAGTTCGGACTGATCTTCGGCAGCGGCGCGATCTGGCTGATCGCCGCCACTCAGCTGAACCCCGTGCTGCTGCGCCGCTTCGAGCCCCGGCAGTTGCTGCTCACCGCGGTGGCCGCGGGCGCGGGGGCCGGGCTGCTCCTGCTCGCGGTGGCCCTGCTCGACCTCGACGGGCTCCTCGGTGTGCTGCTCGCGCTGTGGCTGGTGCTGTTCGCGGTCGGGCTCGCGCTGCCCAACGCTCCGGCCGTCGCGCTGTCGCGCCACGGCGAGACCGCAGGCACCGCCGCCGCCCTGCTGGGCGCGGTGCAGTTCGGAGTCGGCGCGCTCGTCTCGCCACTGGTGGGCGTGCTCGGAAACAACGCCGTGGGGATGAGCCTCGTCGTCGCGGGCGGCCTGGTGCTGTCGCTGGTCGTCCTCGTCACCGTCGTGCGGCCGTGGCGCCTGGAGGACATGGAGCCGTCGACAGCAGCCGAAGCCGTGGTGGTCGTGCACTGACCGAAGTTCAGGAAAGCCACTTTCCTGCCCTGTGAGGGCCTGAAAGTGGCTTTCCTGAACCTGGCTGCGCCCGGCGGGACCGTCAGAAGACGATCTCGGCCAGCCGGCTCACCTCGTCGGTGTCGTCCGTGGTCGCGATGAGGATGAACTCGTCGGCCCCGAGGTCCTCGTACGCCTTGACGACCTCCCTGATCGCCTCCGGCGAGGCGCTCACGGCGCCCGCCATCCCGTTCGACATGTCGTCGCCGAGGAAGCTGTAGTAGTCCTTGACGTTCTTGCGGCCCTCGTCCTCGGCGAGGAGGTTGAAGTAGCCGATCGCGATGATCCGCGGCTCGCCGGAGCGCCCCGCCTCCTTCCAGGCTGCGCGGGCGCCCTCGAAGGACGGCGCGACCATCGAAACCGGCGCCGAGCCACCGACGTACCCGACTCCCTCGCGCGCCATCCGGGCGTACGCCACCGGGCTCATGCCGCCGAAGATCAGCGGGATCTCACGGGTGCCCGCGGGCACGGCGGGGTTGGGGCCACCGCCGACCGGCTCGCCCTTCCAGACGCTCCGGTAGACCTCGAGGTCGCGGTCCATCCGCTTGCCCCGACCGCCCATGCCGAAACCGTCCACGGCGAAGTCGTCCGCACGCCCGCCGACGCCGATCCCGACGGTGAGCCGGTGACCGGACACGCCGTCGATGCCGGCGAGCTCCTTGGCCAGCAGCTCACCGGGCCACACCGGCGCGAGCATGACGTGGCTGAACAGGCCGATGGTCTTCGTGGCGCCGGCCGCCGCGGCGAGGGTGATCGTGTCGCTCACGCCCGGGTAGGCGTAGCGGCCCACGGTGCCGAGCGTGGAAAATCCGGCCTCCTCCGCGGCGGACGCGAACTGCGGAATCGTCTCGGGGCGGACGTTGCGGACCTGGTTCGGAAGCCCAAAACCGATCTTCATACAGATCTCCTTGGCGATCGCTGAGAGGGTCGAAGGTCGGCGTGTCCGGTGCCTTGCGGCCCTTGGCAGGCCATCGCTGAGCCTTCAACAAAAGCGTAGAGGCCACCTCCGGGGCGTCCGCCGAGGCCACACCCGGGCCCGATCAGGAGGTATCGGCCGTCCCGCGACCCTCCCGCACCGCCAGGAGCGGCAGGAACGCCTGGGTGAGAGGGCCGATCGCCAGCGCGTACAGCACGGTGCCCACTCCGACGGTGCCGCCGAGCAGCCAGCCTGCTGTGAGCACCGTCACCTCGATCGCAGAACGAACCAGACGTACCGACCAGCCGGTTCGGGCCGCCAGCCCCGTCATCAGCCCGTCCCGCGGACCGGGGCCCAGCCGCGCGCCCACGTACGCCGCGGTCGCCACCCCGTTGAGGACGACGCCGCCCACCAGCAGCCCGATCCGGGCCGGCAGCGCCGACGGCGCCGGGATCACCGCCAGTGCCACGTCGACGACGACCGCGATCACCACGACGTTCGCCACCGTGCCGAACCCGGGACGCTGGCGCAGCGGGATCCACAGCAGCAGCACCAGCACGCCCGTGACCGCGGTCATGGCACCGAAGCCGATCGGCGTCTGCTCGGTGAGCCCTTGGTGCAGCACGTCCCAGGGGTTGAGCCCGAGCGCCCCACGGATCTGCATCGCCATGCTCGTGGCGTAGAGGGTCAGCCCGATCAGCAACTGCGGGATACGCCGTGCCGGCTGCCGACGGACGGGGAGCGGACGGAGATCGACGACGGCCATGACCTCCATCCTGTGTGGTTCAGCAGCAGCGACCATGGCCAATCCACGGCGAGTGGACCGTGCTGGGTCGAGGTGACGCGACATGATGGCAACGTCCCCGAGCCGCGGAGGTCGCCGTGCGCAGGTTGTTCGCTATCCCGGCAGTGCTCGTCGCGCTGCTGATCGCCGGCGCAGGCGTGGCGCTGGCCGAGCCTCCGTTCCGTCTGGTCGACCGCGTCACGGACGAGGCGGCGGCGCTCACTCCGGAGCAGACGGCGCAGGTCGCGGGGGCGATCGAGCAGTTGCGCTCCCAGGACGGCATCGATCTCTTCGTGGTCTACGTCGACTCGTTCGACGGTGCCGCACCACAGGACTGGGCGGACGAAACCGCGCAGCTGTCCCAGTTCGGCCCGGAGGACGTCCTCCTCGCGGTGGCCACCGGCGACCGCGCCTACTACGTCTCGATCGCCGACGGGTTCCCGCTGTCGGAGTCCACGACGGACAGCGTCCGCAGGACGGACGTGGAGCCGCGCCTCGCCGCGAACGACTGGGCGGGGGCCGCGGTCGCTCTCGCGGACGGGCTGCGCACCGCGGACTCCTCGGCCGGCGGCGGGGTGCCGGTCGGCCTGCTGGTCGTCGGCGGCGCCGTCGTGGTCGGCGGCGGCGCGTACGCACTGGCCCGGCGACGGAGGAGGACCCCGGCCGCCGCGCCGGCGCCCGGAGCACCGCCCGTGCCGCGCGACGACGAGTTCGGGAACGTCCCCACCGACGACCTCGCCTACCGCGCCAGCACCGCACTCATCGAGGTGGACGACGCGGTGCGCACCTCGGAGCAGGAGCTGTCGGCCGCCCGCGCCCACTTCGGCGACGCCGCGGTGGCCGCGTTCTCGTCGGCGTTGGAGCAGTCGCGCGCAGAGATGCTGGCGGCGTTCGAGATCCGCCAGCGGCTCGACGACGACCAGCCGGAGGCCGAGGCCGCGAAGCGCACGATGTACGCGGCCATCATCAGGGGCTGCCGTACCGCGGACGAGCGGCTGGACGCCCAGGTCGAGGCCTTCGACCGGCTGCGCGACCTCGAGGCGAAGGCGCCGGAGTACGTCGCCGGGCTGGGCGGCCGCCTCGACGCCGTGACCGCGCGGCTGCCCGGCACCGAGACGGCCTGGACCGATCTGCAGGGACGCTATGCGCCGTCCGCGCTGACCCCCGTGGCCGGCAACCTCGACCAGGCCCGACAGCTGCTCGCCGCCGCGGGAGCGGAGCTCGACGAGGCGAACACCGAGCTCGCCGGGCCGCCCGGGCCCGCTGCCGCTGTGGTGTCCGGCCGCGCCGCCGAGGATGCGGTCACCCAGGCCGAGACCCTGCTCGACGGGATCGGGCGGCTGGAGGCCGAGCTCACCGGTGCGGCGGCGCGCGTTCCGGCCGCCCGGGTGGAGGTGATGCAGGATCTCGCCGAGGCCAGGGCGCTCGCCGCCACGGCCACGGCCGGAGGGCTGGCGGCGATAGTCGCCAGGGCCGAGGCCACGGTGGCCGCCGCCGACCAGACGGCGAACGCCGCTGAACCCGACCCGATCTCCGCGCTCCGGTTGCTCGACGAAGCAGGCACGGCGCTGGACCAGGGACTCGACCAGGCACGCATGGCCGAGGAACGGGCCCGCCGGGCCGCTGCCGCTCTCGACCAGACCCTGCTCACCGCCCGATCCGCCGTGGCGGCAGCAGGCGACTTCATCGCCACCCGCCGGGGCGCAGTCGGCACGGAGGCGCGCACCCGGCTCGCCGAGGCGCAGCGACACCTGCAGCAGGCGAGCGGCGGTGATCCCGTTGTCGCGCTCCGCGAGGCGCAGCAGGCCGACGCGCTCGCGCAGGAAGCCCTGCGGCTCGCCCAGGCCGACGTCTCCCGCTGGTCCGCGCCGTCACCGTCGATGACCGGAGCGGGCGGCCTCGACCTGGGCAGCCTGATCCTCGGCGGAATCCTGGCCGGAGCGAGCGGTGGCCACCGTGGTGGGGGTGGCCCCGGTAGAGGCAGCCGCGGTGGAGGCGGCAACCGGCGTCCGGCCAGCTTCGGTGGGTCCGCGACGCGGGGCCGCCGTGGCGGCGGCGGCCGCTTCTGAGGCGAGCCGCCGCCGCGCCCGGGGGAGCGGACGTGGATCAGGGGAGCCTGATCAGCTGCGGGTGATCGCGACCTCGACCAGCCTGCGGTCGGCCGTGGTCACCTCGTGCACCGGGCCGGTCAGCTCCACCGCACCCGTCAGCACCGGCTCCTCGCAGCTGGTGCCGACGAAGAGGTCGATCGCACCGGGCTCGACCACCCGCACCATGCGCCGGTCGCTGAACGCGAGCCGCTGGGTGGGGACGTCGAACGTCACCTCGACGCTCTCCCCCGGCTCGAGGTCGACTCGGGCGTAGCCGAGCAGCTGCACCACGGGGCGCGTCACCGCAGCGACGACGTCCGTGGCGTAGAGCTGGACGATCTCGGTGCCCGCCCGGTCGCCGGTGTTGGTGACCCGGCAGGTGGCCTCGATCGCCCCGTCGGTCGGCACCTGCTGCGCGGCGACGCGCAGGTCGGTGTGCTCGAACGAGGTGTAGGACAGCCCGTAGCCGAACGGGCGCACCGGTTCGGTGTCGATGTTGCTCACCGAGCTGGCGCCCCCGAGCTTCGGGTGCAGGTAGCTGTAGGGCTGGGCACCGACCGAGCGCGGCAGGGTGACAGGGAGCCGCCCCGACGGGTTGACCCGCCCGGAGAGCACCCCGGTGATCGCGGCCGCGCCCTCCTCACCCGGGAAGAACGCCTGGACGACGGCGGCACACCGGTCCAGCGCCCATCCGACGGCGTACGGCCTGCCCGTCAGGAGCACGAGGACGACCGGGGTGCCGGTGTCCAGCAGCGCCTCCACGAGCTGACGCTGCACGCCGGGCAGGTCGAGCGACTCGGCGTCGCAGCCCTCGCCCGACGTGCCCCGGCCGAACAGGCCGGCCCGGTCGCCGACCACGGCAACGCACAGCTCCGCGTCACGGGCTGCGGCCACGGCGGCGGCGAACCCGGTGGTGTCGGCGGTGTCGACGTCGCTGCCCCGGGTGTGGTCGACGGTCGCCGACGGCAGCTCGGCCCGCAGCGCGTCGAGCACCGTGGTGACGTCGAAGCCCAGCTCCGTGCCGGGGTGCAGGGCGATCACGTGGTTGACGAAGCTGTAGCACCCGAACAGCGCCGCCGTGTCGTCGGCGTTCGGGCCGACCACGGCGATCCGGGCGGCGGTTCCCGGGTCCAGCGGCAGGATGCCGTTGTTGCCGAGCAGCACCACCGACTCCTCCGCCAGCCGGGCGGCCAGTGCCCGGTGCTCCGGCGGGTCGAGGTCGATCTCGGCGTCCACGCTGGTCTCGTCGAAGACCGCGTCGAGGAGGCCGAGCCGGGCCTTCTGGGCCAGCACGCGGTGCACGGCGCGGTCGACCAGTTCCTCGGGCAGCTCGCCTGCGCGCACCTTCGCGGCCAGCGGGGCCAGGTAGGCGGTGCCCGTGGGCAGCTCGACGTCGATACCGGCCGCGAGGGCCTGCGCAGCCGCGTCACCCAGGTCGGCAGCCACACCGTGCAGGGTGTGCAGGAAGGCGACCGCGAAGTAGTCGGCCACCACCGTGCCCTCGAAACCCCACCGATCCCGCAGCACACCCGTCAGCAGCCCGGCATCGGCGGCGACCGGGATGCCGTCGATCTCGGCGTAGGAGTTCATCACCGAACCGACGCCGCCGTCGAGCACGGCCATCTCGAACGGGGGCAGCAGGACGTCGGTGACCTCGCGCGGCCCGGCGTGCACCGGCGCGAGGTTGCGCCCTGCGCGGGAGTTCGAGTACCCGACGAAGTGTTTGAGCGTGGCGACCACGCCGGTGCTCTGGACGCCGCGGACGTACGCGGTGGCGATGGTGCCCACCACGTAGGGGTCCTCGGAGATGCACTCCTCGACCCGGCCCCAGCGGGCGTCACGGACGACGTCGAGCACGGGGGCGAGGCCCTGGTGGACGCCGAGGCCCGCCATGGAGCGCCCGATCGCCGCGCCCATCTCCTGCACCAGCTCGGGGTGGAAGCTCGCGCCCCAGGACAGCGGCGCGGGGAAGGTGGTGGCCTTCCACGCCGCGAGCCCGGTGAGGCACTCCTCGTGCACCAGCGCCGGGATGCCCAGCCGGGTGTTCTCGGTGAGCCAGCGCTGCTTCGCCGCCAGGGTCCTGGCGCCCTGCACCGGGTCGATCGGCGTGGTGCCGAACACGCGCGTCAGCTGCCCGAGCCCGTGCTCGGCGAACGCCTCGAACTCGCTCTGCTCGTCCTGCATCGCGTCCTGCATCGGGGCGACGTCGCCGCCCTCCCCGGAGCCGCCTCGCCCTTCCCACAGCCCCACCAGCTGGGCGAGCTTCTCCTCCAGCGTCATGCGGGCGACGAGCTCGGCGACCCGGGGGTCGTCGCTGCGCGTCGCCGCGCTCGTGCTGGACACGTCGGTACTCATGACGTCCTTTCGGAAGTTCGGCGTTCGGGGCGGTTCACTTGCCGGCGCCCGCCGTGAGGCCCGCGAGCAGGAAGCGGCGGGCCAGCAGGTAGACCACCAGCAGAGGGAGCAGGGAGAGCGTCACCGCGGCCGTCACCAGCGGGACGTTCGTGCCGTACTGGCCCTGGAAGTCCCACAGGCCGAGCGTGAGCACCCTGACGTCGGGGTTCTGGGTCAGCACCAGCGGGAACAGGAACCCGTTCCAGGCCTGTAGCGCGGTGAAGATGCCGATCGTCGCCAGCCCGGAGCGGGACAGCGGGAGCACCAGCGAGAAGAGCGTGCGTACCGTGCCCGCCCCGTCGATGGTGATCGCCTCGTACAGCTCCTTCGGGACGTCGCGCAGGCTCGAGGTCAGCACCACGATCGACAGCGGCAGCGCGAACGCCGCCGTCGGCAGGATGATCGCGAGCAGCGAGTCGTAGAGCCGCAGCTGGGTGATCATCAGGTACAGCGGCACGATCACCGCCTGGGCCGGCACCGCCAGCCCGAGCAGGACGACCGAGAACCCGGTGGAGACGAGCCTGCTGCGGCTGCGCACGATCGCGTACGCCGCCGGGAGCGCCAGTGCGATCACGATCGCGACGCACGCCACCGTCACCAGCAGGTTGTTGAGGAAGTAGCGCGGGAACTGCGACGTCAGGACGGTGATGTAGTTGTCGGCGGTGAGGCTCGACGGGAGCGCCAACGGACCGTCGGTGAGGTACGCCCCGGACGCGCGGAAGCTCGTGACCGCCAGGAAGTACAGCGGCACCGCGACGATCACGAACCAGACGCCGGCGCCCAGGCCGCCGACCACGTTGGGCCGCCGGTAGGCGACCGACCTCCGGGACCGCTTGCGCGCCGGCTCCGCAGGCCCGCTGGAAGTGCTCGGCGGAGCGGCAGGCCGCTCGGTCGAGGGTGTCGTCGCTGTCACAGGCCCTCCCGCTGACTGGCCATCTGCCGATATCCGGTGACGCGGGTGATCACGAGCGAAAGGGCCGTGCCGATCACGAGCAGCACCACGGCGAGCGCGGCGGAGTAGCCCATCTGGAAGCTGCGGAAGCCCTCGACGTACATGTGCAGCGGCAGGATCCGCGTGGCCGTACCGGGGCCGCCGTTGGTCAGGATCAGCACGATCTCGAAGTACGTCAGTGACCCGACGACGATCAGCACACCGGAGGTGATGATCGTGGCCCGCAGCTGGGGCACCGTGATCGACCGGAACTGCCGCCACCGGCCCGCACCGTCCAACGTGGCCGCCTCGTAGAGCGACTCCGGGATCGCGCGGGTCGCGCCCTGGTAGAGCAGGGTGTGGAACGGCATGAACTGCCACGAGATCACGAACAGGACCACGTAGAACGCCAGCGACGGGCTGCCGATGAAGTTGCCGTCCGGCACCCCGACCAGCGGGCCCAGCACGCTCGCCAGCCCGAAGTTCGGGTCGAACAGCGTGCCCCACAGCACCGCGATCGCCGCGCCCGACATCAGCTGCGGCACGAAGAAGATCGCCGCGAGCACGGCCCGCGTGCGCTGCTTGCCTGCCAGGTAGACCCCCAGCGGCAGCGCGACAGCTGTCTGCAGCAGCCACGAGAGCAGGGTGAGCATCCCGGACAGCCGCAGCGAGTCGAGGAACAGCTGGTCCCCGGCCAGCGTCTGCCAGTTCTGCAGACCCACGAACACCGGCGGGTTCAGCCCGTCGTAGGACGTGAAGCTGAGGTAGATCAGGGCCAGCATCGGGATCAGGGCGAACAGCCCGAAGAACACCAGCGCGGGCGCGACCCAGCCGAAGCCGGGCCGCGCCACATCGACGTGCGAGGTCGAACGACTCACTTCGAGGCCGCGTCCATGGCCTGGCCGAACTGCTCAGGGGTCATGCTGCCCAGGAACACCTGCGAGAGGTTGGTCAGCATCGCCTGCGAGACGTCGGCCGCGAGCGCCTGGTCCCAGGATTGCGTGAAGGTCGGCGCGTTCTGCACCGCGGAGTACGAGTACTGGTTGAAGGCCGCGAACTGCCCGGTGGCGACCTGCTGGTCCAGACCCTTGATCGCCGGCACCTGGCCGACGTCGATCATGCCCTTGACGTAGGCCGGGCTGGTCATGTTGTCGACGATGAACCGGGTCGCCGCCGCGACGTCCTTCGAGCCCGCGGCCACCGAGTAGAAGTTGCTCGGGTTACCGACGAGGTTCTTCGGGTCGCCCGTGCCGCCCTCGACGGCCGGGAAGTCGGCCCAGCCGAGCTTGTCGGCCTTCAGGAAGTCGGGGAAGTTGTCGTTGAGGCTCGTGACCTCCCACGACCCCATGAGCTCCATCGCCGCACGACCGCTGGTGAGCAGCGCCTGCGAGCCCTGGTTGTCGTAGTTCACGGCCGAGAAGTTGCTGCCGAACGCGCCCCGGTCGACGAGGTCCTTGATCTGCGTCAGCGACGTGATCACGGCGGGGTCGCTCCACGCGCCGGGCTTGCCGTCGGCGATCGCCTGGAACTTGTCCGGGCCACCGTTGCGGTCGAGCAGGTACTCCAGGTACATCAGCTCGGTCCACGGCTGCGAGCCGGCCAGCGAGATCGGCTGGATCCCTGCCGCCTTGAGCTTGTCGACGGTCTCGAGGAAGCCCTGCCACGTGGTGGGGAACGCGGCGATGCCGGCCGTGGCGAAGGCGTCCTTGTTGTAGAAGAACGACACCGGCTGCACACCCTGCATCGGGACGCCGTAGATCTTGCCGTCGATCGTGCCGACCTGCATCACGCTGGGCAGGAAGGCGTCCTTGACGTCGGGCTTCGCGTCGAGCGCCGCGGTCAGGTCGGCGACCTGCCCCGCGTCGACGTAGCCCTTCAGGTTGCCGCCGCCCCAGTTGTAGAAGATGTCGGGAGCGTTCGGCGACCCGATCGCGGTCTGCAGCGCCGCCTTGTAGGGGTCGTTGACGTAGGTCCGGAGCGCGATGTCCGGCCCCTCGCCCGTGTTGAACGAGTCGACGGCGGCCTGCTGCACACCGTTGATGCCCTCGTTCTCGAGCGTCCACAACGTCAGCCCGCCCGAACCGCCCGCCCCTGCGGGGCCGGCGGTGCCACAGGCGGCGGTGGCCGTGACAGTCAGTACGGCGGCCGCTGCTACCAGCGTCGTCCGCACGGTGGACCAGGTGGGCATGTGCTCTCCCTCGGGGAGTCGGATCAGTGGGAGGTCACGGCAGGCGCCATCGTCAGGCGGCGGCCGGAACCCTGGCATCGGCGATCGTCCGCTGCATGAGGACGTGCGGAACGTGCGTCGGGGGCGCGCCAGGGAGGGGGTTCGCCTCGTCCGGACCCGGCGCCGCGACGACGGGAACGACCACGGCATCCCCGGTCGGAGCCGGGGCTCCGGCGGTCGGGAGAGCACGCCGAGATCGACTGGTCACGAGACTCCCCTTCGAGCCGGTGCCGAAACTTTCCGAGACTTGCGAACTAAGGGGGCCGACCGTAGATTTCCCGCCCGCCCCCCGTCAAGACCCCGCCGGTTCACCGATATCGCGCTGTGACCGGGCGGAAAGTTTCGGCTACCATTCGCGCCGCCTCAGGCCCGAACACGGGAGGACTCCTGGACAGGATCAGCAGTCGCGTGACGATCGCGGAGATCGCCGAACAGGCCGGAGTGTCGGTTCCGACGGTCTCCAAGGTCCTCAACGGCCGCTCCGACGTCGCCGAGGCCACCCGACTACGGGTCCAGCAGGTGATGGCCGACCGCGGCTACCAGCGGCGCAAGCCCGGGTCACTGCGGCGCGTCGGCCTCGTGGACATGGTGCTGCCTACCCTCGACTCCCCCTGGATCGTGGAGGTGCTGCGCGGCGCCGAGGCGGAGGCCAGGAAGGCGGGCGCGCAGGTCGTCCTCACCTCGGCAGAGGACGGTCCGGCCGGCGACCGCCAATGGCTCGACCGGCTGGCGTCCCGCCGCTCCGACGGCCTGGTCCTCGTGGTCAGCGAGGCGGCACCCGAGGCGGTCGAACAACTGGCCGCCCTGCACACGCCCATCGTGCTGCTCGACCCCGTCGGCGGGAGCGACCCCTCCTTCGCCACGGTCGGCGCCACCAACTGGGCGGGCGGCCTCAGCGCCGTCGAGCACCTGGTCTCCCTCGGCCACCGCCGGATCGGCGTCATCTCCGGACGCCCCCAGCTGGTGTGCAGCCAGGAACGCGTCGAGGGCTACCGCGCCGCGCTCGGCCGCGCCGGGATCCCCGTCGACGAGGACCTCGTGCACTTCGGCGACTTCCGCCCGCGCGGCGGCCGGCTCTGCGCGCAGCAGATGCTCGACCTGCCCGACCCCCCGACCGCGATCTTCGCCGGCTCCGACATGCAGGCCGTCGGCGTCTACCAGGAGGCATCGGCACGCGGCCTGCGCATCCCCGAGGACCTCTCCGTCGTCGGGTTCGACGACATCGCCTTCTGCGAGCACATGACGCCGCAGCTCACGACCGTGCGCCAGCCGCTGGCCCGGATGGCGAGCGAGGCCGTGCGGCTGGTGCTGGCGGCGGAGGACACCGCGGGCGCGACCGGCACACCCCCACCCCGCGTGGAGCTCGCCACCCACCTGGTCCTCCGGGAGAGCACCGGCCCCGCCCCCCACTAACCCCCGCGAGTCGCCCACTCCCACCCCGCGAGTCGCCCACTCCGGCCCCGCGAGTCGCCAACTCCCGCCCCGCGAGTCGCCCACCCCGGCCCCGCGAGTCGCCCGGTTGACGTGCGCGAGTCGCCGGTTCGCGCGCGCGAGTGGGCCCCTGCCCGCGCGCACCGTCCAGCACACACCCGCCGGGCCGGCGCGACATGGACACATGTCGCTGCTCGTGGCCGCTCCTGAACAGCGACGTGTGTCCATGTCGCAGCAGGGAGGGTCAGGCTGGTCGACCTCGGCCTGCCTGACGGAACGGGCGACTCGCGCGCGGTTTCCGGGCGACTCGCGCGCGGTTTCCGGGCGACTCGCGGGGTGGGGGCGGCGTGGACACGTGTGGCTGGTTTCGGGCGCCGGTTTTCGCGACATGCATCCATGTCGTGGTGCGACGTTCGCCGTCGCGCGCGGGGGGTCGGGGTGGTGGCCTGGGCGCCCGGGCCGTCGGAAGTTTCGGATAATTGCCGATTGTGCGGTTGCGTGTCGTATGCGACCGTTGCAAGCGCTTTCCGACCCCCGTCACCGCCGATCGGAGATCCGTGAGCGCCTGCCCCCCGTTCCCCGCCGACGCCTCGGCGCGCTGATGCCGTACGCCGGCGCCAGCGGTCCCGTCGGCGGCCTGCTGCCCGAGCCCGCCCCCCTCGGGCTCGGGCTGCAGCACGAGCACGGCCGCTCCGTGTCCGTCACCCACCGCGGCGCACAGCTGCTCCGCTACGTCACGCACCCGTGGGACCCACAGCTCGAGTCGCCACGGCCCTACGTCCATCCGTTGCGGACGCTGTCCGGGCAGCTGGTCAGCCTCTACCGGCCGCACGACCACGTGTGGCACAAGGGCCTGGGCTTCGCGCTGCCGAACGTCGGGGAGCACAACTTCTGGGGCGGCCCGACCTACACGCGGGGCCCCGGCTACCGGCAGTCGGACAACGACGGCTCGATGCAGCACCGCAGCTTCGACGTGCTGAGCGCCGACGCTGACGGCGCCACGATCGGACACGTCCTCGACTGGGTCACGGCCGCCGGAGAGACGGCGATCGTCGAGCACCGCCGCATCGACGTCACCGTCCCGGCGGGCGCGAACGCCTGGGTACTCACGTGGTCCACCCGGCTGACCAACGTCTCCGGCGGCGCGTTGCCCATCGGCAGCCCGGCGACCGAGGGACGTGAGGGTGCGGGTTACGCCGGTCTGTTCTGGCGCGGCCCGCGCTCCTGGACCGGCGGCACGGTGCTGGCGCCCGGCCGTTCCGGAGACGACGACCTCAACGGCGTCCACGGCCCCTGGCTGGGCTTCACCGGACGGCACGACGAGGGCGGCGACGCCTCCACGCTGGTGTTCGTCGACGCCGAGGACAACCTGCGGCACCCGACGCCGTGGTTCGTCCGCTCCGGTCTCTACGCGTGCCTGTGTCCGGCTCCGTTCGGTGAGACCGAGTACGTGCTCGACGACGGCGCGGAGCTGCACCTGCGCTACGCGGTGGTCGTGGCGGACGGCGAGCACGACCCCGACGGCGCCGCGCACCTCGCCGCGCTGGGCGCGAAGTCCCTGACGCAGCAGTCCCACTGACTCCCCCTATCGACCTGGAGGAACGCATGCTCAACGGAGAGCGGCACCGATCCCGTTTCCTCGCCGCGCTGGCCTGCGCCGCCGTCCTGCTGCTCACCGCCTGCGGCGGGAGTGGTGGCGGCGGCGGTGGTGACGGCGGTCCGGTGGAGCTCCGCTACTCGTGGTGGGGCAATGCCGACCGCGCCGCGCTCATGCAGCAGGCGATCGCGATCTTCGAGGCCGACCACCCCGACATCAAGATCATCCCGAACTTCTCCGACTTCGCCGAGTACTGGCAGAAGCTCAACACGGAGTCGGCGGGTGGCGGCACCCCGGACGTCCTGCAGATGGACTTCAGCTACCTGCGGGAGTACGGCGACCGGGGTTTGCTGCTGGACCTCGACAAGTCGGAGAACCCGGTACCCGTGAACGACCTGCTGCCCGGCCTGCAGCAGGCCGGCGTGGTCGGCGGCGAGCGGTTCGCGGTGGCTCTGTCCGGCAACACCTGGGGCCTGATCTACGACCCGGCCGCGTTCCAGGCCGCGGGCGTCGCCGTCCCCGAGCGCTGGACCTGGGAGGAGTACGGCGCGGCGATCACGAAGGTCGGCCAGACCTCCGGGATGGCGGGGGCGTGGGACTACACGTCGATCATGGGCGTCTTCGAGATCTGGCTGCGCCAGCAGGGCAAGGTCCTGTTCACCGAGGACGGCCGCATCGAGGCCACTCCGGCGGATCTGGAGCGGTTCTGGCAGCAGGGCGTCGACCTGCGCGCGGCCGGAGCGTTCCCGCCCCAGGACAAGGTGGCGCAGGCCCTGCCCGTCACCGTGATGGGCGCCGACCTGGCGGCCTCCACCGTGAACCTCGACAGCATGGTCACCCGCTATGCGGGCGAGTCCGAGCGGAAGCTCGCTCTCGGTGCACTGCCCAGCTCCAACCCCGACGACCTGGGGATCCGGCTGCGTCCGGGCATCCTGCTCTCCGCGTTCAGCGGCACCGACCACCCGCGCCAGGCGGCGCAGCTGATCGACTTCATGGTCAACGACCCGCGGGTCGGGGAGATCTTCGGCGGTAACCGCGGCCTGCCGGCCAGCAACGCGCAGCGCGAGGCCGCCACTCCGAAGCTGTCGGAGACCGACGCTGCCGTGGCCGAGTACGAGAAGACGATCGCGCAGTACCTGACGGTGGCGCCGACCATCCCGCCCGCGGGCGTGGGCACCGCCGACTCCGCCTTCCTGCGCATCAACGAGGAGTTGGCCTACAACCGCATCTCGGTGCAGGACGCGGTGGCGCAGTGGTTTTCCGAGACCGAGGCGGCACTCAGGTGACAGCGGGGACCAGCGCAGGGCCTGCCCTGTCCCGGGGCCTGCGGCCGAGCGCCGGTCCCCAGCAGGCCGGCCCGGGCGGGCGCACGAAGCGGTCGTTGCGCACGGACGGGCCGGCCGGGTACTTCTTCCTGAGCCCGTGGATCCTCGGCATGCTCCTGCTGACGCTGGGGCCGATGCTCGCGTCGCTCTACCTGTCGTTCACCGACTACAACCTGTTCTCGGCCCCGGAGTGGGTCGGGCTCGAGAACTACATCGACATGTTCGCAGACCAGCGGTGGCGCCAGTCGGTGCTGGTCACGCTGACGTACGTGGTGATCTCGGCACCGTTGAAGCTGGCCGTCGCGCTGGCCGTCGCGATGCTGCTGGCCCGGCCGCGCCGGAGCCAGGGGTTCTACCGGTCGGCGTTCTACGCGCCGTCCCTGATCGGCGCGAGCGTCAGCATCGCGATCACCTGGCGGGCCTTGTTCAGCGACGACGCCGCGGTGGACCGGGTGCTCACCGCGGTCGGTTTTCCGTCGGGTGGCTGGGTCGGCGACCCGTCGCGGGCGCTGATGATCCTGGTGCTGCTGGCGGTGTGGCAGTTCGGCGCCCCGATGGTGATCTTCCTGGCCGGGCTCAAGCAGATCCCGCGCGAGCTGTACGAGGCCGCCGAGTGCGACGGCGCCGGCCCGTGGCGGAAGTTCTGGTCGATCACCCTGCCGACGCTGTCGCCGGTGATCTTCTTCAACGTGCTGATGGAGACGATCGGCGCGTTCCAGGCCTTCACCAGCGCGTTCGTCGTCAGCAGTGGCAACGGGGTCGGCGGACCCGCCGGGTCGACCCTCTTCTACACGCTCTACCTGTACGAACGCGGCTTCCAGGACTTCCGGATGGGCTACGCGTCGGCGATGGCCTGGATGCTGTTGCTGGCCGTCGGGCTGGTCACCGCGGTCCTGTTCCGCACCTCGCGTTCGTGGGTCTTCTACAACGACGGGAGCAGCTGATGACCACGCGCGTCCGCTCGGTGGTCTGGCACGTCGCCGCGCTCGCGATCCTCGTGGTGCTGCTCTATCCGGTGGTCTGGACGATCGGGGCGTCGTTCACGCCGTCCCGGGAGATCGTGGGCAACCTCGAGCTGTTCCCGGCCACGCCGACCGGGACGAACTACGCCCGGGCCGCGGAGGGCATCGCCGGGGTGAGCATCTGGAGCTTCTTCCGCAACTCCGTGGTGCTGGCCGTGCTCTCGGTGATCGGCACGGTGGCGTCATCGGCGATGGCCGGCTACGCCTTCGCCCGGCTGCGCTTCCGCGGGCGGGGCCTGATGTTCACGATGATGATCGGCACGCTGCTGCTGCCGTTCCACGTCATGATCATTCCGCAGTACATCATCTTCCAGCGGGCCGGCCTGATCGACACGTTCGTGCCGCTGCTGATCGGCAAGTTCCTGGCCACCGAGGCGTTCTTCGTGTTCCTCATCGTGCAGTTCATGCGCACGCTCCCGCGGGAGCTGGACGAGGCCGCCACGATCGACGGGTGCGGGCACCTCCGGCTGTTCTGGAACATCATCCTGCCGCTGTCCCGGCCGGCACTGATCACCGTCTCGATCTTCACGTTCATCTGGACGTGGAACGACTTCCTCGGCCCGCTGCTCTATCTCAACAGCCCGGAGAACTATCCGCTGCCGATCGCGCTGCAGGCGTTCATCGACCAGACCACCACGTCGGACTACGGCGCGATGATCGCAATGTCGTTGCTCGCCCTGATCCCGGTGCTGCTGTTCTTCCTCGCTTTCCAGCGCTACCTCGTCGAGGGTGTGGCGACCTCGGGGATGAAGGGATGAGCAGCGACTCCACCCGGGTCGGCCGGCTGGAGCTCTTCGCCGAGTGCCTGCTGCTCGGCGTGCTCGTGGGGCTCGCGGCGCTGCCCGTCGTCACCCTCCCCGCGGCACTCGCGGCCGGGTGTTCGGGTGTCCGCAGGCTCGTCGAGCACCGGACGAGCGGGGCCCGCGTGTTCGTCGGCGACCTGCGGCGGGCGCTGCGCACCAGCGGGCCTGCGGCGGCCGGTGTCGTCGGGGGCTGCGCGCTCCTCGGGTTCGACGCCCTCGTGGTCGTGCGGGCGGAGCTTCCCGGTGCCGTCGCGGTGGCGGGGGTGGTCGCCGCCACGGCCGTCGCGGGGCTCGTCGTCCTGCTCCGCGCCGCGGCGCTCTGGCGCGAGGACGGGCCGGCGTGGTCGGCCCTGCTCCGGCTCGCGGGCGCTCGCGCCGCCGCCGACCTCTCCGGCTGCGCACTCCTCGTCGGTGCGTTGGTCGCTGTCACCGTGCTGACCTGGCAGCTCCCGCCCCTGCTGCCCCTCGCTCTCGGCTGCCTGCTGCTGGCGGCCGTGGCGGTGCAGGCCCGGGCGGAGGTACGGGCGGCCGGCTGAGCAGCAGCGCACCTGCCGGTCCGCCCGGCTACGCTCGCCCCGTATCGGGGCTCACACCCCCTCACCAGCGGTGATGGTTACGCCCGGCGTATAGTTGCTTGTTGTCAGGCAACTATCTGAGGGGGCGACATGACGGACACCTTCGACGACGAGGCAGTCGCCCGTCTCCGCATCGCACTCGCCCGCATCTCGCGCCTGCTCGACCGGCAGTCGCGCGGTGACACGCTGACCCGCACCCAGGCATCCGTGCTGGCCACGGTCGTGCGTCTCGGGTCGGTACGCCTGTCCGAACTGGCCGACGTCGAGGGCGTCAACCCCACGATGCTCTCGCGCATCGTGGCCAAGCTCGAGGACGGCGGTCTGCTCCGCCGCGACCCCGACCCCGACGACCGGCGCGCCGCTCGCGTGGAGTGCACCGACGTCGGACGCGCGGAGCACCTGCGCCTGCGCGCCGAACGCACCCAGCTGCTCAGCGCCCGTCTCGCCACGATGCACGAGGCCCACGCGGCCGAACTGCTCGCCGCGCTGCCCGCCCTCGAATCGCTCGCCGACCAGCTGACCCCCGCCATACCCCGCAAGGAGATTCAGTGACTCTCGTCGGCGAGCGAGCCCTCGCCCCTCTCGATGCGCTGCGCCGGCAGACGTTCGCGTCTCTGTCCAACCCGAACTACCGCCGTTACATCAGCGGCCAGTCGGTCTCGCTCGTCGGCACCTGGATGCAGACGATCGCCCAGTCCTGGCTGGTCCTGCAGCTCACCGGCTCAGCGACGGCGCTCGGCCTCGTCGTCGCGCTGCAGACCCTGCCGACGCTCGTCCTCGGTCCGTACGGAGGCGTGATCGCCGACCGGATGGACAAGCGCAAGCTGATGATCGGTCTCCAGTCGATGATGGGCGCACTCGCGCTGCTGCTCGGGCTGCTGACGATCACCGGCGCCGTCCAGCTGTGGCACGTGTACGCGCTCGCCTTCCTGCTCGGCCTCAACAACTGTTTCGAGAACCCGGCGCGCCAGTCGTTCGTCCTGGAGATGGTCGGCCCGACCGACCTCCGCAACGCCGTGAGCCTCAACTCGGTGCTGGTCAACTGCGCCCGTGCCGTGGGCCCGGCCGTGGCCGGCATCGTCATCGCCACCGGCGGCATCGGGGTGTGCTTCCTGCTGAACGCGGTGAGCTTCGTCGCCGTCGTAGTGTCGCTCACCCGGCTCGACACGTCGAAGCTCGCCCCGTCGGACCCCGCGCCCCGCGCTCCCGGGCAGCTGCGTGAAGGCTTCAGCTACGTCCGCCGGACGCCGAAGCTCGCGGTGCCGCTGCTGATGATGGGGCTGGTCGGATGCCTCGCGTACGAGTTCCAGGTGGTGCTGCCGATCGTCGCCAGCGAGACCTTCCGCGGTGACGCGCGCACCTACGGCTTCCTGACCGCCGCGATGGGCGCCGGTGCGGTGGTCGGTGGTCTCTACGTGGCCGCGCGGGGACGGACGGGGATGAAGTCGATGGTCGTCGGGGCCACCGCGTTCGGTCTGGCGCTGCTGGCCACCGCGTTCTCACCCACGCTGATGCTGGCGCTGGGCGGAATGGCCCTGGTCGGAGCGGCGAGCGTCGCCTTCCAGTCCACGGGCAACAGCACTCTGCAGCTGACCGCGGCACCCCACATGCGGGGACGCGTGATGGCGCTGTGGGCCGTCGCGTTCCTCGGGTCGACACCGATCGGCGGCCCCATCGCCGGTGTGGTCAGCCAGCACTTCGGGGGTCGCGCCGGTCTGGTGCTCGGCGCTGTCGCGTGTCTCGTCGCCGCCGGGCTGGGGGCGATCGTCGTCCGCCGGGAGTCAGCCGCCGCCAGGGCGACCGAAGTCGTCGGGTGACACGTCGTCGAGGAACTCCCGGAAGTCGCGCAGCTGCTCGTCCGGCGGGGCGTCCGCACCGTCCGGGAACAGGTCGCTGACCGGCTGACCGACCTCGTCGAGGATCGCCTCGGCCACACCGATCCGCAGGCCCTCCCGCACCGCGAAGGCCAGGGCGTCACTGGGCCGGACCGGAACGCGGTGGCCGCCGTCGAACACCAGCGCAGCCGAGTACCTGCCCTCGCGCAGCTCGGTGATCTCGGCGCCGTCGAGGTGGTGTCCGAGACCCGTGACGACCGGCAGGAGCACGTCCTGCGGCAGCGGCGGGCGGGACTCGTCCCTCCGGCCGGCCGCGATCACCTCCGCCGGACCGCGGTGCAGGAACACGGGAAGGCAGCGGTCGCCGTCGACCTCGCCGAGCAGCAGCACGGGCTCCCGCGTCCGCACGTGGACCACCAACCGCAGCACACGCATCTCCCGCATCCTCGGCCTCACTCCTTCGGGCGCCGGGGTCAGTCTGCGCCACCGGTGTCGCCGACGCGACGCTCCCGCGCGAGGTCGACGTCGCGGGTGGTGGCGAGATCGTCGCCGAACCACGCCTGGATCCCCGCCTCCCGGACACCGAGGTACTCCGGGTGGTCGCTCCCCTCCGGCCAGACCAGCGGGACGTCGTGGCCCGGAACGACGACGGTGCCGGGCCGCTCGCGCCACAGAGCCGTGATGAGCGCGAGAGTGCGCCTGCTGGCGTCGCGGTCGGTGGTCATGTCGACATCACCGGACAGCAGCTCGGCACGGTTCTTCGCGGCGTCGCCGGTGAACAGGACGGGACCGGCGGTCCCCTCCACCAGGAATACGAGGCTGCCCGGCGTGTGGCCAGGGGCGGCCACGGCCGTGATGCCCGGCAGGACACGGCAACGCGCGTCCGGCCCGGTCTCGATCGGGCGGGTTCGCGGGTTGGTCGCCAGGTCTTTCACGTAGAGCTCGGGCACCGGGCCGAACGCGGGACCGACAGCCTGCGCCCAGGCGAGCTCCGCCGCGCCGACGTGCACCGCGGCTCCGGGGAACAGCAGGTAGTTGGCGGCGTGGTCGTGGTGGGTGTGGCTCAGCAGCACGTCGGTGACGGCACCCGGCTCGACGTCGTGTTCGGCGAGCCGCTGCGCGAGCACCGCCCGCATCCCGAAGCTCCCCGAGTCGACGAGCACCAGCCGGTCGGTCCCGCGCAGGAGCGTCACGCTGCTCCAGCCGAGCACGCCGTGGCGGGTGCTGCGACCCGGGAAGCCCTGCACCAGCTCGACGACCTCGTAGGTGTCGTTCATGCTTCCACCTCCGGCGCCCCGAGCAGGTCCCACCGGTTGCCGGCGACGTCGAGGAACACGGCGACGCGCCCGTAGTCCTCCGAACGGGGCGGGGTCACGAACTCGACGCCCGCGGACGCCATCCGGAGGTATGCGGCATCGAAGTCCGTCACCCGGAGGAAGAACCCGACTCGGCCGGCCACCTGGTTCCCGACGACGCCGGACTGACGTTCCCCGTCGGCGCGGGCGAGAAGCAGCCCGGTCCCGGTGCCGGGCGGCCGGACGACGACCCATCGCTTCGGCCTGCCGTCGTTCGTGAGCGACGGGGAGTCCTCCACGAGCTCGAAGCCGAGGACGTCGACGAAGAACGCGATGGCGGGGTCGTACTCCTCGACGACGACGGTGACCAGATCGATTCGCATCTGCACCTGGCGATGATGACCCCTCCCGCGCGCCGGGTGCGGTCTGCACAGGGCCCACGGGGTCTGCGAGGACCACAGCCGGCGCGCGGAACTGCTCAGAGCTCGGCAGGCCCCTCCTGCGGCACCATGCCGAGCTGGTCGGCGACCGAACCCATCACGTCCTGCACCGCGATGGTGTCGGCGAGCGGCATGACCTCGCTCTGTGTGCGCCCCGCCAGGACACCGTCGGTGACCTCACGCAGCTCGTGGGCATAACCGCCCCCGACGTGCGGCACCGTGACCTCGTCCGCGTCGTGCCCGGTGCGGTGGAGCACGAACCTTTCGGGGTGGTGGAAGCGCGGCAGGAGGTCGATCCAGCCGCCGGTGCCGAAGATGCGCATCTGCCCCGGGGTGGCGCAGCGGAGCGAGGTGAAGAGGGACGCGGTGCGGCCGTCGGCCCAGCCCAGCAGCACGGCCTCCTCGATGTCGACGCCGTTCGCGGCGAGCGTGCCGTGGGCGGCGACCGTGTCGGGGGTGCCCAGCACCATCTGGGCGAACGAGATCGGGTACACGGTGAGGTCGAACAGCGCGCCGCCGCCGATGGCGATGTTGTAGTAGCGGTCGAGCGGGTCGGTCGGGGCGTTCACCCCGAGCTCGCCCTGCACTCCGCGGACCTCGCCGATCGCACCGTCGGCGATCAGCTCCCGCAGCCGCACCACGGCGGGCTGGAAGCGGGTCCACATGGCCTCCATCGCGAACACCCCCGCGTCGGTGGCCGCTTCCGCGATCTCCCGGGTGGCCGCGGGCGTGACCGTGAACGCCTTCTCCACCAGCACGCCCTTGCCCGCCTTGATCGCCGCCAGCGCAACGGCACGGTGGTGCGGGTGCGGGGTGGCGATGTACAGCACGTCGACGGCGTCGTCCTCGATGATCGCGCGATAGGAGTCGTGGACGCGGGCGATCCCGTGGGCGGCGGCGAAGGCCTGCGCACGTTGAGCCGATCGGGACGCGACCGCGACGACCTCCGCTCCCGGTACGTGCGGGAAGTCGGCCACCACCTTCTCCGCGATCCGGCCCGGCCCCACCACTCCCCAGCGGATGATGCTCATGCCCCCATCCTGGCGGCGCCGCGGCTCCGATGCCGGACGGCATCCACAGCTGTGGACAACTCGGTGGACAACTCGAACGGACGTTCGAGACTCAGATTGTGACGGTTCCGACTCGGGCGCTTGGGTTGCCGATCGATGCCTGGGATACCTCCCAGGAGTGGGCGCCGGTACCCGGCGCCACACCACGGACAGCCCCACATCCCAAGCGCTGATGGACAGGAACACAGATGGCAGACGAGACAACAGAATCGACACCGACGGCCCGCCGGAGCACCGGCACGGATCGTCCCCGCACCGCGCAGGCCGAGCGCGGCGAGCAGGGCGTCCGCGGGGCAGCGGGTCCCAGCGGCGAGCAGGGCCGGACGGGCGAGACGGGCACCCGCGGCGGGCAGGGCCTCCGCGGCGGCCAGGGCACGCCCGGCAACAAGGGCGAGCACGGCGAGCAGGGTTCGCCCGGCGACAAGGGCGCGCACGGCGACAAGGGTGAGCGTGGCGAGCAGGGCCCCAGCGGCGAGCGCGGTGAGCACGGCCTGTCCGGCGAGCGCGGCGACAAGGGCCTGCCCGGCGACAAGGGCCGGCCCGGGGAGCAGGGCCCACGCGGCGAGCAGGGCCTGCCCGGTGAGAAGGGCGAGCAGGGGGCACCCGGCGAGAAGGGCGAGCGCGGTGAGAAGGGCGAGCAGGGGGCACGCGGTGCGCAGGGGCCGGCAGGCCCTCCCGGCCCTCCCGGGCTGCCGGGGCCGCAGGGACTTCCCGGCCCGCAGGGACAGCAGGGGTGGACGCCTGTGCCCAGTCAGCCGCCAGCGGTCGGAACCCGGTGGGTCGTCCCGGCCACGCCGGGGAAGGTCGTCGCGTCGGGGGTCGAACTGGCGTTGGCGCCCGTCCACGTCTTCGCCTCGATGGTCGAGACCATGGTGAAGCTCCAGCAGCAGACCTGGTCGGCGATGACCGGGGCCCAGCACACGGGCTCCCGGGACGCCACGCGTCGCTGACCTCCGCGCGTCCACCGGCGGGTGCCCTCCTCCGGATCAGGAGGGCACCCGCCGGTGCCGTTCACGCGTCGTCGTGGACGTCGCTCGCTCCGCCGCCCCGAGGACCGGTGGGGACGGCTGCCGGGCGCGTGACCACGTAGTCGAGGCGTTCGAGCACAGCGGCGGCCACCTCGGGTGCGACCCGGACCGCGCGGGCGAGGTCCTGCACCGGGGCCTGTCGCTCGGCACGCCGCCCCCGCCGGCGCAGCGGGGCGGGCCACACGTCCTGCAGGGCGGCGTTGAGGTGTGCGCCGAGGATGATCGCGAGCGCGATGAAGAAGGTGCCGAGCAGGAAGGCGATGGGGGCAGCGAGCGCGCCGTAGGTGTAGCCGGTGCCGGTGATCCAGTCGAGGTAGAGCCGCAGCCCCGTCGCGCCGACGAGGAACACCACGGCAGCCAGCAGCGCACCGGGCAGGCCCCGGTACCACGGTGGCTTGAGCGGCAGCGCGATCTTGTAGAACGTGGTGAGCGCCAGCACGAGCACCAGCCCGATGAACGGGTAGTACAGCGAACCGAGCACCACCCCTGCCACTGGTTCCCACGCATCCGGGAGCAGCGGCAGCAGGCGGTCGGGGCTCAGCGCGATGATCGGCAGGAACACGATCCCGACGGAGAGGCCCACCAGGTACAGCAGGATCGCGAGGATCCGCTGCCAGACCAGGTTGCGCAGCTGGTACTGGCCGTACGCCCTGGTCACCGCGTCGACGAACGCGGCCATCGCCGACGATCCCGACCAGAAGCTGAGGACGAACCCGATGGAGATCACCTCGCCACGGGCGCTGGTCAGTACGTCCGCCACGGTCGGGACGATGATCTCCTCCACCGCGTTGCGGCTGAACACGCCGCTGGTGAGGTCGATGATCCACTGCTGGACGGCCGCGACCGTGTCCGGGCCGAACCAGCCGCCGACGTAGCCGAGCACCCCGAAGAGACCCAGCAGCAAGGGTGGCAGCGACAGCGTCTGCCAGAACGCGGCGGACGCGGACTCACTGAAGATGTCGTCGTCCCACGCGCTGCCGATCGTGCGCCGCAGCACCCGGCGCACCGCGTGGCCC
Organism: Pseudonocardia sp. OZ21; assembly: GCF_059359135.1. NCBI lineage: Bacteria > Bacillati > Actinomycetota > Actinomycetes > Pseudonocardiales > Pseudonocardiaceae > Pseudonocardia > Pseudonocardia sp. OZ21. Next base: position 126,071 of record NZ_JCADBN010000003.1, read on the forward strand.
CGCTCCCGGGTGTCCGGCACAGCCGGGCGCTCCTGGTCCGGCCCCGACCCGTCGTCCTCCCGCGCCCCCGTCATCGCGTAAGGATGCGCTGTGACCTCCCGGTTGTCGCTGCCGGTGGCGACGACCGCCGACGTCTTGATCATTCCGAGATCCGGCGGCCGTCAACTGCGGGTTGACGGAAGCCGGATCGTCAACTTAGGGTTGACGCATGACGAACCGCGTCCGCATCGCCAACCCGGTCCGACTCGACGACCTGATCGACGGCATCAAGAAGGTCCATACCGGCGCCCTCGACCAGCTGTCCACCGCGGTCATGACCGCCGAGGCCCTCGGCGACCTCGCTGACCATCTGATCGGCCACTTCGTCGACCAGGCACGACGCTCCGGCGCCTCCTGGACGGAGATCGGCCGCAGCATGGGGGTCTCCAAGCAGGCCGCGCAGAAGCGCTTCGTGCCGAAGGGACCGGGCGAGCCGACCGACCTCGATCCCGATCAGGGGTTCAGCCGGTACACCGACCGTGCGAGAAACGTGGTGGTCGTTGCCCAGAACGAGGCCCACTCCGCCCGGAACGACACGATCCGGCCCGAGCACCTCGTGCTGGGACTGCTGGGCCAGCCGGACGGGCTCGGCGCGCAGGCGATCGTCGCGCAGGGCGTGGAGCTGGAGACGGTGCGCCAGGCGGTGGTGGCGGCCCTGCCCGCCGCAGCCGATCCGGTGCCCGACCTCGTCCCGTTCGACCCGCAGGCGCGCAAGGCGCTGGAGCTCACGTTCCGGGAGGCCCTGCGGCTGGGCCACGACCACGTCGGCACCGAGCACATCCTGCTCGCGCTCCTGGAGCTCGAGAACGGCTCGGGCGCGCTGGGCGGCCTCGGTGTCACCAAGGCAGGCGCCGAAGCCACCATCACCGCCGCCGTGGCCGCCCGCGCGGCCGCCGACGAGCAGCAGTAGACCGGGGCTGCGCCGGACTCGTCAGTCGTCCTCGGGCGGCGCGAACCGCCGGAGCGCGTCGATGGAGGGGATCGTGTAGTAACCCCCGGAGACGGGCTGGGTGTAGCGGGTCAGCGCGTCGCGGATCCCGTCGCCGACGCCCGCCATCTGCCGCAGCATCTCCTCGAGCCGAAACTGTTCGCAGCCGAATCCGACGAACACCGTGCCGTGCCGGGTGGCGGTGCCGTAGGCGACGTTGCGCCGGAAGATATCCAGTTCCTGCCCGTCGACCTCCAGCGTCGACCGCGAGACGTGGCTGTCGGCGGGCATCGTCTTCTCGTCGAGCTCGATGCTGTCGGGCTTGGTCCGGCCGATGACCCGTTCCTGTTCCTCCTGCGGCAGCTTCTCCCACTTGGTGGTGCTGTGCTCCCACAGCTGGACGAGGACGACGCTGCTGCCCGCCCCCGGCTTGCCGTCGGGCACCAGCGCGACCTCCGGGGCCTCCAGCAGCGACGGGTTCTCGGTGCCGTCGATGAACCCGGTGAGGTCGCGGTCGTGGCGGTACAGCCAGCCGGCCGTCTCCCGTCGCAGCCGGGCGACCGCCGAGAGCCCGTCGACGATCGCGCGACCGTTGTCGAACACCGCCGTGCGGTCCCCACCCGCCGTCCACAGCCACGCGTCGTGCTGGGTGGCGGGCATGGTGAAGCCGTCGGGACCGGCGACGCCGTCCTCCCAGCCGCGGGCCCCCGACGGCACCTCGGCGGGATCGGCCACCTCCGCCCAGAGCTCGGGCCGGAAGCCGACCACGAGGTTGACTCCGCCCGTGGTCGACAACGGTCCCACCAGAGAGGCGGCGGCCGTCACGAGATCGACCGGCTGCGCTCCCGGCAGGAGGTCGAACTCCTGATATCCGTGTTCCGGTGTACCGAGGGCGAAGATTCCCGGCTGCGCGTTCACGACGACCATGCTGGCAGTGTCCACGCTGGGCGCGCTGCCGCCCCCGCTGTGTGTTCGCGCACCGATCCGCCGATCAGCCGCGGCCCGGAGCCGTGACCCTGGCCTTCCGCCGCCTGCGCAGCACGACGAGGAGCAGCAGGGCGACGACCGCTCCGGCCACCGCACCCGGCCGGTCCCGCACGATCTCCCGGACGGCTTCGGCCTTCTCGACGGCGAGCCGGTACATCCGGTCGAACTGCAGTTGGGCCGCCGCAACGGTCTCGACCTTCTTGGCCTGCACCCGCGCCGGGACGTCGAGGCGCGCCATGAGCTCCTCGACGGTTTCCCCGAGCTCCGCACGGAGCTCGTCGATGTGCCGCAGCCGATCGTCGTCCAGCTCGACGACCTCCTCACGGAGCTCCTCCGACGACTTCGCTTTCCCGTCGACCACCGGTCGGTCCGGTGCCACGGGCACCGTCTCCTCGCCGACGCCGTCAGGCTCCCTGCCCGTCGCACCCGTGCTCATCGTGGTGCCCTCCTCATGATCCGACGTGGCGTCGCCACCCCCGGGAATGACCGTTTCTCCGTCCGGCCAACCGTGAGCATCGCCAATGACACCCATGAGAGCCACCGCCGGGCGGCCCGGATGAATGGGGACATCTCACCCTCATGATGACCACGGCCAGGCACGGAAATGCGGCAGATGCCGTTCTGACGAGCTTTCTCCGCGCCGTTCGGCCCAATTTCGCCGCCTCATGTTTTCCTGCCGGCCACCCCGGAAACGCTCGGTTGTTCAAATCCGTGATCGACGCAGAGCGAGGTGGGCAGTGACGGCCAGGGCGAGGGCTACGGAGAAGCAGCACGGCGACGTGGAGTCGTCCCCGGACACGGGCGGTGACACCTCTGCGCTGACCGGGGACGTGCGCCCGGACCGGCCGGCCGAAGGCCGGTTCGAGGGCCACCGGTCGGCGACGCTGAACCTGCCGTTCGTGACCGCACAGTTCCGCCTGCCGGACCTGCACGCGCCGAGCCGCGGTGACCTCGACGCCGCCGCGCGTGGAGCGCGGTCGATGCTGCCGTCGAAGAAGTCGATGTTGTTCTTCGGCGGCCTGGCGGCCACCGCGGTCGTCGGCGTGCTCGAGTGGCCGGTGGCGGCGGCCATCGGCATCGGCAGCGCGCTGGCCAGCCGGGGTTCGGCGGATCCCCAGCCTCGTGCCGCCCTGCCACCCGCGCAGGCGGACACGCCGAGTTCGACGGCGGGGAAGGCGCAGGACTGACCTGATCCCGTCAGGACGAGCCGCGGTGGGCCGCGGCTCGTCCTCATGCTTGGCTGTGAGGCCCTGGTGTTGCAGAGCGTCTTCAACCTGGCCGGTGGTGCCGTGGGCACGGTCATCGGCGCGGTGAGCGGGGTGGCCGAGCTGGTCTCGGCCACCACGTCCAGCGCCACCTCGGTGTCGGACGGTCGGGTGCACGTTCCCCTCCGCGGAGTCCACACCGGCGACGCGCCGACCACCGCCATCGAGGACCGGCTTCTCGCCAACGAGGGCGTCTGCCGGGCAGAGGTCAACGCGGCGCTGGGCCATGTGCTGGTCGAGTTCGACCCGGACCTACTCCCCGTGTCCGAGGTGCTGGACCTCGTGCAGGAGGTCGAGGAGGACCACGGGCTCGCGTCGGAGCCGCACACCGACCAGGACCACCCGGGAGCCGCCGGCCGGGCGCTGCAGGAGGCCGCGCTGTTCGGCCTCCATGCCGTCGGGTTGGTCTACACGACTGTGGGCAGCGCGCTGCCCGCCGCGCCGATCGCGCTGCCGTCGTCGATCCTCTCGGTCGTGGACGCCGCCCCGCGGTTGCGCGGACTCGTCGCGGCGGCGGTCGGCGAGCCCGTCGCCGAGGCGCTGCTCAGCACGGGCGCCGCGATGTCCAACGGGCTGGGCAAGCGGCCGATCGGGCTGGTCGCCGACGCCTGCCAGCGCTACCTCCTCTACCAGGAGAGCCAGGCCCGCCGACGGGCGTGGACGGCGTGGGACGGCGCTCTCGCCGGTCAGGAGGGCGCCCATCGGGCTGCGGCCCACCCGGTCGGCGCCCGCCCGGCGCCCCTGCCGCCAGGACCGGTGGAGAAGGTCGCCGACCGGTCCGGCGTGGCCGCTCTCGGCGGCGCCGCGGCGCTGTTCGCCGCCACCCGGTCGATGCCGCTGGTCACCACCGCACTCGCTCTCGGCGCACCCAAAGCCGCGCGGTCGGGGCGGGAGGGGTTCGCCGCCCAGCTCGACCGCGCCGCCGCCGCGAGGGGCGCCCTCGTCCTCGACCGCCACGTGCTGCGCAGGCTCGACCGCGTCGACACGATCGTGCTGGACTCGGAAATCCTGCTCACCGGCCGCCACGGCATCGACGACGTGGTGCCGATCGGCGAGGGCACCGACCCGGCCGAGCTCGTCGAGCGCGCCCACGACCTGATCGACGTGCGCAGGCCGCGACACCCGGGCGTGCACGGCGAATGGGCGGTCGAGCCGAGCGGCCCGGAGGCGACGGAACGGATGGACGACGCCGCCGCCGCGCTCTCCCGGCGGTCGTCGGTCATGCTCACCCTGCGCCGCGACGGCGATCCGGTCGCCCTCGTCGGCGTCTCACCGGCGCTCGACCCGTTCGCCGAGGCGGTCGTGGCGGCCGCAGCACGGGCCGGGCTGGTCCTCGTGGGAGGCCCTGTGGAGCTGGCCCGGCGACTGGAGCTCGACGGGGCCGTGGCCGGCGGGGCCGGGCTGGCCGGCGCGGTGCGGGCGCTGCAGGCCGACGGCCACGTGGTCGCCGTGGTCAGCCGGAACCAGCACAGCGCGCTCGTCGCCGCCGACGTGGGCATCGGATCCGTCGCGCCCCGGCAGACCCCGCCGTGGACCGCGGACGTGCTGACCCGATCGGCGGGCGAGGTGTGCCTGCTCCTGGACGCCGTCAGCGCGGCTCGGCAGGTGAGCCGCCGGGCCGCGCAGCTCGCCGCGGCCGGGTCGGGGTTCGGCGCCCTGCTCGCCGTGCTCGGGCCCCCGACCGGCGCGGCGAGCCGGGCCGCCATCCCCGTGCACACCGCTGCACTGCTCGCGCTCGGCCTGGGCGTCTGGTCGGCGACGACGCTCGACCGGCGCCCCGACCCGGTGCCGGCTGACCGGACGCCGTGGCACGCCATGTCGGCCGGGGCGGTGCTCGGCGCGTTGCGCAGCGCGCCGACCGGTCTCTCCGAGGTGGAGTCGCGGCGGCGCCACCACGAGGGGCCCACGCCCGACGACCCCGACGGGGCCGGCCTCGGCCGGGCCACCCTGGACGAGCTCGCCAACCCGCTGACCCCCGCACTCGCCGCAGGCGCCGGGGTCTCGGCTGCCACCGGCTCGATCCTCGACCCGCTGCTGATCACCACCGTGCTCGGGGTGAACGCGCTCATCGGCGGGGTGCAACGGGTCGCCGCGCAGCGGGCGCTGCGCACCCTGCGGCACAGCAGTGCGTCCCGGGTGCTCGTCCGCCGGGGCGAGTCCGACGTGGAGCTACGAGCCGACGAGCTCGTCTGCGGCGACGTGATCCGGCTGCAGGCCGGTGACGCGGTCCCGGCGGACTGCCGGGTGCTCTCCGGGCACGACCTGGAGGTGGACGAGTCGTCCCTGACGGGCGAGTCGGTGCCGGTGTCGAAGTCGAACCGCGCGACGAACGCCCGGACGGTCGCCGACCGGCGCTCGATGCTCTACGAGGGCACGGTGGTCGCCGCCGGGCGGGCCGAGGCCGCCGTCGTCGCGACCGGTACCCGCACCGAGGCCGGCCGGGCCCTGCACCATGACGGCGAGCAGGCGCCGCCGACCGGCGTGGAGATCCGGTTGCGCAAGCTCACGGCCCGCACCCTCCCCATCTCGCTCGGCGCGGGCGTCGTGCTGATGGCGGTGGACCTCCTGCGCCGGCAGCCGACGGGGGTGGCGCTGACCCGAGCGGTCAGTCTTGCGGTGGCCGCCGTGCCCGAGGGGCTGCCGTTCGTGGCGACGGTCGCGGAGCTGGCGGCCGCCCGCCGGCTCTCCGTCCGCGGCGCGCTGGTGCGCAACCCGTCGACGATCGAGGCCCTCGGCCGCGTGAACGTGCTGTGCTTCGACAAGACCGGCACCCTCACCGAGGGCCGGATCAGCCTCCGGCAGGTGTCCGACGGAACCGCCACCGCCACCGTCGACGATCCGCTCCCGCACGACCTGCAGGACGTCGTCGCCGTCGCGGTGCGCGCCAGCCCGTTCCGCGCCGACCCGCGCCAGGTCACCCACCAGACCGACCGGGCCGTGCTGCGCGGCGCCGACGCCATCGGGGTGAGCGCGGAGAACGGGCACGCGCTCGTCGAACAGCTCGACGAGCTCCCCTTCGAGTCGAGCCGCGCGTACCACGCCACTCTCTGGCGCGGTCACAGCGGCGAGCGGATCAGCGTCAAGGGCGCACCCGAGGTCGTGCTGCCGCTCTGCAGCACGCGCAGGCGGCAGGGCGACGTCCACCCGCTCGACGACGGCACCCGCGCCGCCATCGACGAGGAGGTGCACCGCCTGGCACGGGAGGGGCACCGCGTACTCGCCGTCGCCCAGCGGCGCGTCCCCGACCAGACCCGGCTGGGCGAGACCGACGTCCGGGACCTGGAGTTCCGGGGCCTCGTCGCGCTCGTCGACCCCGTCCGCCCGACCGCCGCCCAGGCGGTGGCGACCCTGCGCGCCGCGGGCGTCGAGATCGTCATGATCACCGGCGACCACCCCAGCACGGCCCAGTCCATCGCCGCCGAGCTGGACGCCCTCAACGGACGCACGGTCATGACCGGTGTGGAGCTCGGCGAGCTCACCGACGCCCAGCTCACCGACACCCTGCCGCGCACAGCGGTGTTCGCTCGCGTCAGCCCCTCGCAGAAGGCACGCATCGTCCGGCTGCTGCAGCAGCGTGGTCTCGCGGTGGCCGTCACCGGTGACGGCACCAACGACGCCCCCGCCATCCGCCTGGCCGACGTGGGCATCGCGCTGGGTGCCAGGGCAACGCCCGCCGCGCGTGAGGCGGCCGACCTCGTGGTCACCGACGACCGCATCGAGACCATCACCGACGCCATCGTCGAGGGCCGCGGCATGTGGTCCTCGGTCCGCGACGCCCTGTCGATCCTCCTCGGCGGGAACCTCGGCGAGATCGTCTACACGCTCGCCACGGGGCTCGCGGGAGGCAGCGGCGTGCTGAACGCGCGGCAGCTACTGCTGATCAACCTGCTCACCGACGTCCTGCCCGCGATGGCCGTCGCCGTTCGCCCGCCGCCCCACGCCACCCCCGACCAGCTCCTCGCCGAAGGACCCGAGACGTCCCTAGGCGGCGCTCTGATCCGCGACATCCAGGTCCGCGCCGCCATCACGGCGGCCGCCGCAGGCGCCGCATGGCTGGTGAGCCGCCCCGTCAGCACGCCGGGGCAGGCCGGCACCACCGGGCTCGTCGCGCTCGTCGGCGCCCAGCTCGGTCAGACCCTCGCCGTGCGCGGGCGCACCCCGCTGGTCGCCGCATCGGTTGTCGGCTCGATGGCGCTGCTCGCCGTCGCCGTCCAGGTTCCCGGTCTCAGCCACGCCGTCGGGTCGCGGCCACTCCTGCCGCACCAGTGGGCGATCGCGCTCACCGCCGCGGTGGCGGCCACCGCCGCACAACTCTTGGCGCAGCGTCTCGTCGCCCCCGGCTGAACGCGCTCGTCATCTGCTCGCCATCGGACATCCAGCCCAGGTGTGCCCATCGCTCACCACCGTCACCGATCCTCGACAGGTCATCGGAAGGTGGAAGCAATGACCGAATTCTTCACCGCGGTGCTCGTCGCGGTCGCAGCAGCACTTCTCGAACGGCTCGCGGTGCGGGTCGCCAGGTCCTTCTGGGGATCGCTGCAGCCCGCGGCCGCCTGACCCGATCGCCGACCGGCGTTGTTGTCAGGGCAGCCGGCGGGTCTCCTCGATCCAGTGATCGATCTTGGCCCACCACTGGTACAGCCACTCCACCTGTTCCTCCTCACCGGACGGCACCTCGGCCGCCGGCACCCGCCACCAGCGCATCCGCACGGTCGCGTCGAGCGGGAGCTCCCGCCAGATGTCGGCGAAGGTGTAGAGGTGGTCGAGTCCGGAATGCGCGACCCACACGACGTCGGCCTCGGGAGCCGCGGCCAGCGCCGCGTGGACTCCACCGGGGCGGGGCGGCAGTACGTGGCGCATGGCCTCCGAACGGCGCGCCATGCGCTCCAGGCCCCGTGCCCGTAGTCGCTTGATCCCGGCCAGCCGCCTGCGCTCGGTGAAGTTGCCTCCCTCGGGGAAGATCACGAACGCGTCGTTGTGGTCGAGGGCGGTGGCGAGCTCGCCGATCCGGCGCTGCAGCTGTTCGCCGCCGCCGGCCGGCAGGAACCGGGTGGGCAGCCGGTTGAGCACCACGTCGAGCGCCGGATCCCACTGCAGCGCCGCGGTCAGGACGATGCGCGGCTCCCGCGCGTACCAGTTCACGAGCGCGTGGACCAGCAGGAACGAGTCGCCCGGTCCGGCGTGGCGGCAGAACACGAGCAGCGGACGGTCGAGGTACTCGTCGGGGTCGGGACCCTCCACCTCGACCTTCAACCGCAGCACCCGCACCGCCTCGCCGTAGAGCACCTGCAGGTACCAGCCCACGAGCCGGTAGTGCAGGTACTGGAACGGCGGCGTGCGCACCAGCAGCCCGAAGCCCGACGCCAGCCACAGCGCGAACAGGACCACCAGCACCACGCTGTCGAGCACCATCGCCACGACCGCCACCCACAGCACGCGCAGCGGACGCCACCGGCCGGGGAGGAACGGCGACAGGGCAGCCGCGAGCAGCAACCACATCGGCAGCGTGCTGACCACCGCGACGGTCAGCAGCACCATGGCGGGTGCCAGCATCGTCCGCCGGATCCAGCGTGGCGGGGGCGTCACCGGTGGTCGCTGCCGAGGGAGGCGTCCAGGTACTCGACGGATGCCCGGTACGCAGCGGCGATTCGTTTCGCGGTGGTGCCGACGTCGCGGTAACGCAGCGCGGCGCGGCTGTCCCAGCGGGGCGCGGCTCCTTCGCCTGCCGGGAGCACGTGCACCGTGACGCCGTCGGGAACGGCGGCCAGGTCGCGGGCGTAGCGGTGTCTGCGCGCGATCTCGAAGGCCACCATCGCCACTTCCCACGGCTGGCGCGGCGGCCGGAGCGGCTGGTCGACCCGACCGACGTGCAGCACGAAGATCCGGTCAGCGCCCAGTTCGACGGCGTGGCCCAACGGGATGCTGTTGACCAGGCCACCGTCCATGTAGTGGCGGCCGTCGACGACAGCGGGCGGCAGCAGCCCGGGCACGGCCGCCGAGGCCATGACCGCGTCGACGATCGGGCCGCGGTCGAACCAGTGCTCCGCGGAGTGCTCGATACCGGCCGCGCAGCACAGGAAGCGCACCGGGAGATCCTCGATCCGCCGGTCCCCGAGCACGGCGGTCAGCGCCCGGCGCAGCGGCGTCGACGGGTGCGCAGCCACCCGGCTTCGAGCGAGCTCCCGCAACCGTCCGATGGTGCCCGCCGCGAACACGGCTCTGGCCTCGGCCGAGGACCACAGCGTGGTGAGCCGGTCGGGCACGTCGTCAGGCGGCAGCGCGGCGAAGACCGCGCCGTTGATCGCTCCGACGGACGTGCCGAGCACCAGATCCGGACGCACTCCGGCCTCGACGAGCGCGCGGAGCATGCCGACCTGGACGGCGCCGAGCACGCCACCACCACCGAGGACGATCGCGGTGCCAGGCATCGACCGCCATGCTGCCAGCCGCCACCGATCGGCACAGGACAAGGCGGCCACGATCACGAAAGGGCGGCCCGAACGCAGTGTCCTGGGAGGCAGAAGGCGTCAGGTGATACCGGATTTCGACGCCGAGCGCCCAACGGTGTCGATCAAGGGGTGACCGACCGGACACGTGCGGTCGCGCACGAAGCGGCGCTGCGCCTGCTGCTCGTCGCTGCCACCCGTTCGATGGCCGCGCCGACGGCAGGGCGGCGGAGCCGGAACAGCGCTGCTGAGTTGACTGGTAGCAGCCTCTCGTCAGGCTGATCACCGAGTCATCCCTGGAGTCCCCGATGTTCCGATCCCTGCCCGCGCCGTCACGCGACTGGGTCCTGCTGCTGTCGCGTGTCGTGATCGGCGTCGTGATGTTCGCCCACGGCTACCAGAAGCTGGCGATCGACGGGATCGGGCAGACCTCAGCCGGGTTCGAGAACATGAGCATCCCGCTCGCCATCGTCTCGGCCTCGTTCGTGACGGTGGTCGAGTTCGCCGGCAGTGTGCTGATGGTCGCGGGGGTGGCCACCCTGCTCGTCGCCTCGCTGGAGCTCGTCACCATGGCGGGCGCCGCGATCTTCGTCCACATCCCCCACGGCATCTTCGTCGGCGACGGAGGCTGGGAGCTCGTCGGCGTGCTCGGTGCGGGCCTCCTCGCCATCGCGGCCACCGGCCCCGGGCGCTACAGCGTCGCCCATCTGATGCGGACGCGTGAGTCGGTGCCTCAGCCCCCTGCCTTCGGGACGACCTGACGCGGAGAGGAGCACGGACGGCGACCGCCGCAGGTGCGTCCTCCCCTCACATCGACGGTCCGATCCCTGCACGTGCCTCCGGAGGCTCCCCATGACGCTGCCCAAGCCCACCGATGACATCGCCGTCCTCATCGCCCGCATCCTGCTCGGCGTCGTGCTCATGGCGCACGGCCTCCAGAAGCTGGTCACCAACGGCATCGGCGGCACCACCGCGTCGTTCCAGGCGATGGGCATCCCGCTCCCGACGCTGTCCGCTCTCTACGCCACGGTCGCCGAGATCGGCGGCGGGCTACTGCTGCTCGTCGGCGTGGCCACCGCGGTGGGCGCGATCCTCGTCGCGCTGGACATGGTCGGCGCCCTGCTCTTCGTCCACATCAGCAACGGTGTCTTCGTCCGGAGCGGCGGCTGGGAGCTCGTCGGCCTGATCGCCGTGGTCGCGCTGCTGATCGCGGCGGTCGGTGCCGGTCGCTTCAGCATCGACGGCGTGCTGGCGGCCCGGAAGCGCTCCCAGCGCTCCGACGTGGCCGCCTGACCCTGCCACCGTCGCGACGAACGCGGCCTTGCCGCGGGTGTACGCCTCGCGGTCGTCCGTGTGCCGGGACGCCAGCTCCTGCTTGGCCCGGGCGTACCGGCTCCTGAGATCGGCGTCGTTGCGCAGCGCATCGCGGAAGCCGAGTTGGTCGTCCCATCGCTGACTTCCGTCGATCATCAGGTGGAGGTGCGCAACCCGCCGGTCCTTCTCGACGAGCACGAAGAAGCGACGCCACGGCCGTTGATCGAGCTCCGCGGGCACGAAGTGCCAGCCCTCCGGAGCCAGCACATCCGCGACCAGTGGAGCGCAGGAGAAGTCGCCGACGGCCGCCTGCACGTCGATGATCGGCTTGGCGGCGAGTCCGGGGACGGCCGTCGAACCGATGTGCTCCACAGTGCGGGTGAGCCACCCCACGAGGAGCCGGTCGAGACGGTTGGCGACGAGCTCACCGCGGGGGAGCCAGCGCGGGTCGTGGTCGACGACCTCGACCGGTTCCGTCGCCCACCGCGGCCACTGCTCCGGTCCGGTCACCGCCCAAGGATGACGCTACGAGCCCCCAGGCGGGATGTTGTGGTTGAACCGGAACATGTTGGCCGGGTCGTACTCGGCCTTGATCGACCGAAGACGCTGGTAGGTCAGGTCGTCGAACGCCTTGCGCGTCTCCTCCACCGCAGCGTCCGCGGGTGACAGGAAGCTCGGGTGCTTCAGGGGGCTGATCCAGGGACGCAGCCCCTCCATCAGTTCCAGGCCGGACCCCTCGGACCCTGCGACCTCATCGGGCGGGACGAAGGTCAGGGCGAAGATGACGAAGGCCGCGCCGCGGTTCCCCACCGCGTTCCGGGTGCCGGTGGTCCCGGCGAGCGCGCCGCCCATCTGGCGGATGTCGATGATCGCGATTCGGGAGTCGACGCCCGGACCGGCAACCTCCGTGATGGCATCGGCCGTCGCGGGCGTCATCGCGGTGAGCAGTGCGAAGTGCTCGACCGCGGCGGCGGGCTCGCCGGAGTCCGGAAACATGGCGGCGGAATCCGCGTAACGGATGTCGGCGACCGTGTCGAGCAGCACCGGCGCGACCGCCCGCAACAACGCAATCAGCTCCTCACCTTCGTGTTTCGAGCCCAGGTAGGAGATCCTGATGTTGACGGTCAGCTTTCCACGCATGAACTCGGGAATGAACGGAAGGTCGGGCATCCGGAGGAGGACGATCGACGACGTCAGATCGTCCGGCGCCTGCGTCGCGAACGTCTGATAGGCGCGCAGTACCTCGCGGGTGTGCTCGCCGGAGTAGAACAGGTTCCCGGCATACAAGCGCGTGACCGGGAAAAGGGTGAACTCCATCGCCGTCACCACGCCGAAGTTGCTCTTACCGCCGCACAGTGCCCAGAACAGGTCCGGCTCGACGTCCGGCGTCACGTGCCGGAGTCGCCCGTCCGCCGTCACCACGTCGATCCGGCGGACGTGGTCGGCGGCCCATCCGAACGCGCGTCCCATGGTGGCGCTGATCCCGCCGCCGAGCGTGTACCCGACCACGCCGACCGTCGGTGACGACCCGGCGAGCGGCGCCAGCCCGGATTTCGCCGCCTCGTCGACCACCTGCTGCCAGCACACCCCGGCCTCGACCCTGGCGGTCCGGGCGACCGGGTCGATCATGACTCCCGTCATCCGCCGGGTGTTGACCAGGACCCCGGAGTCGACGGACACGGACGGTCCGTGCCCGGTCAGGAGGACGGCCACGGGAAGTTCGTGCGCGGCCGCGAAGCGCACGGCAGCCTGGACGTCGGACGCGCCGGCGGCGCCCACGACCGCCGCGGGCCGATGGCGCACGGAAAGGTTGACGGTGGCCACCTCCTCGGCGTAACCGTCATCCCCGGGAAGAAGAACCGGGCCGTCGACGGCGGCCGCGAGAGCATGCGGGGAACTCAGTACGGAAGCCAACGCCATCACTTCCAGACGTGTGATGAGAATGGACACCAGCAACGTGCGTCTGCCGCGCCGGTGCAACCTCTTCTCACCGGCAGGTCGGTCTGCAGCGGAAAGGCATCCACGATCAGCGCGCTCCATCAGCCTGCTGGGTGGAGGTCAGCGAAACCAGACGCCACCGCGGTGATGAAGATCGCAACAGTTTCGGGTCGACCGATGATGCAGCCGACTCATCCCGGATTCCACCGAAATGGGAAAGTGGTCCGGGCCGCCCGCGGTGCCGGTTCGAGGCCGGCCGGCACCGTCTCGGCGAGGGCCACGAGCACCGGACAGAACCCGAATCACACTTTTCGGATGATCCGCCGCCCCGCCGACCGGGTGAAGGTGGCGTCCCACGCCCGGTCGAACCACGGCCGGACACGACGGGGATGGGACCGGCTATGGCGACCCACGACGTATCTCCTGCAGCGGGGCGGCCGAGTACATCCACGGACCCGCGATGACCGACCCGGCAGCACAGGGGCGGGCATCGTCGAAGCGGGCCGATCGGAGCAGGCGGTGGCCATCGGCCCGGGTTCTGGTCGGCGCGGTGCTGGTGCTCCTCACCTTCGTGTTCATCATCGAGAACCGCGAACCGGCGGCCATCCGGGTGATCATCCCGATCGTCGTGATGCCCTTGTGGGCAGCCCTCACGGCCATGTTCGTCGTCGGCGTCATCGTCGGCGCCGTCTGGCGACGGCGGCGCTGAGGCCGCGCCCGGTCACCTGGTTCGCGGGTAGCCGCGTACGAGCAGACGACAGCGGCGAGCACCGTTCATCGTCGGAGCCTGCGCCCCGTCGGGGTGCCCGCCGCCGCAGCCTCCACGGTCAGCGGGCGAGGCGCGCCACCAGGCTCTCGCGCACGGCCGGCCACTCCTCGGCGATCACGGAATAGACCACGGTGTCGCGCAGCGTGCCGTCCGGCCGGATCCGGTGGGCCCGCAGCACGCCTTCCCGCTGCGCGCCGAGACGCTCGTTCGAGCGCTGCGAGGCCTCATTGCGGATGTCGGTCTCCAGCGAGACCCGGTTGGCACTCAGTTCCTCGAACGCGTGGCGCAGCATCAACAGCTTCGACTCGCTGTTGAGCGGGGTGCGCTGCCACGGCTTGCCGATCCAGGTGTGACCGATCGACAGGATCCGGTGGTTCGCGTCGATCTGATAGAAGGACGTCGTGCCGGCGACCTCCCCGGTCGCGGCATCCACCTGCGCCCAGGCGAGCCGGGTGCCGTCGGCGAGGATGTTGTCGACGAGCGTGCGCATCCCCCCGATGTCGTCGGGCTGGCGGACGGCGAGCCAGGTCCATACGGCTGGATCGGAACCCGCCTTGTACAGGCCTCCGGCGTGTTCCGCTGTGAGTGGTTCGAGCCGGACGTGTTCCCCGGACATCGTCGGACGGTGCTTCCAGGCATCGGTCACCGCCGACACGTTACGGCATACTGTATGCAAAGTAGAGGGCTTGACTCCCGCCCTCTACCTGGTGAACGCGAACAGGCGGCCGTCCGCCACGAGGGGTGTGGACGGCGCCTGGAGCACACCGGCGCCGACGGCCCATCCGGGGTGCGGCCCGGTGACGAACGCCGTCTCCTCCACCCCGGCCTCGGAGAACCATGACCGCAGGCGCGGGGTGAGGTCCGGCGCATCGGTGTGGCGGGTCCAGATGACCGTTCCCCCTGTCACGAGCAGGGAGGGGACGGCCGCCACGGTCCGGGCGACGTCCTCGTCGGAGATGTTGCCGAAGATCCCGCACAACAGCAGCACCTCCGCAGGCGCGGCACCGACGCAGGCGGTGGTGGTGCCGGCGTCGCCCTGCACGACCTCGATCCCGGACGGCGCCGCTGAGCGAGCCGCGGCGCAGAGGTCCGGGTCGAGCTCCACCAGGCGACCCGTGACGGCGCCGCCACGAGGGTGGGCCGCGAGAACGGGCAGGACGTCCTGGCCCCGGCCCGCGCACAGGGAGAGCAGGCGGATCGGACCCGGAGCAGCGCGCTCGAGCGCCAGGTGGATCTGCTGCCGCACCGCGATGAGTCGTTGCGACAGCGGGCTGCTCGGGTCGTCGTAGTGGCCGTGCCAGCGGATCCAGTCGATCACCCGGCCAGCCTGCCGCACCCGGACGCGGTGGCACAGGTCCCGTCCGCAACCGTTGTCGGCGATGCCTGGTTCCCGCTCTAACCTACGTGGGTGCCCACCGAGCTGGCCCTCCTGCCGCGGGTCGCGTTCCGTGGCCAGGAGATCACCGGCCCTCGGCTCCGCAGCCTGATCGCGCTGCTCGCCGGCGACCTGCGTACGGGCTGCAGCACCGCCCGGCTCGTGGACGGGCTCTGGCCGGACGAGCAGCCGGACAACCCGACGAAAGCACTCCAGGTGCTCGTCTCCCGTACCCGCGCCCTGGTGGGTGCTGCCGTCATCGTCAGCACACCCACCGGCTACCGGCTGGCCCTCGGCGAGGAGCAGATCGACGCATCGGCGGTCCTGCTCAGCGCGGCGGCGAGCGCTCAGCACACGAGGGCAGGCGACCACGCCGCCGCGCTGGCGCAGGCGGAGGCGGGGCTCGCGCTGTGGGAGGGCAGCGCCGACGGCGACGCCGTGACGGACGATCCGGTGTCGGCCCTGCGCGCGGAGCGGCTGCCGACGTACCGGGCGTTGGTGCGGGCCAGGGCGTTGGCGCTCTCCCGCCTGGGCCGCCACGTCGACGCGCTCGACGGGCTCGCCCGGCTCGCCCTGGAGCGGCCGCGGGACGAGGAGGTGCTGCTGGAACTGCTGCGTTGCGAGGCGGCCACGGCCGGACCCTCGGCGGCGCTGGCCCGGTACGACGCCTACCGCCGGGGGCTGCGCGATGAGCTCGGAACCGACCCGGGCCCGGCGCTGCAGGCCCTCCACCAGCAGCTCCTGCAGGGCCAGGCACCCACCGTCCGGCACGGGGTCGTGCACGAGCCCAACGCGTTGCTCGGCCGCGACGACGACGTCGTCGCGGTGGCCACCTTGCTGCGGGTGTCCCGCGTGACCTCGATCGTCGGACCGGGCGGCCTCGGCAAGACGCGGCTCGCCCATGTTGTGAGCCGGCAGGCGGAGCAGCGCGTCGTGCACTTCGTCGGGCTGGCCGGCGTCGCGACGGACGACGACGTGGCCGCCGAGGTCGCCTCGGTACTCGACGTCCGCGAGTCGCGGCGAGCGCCGTTCGCGCATCGCACCCTCCAGCCGGATGTGCTCAGCGGCCTCATCGGCGCTCTGGGGACCGGGCCCGCGCTGCTGGTGCTGGACAACTGCGAGCACGTCCTCGACGGCGCCGCCGAGCTCGTACAGGCGCTGGTCTCGATGACCGGCGAGCTGCGCGTGCTCACCACGAGCCGCGCCCCGCTCGGCCTCTCGTCGGAGTCGGTGTACGCGTTGCCGGAGCTGGACCTGCCGACCATGGTCGAGCTGTTCCGCAGCCGGGCGCGGGCCGCCCGTCCCGGCGTCGATCTCCCCGCCGCGGCCGTGGTGGAGCTGTGCCGGCACCTCGACGGGCTGCCGCTCGCCGTGGAGCTGGCCGCGGCCCGGGTGCGGGTGCTGTCGGTCGCCGAGATCGCCCGGCGCCTGGAGGACCGCTTCGCGCTGCTGCAGGGTGGGCCGCGGGACGCACCGCAGCGACATCGCACCCTGCACGCCGTGGTGGACTGGAGCTGGAACCTCCTCGACCCCGCGGACCGCACCGCGATGCGGACGCTGTCGATCTTCCCGGACGGGTTCGCGGCCGAGGCCGCGGAGCACCTCCTGGGCGGCGACGGCACGCTCGCCGTCCTGGAGGACCTGGTCGACCAGTCGCTGCTGAAGGTCACCGACACCCCGTCGGGGACGCGTTTCCGCATGCTGGAGACGGTGCGGGAGTTCAGCGCCGCGCGCCGGCACGAGGCAGGCGAGGACGAGCGCGCCGTCGACGGGCTCCTCGCCTGGGCCCGCGACTTCGGCATCGCGCAGCACGAGTCGCCGCTGGGCGCCGACCCCGTCGGAGCCGCGGCTCGCATCCGGGCCGAGCAGGACAACCTGGTGCAGGCACTGCGGTTGGGGCTCGCCCGCGGCGACGGCGCCACCGTCGCGGCCGTCACGGCCGTGCTGGCCACCCTGTGGCTCGTCGAGGCCAACCACGCCCGCCTGGCGGCGCTGGTCGAGGAGACCGCCTGGATCCTGTCGCATTTCCGGCCCGCCCCCGAGCTCGTCGAGGTCACGCGGACGGCTGCCGCGATCTCCGCCACGAGCACGTTCATGATGGAAGGACCCCGGGCGGTGCGCGCGCTGGTGGTGCTGCAGCGGCTTCCTCCCGCTCCGCCGGACACGCCGATGCGCGCCGTCGCAGCAGTGCTCCTGCAGGTCCGGGAGCTCGCCGGCCCGGACCGCACGGCGCTCGACGCGATGTGCACCAGCCTCGAGCCGTGCCTCGCCGGGATCGCGAGCGGCCTCGCCAGCTACATCCGGGAGCACGAGGGCGATCGGGCAGGCGCCGTGGCGGCCACCGAACGGATGGCGGCCGCGTTCGAGGGACCGGCGACCCCGTGGCTCCGGGCGACCGCTCACGCCCGGCTCTCCGAGCTGTTCCTGCAGGAGGAGCGCGGTGGCGAGGTTCGGCACCACCTCGATGAGGCCAAGCTGCTCGAGGAGATGGGGCTGTTCGAAACCGGCGTCCGGTGGTCGCTGATCCTCGCCGACCTGCAGCTCGAGGACGTCGACGAGGCGGAGCGCCGGTGGAAGGAGGCGACCGCCGACCTGACGGACGAGACGGCCTCCCCCTTCCGCGAGGACCTCATCGCGCGCGCGGAGATCCTGCTCCTCCGGGGCGAGGTCGACGCCGGTCTGGAGCTCTGGCGCTGCACGGTTGATCACCTGCGGCATCCCGCGGAGGGGGCCGTCGGTGTGGGGCCATGGCTGGTCGAGGTCCTCGCCGCCACCGTCGTCGCTCACGCCAGGCACAGCCGGCTCGATCTCATCGAGGAGATCACCGAGGAGCTGCCGCGGACGCTCACGACGATGCTCGCGCAGCCCGCCGAGCGGCAGCCTGCCTACTTCGTCGAGCTACCGCTGCACGGTGCGCTCCTGCTGGCGATGGCGATGGTGGATCTCGATCGTGGACGGCGTTTCGGGGACACCCGCGCGACCGCGTCGGGGGTGCGGCTCGTCGCCCTCGCCGAGCGGTTCCACTTCGTCCGGACGTTCCAGCCGACGATGTCCTCCGCCCGGGCCCGTGCCGCGGCCGAACAGGCCGACGGTCCGGCGTACCTCGACGCGGTGTCGAGGTACGCCGGACTGGGTCGCGACGAGCTGCGGGGAGCCGCCCTTCATGCCCTGCGGGCACGGCCGTGATCCCGCCCTACCGGGCCCGTTCCCGGTTGAAGAGCCGCTTCGCCCACAGGTAGCTGCCCAGGGCGATCACCACGCACCAGGCGAAAGCGAGCACCGCGCTGCCACCGGCCGCACTGCCCGTCAGCAGGGCGCGCAGCGTCTCGATGATCGGGGTGAAGGGCTGGTACTCGGCGAACCAGCGCAGCCCGGCCGGCATCGAGTCGGTGGGCACGAACCCACTGCCCAGGAACGGCAGCAGTATCAGGAACATCGGGGTGTTGCTCGCGGTCTCGACGCTCTTCGCGTTGAGGCCCAACGCGACCGACAGCCAGGTGAGCGCGAGCGTGAAGACCACGACCAGACCGAGCGCCCCGAGCAGTCCCCCCACACCCGCCGTGGTCCGGAAGCCGACGAGCACGGCGATCGCAAAAACCACCACGATGCCGAGCAATGTCTGGATCATGCTGCCGACCACGTGCCCGGTGAGCACCGACGCGCGGGAGATGGCCATGGTGCGGAACCGGTCGATGATGCCCTCGGTCATGTCCATGGAGACCGAGATCGCCGTGCCCTGCGCCGCTGCGGCCACCGTCATCGCGAGGACCCCGGGCACCACGTAGGCGACGTAGTCGGCACGGCCACCGGCTGGACCGCCGAGCCCGGCCCCGAGGGTCCCTCCGAAGACGTAGACGAACAGCAGCAGGAAGACCACCGGCATCCCGATGAGCATCAGGGTCAGCGACGGGTAGCGGACCATGCGGCGCACGTTGCGGCGCAGCATCGTTCGCGAGTCACGGGCGGCGTAGGCGAGCGTGGTCATCGGGCAAGCTCCTTCTGCGGCTGCTGCTCTTCGGCGGGGCGGCCGGTGAGGGCCAGGAAGACGTCATCGAGGTCGGGGGTGTGCACGGTCAGCTCGTCCACCTCGATGGCTGCCCGATCCAGCTGGTCGAGCAGAGCGCGCAACGACCGGACGTCACCCTCACCCGCGACCTGCAGGGTGAGTGCCTCGTCGTCGCGTGCGGACCCCGCGAAGACCCGGGCGGCGGCGTCGAGCCGTGCGGGATCGGTGAACCGCAGGTTGACGTGTCCGCCGGGCACCATCCGCTTGAGCTCGGCCGCCGTGCCCTCGGCCACGATCCGTCCGTGGTCGAGGAGCGCGATCCGGTCGGCGAGCTGGTCGGCCTCCTCGAGGTACTGCGTGGTGAGGAAGATCGTCACGCCGCCGGCCACGAGCTCGCGGATGATCTCCCACATCGTGCGGCGCGTACGCGGGTCCAGGCCGGTGGTCGGCTCGTCGAGGAAGATCACGCGCGGGTCGCCGACCAGCGTCATCGCCAGGTCGAGCTTGCGCCGCATCCCTCCGGAGTAGGTGACGGGCGACTGCCGGGCGGCGTCCCGCAGGTCGAACCGCTCCAGCAGCCCGGCCACGCGGCGACGGCCCTCCCCCCGCTCCAGATGGTGCAGGTCCGCCATCAGCTGGAGGTTCTCCTCCCCGGTGAGGAGGTTGTCCACCGCGGAGAACTGTCCCGTCACGCCGATCACGGCCCGTACGGCGTCGGGGTCGCGACGAAGGTCGTGACCCGCGATGTGGATCTCCCCGGAGTCGGCACTGATGAGCGTGGACAGGATCTGGACGGCGGTGGTCTTCCCGGCACCGTTCGGGCCGAGCAACGAGAAGACCGTTCCCGCCGGGACTCGCAGATCGACACCGTCGAGGACGACCTTGTCACCGAACGACTTGCGCAGTCCGGCCGCCGCGATCGCGGACGGCGATGATGTGGTGTTCATCGGCCCCTCGTGTTCCCGCGTGGCCCTGGTTGCCACGACGACGAGGAGAGCGTGCGGCCGAGCGCATTCAGTGCGGCTTCACCACGGTTTCACCACGTTTCCCGCAGGCTGCGCCGCCGGAATCCGCTGGCTCGCGCGGTGCCCACCGTGCTCGGCCTGGAGGCCGGGCTCTACGTCTGGCGTTGCTCGCGGCAGGCGGCTTCGCCGCACTCGTCGCCGCGTCGGAGGTGGCGTACCTCGTGCTGCGCGTGGTCGGCGCGGCGGTGCTGGTCCTGCTGGGGGTACGGGCGGGGTGGGCGGTGTGGCGGACGCGTGGCGAGGGCGCCGCGGCCCACCCGGACCTGCCGCCGGCCGGCGGGCGACGCGGCAGTCGGGCGGCTACCGTCAGCGGCACCGTGCTGGTGAGGCTGGGCGTGCGGCTGGCGGTCGCCGGCCGCTGAGCGCCCCGCGGCGCGCGGTCGGCCCGGTTCGTGGGATCTTCTTCCCGATGAGTGAATCGGACAAATCAGGCAGCGAGGCTGAGAGCTACGACCTGGCCTTCCGGGTTCTGCACGACAGCCCCCTGGTGAGGGAGCTCTGGGCGGAAGCACTGGGCGACCAGTACCCGGCAGAGGTCGACCCCTTCAGCTCGTGCTGCTGGTGGCTGCTCGGGCACGTTGTGGCCGGCGTCCGGCTGAGGCCGGACGACACCCTCCTCGATCTCGGGTGCGGCCGCGGCGGTCCTGGCCTGTGGCTCGCCCGTGCCCTGTCCGCCCGCCTGGTCGGAGTCGACCTGAGTCCGGTCGCGATCGAACTGGCGAGATCGCGGTCTCCGCAGTTCCTCACCGAGGGGCGGGCCTCATTCCGAATCGCCGAGTTCGGCTCCACGGGGCTGGCGGCCGGCATCGCCCAGGGCGCGGTGAGCATCGACGCGTTGCCCTTCGCTCCGAGCCGCGCTGACGCGCTGCGTGAGGTGCACCGCCTTCTCTCGGCCGGTGGGCGCCTGGTCTTCACAGCAGCGCAGGACCGGTCGACGGTGCCGGGTCTCCCGGCTCGTGGGAGCAACTTCTCGACCACGCCGGCTTCGATGTGGAGGCACGCGTGCCCAACGCCTTCCACCACGAGCACTGGCGCAGGCTCTACACGTTGTGGCGTGAGCACGCCGACGACCTCCGGGCAGAGCTCGGCGAGGTGGTCGCGAACGGCCTTCTCACCGAGGCAGCCGGTGCGGATCTGCTCGACGGGCAGGACGCGCTGCTCTTCGTCGCACGGCGACGCGACGACTGATCCCCGCTCAGTCCTCCGCGACCTCGTTCTCCTGACGCGTGCCGTCCTTGCCGTACACCCGCAGCACCGCGCGACGGATGCCCTCGTAGCCCGTGCAGCGGCACAGGTTCGAGCTCAGCAGCCCGTCCAGGCGCTCGGGATCCTCGGCGATCGTCGGGTCCTCCTCCAGGGCGCCGACCACCAGCATCACGAACCCGGCCGTACAGAACCCGCACTGCAGGCCGTGCTCGGCGGAGATCGCCTCCTGGAAGGCGTGCAGTTCTCCGTCCGCCGCCAGCCCCTCGACCGTCCGGATGTCACGGCCGGCGCACTGCACCGCGAACATCAGGCAGGAACGCACCCCCTCGCCGTCGACCAGGACGGTGCAGGAGCCGCACACGCCGTGCTCGCATCCGAGCTTGGTGCCGGTGAGGTCGCAATCCTCGCGCAGCACGTCGGCCAGCAGCCGTCGTGGCTCGACCGTGACGTCGTACGCGGTCTCGTTGACCGTGAGCTGTACCGGGATCCGCCCTGTCATCGTGCCTCCCAGCCGTCGTGTCCGTGGCGGCCCCCGCCGCTGAAGAATTCGTCGCTCTCGCTGTCCTCGCGGGCCTGCACCAGCGCTCGCCGGACGAGCACGCCGATCGCGTGCCGCCGGTACTCGACACCTGCGTGCGGCTCGGAAAGCGGATCAGCGCCTGCCGCGGCCAACTCGGCGGCTCGGGCGAAGACCGCGGGCTCGGGCTCCCGGCCGACCAGATGACGCTCGGCCTCATGAGCACGCACCGGCCGGTCGGCCGCCCCGGCCAGCCCCAGGCGGGACTCGACGATCACCCCGTCCCGCAGGGTCAGCACGGCGACCACCGCGACCTGGGCGAAGCTGGCGTGGGTGCGGTGCTGCTCGCAGAAGCCGACGCCGACCGTGCCGGCCTCGGTCCCCGGAAGCAGCGGCAGCCGTACCGACGTCAGGATCTCGTCCGGCCGCCGCGCGGTGCGGAAGGGGCCGACGAAGTAGTCGCCCGCACCCACCAGCCGGCTGCCCGCCGGCCCGGTCAGCTCGATCCCGGCATCCAGGGCCACGGCCGTGGCGCACCACTCGGAGACCGGGTTGGCCCACGCCAGGCTGCCGGCCATGGTGCCTCTCGCCCGCACCGGCGGATGCGCGATGAGCGGGCTGACCCGGCTCAACAGCCGCCCCAGCGCCCCCGGCGCCACGGTCGGTGTCTCGAAGGCGCGGTGCCGGGCGAGGGCACCGACGCGCAGCGCGTCACCGTCCACGGTGATCGTGTCCAGCTCGCGCACGTTGTTGATGTCGACCAGCAGCGCGGGCCGTTCGCGCCGGTAGTGCATCTCCAGCACGAGGCTCTGGCCGCCGGCCAGCACGCGGGCCGTCTCCGGTCGCTCGGCGAGCGCGGTGACGGCGTCGGACAGCTCCGCCGGGGCGACGTAGTCGAAAGGTGCCGGTTTCATCGGGCGCCCACCTCCTGGCCGGCGGCTGCGAGCCAGCAGGTCTCCGGGGTCAGTGGCAGTTGCATGCCGCCGATGTCCGTGGACGTGCCGGCGGCCTGCGGTCCCAGCGCGTCGATGACGGCGTTGACGATCGCGGGCGGGGTGCCGATGCAGCCGGCCTCGCCCGCGCCCTTGGCGCCCAGCGCCGTGTTCGGGTTGGGAGTGACGGTGGTGTCGAGGCTGATGGGCGGGAGCTCACCGATCGTCGGCAGCAGGTAGCCGAGCAGCCCGTCGGCCTGCGGCACGCCCTGCTCGTCGTACGGCATCACCTCGTACAGCGCCTGGCCGAGCCCCTGCACGATGCCTCCGCGCGTCTGGTCCTCCACGATCTCCGGGTCGACCGCCACCCCGCAGTCGTCGACGGCGACGAGGCGCAGCACACGCACATTGCCCAGCTCCCGGTCGACCTCGACCACGGCCACGTAGGTCCCGAAGGGGAAGGCGGCTGGGGTGTCGTACACGCCACCGGCCCGCAGCGGTTCCGGGGACGCCGACGCGAGCTCAGCCAGCGTCCAGCTGCGCTGCCCGGCGATCACGGTGCCGTCGGCGTAGCGGGCGTCCGGCTCCCCGGCGCGGCGCTTCGCCTCCTCGATCAGCTCCAGTGCGGCCCGGTGCAGCGCCGAGCCTCCGACCTGCATCGAGCGACTCCCGAAGGTGCCGATGCCCTGCACCGTCTCGTCGGTGTCGCCCTCGATGAGCGAGACCCGGCCCGGATGGATGCCCAGCGTGCGCGCCACGAGCTCCGGAAAGACCGTCTCGTGGCTCTGCCCGGTGGAACAGGTGCCGACGCGGGCGGTGACGCTCCCGTCGGGCGCGACGTCGACGGACGCCCACTCGTGTGCCATGGGCGCCTGTTCGAGCCCCGAGCGCTCGGCGAAGCTGCAGAGCCCGATGCCGAGCGGCCGCTCGTTGCCTGAGCGCCTGCGCCTGCGCTGTTCCTCGCGCCAGTGGGCGTAGTCGACCAGTTCGAGGGCCTTGTCCAGGGCCAGCGCGTACTGCCCGCTGTCGAAGACCCGGCCGGTGGGTGAGTGGTACGGGAACGCCTCCGGCGGGATGAAGTTGCGCCGCCGCAGCTCGGCCGGGTCCATGTCGAGGCGGCGGGCGAGGAGGTCGACGGTGCGCTCGACGGCGTAGACCTGCTCGGGGCGGCCGGCACCGCGGTAGGGGGCGGTGGGGGTGGTGTTGGTGACGACCACCCGGACCCGGGCGTGCACCTGGGGGGTCAGGTACACACCGGCGGCGGCCATCCCCGTCTCGCCGGCGACGAAACCGGTGGTCGGGTACGCGCCGACGTCGGCGTCGACCTCCAGTGCCAGCGCCAGCATCCGGCCGTTCTCGTCGGCGGCGAGCCGAACCCGCTGGTTCTGGCCGCGACCGTGGGTGGAACCGGACAGGGTCTCGGCGCGGTCCTCCAGCCACCGCACCGGACGGCCCAGCTTGACCGCCAGCCCGACGACCGACAGGTACTCGGGGAACGTGCCGCTCTTCGCCCCGAAGGCGCCACCGCTGTCGGCGACCCGCACCCGGATCCGCTCCGCGTCGAGCCCCAGTGTCTTGGCGAGGTCGTTGCGCAGCCGGTGGGGTGCCTGGTGCGAGACCCAGACGCTCAGCTGACCGTCGGCCTCGGGAACGGCGAGGATCGCCCGCGGCTCCATCGGGGTGGGGGCGAGGCGCGGCTGCCGGTAGGCGCCCTCCACCACGACGGCGGCCCGCTGCCACACCTCGTCGTCGATGGGTGTCCCGAACTCCATCTCCATCGCGACGTTGTCCACCCCGTCGAAGAGCCACGTCGACGACGCGGCGGCCGCCCCGGGGTCGACCAGCACGGGAAGGGGGTCGATCTCCACCCGCACCGCATCGGCGCCGTCCTCCGCCACGTAGCGGTCGGTGCCGATGACGATGGCGAGCGGCTCCCCGACGAACCGCACCCGGTCGACGGCCAGGGCCGCACACCGCCGCGGATCGCCGGCGTCGGCGGACGGCATGAACGGGGGGACGAAGGCCAGGTCGTCGCCCAGGTCGGCGGCGCTCCAGGCCCCGACGACGCCCTCGACCTCGGCGGCCGCGCTCGTGTCGACCGCGAGCAGCCGCCCGTGGGCGACCGTGCTGCGCACGAAGGCCGCATCGAGGCAGCCCGCGACCTTGAGGTCACCGACGTAGTTGCCCGCCCCGGTCACCAGGCGAGCGTCCTCGCGTCTCCCCAGCGCCCAGGACTGCGCGCTCTCGGGGACACGGGTGGGGGCAGGAGGCGGCGAAACGGGAGGCCGGACCGGGACACGAGTCTGCGGAAATCCGCTCACTCGCCTCACACTAATCCTCGGGCCTCGGACGGGGGCGGATTCCGGGCGGCTCGAGATCACCGGGCCCGCAACGAAATCGCCGAAGAAGACATATCACCCAACCCGAGATGGAATCGCGATCGCCTGCCGATTCGGCATGCCGACGAGGTGGCAGCGCAGTTGACATTGCGACGCGACCAGGATGATCATCGTCAGATCGACTCGGCGACCGCGCTGGGTATCACCGTGCTGGACACCGCCGACTCCTACTCGGGAGGAATCAGCGAACAGGTCGTGGGACTGTGGAGCGCCGAACATCCCGACAGCGACGTGCTGATCTCCACCAAGGTCGGCAACCTGGTGTCGCCGGATCAGCGCCGAGTCACGCTGACCGCCGAGCACATCGCGCATCAGTTCGCGATCAGCGAAGAACGACTCGGCCGTGTCGACCTGTACCTGTCGCACGGCCCGGACGACGAAACCCCGATCGAGGAAACGCTGGAGACGTTCGCGGCCCTGCTCGAGTCCGGCCGAATCCGCGGTTTCGGCGCCAGCAACGTCACCGCGTCGCAGCTCGAGTCGTCCCTCATTGCCGCGGACCGGCACGGCCTGCCTCGCTACGAGTGGGTCCAGAACGAGTACAACCTGCTCAACAGGTCCGACGAGTCCGACGTGTGGCGCCTCGTGGCCGAACACGGCCTCGGCTACACCCCCTACAGCCCGCTGGCCGGAGGAACGCTGTCCGGCGCTACCAGCGGGGTGTGGCGCCGGACCCGGCAAGCCGGATGGTGGTGGCCCCTGGCTCGCTGCGTCCCCTGGACGAACCCACGTGGCGCGGCCTCGACCTCCTGGCCGCCGCCGCCCACCGCCGCGGAGTCGGCGCCGCCGCCCTCGCCCTCGCCTGGGTCACCAGCGCGCCGCTGGTCACAGCCCCGCTCGTCGCACCCCGCAACGCGGCCCAGTTCACCGACGTATCCGACGCGCTCGACCTCACGCTCGACCCGGACGAACGCGCGCAGATCGCGTCCTTATTCGACCGCACCTCGTGACGGCACCCCGGTAGGCACGACCGGGGGACTGACCCCTGTCGATGGTTCGCGCAACGACCTGCAGCGGGCAGACTGCAGAACCCGATCCGCCACGGCGCGATGAACGGGGACGACAGTGACCGAGCCGACGACACCAGCGGACGCCGAACCCGGCAGCGCCGGGACCCGGCGGGCTTCCGGCTCGCCGGCGCGCACGGCAGGTCGATGGGCGGCCCGGGCGGTCGACGTCCTCCTGCTCCTGACCAGCCTGGCCGCCATCGTCAACCCCGAGGATCCCGAGGCGGACCTCCGCCCGTTCATGGTCACGAGCCTGATTTGGATCGTCGTGGGCAGCTGCTACATCGGGATCCGGGTCTTCCGGGTGCGCCGGTCGAGCAGCGGTGACCAGGACTGGCCGAAGTGGCTGGCCAGTGGCCGCACGAGCTACCTCATCACCCTGTCCACGGCGATCATCCTCCTCGGGTCCGGCCTGGAGATCGTCGGCGTCGAGGGCACCGGAGGCGTCGCCGACACCATCCGGGTGGTCAACGTCATCACCGTTCTGCTCGCGTGGGCGATCCTGCACCTGAGCTACGCCGAGCGCTACGCCCAGCTCTACCTCGGCGCCGACGACCCTCCGCTGGCGTTCCCCGCCACCCCGGCCCCCACGCTGCTGGAGTTCGCCTACTTCGCCTTCACCGTCGGCACGACGTTCGTCACCTCCGACGTCGAGATCCGCTCCGCCCGCGCGCGCGGGATGGTGCTGGCCCACGGACTGCTCACGTTCGTCTACAACACCGCGATCCTCGGCCTGGTGGTCGGCCTGATCACCAGCACCTGAGTCCTAGCGCCCTGTTTCAGGGCGCCCCCCTGTGTGCCCGTGGGGCGCGGCGAGGGGCAGGGAAACGCTCACGGACGTGCCTGCATCGAGCGGGCTGTGCACCGAGAGCCGGCCACCGAGTGCCTCGACGCGGTCCTTGAGGCCGACGAGACCGGACCCGCCGCCGCTGTCGGCGCCACCGCACCCGTCGTCGCTGACGCAGACGTGGAGGAGGCTGCCGTCCGTTCTCACCTCGACGTCGACCACGCTGGCGTCCGCGTGCTTGGCCGTGTTGGTGAGCGCCTCGGAAACGGTGTAGTAGGCCGCGAGCTCGATCGGCTCCGGCAGCCGGGTGTCGACGCGGATGTCGAGACGGACGGGAACGGCGGAGCGGCGGGCCAGCGTCTTCACCGCGGAGCGCAGGCCGCCCTCGGCGAGGGCGGCCGGGTGCAGACCGCGGGCGATCTCGCGCAGGTCGCCGAGCACTTCACCCAGCTCGTCGACGACCCGGTCCAGCTGCGCGGTCAGGTAGTCGGCGCCGGGCGGTACCGCCTGCTGCACGCTGCCGCGCAGGTACAGGGCGAGTGAGACGAGGCGTTGCTGGGCGCCGTCGTGCAGGTCGCGCTCGATGCGGCGGCGCGCGGTGTCGGCGGCGGCCACGATCCGCACGCGCGAGGCGGTGAGCGCGGCCCGGGCATCGGCATCGGCGAGAGCGGTGGCGACCAGATCGGTGAAGCCGGCCAGCCGTACCTCGGTGCCCGGCGGGAGCGGCTCCGTGCGCGACGCGGCGATCATGACTCCCCACAGCCGCCCGTCGACGGTGATCGGTGCCCCCGCCCCCGACCTCGCACCGAGGTGCGCGAAGCAGTTCGCGATCGATCCTTCGGGACCCTCGAACCGATCCGTCCGCACCGGCCGGCCGGTCTCCAGCACTATTGCGGCCGTGCCGGTGTCCGCTACCGGCAACCGTGCGGTGTCCGGGAACACCACCCCGGGCACGCTCCACACACCGACGACCGTGCCGGTGCCGTCCGGCTCGTACCGGAACACGACGGCGACGTCCGCGCCGAACAGCCTGCCGACCTCACCCGCCACGAAGCCGAACGTCTCGGCCGGTCCCGCCCCGCCCGCCACCAGCGTCGCCACCCGCCGCAGGGCGGCCTGCTCCTCGGCGAAGCTCCGCAGCTCCACCCGGGCCTGCGCGTTGGCGATCCCGGTGGCGACCAGCTCGGTGAAGCCGGTCAACCGGACTTCCGTCTCGGCCGGGAGCGGGCCGCTCACGGACCAGGCGATCATCACGCCCCACCGCCGGTTGTCGACGACAACGGGAACGCCGACAACCGACTTCAGATCCGTGCCCTGAGTGAACGGCGTGGCGACGTCCTCGTAGTTGTCGATGCGGACGGCGCGCCCCGTGCGGAGCACCTCGGCGGACACGGTCGTCCCGTCGACCTCCGTGCGCTGGTAGGCAGGAGGAGCGCAGCCGGGCCGACTCCACTCGGCCACGTGCACGAGCTCCGTCCCGTTCTCGTAGCGGGCGAGCCGGATGCCGTGCACGTCGAGCAGGGTGCCGGCCTCCTCCGCCACCGAGGCGAAGAAGTCACCGGCGGGTACGTCCTCGGCGACGAGGGTCGCCACCCGACGAAGCGCCACCTGCTCGTCGGCGATCTCACGGTGGGCATGCTCGGCGGCACGGGCACGGCGGGCGGTGTGGGCCGCCAGCTCACCCAGGACGACGCCCACCACCAGATAGGCGATGAGGTCCACCAGGTTGGCCGTGTCCGGGAACTCGAACGCGTGCGTCGGCGGCAGGTAGAACCAGTCGAAGGCGAGCGTGCCCGCCATACCCGCCGGGACCGCG
The DNA here is from genome assembly GCF_059359135.1 of Pseudonocardia sp. OZ21. Lineage (NCBI taxonomy): Bacteria > Bacillati > Actinomycetota > Actinomycetes > Pseudonocardiales > Pseudonocardiaceae > Pseudonocardia > Pseudonocardia sp. OZ21. The sequence goes on from NZ_JCADBN010000003.1 coordinate 154,827, forward strand.
TACACGACACTCACGAACTTGGCGATCGCGACCACGGCGACGAAACACACGACGCCAAGGACCGCAGCGACCACCCCGGAGTCGATGTGCTCCAGAACTACGGCTGCCAGGGCGAACGTGCCGGCGCCCGTTGCGAACGCCAGCGCGATCTCCGCGCCGAGCGGAAGCCGATGGGCCCGCTCCCATGCGGCCACAAATGCAGGCTACCCCCGGCTCCGAGCCGGAACAGGCGACGAAGAGTGGATTCAGCCGGGCGGCCGACGGGGGTTCCGCAGCGCGCGTGGCGTCCCGTGGCCCGGGGTCGTGCACTCGACGCACAGACCGTCGTCGTTCGGCAGGTGCGCGGCCATCAGCCGCTCGATCACGTCCGGCCGCGTCGCCAACTCCTCGACGGCTCCCCCTGGGACGTTGGCGCGCTACGTGGAGCGTGGCTGGATCACCCCGGACCTGACGTTGCCAACCGGCCAGTTCCGCTGGGACGTGGAGAAGCTGCGGCAGCAGACCAACGCGCTCCCGCGCGACCGCTCCGAGCGTGGCGAGAAGGCGTAGCCAGACGGCGACCGCGACGTGGACACATATCGCGGTTCACAAGGCCCTTCGGACCGCGACATGTGTCCATGTGACGGCCGGATGCTCGGTCGCGTGGTGGGAGAGCGTCAGTCGCCCACGTCGTCCCTCAGCTGCAGCACGGTGCGGAGCACGTACTCGACGGCCGACTCGAACGCGCCGCCCCGCAGCTCACCGCGCACTCCGAGGTTCCGCGACGCGAACTCGAGCATCTGGTCCGGTCCGACACGTCGGACGACCAGTGCAGCGATCTCCTCGAGGTCGAGGCCCGGGTTGTCGAGTCGCGTCAACGCGAACTCGACCACCAGCTCGTCGACCGTCACGGCATCCGCTCCCTGGCTGTCGGGTCATGTACTTCCATCATCCCGGACCGGCGACGGCGAGAGCTCGCCGTTCACCCCCGCCAGCGAGGGGACGCCGTTCCACTGATCCACAAGGGGCCCGGATTGGCTACGTTGTCGCGGCGGTGCACACCGGAGAAGCGAGGTTGTCGGGATGGTCGTCCCCATCGGGCAGGGTGCTGGGCAGGCGTACGTCATCGGCGGTGGTCCCGCCGGGCTCGCCACGGCCGCCGTTCTCAAGGGACACGGAATTCCCGTCACCGTCCTGGAGCGCAGTGAGGCCGTGGCGTCGAGCTGGCGCTCCCATTACGACAGGTTGCGCCTCCACACCATCCGCAGTTTGTCCGGCCTTCCGGGGTTCGCGATTCCGCGGTCCTACGGCCGTTGGGTGGCTCGCGACGACCTGGTGCGGTACCTGGAGCAGTACAGGGAGCACCACGGTCTCGACGTCCGCACCGGCATCGAGATCGAGCGGGTCGACCGCGCGAACGACGCTGCACACGACAGCACCCGGTGGCTACTGCGCACCGCCGGCGGCGAGGAACTGTCCGCGCGCACGGTCGTGGTCGCCACCGGCCACAACCACACCCCACATCTGCCGGACTGGGCGGGACGGGGGACGTTCACCGGCGAGTTCCTCCACGCGAAGGACTACCGCAACCCCGCTCCGTACGCCGGGCGCGACGTCCTCGTCGTCGGCGTCGGCAATACCGGGGCGGAGATCGCGGCCGACCTGGCGGCCGGCGGTGCGCGTCGCGTGCGCCTCGCGGTCCGGACGCCGCCGCACATCGTCCGCCGCGACGTGGCGGGATGGCCCGCGCAGGCATCCGGGATCCTGCTGCGCCACGCCCCGCGCACCGCGGTCGACCGGGCGGCACGCGTGCAGGCCCGGCTGAGCATCCCCGACCTGAGCGCGTACGGCCTCCGCCGGCCGCAGGAGGGCATGTACACGCGCGTGCTCCGGGACCGCGCGGTCCCCGTCCAGGACGTCGGCCTCATCGACGCCGTGACGTCGGGCAAGGTCAAGCCCGTGGCGTCGGTCGCCGGGTTCGAGGAGTCCGGGGTCCGGCTGGCCGACGGCTCCGTGATCACCCCCGACGTGGTCATCGCCGCGACCGGCTACCGCCAAGGCCTCGACAAGATGGTCGGCCACCTCGGCATCCTCGACGGCGACGGGCGCCCGCCGACCTCGGGAGTCGCCATCGCACCCGGGCTGTACTTCGTCGGCTACACGATCTCCATCAGCGGCGCACTCCGCGACATCTCCATCGAAGCCCGGCGTGTGGGCCGGGCAGTGCGCCGCGATGCCACCACCGCCTGAAGGCCGGAAATCGCGATGTGACGGGCAGGAGCCTCGCTTGCGCCCGGTGATCGCTGCGATCCGTACGAAAGTGCCCCCGGCAGGGCGCTGATGTGCGACTCGGGCTGATCACTCGCCGATCAGGCCTGAGCCGGATCAGCTGCCGCCATGGCCGCCCGCTCGATCTTCGCTCGGTGGGCCTCCCAGAAGGCTGCGCCTCGTTCTTGCAGGGCCGTGTTCCATGCGGCCGTTCCCACCGCCCCGTCCAGTTGCTCGCGCAGGATGTCGGCGTGCCCGGCGTGCCGGTTGGTCTCTGTGAGCACGTGGACCATGACGTTGAACAGCTTCACGTCCGGGCGCGGCCACCAGGGCACGTGGCCGGGGGCGTCGATGTCGAGAGCGGCGATCGTCGAGTCCGAGTGCTCCCACGCGCGCCGGTACCGGTCGACGATCTCGGCGCGTGACTCGTGCTCGGTGACCCACTTGTCGGCGGCGAAGTCGGCGTCCTCGTCCCACCAGGGCAGTCGTTCAGGGAACGGGCGCCCGAACACGTCGCCGAAGTAACGGGCCTCGGTGTTCGACAGGTGCTTGACCAGGCCGAGGAGATTGGTCCCCGTCGAGGTCAGGGGGCGACGGACGTCGTACTCGGTGAGCCCTTCCAGCTTCCAGAGCATCGTCTCCCGCACGTCACGCAGGTCGCTGTGGAGGTACGCCTTCGCGAAATCGTCGATCATGGGGAGCGAGCCTGCCACCCGACGACCTCCGGCCTCACGTGCGCAGCGACTGGCTGATCCGCGCTGCCTGCAGGGTGAGGTGGTGACGTTCGGCGAGGTTGGGGGCGAACCGGGCGGCGTCTGCGTACAAGCGTGCCGCGGTCCGAAGGTCGCCCGCCTTCTCGTGGAGGTACGCCGAGGCGGCGGTGTGGCGAGGCAGGCCGGGGTCCACAGTGGCCAAGGCCGCGAGGCCGGCCGCGGGGCCGTCGGCCTCGCCGACCGCGACGGCCCGGTTGAGCTGCACGACCGGGCTCCCGGTCAGCCGGAGCAACTCGTCGTACCACTCGACGATCTGCACCCAGTCGGTCTCCTCGGCGCGCGGCGCGTCGGCGTGCAGGGCAGCGATGGCGGCCTGCGCCTGGAACTCACCGAGCCGGTCGCGACCCAGCGCTTTCTGCAGGATGGCGACGCCCTCGGCGATGAGCGCGGTGTCCCAGCGGGAGCGGTCCTGCTCGGCCAGGGGGACCAGGCTGCCGTCGGGCCCGGTCCGCGCCGGTCGCCGGGCGTGGTGCAGCAGCATCAACGCCAGCAGCCCCGCGGTCTCCTCGTCATCGGTCATCGACGCCAACTGCCGGGTGAGCCGGATCGCCTCGGCCGCCAGGTCGACGTCGCCGCTGTAGCCCTCGTTGAAGACCAGGTAGAGCACCCGCCGCACGGTCGCCGGGTCGCCCGGCTGATCGAACCGCACATCAGCGACCGTGCGTTTTGCTCGGCTGATCCGCTGCGCCATCGTCGCCTCCGGCACGAGGTAGGCCTGCGCGATCTGCCGGGTGGTCAAGCCACCGACGGCACGCAGCGTGAGGGCCACCGCGGAGACCGGAGACAGCGACGGATGGGCACACAGGAAGAAGAGCTGCAACGTGTCGTCCGCGGTCTCGGTCGGCCCGGGTGGCGGCTCGACCTCGACCCGCTGCTCCCGGTCGCGACGGGAGACCTCGGAGCGGCGGGCGTCGAGGAACTTGCGCCAGGCGACCGTGACCAGCCAGCCCTTCGGGTCGGCAGGTCGACGGTCCGGCCAGGTCAGCGCGGCCTGGATGAGTGCTTCCTGCACGGCGTCCTCGGCTGTCGCGAAATCGACCCCGCGATGCACGAGGACGCCGATCACCGCGGGAGTCAGCTCCCTCAGCAGCAGTTCGTCCATCAGCTGATCTTCCCTGGCCGGCGCCGTCACTCGGTGACCGTGTGCGGTGCGCCCAGGAACGGGCGCAGCTCGAGCCATTCGTGGATCGGCTTGCCACCGGCTCCGGGGGCTGCCGACAGCTCGCCGGCGAGCGCGAGCGCGCGCTCGTAGGTGCCGACGTCGATCACCATCCAGCCGGCGATGAGGTCCTTGGTCTCCGCGAACGGCCCATCGGTGACCGGCGGCCGACCCTCCCCGTCGTACCGGACGAACGTGCCCCGGGGCGAGAGCGCCTGGCTGTCGACGTACTCACCGGTGCTCTCGAGCCGGGCGGCGAAGTCGTTCATGTACTGCACGTGGTCGTGGACCTCCTCCGGGGTCCACTGGTCCATCGGGACGGGGTTCGCGGACTCGGGGGCGCCGCGGTAGTGCTTGAGAAGCAGGTACTTCGCCATGCTGGGTCTCCTCGGTGCGGTGCGGCCACGGTGGCTGCATCTGGCCCTGGGACGGAGCCGCCGGGCCGGTCTCGACATCCTCGCCGCATCTTCTTCGGACTGATCTACGTCGCGATGATCGGTCGCGCCCAGCCTCTGGTTCCGCATCGATCGATACAGAAAAGGTAGCCTGGAGCGATGGAGACCGAACAGCGCCGCCGGACCGGTCGACCGCGAGGGTTCGACGTCGACGAGGCTCTCGAGCGCGCCCTGCGGGTGTTCTGGGAGCAGGGCTACGAGGGGGCCAGCCTGGCCAACCTGACCGGCGCGATGGGCATCTCCACCACCAGCATGTACGCGACCTTCGGCAACAAGGAAGAACTGTTCCGCAAGGCCCTCGAGCGCTACAGCGAAGGCCCGAGCGCCTACCTGCACCGGGCACTGGACGAGCCGACCGCCCTCGGCGTCGCCTCCGCGATCCTGACCGGCACCATCCTGACCACCACTCGCCCCGACGACCCACACGGGTGCCTCGGGGTCCAGGGCGCCCTGGCCACCAGCGACTCGGGGCTGCAGGTCCGCGACCTCCTCGCCGCCTGGCGAGACGACACCTGCACCCTTGTCCGCGAGCGGTTCACGCGAGCCGTCGATGACGGCGACCTACCCCCGGAGGTCGATCCGGGGCTGCTCGCCCGTCTACTCACCACCGTGGCGTACGGCATCTCCGTGCAGGCTGCGAGCGGTGTCGACCAGGAGGAGCTCCGGGCGATCGCCGACGCGATCCTCCGTCAGTGGCCGCTCCACTGAGGTCGACCACGCGTCTCACTCCTCCCTAGTTCGACGCCCGGCGCGTCCGTTTTGCATCGATCGATGCGGAATGTGCTAGCTTCGAGTTCAGGATCGATCGTTGCAGAACTCGGGGAGGGTTCGTCTCATGGGACTGCTCGAAGGAAAGACCGCCGTCGTGACCGGCGGCGGCACCGGGATCGGCCTGGCCACAGCACGGCGCTTCGCCGAAGAGGGTGCACACGTCTTCGTCACCGGGCGGCGCCTGGACGAGCTGGAGAAGGCGGTCGCCACGATCGGGGACGCCACGGCGGTGCCCGGTGACGTCAGCGTCGCCGCCGATCTGGATCGCCTGTACCAGCAGGTACGCGAGCGCGGGCGGGGGCTGGACGTCCTGTTCGCCAACGCGGGTGTCAACCACCTCGCCACGCTGGAAGAGCTCACCGAGGAGGCCCATGACCGGGTCTTCGACATCAACGTCAAAGGCACCGTCCTCACCGTGCAGAGGGCCCTTCCGCTGCTCAACGTCGGCGCATCGGTGATACTCACGAGCTCGACGGCCAGCCAGAACGGCATGGCCGGCATGGGTCCGTACGGGGCGTCGAAGGCGGCCATCCGCTCCTACGCGCGCACCTGGACCAACGAACTGCGCGGCCGGGGCATCCGCGTCAACGCGATCTCGCCGGGTCCGACCGACACACCGCTGTTCGACGTCCTCGGCGAACGCGCCGACGAGACGAAGGCGGCGATCGCGGCCGCCGTGCCCGCCGAGCGGCTCGCCGCCCCGGAGGAGATCGCCGCTGCCGTGACCTTCCTCGCCTCGACCCAGAGCAGCTTCGTCCACGGCGCCGACATCGTCGTCGACGGCGGAGAGCTCGTGGCCTGACCGGAGGGAGCGGAATGACTGGCCACAGGTGCCGCGACGTTCCTGGCGTCGGACGCCGCGGGCTACGTCAACGGCACCGAGTGGTTCGTCGACGGCGGCTACGCACAGGCCTGAACCCTCGGCCTCATCCCCATCCACATCTTCAGAGAGGGCGACCATGCCCGAGAGCAACCTGCGCGACTTCTACGAGCGCTACATCGCGGCGCTCAACGCCCATGAGTTCGACCGCATGCACGAGTTCATCCACGACAGCATCACCCTGCAGAGCGAGCCGGGCACCCGCGACGATGTCATCGCCCAGTTGCGCGGGATCGCCGATGCAGTACCCGACTTCCACTGGGAGACCCAGGAAATCGCCGTTGACGGCGATCGACTGGCCGCGCGACTGATCAACACCGGAACTCCCGTGAAGGAGTGGCTCGGGGTGGCTCCGAGCGGCGCGCCGATCGAGATCATCGAGTACGCCATCTACACGGTCCGCGACGGGCGGTTCCTGCACATGTCAGCCATGCACGACGCCGAGGCCCTGCGGCACCAGTTGGCGGGGTGAGACAGGAGCCCACGAGATGGCCCGGGCCGAAGGGTCGGGGCTCTCTCGTCGAGGCTTCACCACACCAGTCGATTGCCGGACCCCGCCGCTCCTACTTCCGCACGCGGAAGCGGAGCATCGTCACAGGACCCGACTGCTCGTTGCCGAACGGTTCCAGGTCGATCCTGCCGAGGCCCGACGTCGAGAAGCGCACGCCGTCGCCGAGCAGCACCGGCAGGACATACACCAGGACCTCGTCGACGAGCCCTCGCTGCAGGCACTGACTGGCCACGTCGGCACCGAGGATCTCCAGGTCCTTCCCACCCGCGGCGGCGCGCGCCGTGGCGACGGCCTCCGCGAGGTCGCAGGTCAGGAAGGTGATCCCGTGCTCCGGCTCGTCCGGTGGCCGGTGCGTCAGGACGAAAATCGTCCCCCCGTCGTAGTCGGTGTCCTCGTCGGACATCCGCTTGCCGACCTCGTGGGTGCCCCGGCCGACGAGCATGGCGCCGGTGGCCTCCATGACCTCGGGAAACGCGTACTTGTTGTACTCGAGGACCCAGTCCATCGCGTTGTCGGGGCCGGCGATGAAGCCGTCCAGCGACATCGACCTGTTCACAACGACCTTGCCCAGATCAGCATCCGTATCGCTCACGCCGGTTACGACCCGGCGCAGGTGACGAACTCATCGGCGTCGGCGGAGCAATCCGCGGATCACCCCGGGCCGACCGCGCCGAGGGCAGGCCGTTCTTCCTGTCATCGGCCGAGCTGTGGAGCCGCCTTGGGGAGTCGAACCCCAGACCTACGCACTACGCGAGCCTCGTACTCCGTCGATCAGGTCATCTACCAGGCATTATAGACTCCTGCACTTCGCCTACGGCGACTCCATCAGCAGCGTTGGACCGCGGTTCGCTCCACGCGCAGGATCCAGAAGACCACCCGTTCAGACGTATAAGTTGACTGCAGGCCCTCGGCCTACTCGGCGACCTCTGTCGCAGCTCCGCCCCACTGACACCTCACGGCACGAGCAGCGACCAAGGCGCGGACGATCCTCCTTCGAGGAGAGCCAAGTAAGACAATAGCTAGTCAATGGCATCATGAATAAGACCATACGGCGGACGATCTCGGTCTCTAGTGAATCGGACGATGACATCGTCATCAACGATTGCTGGAGGACTGTTATCGATGACAACAAGCTGCGCACCTCGCCCAGCCCCAGCCAGCCACGACTTCACGTGGCGATAAAAGTTCTCGACTAGCCTAGTGTCAGCGAAATCCGGATCGTCGGGATGCGCGCTATGCCCTAGATTCTTTTGGGGACTGTCAATCATCAGCAACCCTGGAGCCTTAGCGGATTCCTCGTATGCAACCTCCCAAATTGCACATGACCATGCCAATGATATCAAGGTAAGGCCGCCACTACTAGCAGCTGTATAAGCGAGACCGCGAACCGACGGAACTAGCCGGTCATTAACGAGCGGCTCGCTCAACTTAGGGTAGCCGATCTCCGCAAGAATCTCACCAAATCTCGCAGAGAGTTTGCTAATGACTGCGGCCCGATCAGGCCGCTGCACAGCGTCGCGTCGCTCTTTCCTTAGGCGCGAGGCCCGACCCTCTAATTGATCTGCTTGAAGTTCTGCGGCCTCCACGCGTTCCCATAACCGAACCCCGGTTTGCATGTACTGAACCCGAAGGCGCGCCTCTGCCAATTGGCGTGAGAGTTCGTCTCGCTCGGCCAGATACGGCGCAGGCAAGTCAGCTATTTGGTTGATCGCCTGAGCCGTAGCCTCAACCTCACGATCTGCGTTCGCCTGACTCTGCCGCAGAACTTGGAGGTCATCATCCAAGCGCGTCCAGTATTGATTCAAATCATCTAACCGACGGGACGTTGCCTTCAACTCCCGCTCGATCATTTCCAGCGAGTCATCTACATCTGGAACATCGGCGAGTTCGATAGTAGGCAGTCCTTCAACCGGAACTGAATCATCGCCCGCCTCCTCCCCATCTTCAAGATCGTGCGTACCTTCAACTGCCCTCGAAGCAACTCCAATAGATAGGGGCGCGTCGTCCAAAATATCAACGACAGCACCGCACATACTGCACTGCTCATCTACCACACTCGGCGATTCGTCGAGCGCTGAAAGGCATGCTGGGCATGCTACTACTCTTAGCGGATCGAAAACCCGTTCTGCCTCTTTGAGAAAGGTCAGCTTCTTCTTGTCATCAGCGTACTGACCGCGAAGAACCGCGAGCCGGTCTATAAGACTCTCACGATTAACAACCCGAAGCCGTGCGTCCCGCGCTGCAAGCTGAGCTGACCTCAACTCATCGTGCAATCTCTGTGCAGCGCCCTGATGAGAACTTCGTTCAGCATCGATCCGAGAGATCGCATCCGAGATTGAGGCTACAGAACTTTCTGCGGCTTCCAGGTCGGCGTTAAGAGTCAGCGGACCTAGCGGATACTCTTCTTGGACAACTTGCCGCACAGATTGTGCACTAGCGCGCGCCTGATTGGCAGCCTCGGCCGCTTTGCGGATCCTGCCTTGGAGCCGAGCCTCGTCCGCATCGTACACATCAAACATTGCATCTACGGTCTGCCGCAGTTTCTGCGCGACCATATAGTTTGCCTCACCGAGCAAGTTCTTACTGTCAAGGCGCTCATTAGGCACCCACATAATCCGGAAGAGATCGCGGCTGCTGAGCATTGCGGTTCGAGAGTCCGCCTTCGTCGGAGCCTCGGGAAGCTCTATGCCTTCGAGTCCACACGCGGCAAGAACGTACTGAGATAAGCCAGTAGGATCCGACGTTGGCTCGGTTGGCTTGCGTAACTCTGGGACGGACCGGCGGTCATCGAGTGCTGATTGCCAAATCGATGCAAAGCTAGATGGACTCCCGGTTGCCGAGCGCTCGATGCTTACAAGAGAGCCTGCAAGTTCAACTTCGAGGGCCGCATAGCGAATTGCTGCGGTGACTTCAGGGTGTTCCGGGTGCTCGCTGTCGCCGAGACAGTATCTTACGAAATCAATAATGCTCGTCTTGCCAGTCTGACTAGGTCCAGCAATAACGGAAAGTGGGCGCCATTCGGTGACGGCATCTCGGCTGAATCTAACCCCGTAGTTCGACGGTCGAGCAGAAGAACCAATTAGGGAAAGTTGCGACAGCCGAATTCCGTATATTCTTTCCGCGTCCATCGTTCCACTCTTTCGTACGTTCATTGCGATGGCGACGATTCTGCGACGTCATCCAGCAAGTCGATAAGGAGCCACGAGTACCCGAGCCATCTCTGGGCTGACTCTGTTAACCGCCTGTCTGACAGCCGATTCAACCTTCGGACCACGATATTGACCGAATGTCGATAAGACATTGCATAAACAGTTGTCAATTGCTGCGCAACTTCGCGTCCCTGCTGCGTCAACTTGTATCCGGTCCCACCAATGCGGACTAGCCCGTACGACACTAACAATGACAGGTCATTCTGCAGCTTTCGGCGGCGAGTGTAGAATCTCTGGCCCGTAGATGCGTACGAGAGTTGCTGATTCGTGAAGCCGGCAAGCCGCAAGCGAGTACGATCAGCCGCGTCGCGCTCATCATCAGTCGATACGACCACGAATGGATTCGCAGCAAAGAAGTCATAATGGGCAAGCCGGTCGAGCGACGGGATCTCGATACCGGTAGCTTCGGACTCGTCAAGAAGTAGCAGCAACTGCGCCAGCCGGAAGACCATTCTGTCTTCAGGTACGAGCGGAACCGGGGAACTAAGGTCTCGCCCAGAAGTTGTGGGAACAATAGTCATGAGCCGCCGCCAACCGCTCGATCGGCCATCAGTCCATGAACTACATCTTGCGTTTCTTTCGGATCATAGGACTCTGCAACACTTCGCCAATGGCTAACCCAGCCCGCTCTTCGAGCTTCTACTAAGCGGTGAACCACGCCACGTTTATGCGCGGGACGCAGTTTAATCCCCTCCGGGTCAGCAGTTCGAGCCGCCTCGGCCAAAACTTTGCTAATGAGCCCAGCAATGATGCCGCTAGCATCTGCGGCGGGCAGGCCATCGTTAAACTCGATCTCCCAAAGCGCGTGGAGCTCTAAGTGGAGTTCTTCCACGGCCGAAGTTCCATCAGTATTGCCTCGCGCTGCAATATCTCTTACAAGTGCTTCCGCGACGAAGAAATGGGCCTTCGCCGCATCTGCCTCAATGTGCCCTGCTTCGTTTAGTTGACGAACGAAGAGAGAACTAACCAGAGTCGACAGGTCTGGCACTTGAGCAACTGCTTCTGCAGGCTCACCCGCACGATTCGATTCGTTAGTAAAGTAGTGATTCCTTACCGTATCCGCATCAGCCTGAAGCAATCGCCGGCGGAGCTCCACTCCGTTCCAGATAGTATTTACACAGCTGTGCTGCCGACTCATGCGCTTCGCCCATCTGTCGAACCACTGCTGCTCTTCAGGCGGCAATACACACGGTACACAGAGAGTCCAAGAACTTACTTTGAATCCCTTTTCCTCCGCCTTGCGCTGCACCTCGTTAAATGACCCTCGAACCTGGCCTCGCTGAGCTTCGCCAGTCCACTGCATGAAGTACTTTGATTGCCAGACAAAGGTATCAACATCAAGTTCGCCGACGTAAGTGTCGATTCCCCAGTCACTCCCACTGGGCGCGGCAACCTCGTTAGCGGTTGGATAACCAACACTCACAAGATCAGTTACCATGGTTTGAAAGAGCGTTCGAGCACCTTCTTGACTTCCCGCAAGTATGACAAGTTGCAAGAAGAGATCCGGCGCTTTCGCTAGCATGCACTGCCTCTTTCTTCTTCCCAGGCTCGGCGAGAAGGATGGTAGCGCGGATCTCCTCAGTCCGCTAGCGCTCTTTAGACGAAGAGCGACAAACTCCTTGCCGGGCTCAGCTCATAAGAGACGTCACATCGCGATTTGACAAGCAAGCGACCGGCAAGGAAACAAGATATAAGCGCCGATATCGGCAACCTTGCGCTGACCTTGCTCACATTCACTGCGCCGGTAGTAGTGACTCCATAATATCGACGGTGTGGTGTACGAGCACGGGCCGTGGCAAACATTCGGCGAGACAACAGCCTTTGATAACCCCTGGGTGCGGGTGGCATGCGTCGACGAAGAGGCACCTAACGGTGAGCGGTTCGATTACCGCGTGGTGCACCTCGCCCGGATCGGCTGCAGCGATGATTGTCGATGATCGAGCCGATGCAGTGTTAATGTTGTGGCGCTACCGCCCGCCAACCGCCGTGCCCCAGCCGCCCCGCGACAGTCCGGACGTCGACACCGGCGGCGATCAACTCGGTTGCCGAGTAGTGCCGGAGCTGGTGGATGTGCATGTCCCAGCTGATGCGCGCGCAGATGCGCTCGTAGCGCTGGCTGACGGTGTCGGGCTTGATCCACGTCGATCCGTCCGGCATCGCCGAGAAGATCCGCGCGTCGCCGGGCACCTCCACGCCGTACCCCCGCTCGCTCCGCGCAGTGGCGCTGGTAGGCGGCAAGCAGACCGACGGTCTGCGGGTCGAGCGTGATGCGGCGCTGCTGGTGGGTCTTGGTGTCCTTCTCCCAGGTCCGGGCGCCCCGTTGGGCGATGCTCGATCGGATGGTGAGCACGTCGGAGACGAGATCAACCCGGCCCCACCGGAGCGCGCACAGCTCACCGCGCCGGATTCCGGTGGTCATCGCGAGCCAGATCATCGTTCCCCAGTCGGCTTCGCTCCACGCCTCTTCGATGATGGCGGCGGCCTGTGCCGCGGTAGGCGGCTGCGGGTCGGGGTGCGGTGCGGTGCGGTGCGGAAATCGGTTCGGTCTGCTCGAACGGGTTGCGCCCGACCCAGCACCAACGGACCGCTCGCTTCCCCGCGCCGTTGAGGACCGCGTGAATCTTCAGCATTGAGGCGGCAGCGAGCGGACGGCAGACGTGCGGCTTGCACCGCTGGTCGCACTCGTGGTCGCTTGCCCGAGCAGCGGCTTGATGTGGTTCCAGACGAGCCCGTCATAGCTGTCGCGCGTCGTCGGCTTGACGTCGAGCATGTCCAAGTGCCGGTCGAGCATCTGCCCGACGGTGGCCTTGGTCCGTGGGTTGCGCCGCTCGTCGACCTGCGCAAGCAGGCGGGTCCGAGCCTTTTCCGCTTCCTCTGCGCGAGGACCGGCCGGGACGATCTCGGTCAGGTAGTGTCGTTTGCTCGTGAGCGGGTCGATCCCGGCGTAGACGCCGACCCGCATCGAGCCGCTCGGCAGCGTCTCGATCTCGCCCCGCTGGCGCTTGCCCTTGGTCCCCGTAGCCCCCCTGCAACCCACGGTAGGGACGCGGTGGCTCTACGTATAGCTCGACGCAGAACGGCCCCGATCAGGGATCGGAGCCGTGAACTGGAGCCGCCTTGGGGAGTCGAACCCCAGACCTACGCATTACGAGTGCGTCGCTCTAACCGACTGAGCTAAGGCGGCCGATGGTGCGTGCTCAGTGTAGCGACCGCCTCCGCGCCCCCGACGCCCACCGTCCGCTGCCGGTCGCCCTGTCCGGCAGGCCCTGGACCGGCCGATACAGTTGCCCGACTCGGCGTCAGGAGAGATCCACATGGAGGACCGTCCGTTGAAGCTGATCGACCTGGGGTACGTCAGCGAGCTGTACCGCGAGTTCGCGGGCGAGCTGGCTGCCGTGGGGAAGGCCCAGCGCGAGTACGCCGAGTCGATGAAGGCGACGATGACGCCTCAGCTCGACGACCTCGAGGCGGAGATCACCTACCTGCTGCTGCGGGCCACGAAGCCGGACTCGGTGATGGAGCTCGGGACGTTCCACGGGTGGTCGACGACGTGGATCCTCAGCGCGCTGCGGGACAACGGGTCGGGGCACCTGCACAGCTTCGACATCATCGACAACGTGGTGCGCAACGTGCCGGAGGACCTCGCCGAGGGCCGCTGGACGTTCGTGAAGGGTGACATCAAGGACACCCTCGACCAGGTGCCCGCCGACACCGGCTACCTGTTCGTCGACGCCGCGCACAACTCGCGCTTCGCCCACTGGTACGTCGAGAACCTGTTCCCGCGGGTACCGGCCGGCATCCCGGTGAGCGTGCACGACGTCTTCCACTTCCCGGTCACGCTGCCGCTGCACGAGGGCAAGGTCGTGGTCCGCTGGCTGGACGAGCGGGAGGTCCCGTTCTTCACGCCGTCACGCGCGAAGGCACGCGCCGACTACAACGCCCTCAACAGCCTGCGCGACGAGCTGGGGCTCGCTCCGATCCGGGGCGCCGGCGACAACCCGATGATCTACTTCACGATGCCCGCCCTGCCGGCTCGGGTCTGAGCTGCCGCGCCGGACGAGAGCGGCCAGGCGCACGAGCCCGGTCCGGGCCCGTGGAGCGGGTGCGGCCGCACGCGCGAGCCGGTAGGCGTCGGCCTCGGCGAGCAGGGAACGGTGGCGGTCGTTCGTCACCGTGGCGGTGAAGATCTCGCTGAACACTGTGGTCACGTCCTTGTTTCCGGTGGTGGGCGACGTGTTCCACAATGGGCTCCGCGGAGCCCCCGGACATCCGTGGCCGCCACGGAGCGGACACGGAACTGCTGGTCAGTGCCGTCCGTGCGTGCCGGCGTGTCAGACGAGCGTTGCGCCCATCGCGCGTAGCGCCGACTCCCCTCGGGCCCGCTCGGCGCCTCCGGCGAGGACGAGGCTGCGCGCCCACTGGTAGCGGCAACCGGCGGCCTCCAGGGCACGAGCCGCAGCGAGCACACCCTCCCGGTCGCCGTTGGCGAGAGCGACAGCGCGGTCGACGATCGCGGCCGCGACCGGGTTGTCGCCGATGGCCGGGCGGACGGCCACGGCCCGCTCGGCAGCGTCCGGGTGGTCGGCGAGGACCGCCGCCTCCACCCACAGCGCTCCGTACCAGGGGCGCCAGATCCCCTGGTACCAGCCTTGGATCTCGTCCGGGGTGACGGCGAGCAGGCGCAACGCCTCATCGGGCCGGCCCAGGTGGAGCAGCACGAGGGCGTCGAAGAACGCGCGAGGGTTCCTGTCGTGGAGCGGACGGCACAGGGGTTCCAGCGCATCGAAGATCGACAACCAGGCGGCGCGGCCCTCGGTCTCCCCGCGCAGGCCGTGCACCGTGGCCACCGCGTGAGCGGCACGGCGGAGCGTGGGGACGCGCGGGCGGCCCGCCCGCTCCCAACCCTCCCGGAAGCGTTCACCGGCAGCGACCGCGTCGTCCCAATGACCGTCCAGGAGGGACACGGTCAGCAGACGCGCGACCGCGACGTGGCCGACCTCGCGGTGCAGGGGCAGATCCCGGACGCGTTCGGCGACCCGCCTCGCCTCGTGGAGATCGCCTGCGGCGATCGCCGACTCCACCGCCATGATGTGGGCGTCGGACAGCTCGAAGCCCGCGTCGGCGTCGAGCGCCACCGGGGCCAGCAGCTCGATCCGCCGCAGCGCGCTCGCCAACGCCGCACGCGCCTCACCCCCGGCGAGCTGCACGGTGGTGAGCCGGTCCAGAGCCGCGCTCTCCGTCAGCCGGTCACCCGCTCGCCGCGCCAGCTCCAGCGCGTGCTCCCCCGCCTGCGCCGCCCCCGGGTCGGTCTCGGGTGCCACGAACGCCTCCGCCGTGGCCAGCCGCGCCTGCGCGGCCAGGTCGTCGCCTGCGTACCGCCGGGCCTCGTCCAGCAGCGCGCGCACCTCGTCCGGCGGCGCCGGGTGGGCGAAGGTACCCGGGCCACGGTTCATCAACTCTGCCGCCTGTGCCAGGTCCCGGGCGGCACTCTCCGGGTCGTCCGCGCGCAGGGCCGCGGCCGCGGCGGCGCGGCGCAACCGGATCGCCTCCTCGCCTGCCAGCTGCGCTTCCGCCGCTCCCGCCGCCATGTGCAGAGCCACGGCGGCCTGCGCGGCGTCCGGGGCCAGCGCAGCCGCCTGCTCATAGCGCCACTGCGCCTCTCTCGACAGGCCGCGGCGGTGGCACAGGGCCGCGAGCAGCTCCTTTCCCTCGTAGGCGACCTGACGATGCTCCGGGCGGGGTGCGAACCAGGCGAGGGCGGCGCGCAGCTCGTCGGCGAGCGGGTCGAAGGTCGTCCGCCACGTCACGGTCTCGACGTCGGTGTCGGCGAGCAGGGCCGCCCCCGCATCTCCCGACCAGCGCAGATGCCGCACCCGGCACTCGACGAGCTCCCCGGCGTCCTCGAGGAGTTCGGCACCGTACTGACGGACGGCCTCCAGCACCCGGTAGCGGGTGCCGTCGGCCGCTGTCGTCGGCACCAGCAGGCTGTGGTCGGCGAGCGCCGCCAGGAGCACGCCGATGTCGCGTGTCGCCACGGGAGCCCAGCCGGCCACCGCCGCCGCGTCCTCGACGCGGAACGGCCCGGCGAACACCGCCGCCCGGCGCAGCACCGCCTGCGCCTGCTCGTCGAGCAGGGCGTAGCTCCAGTCCAGCATGGACCGCAGGGAGCTGTGCCTGCTGTCGACGCGGCGCGCGCCGGTGAGCAGCTGGAGCCGGTCGGCCAGACCCGCCTCGAGCCCGTCCACCCCCAGCGAGGGCAACCGGGCCGCCGCCAGCTCGATCGCCAGCGGCACCCCGTCCAGGCCGCGGCAGATCCGCGCGATCCGGCTCCGGTCCGCGGCAGTGACCGGAAAGCCCGCGGCGGCGGCGCGTTCCTCGAAGAGCGTGGTGGCGTCACCGCCCTCGGCATCGTCCCCGTCGGGGACGGACATCCCCACCACCGGGACGACCCGCTCGAACGGCAGCAGCAGCCGCGCGCGGCTCGTCGCCAGCACGACGAGCCCGGGGCTGCGCCCCAGCAGCCGCTCCACCAGCAGCGCGACCCCGTCCAGCAGGTGCTCGCAGTTGTCCAGCACGAACAGGGCCTGGCGGTCGGCGGCCCAGGCGAGCACCGTGTCGTCCGTCGACCGCCCCTGCTGCTCGCCGAGCCCGATCGCCCCGGCCACCGCTGAGGCGACCATCAGGGGATCGGACACCGGGACCAGATCGGCGTACCACACGCCGTCGGCGAACCGCCCACTCACATCGGCGGCCACCGCCAGCGCGAGGCGCGTCTTCCCGACCCCGCCGGGCCCCACGGCGGTGACGAGCCGGGGACCGCGGAGGGCGGCCGCGAGCTCGGCCCGCTCGCTCGTCCGCCCGACGAAGGACGTGAGCGGCGACGGCAACGGGGCCACCCGCCGGGAGGTGTCCCCGGACGGCGGCGCGGGATCGCGCGTCCGCTCCGCGGCGAGCAGCGACAGGGCGCGCCGATCGTTCGCCCCGAACTTGCGCAGCAGGGACGACACGTGGCTCTCGACCGTGCGGATCGAGATGAAGAGGCGGGTGGCGATCTCGGCGTTGGTGAGGTGTTCGCCGACCGCGGCGAGCACCTCCGCCTCACGGACAGAGATGGACGCCTCCGCAACCCCGTCCTGCTTCACGCGGGTGATTCTGCCCGGAGGTACGACCCCCTGATCAACCCCGATGCAGGGCCGTCATCATCGACTCGACGGCGATCTCGGGCTTGACGTTCTGGTCGAGCGCCGTGCGGCAGGCCAGCACGGCCTCCAGCCTCCGCAGCACCGACTCGGGCGACCACTCGGCGGCGGCGCGCCGGATGTCGGCGGAGCGGTCGGGGTTGGTCAGGGCCACTTGCGCGCCACTGCCCGCCACCAGCGTGTCGCGGAAGAACCCGGCCAGGTCGACCAGTGCGCGGTCGATCGCGTCGCGCTGGGTGCGGGTGTTGCGCGACTTCTGCTGGCGCTCCAGGTCCTTCTCCGCCGCCTTCGCCCCCCGGGCGGCCGCGGCGACCCCCTTGCCCACACCGCCGGCGCCCATGGCGACCGCCAGTTCCTCGCGCTCGGTGGCATCGCGGGTCTCGCTCAGCTCGGTGGCCTCGGCCTTCGCGTTGCGCACCAGCTCACCGGCGTAGGCGAACGCGTCGCCCAGCCCGCGGATCCGCATCGGCAGCGACAGCACGGTCTCGCGGTACTTGCGGGCGTCGGCGTCGCGGGCCAGCCTGCGGGCCCGGCCGACGTGGCCGCCCGCGACCGACGCGGCCCAGCCCGCCGTCTCCGCGTCGATCCCGTCGCGACGCACCAGCACGTCGGCGATGGCGTCGGGCGCCGGCGTGCGCAGCGGCACCGGGCGGCACCGCGAGCGGATCGTGATCTGGACGTCCTCCGGGTGGTCGGACGGTGCGCACAGCAGGAAGATCGTCTGGTCGGGGGGTTCCTCGATGAACTTGAGCAGCGCGTTGGCGGCGTTCTCGGTGAGCCGGTCGGCATCGGTGATGATCAGGATCTGGTAGCGCCCGCTCACCGGACGCCGGGCGGCCGACTGCACGAGCTGCCGCATCGACCGCACCGAGATCGACAACCCCTCCGGGACGACCTCCCGCACGTCGGAGTGGGTGCTCGCCATCACCGTGTGGCAGGACTGGCATTGCCCGCACCCGTGGAGCGGGCACTGCAGCGCGGCCGCGAACGCCCGTGCCGCCACCGACCGCCCAGATCCAGGGGGGCCGGTGAACAGCCACGCGTGGGTCATCGCGGCAGGGTTCTCTGCGGCGGCGCTGAGTTCGGCGACGGCGGACGGCTGGCCGACGACCTCGTCCCACACGGTCATGGCCGGACCGTCACGGCGCGGTGGGAGCCGGGGCCGGGGCCTGCGGGACCTCGTCATCGGCCGAAGCGGCCGACCGCTGGGGCAGGAGCGGCTGGATGCCGCCGTAGACCCGGTCGGCCACCGCGTCGGGCGTGCCGTCGGCGTCGACGACGACATACCGGTGGGGCTCGGCGGCCGCCATGCGGGTGAGAAGCCGCTGCACCCGGACGTGCTCCTCACCGGAGATGCCACGGGCCTCGGTGGGGGGCTCCTCGGGAGCGCGGTCGAGCAGTACGGACACGTCGGGGCGCAGCCTGCCGGTGGCCCACGCCGCGAGGTTCTCCAGCTCACCGTGGTCGAGTTCGGCCTGCGCCCGGTCGGCTGCCACGCCGAACTGCACCAGCGGACTCATCAGGAAGCGGTCGACCACCACCACCGCACCGCTCTCCAGCGCCGGGCGGACGACCCGTTCGACCTGATCGGCGCGCACCGCTGCCGCCGCGAGCGCCTTCGCCCGCCTGCCCGACAGCGCCGCTTCCCGGGTGGCGGCGGCCCATCGCTCACGGTCGCGCTCACCGTCGTCGAGCACGACCACGACATGCCCGGCCTCGCGCAGCCGCGTGGCCAGCCGAGCGGCCTGCTCGGTGGTGGCCTCCGCGGGGGCTCCCTCGACGGCGATCAGCAGGCCGGTGCCGGAGCGCGGGTCGCCGCGACGCAGCGCGGCGAGCAGGTCGGGCAGGATCGGCTCGGTGCGACGGTCGTCCATCTGCCGGTAGGCGAGCATGCCCACGCCCGCCGCGATGAGACCGCCCATCAGCATCACGACGCGGGTGCCGTCGACGAGGAACGGGTAGCCGAGCACCTCGATGTGCCGGGCGCTCACCAGACCCACGAACAACGGCACGAGCGCCATCGACCCGAGCAGGGTGAGCCGGACGATCGACTGCACGAACGCCACGATCCGGCCGCGGATCTCGTCGGCCACCTGCGAGCCGATGATCGTGAGACCGGTGAGGAACGCGATGCCGGCGAAGCCACCGACGAGCATGACCGCGAAGATCGCCACGAACAGGTGCGGCGCGATGGCCACCAACACCAGCGCCAACCCGGCGGCGACGATCGCGGCGCCGAACAGCCGGTTGTGCGGGAGGCGACGCGCCAGCCGTGGCGCGGACCCCATCCCGAGCGCGAGCCCGACGAACACGGCGGCGAACAGCACGCCGTACGCGGCGTTGCCACCACCGAGGCTGGCCGCGTAGAGCGTGGCCGAGCCCACGACGGTGCCACCGGCCGCGAAGGCCCCGACGATGCCGAACACGAGGCCGCGCATCATCGGAGTGCGCACGACGAACGCCGCGCCGTCGCGCATCATGGCGAGCACGCCGGGCGCGACAGCACGGTTGCCGATCGCGCGGCCGGAGATCTCCGGGATGCGGAACCAGACGGTGATCGCGATGACCAGGTAGGCGAACCCGCTCAGGACCAGCGCCACGAACACCATCGACAGCGCCGAGCCGCCGAAGAACGAGCCGGCGCTGGAGAGCAGCGTGAACAGACCGGCACCCGTGATCACCGCGACGCCGTAGGTCATGACCAGCGCGAGCTGGTTGGCCGTCTCGACCTGGTCGGGCCTGCGCAGCAGGTTGGGTACGGAGGCGTCCTTCGACGGGATCCAGAACAACGCGCAGATCTCGATGAGGAACGTGGCGACGAACAGCCACCACAGCGAGCCCAGCAGCGGGATCGACACGAACAGGCCGAACCGCAGCAGGTCGCAGACGACCATCACCCGGCGCCGGTCGAACTTGTCGGCGAGCGCACCCGCGAGCGGCCCGAGGACCAGGGCAGGCAGCAGCTTCGTGGCGACGACGCCGCCCAGCGCGAAGCTCTGCGCCTGGTAGCCGCTGGTGAGCTGGGTGGCCAGCGCGGACAGCGCCAGCAGGCTCAGCCAGTCGCAGGTGGCCGAGACCGATGTGACCAGCCACAACCGGCGGAACGCGGGGATCGCCAGCACACTGCGCACGCGGTGCGAGGTGGGCGCCGACAGCTCCGGCATACGCGCATTGGTCGGAGCGGACTCGGAACCGATCGCTCCTCACCTCCTCGGCAGGCGGCCGCGCACCGGGCCGGCCTGCGGCGGACCGGTGGCCGCCGTCGATCGACCAGGGTAGCGGGACGGATCGATTTCATTCGCATCCGGGCGCGTCACTCACAGCGCCTTCTCAGCCCTTTCTCCGGACTTCACAGGAGTGCCGCACCCGGGGGACCGTCCTACGGCTGGAGGAGGGAGGCGACCAGCTGGACGAGGATCAGGGCGAACACGAGCACGAAGAACCAGGTGAACAGCCGGGCACCGATCCGGCTCCTGAGGTGCCGGGAGAAGCCGAGAACGGCGATCTCCTCGACCACGGGAGGGCGGGCCTCCGGGCGGCCGGGTCCGGCGGTACGGCCGGGCGGCCCGGCCCGGGACGACGAGGCTGCCGCCCCGCGCCGTTCGGCCTCGTCGGAAGGTGCGCGGAACGGCGGGCTGCCCTCCCGGTCGAACGGTGCATCACCCGGCCCCGGAGTCATGGGGGCGGATGTTAGGCCCGGGGCGGACGAACCGGGGCAGGCCGACCGGAACGCGGCACACCGACCACACCGTCGGGCAGGCGGACCACCCGATCAGCCGCCGTCGTCCTCGTCGCCGCCGTCACCGTCGCCGCTTCCGTCGCCGTCGCCGTTGCCGCCGTCCTGAGTGGGCGGGGTCTGGCCACCTGGCGGCTGACCCGCCTGCGGGGGCGCACTCGGAGCCGCGGGCGGTGGCGGCACGGATCCGCTGCTGATGCTCAGCACGATGACCTCGCCGGGCAGTGCGGTGCCGCGCGGGCTCTGCCCGATCACGGTCCCGCGAGCCGCCGCGTTGTCGACCGTGCGGGTGGAGACGGTCCAGCCGGCCCGCTCCAGGACACCGCGCGCGTCGTTCTGGCTGCGGCCGACGACGTCGGGGACGCGCGACTCGGCACCACCCTCCAGGTACCGCTGCTCCACGGGCGGCAGCGGCTCCACGGGCTGCCCCTCGAGCAGGGGCTTCATCGCGCCGAACCACGTCTCGGCAGGCGTCTTGCCTCCGAAGATGTTGCCGCTGCGGCAGGCGAACGGCGAGCCGGCGCCGTCGCAGAGCGGCCGGGGCGAGCTGGAGTTGTCGAAGGCGATCACGGCCCCGGACATCTGGGGGACGACGCCGACGAACGCAGCCGACTTGTGCTGCTGCGTGGTACCGGTCTTGCCCGCCATCGGCCGGTTCCAGCCGACCTGGCGCGCCGCCGCCGCCGAGGTGCCGCTGATGTCGTCCTTGCTCAGCGCGTTCATCATCGCGTTGGCCAGCCCCGGCTCGACGGCCTGCTGGCAGGGGGCCTCGGTGACGGGGACGGGGTTGCCTGCCGGGTCGGTGATGGACTCGATCGGGCTGGGCGGGCACCACTTGCCCGCACTGGCGAGGGTGGCACCGACGTTGGACAGCTCCAGCACACTCGTCGGGCTCACCCCGAGCGTGAAGGACGCCTGCTTCTGCGCCTTGGTGACCTCGGCGATCGAGCGGTCGGTGGCGCGTCCGGTGCCCGGGTCCACGAACGGGGTGGTGGCCAGCGAGCGCATGCCCAGCCGCACGGCCATGTCGACCACGTCGGGTACCCCGGTGAACTCCTCGAGCTTGATGAACGCCGTGTTGGGCGAGAGCGCGAGCGCATCGGTCAGCGACAGGCGCTCCGGGAGCCCACTGCTCGCGTTCTGGACGGGCAGCGGACGACCGTTGCCGTCGACGTAGATCGGCGAGGCGTAGCCGCTCGGCGGCACGGCGAGCTGGTAGTTGATGCCCAGCCCCTTCTCCAGCGCCGTGGACGCGGTGAAGATCTTGTAGGTGGACCCGGCACCCAGGTTGACCGGCTCGAAGGGCAGCCCGTAGCTCGTCTCCATCGCCTCGGCGTCCAGGCCGAAGTTGCGGCTCGATGCCATGCCGAGCACGCGGTGCTTGTCCTGCCCCGGCTGCACGACCGACATGACGTTGGCGACGTTGGGCTGGTCCGGCGGGACCTCCGCGATGAGCGAGGCCCTCATCTTGTCCAGGACGTTGCGGTCGAGGGTGGTCTTGATGGTGTAGCCGCCGCGGTTGAGCTGCTCCTGGGAGAACCCGGCCTCGCTGAGGTAGTCGGCCACGTACTTGCAGAAGAACCCCGCGTCGCCCGCCCCGATACACCCGTTGGGCTGGCTCCGCAGCGGGCTGACCACGCCCAGCGGTGCGGCCAGTGCGGCCTGCGTCTGCGCCTCGTCGATCATCTGCTGGTCACGCATCTGGAGGATGACGAGGTTGCGCCGCTCCAGCGCGGCCTCCGGCTTCGTGACCGGGTCGAACGCCGTGGTGCTGCGCACCATCCCCGAGAGCAGGGCCGACTGCGCCACCGTGAGCTGGTCGGGGGTGGTGTCGAAGTAGATGCGTGCCGCAGAGGCGATCCCGGCGGCCCCGTTGCCGAACGAGACGATGTTCAGGTAGCGGGTGAGGATCTCCTCCTTGCTCAGCGCCTGCTCCATCTGCAGTGCGATCTGAGCTTCCTTGAGCTTGCGGGCCGGGGTCTGCTCGGTGGCCTTGAGCTGCTCGGTCTCGGTCTCCGCCTCGACGTAGAGCATGTAGTTCTTCACGTACTGCTGGGTGAGCGTGGACGCGCCCTGCACGACGTCACCGGAGGCCGAGTTGGCGACGAGGGCCCGCAGCGTGCCCTGCCAGTCGACGCCCTGGTGCTGGTAGAAACGCCGGTCCTCCACCGCGACGATCGCGGCCTTCATGGCGGGCGAGATCTCCCCCGCCGCGACGGGCCGCCGGTTCTGGTTCTGCTCGAAGAACCGGGCGATGGGGACGCCTGCGGAGTCGGTGACCGTGCTGGTCTGCGGCAGCGGCTCGTCCACCAGGTCGGTGGAGACACTGTTGACGCTGTCCCCCACATCGCTGGATGCCAACCCGAGACCGGCAGCGACGGGGTACGCCATCCCCGCGGCGATCAGCCCGGCGAGCACGCAGAGTCCGAGTAGCAGGCCCGCTGGTCGCAGGAGATGTCGCCGAGAGCTCACGGGCGTTGAGGGTACGCGGATGCGCGTGGTCCTTCCGTCAGGTCGCCTTCAACCGACTTGAGTAGTTTTGCTCGGTTCCACGTGGAACCGATGGCTCCCAGAATCCGTCTGTGCCGGTCGTGACGATCACGACTTCAGGAGGAGGAGCGGGAGCCATGGCGGGTCGGTGGAACTGGCGGGTGGCGGCTCGGTGCCGGGCGGTCGACGCCGACGGGCTGTTCGTGACCGGGGCCAGGCAGCGGGAGGCGCGCCGGTTCTGCCGTGCCTGCCCGGTCCGCACGGAGTGCCTGGCGCATGCGCTCGACCAGCGCATCGAGTTCGGCGTCTGGGGCGGTATGACCGAACGGGAGCGGCGCGCGCTGCTGCGCACCCGGCCCGAGGTGGGGTCGTGGGCCGAGCTGCTCGCCGACGCCCGCACCGCGCACTACGCGTCGGCCGCGGAGGAGACGGCCGACGCGCTCGCCAGAGTGCTGGAGCAGGAGCCGGAGGAGCTGGAGGAGTCCGCGTGACGGCCGGTCGGCTACCGGGCCCTGGCCGAGCGCAGCGGCCGCTCCGTGGCGGTGCGGCCCTCGGGGACCTCGTCGCCCGCCGCGAGCCGGGTGCCCACCTCGCGGAGCCCGTCGAGGTCGCTCACGTCGCCTGCCACCACCGGCACCTTGGTCACGGCAACGGCAGGGTGTGCGCTGGTGAACCGGGAGAGCAGGCGTTCCTCGCGCTCGGCGAGGTCCACCCGATCGGCGTGCAACCGGAGCACCGCGGCCGCCAGCGGTGCACCTCGCAGTCCATCGGCGACGTCGCGCGCCTTCGTCGCCGACAGCTGCGCCCGCACGGGATGGGTGCGGTTGAGCACCAGACCCGCGAGCGGCATCTCGTCGGCGGAGAGCCGGTCCACGAAGTAGGCCGCCTCGCGCAGGGCGTCCGGTTCCGGGGCGGCGATCACCAGGAACGCGGTGCCGGGCGAGCGCAGCAGGGCGTACGTGGCCGTGGCGCGCTCGCGGAACCCGCCGAACATCGTGTCGAACGCCTGCACGAACGCCGAGGCGTCGGCCAGCAGCTGGCCACCCAGGATCGTGGACACCGCCTTGGCGAACAGCGTGAAGCCGGCCCCCACGATCTTGCGAAGGCCCCGCCCGCCCGCCCGCGCGGGAGCCGACAGCAGCCGGATCATCCGGCCGTCGAGGAAGTTCGACATCCGCTGCGGCGCGTCGAGGAAGTCCAGCGCCGAGCGGGACGGCGGGGTGTCCACCACGATCAGGTCCCACTCACCGGTGGCCGCGAGCTGGCCCAGCTTCTCCATCGCCATGTACTCCTGCGTGCCGGAGAACGAGGAGGAGATGGTCTGGTAGAAGGGGTTGTCGATGATCGACTCGGCGCGTCCGGGCTCGGCATGGGTGTAGACCATCTCGTCGAAGGTCCGCCGCATGTCCAGCATCATCGCGTGCAGCTCGCCCGGCTCATCGCCGCCGCCGACGGCCGCCACGCGGCCGGGCTCGTTGCTGAGCGCCTCCAGGCCCAGCGCCTGGGCGAGCCGTCGGGCCGGGTCGATGGTGAGCACCACCGTGCGCCTGCCGCGCTCGGCGGCCCGCAGCGCCAGTGCGGCCGACGTGGTGGTCTTGCCGACGCCGCCGGAGCCGCAGCAGACCACCACGCGCGTGTCGCGGTCGTCGAGCAGCGCGTCCACGTCCAGCACGGGAGGGACCCGGCCCGGGCTCATGCGTAGGCCCCGCTCAGCGTGGGCACCGAGACGCCCTGTTCGACGAGTGTCTCCGCCAGCTCGTAGAGCGAGCCGAGGTCCACGCCGTCCACCAGCTGGGGCAGCTCCAGACGGGGCAGCGGCGGCCCCTCGTCGAGCCGGGCAAGGGCGTTGGCCTCCGCGTGCACCCGCACCGCGTGGTCGACGGTCTCGGCGACCAGGCCGTCGATCACGTCCGGAGGAAGGTCGAGGCCGGCCGTCGACAGTCCGGCGCGGATCCGCTCGGCGTCCACCCGGCCGTTCGCGGCAGCCGCCACGGAGCGGTCGGGGAGCCACTGCGGCCGCACCCGGTTGACGATCACGGCGCCCATGGGGAAGCCGGTGGCGGCCAGCTCGTCCACGGTCTCGAGCGTCTCGGTCACCGGCAGATCCTCCAGCAACGTCACCAGGTGGACAGCGGTCAGCTCCGAGTGCAGCACCTGCACCACCCCGGCGGCCTGGCTGTGGATGGGCCCGCTCTTCGCGAGGTCGGCCATCGCCTTCGTGACGTCGAGGAAGCTCACCACTCGACCGGTGGGCGGGGCGTCGAGCACCACGGCGTCGTAGACGGGCTGCCCGTCGGGCCCGCGGCGGTTCACGCACTCCTTCGCCTTGCCGGTGAGCAGCACGTCGCGCAGGCCGGGGGCCAGGGTGGTGGCGAACTCGATTGCACCCATCCGGCGCAGCGTGCGCCCGGCCATCCCCAGCCGGTAGAACAGCTCGAAGTACTCCAGGAGCGCCGCCTCGGCGTCCACGGCGAGGGCCCTGACCTCCCCACCGCCGGGAGCCACGGCGATCTTGCGCTCCTCGTACGGCAGCGGAGGCGTGTCGAAGAGCTGGGCGATGCCTTGGCGCCCCTCCACCTCGATGAGCAGCGTGCGCCGCCCCCCGGAAGCCAGTGCCAGCGCCAGCGCAGCGGCCACCGTGGTCTTGCCGGTGCCGCCCTTGCCGGAGACGACATGCAGGCGGGCCGCGGACAGCGCGGCAGGCCACGCGGAAGACGTCACGTCTGTCAGGTTACGGAGCTTGCGTCCGCCCGGCCGCCTGAACGGGATGAGGCGCTGGCTACAGTGACCGTTCATGAGCGCCCCCGGGTCACCTGTCACGACATGGGAATACCTCACCGCTCCGGTGCTGATCCACAGCACGCAAGCGATTCTCAACAACTTCGGGCGCGACGGCTGGGAGCTGGTGGCCGTCACCACCGGCGCCAGCGCCGAGCAGCTCGTCGCCTGGTTCAAGCGACCGGTCCGGGGCTGACGGCATGGCCTCCACGAGCGAGCGGCTGCGCGAGCTGGACATCGTCCTCCCGTCCGTAGCAGCGCCTGCCGGGTCGTACATCCCGGCGCGCCGCACGGGCTCCCTGGTGTTCACCTCGGGCCAGGTGCCCTTCGTCGACGGCAAGCCGGCCGGCACCGGCAAGGTCGGCGCCGAGGTCGACCCCGACGAGGCCTACCGCCTCGCCCGGATCTGCGCACTCAACGCTCTCGCCGCCGTGGACGCCCTGGTGGGTATCGACGCCATCACCGGCGTGGTGAAGGTCGTCGGGTTCGTGGCCTCGGCCACCGGGTTCACCGGGCAGCCGGGCGTGATCAACGGGGCGTCCGACGTGCTCGGCGAGATCTTCGGCGAGGCGGGCAAGCACGCACGCTCCGCCGTGGGGGTGGCCGAGCTGCCGCTGGGCGTTCCGGTCGAGGTGGAGCTGGTCGTGGAGGTCGAGGGGCCGTGAGCTCCTCCGACCAGGCGTGCCACGACCTCCTGGTCCGGTTGGCCGGCAGGCTGCCCGACGACCTGCTGTGGCGGCTGCGCGACTGGCTCGCCGACGGCGGCCGAGCCGCTCTCAGCGCCACCCTGCCGCGTGAGCTGCTGCGTCACCGCGTGGGGCTCACCGACGACGAGCGGGACCTTCTCGTGGCCGCGGTCGGCGAGTGGGGCGCGCCGCGGCGGCTGCTGGACACGATCCTGCCCTCCCACGGCCCCGACGAGCTCTTCTTCACCTTCGAGGCCGTGCCCGACGGCCTGGACCCCGCAGCACTGAGCCTGACCGCCGTGGTCCGCGGCCATCCCGGCTGTGTGGAGCTGCGCCAGAGCCGGCGTACCGGTGGGCGTGGCAGGCAGCGGGTCGTGCTGGTGTCGGGCGGCGAACGGCCGTGGGTCCTCACGGGCGTGCTGCAGCGGGTGCTGCGGGCGCACGGCGACCGCACACCGTGCGTGGAGGTGCTCCCGCCGCACGGAGAGCCACCGGCGTACCACCAGGCAGTCATCATTGGGTCCGCATCGCTGTGGCAATCCCCGGCCGAGCTCGTCGGGGCCTGACGCGCGTCGCGTGTCAGGCGGGGGGCTGACGCTCGGCGGTGCCGGCTGCCGCAGGGCGGTCGGCAGATGACCTGCGGGACGGGAGGGGGCCGAGTGGAACACGAGACGTCACCGGAGACGACGCACGACCTGCTGCTGTCGTTGGCCGGCCGAGTGGACGACGACCTGCTCGCCTGGGCACGGGAGCTGGTCGCGGTCGGCGAGGACGCGCACGCCGTCGAGATCCTCACGGCGAGCCTGATGGCCGCAGGCGCCGTCCTTCCCCCGCCCACGCGCGCAGCTCTCGTGGCCGCGGCCCGCGCCGCACGCACCGATCTCGACCCGGACGCCACGCTTCCCCCGCCCGTCCAGGGCGGCACCCCCGAGCACCTGTTCGAGCCCGGTCCGCCCGATGACGTCGTGGCCGCTGCTCTGGCGGCAGTGCCTCCCCGGCAGCTGCAGGGCTGCCGCGTCCTGGTCTCCCACCGCCTGACACCCGCCGGCTCGGCCCCCGGCCCCCTGCCGCATCCGGTGGTGCTGGTGGAGATCCAGCCCGGATCCCGGGCCACCGACGTGCTCGCCTACCAGCTCGCCGTCATCCTCGAGCGGGCCGGCGTCCCGTCCTCGGTCGAGGTCCTCACCGCGGGCGCGCCCGTCTCCGAGTACCACGCCGCCGCCCTGCGTCACGCCCGGCCGATCCGGTGGGACGCGGAAAGCGAGCGCGGCACGGGCCGGCCCGACTGGCTGGCAGAGCGTCCACCGCCCGAGCGCACTGCGTCCGAGCGCCCGCTGCCGGACCACCCGCTGCCCGAGCGCACCGCGCCGGAGCACCCGCTGACCGGCCGCCCGCTGCCCGAGCACCCCGCCTCGGAGCGCCCACTGCCGGAGCGGCCACTTCCCCAGCGCGCTGCGCCGGAGCGCCCTGCGCCGGAGCACTCCCTCGCCGAGCACCCGCTGCCCGAACGCCCGCTGCCCCAGCGTGCTGTCTCGGAGCACCCTGCGCCGGAACACCCCCTGGCCGAGCGCACTGCCTCGGAGTACCCCCTGCCCGAGCGCGGGCTGCCCCAGCGTGCTGTCTCGGAGCACCCCTCGCCCGAGCGGCCACTTCCCCAGCGCGCCGCGTCGGAGCGCCCCGCGCCGGAGCACCCGCTGGCCGAACGCGCTGCCTCGGAGTACCCCCTGCCCGAGCGTGCACTGCCCCAACGCACTGCGCCGGAGCGCCCTGCGCCGGAGCATCCCCTCGCCGAGCGCGCCGTCTCCGAGCACCCAGTGCCCGACCGCCCACTTCCCCAGCGCGCCGCATCCGAACGCCCCGCGCCGGAGCACCCCCTGGCCGAGCGCGCTGCCTCGGAGCGCCCGCTGCCCCAGCGCGCCGCGTCGGAGCACCCGCTGGCCGAACGCGCTGCGGCGGAGCGCCCTGCGCCGGACCGCCCGCTGCCCGAGCGTGGTCCGTCCGAGCGCCCACTGCCCGAACGCGTTGCGCCGGACCGCCCGCTGCCCAAGCGCGATGTGTCCCAGCGCCCTGCGCCGGAGCGCCCGCTGCCGGATCGCACTGTCTCGGAGCGCCCACTGCCCGAGCGTGTGTCCGAGCGCCCCCTGCCGGAGCGCCCCCTGCCCGAACGCCCCGCACCCGCCGCCGCGTCCGACGCCGCGCCCCCGCTCCCCAGCAGGCGTCCGGGACGCCACCCGCTGGCAGCATCGCAACCCGACGTCGCCGGCCTGCTGGGCAGCCCGTTGCGTCCGTCCGACGCCCTGGCCGACCCGCGGCAGGCGCCACCCGCGCGTCCCCTTCCACGCCGCACCCCGGCCGCGGGCCCGGAGAACGTCGACCCCTCGGAGGCCGGCACGGAGGCGATGCCGGCCGTCCAGCCGCTCATGGCCGTGTCACCCACCGCCGAGCAGGCGACGCCTCCCGCCGACGAGCACGCGCCTTCCCCCGAGAGGCGCGAGGAGGACCGGCCCCGCCCGTCCGCCGGCCCACCGGCGCCCGGTCCGGGTCCAGGACGGCCCGAGCCCACACCGATGCCCGGCCCGGCCGCCCGGCCGCGTCCCACCGCGGCCCGCAACCCGCGTCCCACGCTGGCGCCCCCGATCCCGCTGGTGCGCCGCAACCCGGGCCCACCACCGGTCCCGCCGGCGGCCCCGCTCGGAGCACAGCCCACCGAGCCCCCGGCGCCGCCTCTCGAGCAGGTTCTGCGTCCGACCGATCCCGTCGAGCCACCCCACCCGGCACGCGAGGAAGCCCGGAACGGCGACCTGCCCCGTGAGCTGAGCGAGCAACCTGCCTTCGACGCGCTGAACGACCCCCTGAGCGGACCGCTGCTCGAGCCCCTGCTGGCACCGCTGCTCGACCCGACGATCGACAACGACCCGCCGGTCACCCTCGCGGCCGGCACCCCGGGCGACGTCGGCACCATCGACGACGCGGACAGCCACACCGCAGACAGCCAGACCGCGGACGACGTCGCCGCATCCGGCGACCCGGCCGGCACCGGCACGCCCGGTAGCGACGAACCGGCGGACAGCGGCCACCCGGCGGCGGAGGACGCGCCCGTCGGCAAGACGGTGGGCGGCGACACCGTGGACGGCGACGCCGACCCGGCTCCTGAGCAGGACGACTGGTCGTCCGAGTGGCTCTCCGGCTCCTGGGCGATGGCGCCGTCGGCGTTCGCCGACGACCCGAGCGTCGGCGATGACACGGCGGAGGACGCCTCCGCCGAGCCGGCGCCGCCCGTCGAGCTGGACCGACGTGAACCCCGGCCGGCGCCCCGGCGGGCTCCCCGGCACCGGTTCACCGACGAGACCCCGTACCAGGACGACCGAGCAGCGGAGCCGGCTGCCGAGCCCTCTCGGGACGAGGCTCGGCCCGCTCCCGAGCCGGCACCGGTCGCCGAGACCCGTCCCCAGGACGCGCCGGAACCGGAACCCGTCCCGGGGGCGGCTGAGCTCGGGCTGCGCCCCGAGTCGCTCGCGCGGCTCAGCGATGCGGATCGGCAACTGCTCGCCCGGCTGCAGGCCGAGCTCTCGGAGGGACGCAGGCCGCGGGTGACCCGCCGGGCGGGAATCGCCAACAGCTCGGGTTCCAACGGCTCGAGCAGCAACGGGTCCGGCCACAACGGCACGCCCCGGGCCGACCCACCCGATCTGGCCGGCTGAGTCCGTCAGCCCGCGGCGGCGCGGACCTGTTCCACGAGCTCCTGCAGCCGCAGGCCGCGCTCCACGCCGAGCGCCGGTGCCGGGCCCGTTCCGGCGACGGCGGCGACGAGCTCGTCGAGCAGCGCCGCGTAGCAGGTGCGCGCATCGGCGACGCGGCCGGCGAGCCGGTGCGACACCCCCCGGCCGAACACGGCGAACTCGGTCTCCGTCGGATCGATGGGCAGCCGCATCGACATCGTCACGGTGCTCTGGGCCCCGCCCTCGTGCACCAGGCCGAACCGCCACAGGTCGGGCTGATCGTGGTGCGCCCAGCCGACCGACGAGACGGGGCCGACGGCAGCTTCGAGCATGTCGATGATGTGCGGGCCGACGTCGAGGAGCGCGCCGTGCTCGATCCGCCACGGCGAGGTGGAGTAGGGACCACCGAGCAGTGCTCCGGACAGCCAACGCGCCGTGGCCACCGTGCCCGGACCGGCCGGGACCGAGGGCAGGGCCGCGAGCCAGTCGCGCACGGCCGGGGCGTGCCGAAGCGTCAGCACCATCGAGGAGTGGACTCCCGCCTGCTGCACGGCGGCCACCACCGCACGTGCGTCCTCGACGGAGCCGGCGAGCGGCTTCTCGCAGATCAGGTGCCGCCCCGCGGCGGCGGCCCGCACTGCCAGCTCGCCCTGCACCTGCGGCGGCACGGCGAAGGCGACGGCATCGACGTCCTCGAGGAGGTCGTCGAGCCGGGTGTGCGCTCGGGCCCCGAGGTCGGCAGCGAGCTCATGTGCCACCTCCGGTCTGCGGGTCCAGACCGCGGTGATCTCCGTGGCGGGGTGGGCCGCGAGCGCAGGCCCGTGCACCGTCCGGGCCCAGGGGCCACCACCGACCAGGCCTACGCGCAGCTGATCCACAGGACACATCCTGCCCGGAGCCGGGTTAGTGTCCGTCCATGCCCTCCGAACCCGTCGTTCCGAGGCCCGCGGCGACCGTGCTGCTCGTGCGCGACGCCCCTGCCCCACCGCCCGGGCGCGCTCCCCTCCAGGTCTTCCTGCAACGTCGGGTTGCCGAGATGGCCTTCGCCAGCAGCATGACGGTCTTCCCCGGCGGAGGGGTCGACGCAGGGG
This sequence comes from Pseudonocardia sp. OZ21, assembly GCF_059359135.1. Classification (NCBI taxonomy): domain Bacteria; kingdom Bacillati; phylum Actinomycetota; class Actinomycetes; order Pseudonocardiales; family Pseudonocardiaceae; genus Pseudonocardia; species Pseudonocardia sp. OZ21. The sequence continues at coordinate 186,531 of NZ_JCADBN010000003.1, forward strand.
ACCGCGCCGCGCTCGCGTCGTGGGTCGGCCCCGACCCCAGCTGGTGGGGCGAGCGCCTCGGCTGCGACACCGAACTGGCGGGTGCTCTCGTGCAGGCCGCGGTGCGGGAGACGTTCGAGGAGTGCGGCGTGCTGCTGGCCACCCCGCAGCTCCCGGCCGACCTGCAGCGGCACCGGTCCGAGCTCGTGGCCCGGCAGCAGACGCTGGGGCAGATGCTCGCCGAGACCGGGCTCGTGCTGCGCGCCGACCTGCTCCGCCCGTGGGCGCGCTGGATCACGCCTCCCGCGGTCAAGCGCCGCTACGACACCGTCTTCTTCGTCGCGCTCGTCCCGGAGGGCCAGGAGGCCGATGCCCACACCACCGAGGCCGTCGAGGCGACGTGGTGGTACCCCGCAGAGGCGCTGGAGCACTGGCAGCGCGGGGAGATCGAGCTCATGGCCCCGACGATCCGCACACTGCAGGAGATCGCCGAGCACCCCGACAGCGCCGCGGTGCTGGCGGCCGCCGACGAGCGCGTGGTGCGGCCGGTCACGCCGGAGGTGCGCCGGGAGGGCGGGAAGGTCGTCGTCGTGCTGCCCGACGATCCCGGCTTCCAGCTGGACGTCGAGCGCATCGTCCCCGGAGGGAGCGCATGAGCCACCCGGCGTACGGCGAGCTGCGTCCCGTCACAGCGCTGGCGTCGGTGCTCCTCGCGGAGAATCCGTCGCCGATGACGCTGGAGGGCACCAACACCTGGGTGCTGCGTGCCCCCGGCGAGCGCAAGTGCGTCGTCGTCGATCCCGGTGAGCACGACGAGGAGCACCTGGCCCGGGTCGCCGTCCATGGCCCCGTGGCACTGGTGCTCCTCACCCATCGGCACCACGACCACGCCGGCGGGGCACGGCGCTTCGCCGAGCTCACCGGGGCCCCGGTACGGGCCCTGGACCCGTCGCTCGTGCTGGGCTCGGAGGCTCTCGGGGACGGCGATGTGGTGGCGGCCGCCGGCGTCGAACTGCGAGTGGTGGGCACGCCCGGACACACGTCGGACTCGCTGTCGTTCCTGCTCGACGGTCCGGGTGACGCGACCGCCGTCCTCACCGGCGACACGATCCTGGGTCGCGGCACCACGGTGATCGCGCATCCCGACGGCGCGCTGGGGCCGTATCTCGGTTCGCTGCGGCGGCTCGCCGAGCTGCCCGAGGGCACCACAGTGCTGCCGGGGCACGGCCCGGAGATGCCGGACGCCCCCGCGGCGGCCACGTCGTACCTGGCCCACCGCGAGCAGCGGCTCGACCAGGTCCGGGCGGCGCTGGAGCACTTGGGCCCGGACGCGACGGCGCGGCAGGTGGTGGAGGTGGTCTACGCCGACGTCGACCGGACGCTCTGGGCCGCCGCCGAGTGGTCGGTGCTGGCGCAGCTGGAGTACCTCCGCGCGGACCGCTGAGCGCCGGTCAGGCAGGCACCGAGGCCGGCTCCGCCGACGGCGCAAGGGTGGCCCGGCGCAGCCAGAGCACCACGGCCAGCACCGCGCCGGACGCCCCGCCGGCAAGGAAGGCCGCAGACGGACCCGCCGCCTCCACCACGAAGCCCGCGAACGACTGTCCTGCGGCGAGCCCGAGCGTGGCGGCGGTGATCACCCAGCCGAAGGCCTCCGACGCCGTCCCAGCCGGGGTGGCGATCTCGACGGCCATCGAGTGGGCGGTGACCTGCGGGGTGATGACCGCTCCGGCCAGGAGCATCGTCACCACGAGCACGGGCAGCGACTCGAGCGGGCCGGTCAGCGCCATCATCGCGACGAACACCGCGAACACGCCGAGCAGCACCGGCATCCGCAGGTGCAACGGCCGCGGCCATGGCCGCATCCCGTAGATCACACCTGCGACCACCGAGGCGACCGACCACGCCGACAGCAGCAGGCCTCCCATGGCGGCCGAGCCTGCCGCGGCCGTCACGGCGGGCACGCCGACCTCCACCGTGCCGACGACGAGCCCGAAACCCAGCGACGCGAGCGCAACGGTGCGCATGCCGGGCCGGGCCAGTGCACCGAACAGCCCGACGGACGAGGCCGGCTGGTCGCCGCGGTCTGCCATGGCGGCGGTCCGGGCCCGGACCGCGGGAGTGAGGGCGAATCCGACCGAACCCACCGCCATCAACGCGACAGCCACCACCACGCCGGTACCGGGCCACGGGGCGGCCACGAGGAACGCGGCGATCGCCGGTCCGAGGATGAAGAAGACCTCCAGGCTGATGGCCTCGTAGCCGTAGGCGGTGTCGCGCAGTCGTCCGGGCGGAACGAGGTCGCTCCACAGTGCCCTGGACGCGCCCGGAAGGGCGGGCTGCACGAGCCCGGCGACCAGAGCCAGCGCCACGAGCACCGGCAACGGCCGGCCCGTCTCCACGGCGGTCACGAGCGTGGCGCCGGCCAGCCCGAACAGCACGGCGACGAGCAGCAGCGGCCACGTGGGCCCGCGCCGGTCCATCACCCGGCCCTGCACCACCGCGCCGATCCCTTCACCGGCCAGGATGCCCGCGGACACGAGGCCCGCTGCGGCGAACGAGCCGGTGGCCCGTTGCACGTAGAGCAGGGTGGCCAGGCCGAACATCGCGATCGGCAGGCGGCCGACCGCGGAGGTGAGCACGGGGCCAGGAGCCCCGGGGGACGTCAGGACGATTCGGTAATCGGCGAGGGATGCGGACGAGGACGACACGCGGACCAGCGTGACACATTCTGGTACGTCCGTACCACTTCTTTGTTCCGGGCACGAAAAAGCGCTCCCGGCGCGACGCCGGGAGCGCTCGATCGACGGACCGTTACCGGGCCCGGCGGGCCAGCCGCTCGGGCTCGAGGATGAGCACGCTCTTGCCCTCGAGCCGTAGCCAACCCCGATGAGCGAAGTCGGCCAGAGCCTTGTTGACCGTCTCCCGGCTCGCGCCCACGAGCTGCGCGATCTCCTCCTGGGTGAGGTCGTGGGTGACACGCAACAGGCCCGACTCCTGCGACCCGAACTGACGCGCGAGCTGCAGCAGCGACTTCGCCACCCGGCCCGGCACGTCCGTGAAGATCAGGTCGGCGAGCATGTTGTTGGTGCGCCGGAGCCGCCGCGCGAGCACGCGCAGCAACTGCTCGGCGATCTCGGGCCGCTTACCGATCCACTCCCGCAGCGCGCTGCGGTCCATCGTGTAGGTGCGCACCTCGGTGACCGCGGTGGCCGACGACGTGCGCGGCCCCGGGTCGAAAATCGACAACTCTCCGAACATGTCGGAGGGCCCTGCCACCATCAGCAAGTTCTCGCGACCATCGGGCGACTTGCGCCCGATCTTCACCTTGCCGCTGCCCACGATGTAGAGCCGATCGCCCGGCTCGCCCTCCGCAAAGATGACGTGTCCCCGTGGGAACTCCGCCGGCTCGAGCGCTTGAGCCAGGGCGTCCGCCGCGTGCGGCTCCACTCCCTGGAAAATCCCCGCGCGGATCAGAACCTCGTCCACTGCACCGCCCCTCGTCCCGGCCGCTCGCCCGCGGCGGACCACTGGCGCGCCAGTCTAGGGGGTGCGTCAGACGTGCGTGCCGTCGCAACCGCCCTTCCGTGGGCGCCGCCATGAGGTTTCGTCACCTATAAGCCCAGTTCAGTACGGTTCGACCGGTCCCAGGTGGGGCCACGGACGGGTCACGCGGCCTTGCTGCGCTTGGGCGACCGCCTGCTCCGCTGGTTGCGGTTGCGCAAGCGGAAGAGCTCGAGCGCCCGACCGGTGCCCTGTCTGAACAAGGCCCGGACCTCGTCGGGGCGCGGTCGTTCCAGGAGCTCTTCGAGCTCCTCCGGCCGGACAGTGGCCTCCCGTAGCTTGGATTCGACCCGCTCCATTCCGAGCGCGAAGAACATCACCAGCAGTGGCACGAGGACGGACAACCAGGCAGTCATGACGAGGGGATGGTCCCGCACGGGTGACGGGGGCCGTCGCGCAGGGGTAGAGCGCGTCGGCGTGTCGATACCATTTCGTGATAATCGCAGTCACGGTGCGTCACGGGCGTTTGCTGACCGCCGCCGTCGCAGCGTGTCGGTGGGGCGCCGTAGGCTCGAAGCGTGACCACCGCATCGCGGAACGCGGCACGCCTAGCCAAGAGGGTGGCCGACGGGGAGCCGTCCCTCGGCCGGGCCCGGCGGGTCGGACGGATGCTGCGCACCCTTGCCGCCACCCACCCCGACGCGCATTGCGAGCTCGACTTCCGCACGCCGCTGGAACTGGCCGTCGCCACGATCCTGTCCGCACAGAGCACCGACAAGCTCGTCAACTCGGTCACGCCGGCCTTGTTCGCGCGGTACCCCACCGCGGTCGACTACGCCAAGGCCGACCGCACCGAGCTCGAGGGCCTGATCCACAGCACCGGCTTCTTCCGGAACAAGGCCACCTCGCTCATCGGGCTGGGAGCCGCCGTCGTCGAGAAGCACGACGGCGTGTTGCCGCACACCATCGCCGAGCTGGTGGCCCTCCCCGGCATCGGGCGCAAGACGGCCAACGTGATCCTCGGCAACGCCTTCGACGTCCCCGGCATCACCGTCGACACGCATCTCGGCCGTCTCGTCCGGCGCTGGGGCTGGACCCAGGAGGAGGACCCGGTCAAGGTCGAGCACGCGGTGGGCGCGCTCGTGCCGAAGCGCGACTGGACGATCGTGTCCCACCAGGTGATCTTCCACGGCCGCCGGGTCTGCCACGCCCGCAAGCCCGCGTGCGGTGCCTGCACCCTCAGCGCCGACTGCCCCGCCTACGGCACCGGCCCCACCGACCCGATCAGGGCCGCCGCGCTCCTCAAGGGGCCGTCCCGGTCCCACCTGCTCGCCATGGCCGGCATCCCCGACGACGAGGCGCCGGCGCCCGAGCCGACGGGCGAGGGCCAGGACGCACCATGACGAGGCTCGGCCGCTGGCTCGGCCACCGATGCGACCACCGGGCGTGTCGGTGAGTCCCACGCGTGCCGGGGTCCGGCGCTCCGAGCTGGTCACCACGCTCGTCGTCGTAGTGCTGGCGGCGGCCGCCGTGTTCGCGCTGTGGCCGCGCAGCGGATCGGAGCGGGCCGCGCCCGCGCAGGAGGCGGCGGGCCCCACGGCCGTCTCGGTGCCCGACTCCGAGCTCACGCCGCTACGTGCCGCAGCCGGGAGCGCACCGTGCCCCGCAGGTAGCGGCGCCCCGGCTGCCGGTCCGCTGGCCGGCGTCACCGTCCCGTGCCTCGGCGCGCCCGGTTCCGTCGACGTCGGCACGGCGCTCGCCGGCCGTCCGGCCCTCATCAACGTCTGGGCCTCCTGGTGCGGACCGTGTCGGGACGAGCTGCCCGCGCTGGCCGCCTACGCCGCCCGGCCGGGTGCCGTGCCGGTGCTGGGCATCGACTCCCGTGACGACCCGCGTGCCGCCCTCGCGCTGCTGCGCGACATCCGCGTCACGCTGCCGTCCGTCACCGACCCCGACGGCGCACTCCGCACCGCCCTCGACATCCCGCCCGCGCTGCCCGTGTCCTACGTGGTACGTGCCGACGGCAGCGTCACCCGGGTCGACCCACCCGTGCCGTTCCGCAGCGCCGACGACGTCGCGGCGGCCGTGGAGCGACTGTCGTGACGGTGACCGTGGTGACGGAGACCCGGTCGTGACGACCCTGCAGCCCGAGCGCACCCCGGGATGGCTACGCCCGCTGCTGGAGAACGTCGGCGACGCCGACGCGGCCACGCTGAGCCACCACCGCATCCGGCCCCCCGCTTCCGGCGGGCGACGGGCCGCCGTGCTGGTGCTCTTCGGCGAGGACCCGGTGCACGGTCCCGACGTGCTCCTCGTGGAGCGGGCGAGCACCCTGCGCAACCACGCCGGTCAGGTTGCCTTCCCCGGCGGCCGTGCCGACCCGGAGGACCGCGACGCCGTCGCCACCGCCCTCCGGGAGGCCGAGGAGGAGACCGGCGTGGAGCCGGCCGGGGTCGCGCCGCTGGCCGTGCTGCCCGAGCTGTTCATCCCGCCGTCGGGTTTCGTGGTCACGCCGGTGGTCGCCCACTGGGAGCGTCCGGTCGCCGTGCACGCCGTCGACACGGGCGAGACCGCAGCCGTCGTCCGAGTGCCCCTCTCCGCGCTCGTCGAGCCGGCCAACCGGCTCCTGATCCGTAACCCGTCGGGTACCAGCGGCCCCGCGTTCGCCGTTTCGGGGCTGCTCGTCTGGGGTTTCACAGGGGGCTTATTGTCCGCTCTGTTGGATCTGGGGGGCTGGGCGCGCCCCTGGGACACCTCCCGGATGGACGATCTGGGCACAGCGTGGTCCGCGGCACGGGCCGGTCGGCAGGAGGTCGCAGGATCATGAGCGCGGTGCCCCGGGCAGCCGGGCGGGACGCGCGCAGGCGAGGTGGCACCACGGGTGACCCCGCGCGCGACTCATCGATGCAGCGCATTGGCGAGGCCGAGCGATGAGTTGGGTCGACGGGGTCGTTCTCGGGTTGGCGCTGATCGCGGCGGTGTCCGGGTGGCGGCACGGCATGGCGGTGGCGCTGCTGTCGTTCGTCGGAGTGCTCACCGGCGCCGTTCTCGGTGTACGGCTGGCGCCGTTGCTGGCTGCAGGCGTGGAGGCGCCCACCACGCGCGTCATCGTCAGCGTCGTCGTGGTGGTGCTGCTGGTGGCCCTCGGCGAGACCACGGGGGTCTTCTTCGGGCGGCGCATCCGGGACCGGATCACCGGCCATCGTTCATTGCAGGTCGACTCCACGCTGGGCTCGGTGCTCCAGGCCTTCACCGTGGTCATCGCGGCGTGGCTCGTCGCGCTGCCGCTGGCGTCGGCCAGCTTCCCCGGCCTCGCCTCGGGGGTGCGCGGGTCGGAGGTGCTCCGGGCCGTCGACTCCGTGATGCCGGCCGGTGCCAAGGCGCTGCCTGCCGAGCTGCGGCAGCTGCTGAACAACTCCGGCTTCCCCGACGTCCTCAGCCCGTTCGCGGAGACGCCGATCACGGAGGTCGGTCCCCCGAATCCCGCCATCGCGCAGAGCCCCATGATCGAGGACCTGAGCAGCAGCGTGCTCAAGATCCGCGGTCGCGCCCCGTCCTGCGCGCGCCAGCTGGAGGGCACCGGGTTCGTGATCGGACCCCAGCTCGTCCTGACCAACGCCCACGTCGTCGCCGGCACGTCCGATACCGGGGTCGAGGTGGTCAACAGGCGCGGTCGCACGGTGGAGCTCACCGCCGAGGTGGTGCTCTACGACCCCCGGGTCGACCTGGCGGTGCTGCGGGTGCCCGATCTGGACGCGAAGCCGCTGACGTTCGACCCCAAGCCCGCCTCTCCGGGCAACGACGCCGTAGTGCTCGGCTATCCGCTGGACGGCCCGTTCACGGCCACGCCGGCCAAGATCCGGTCCATGATCAACCTCAAGGGCCCCGACATCTATGACGACGGCGAGGTCACGCGGGAGGTCTACACGGTCCGGGCCGTGGTCCGGTCGGGCAACTCCGGCGGTCCGCTCGTGGCGCCGGACGGCCGCGTGATCGGTGTGGTCTTCGGCGCGGCCCTGGACGACCAGGAGACCGGCTTCGTCCTCACCGTCGACCAGGTGGCGCCGGTGGTGCAGGCCGCAGCCAACCTGCGCTCCGAGGCCGACACGGGCAACTGCGCGGCCTGATCCCCGACCAGGGGCGGGCGGCGCGACTCAGCCTATTGCGGTGACGAACCCGTTCCGGCTGCCGATGATGAGAGCACCGTCGGCGGTCAGCGCGGGGTAGCTGTCCACCTGACCACCGAGGTCGACGTCGAAGAGTTGCGTGCCGTTTCCGTCGAAGCCGTAGGCGTGCCCGTTCTGGCCGCCGAAGTAGAGCCGGTAGGCGCGGTCGACGACCGTCGAACTCCAGATCTGCCCCTGGATCGGCCCGTACCGGCCCGTTTCCGCGCCGGTGCGGACGTCGAAGGTGTGGACGACCCCGCTGTGGTCGGCCACGTACGCCAGTCCGGTGGACGTGACCGCTGGGGACGAGTAGGTGATCACCCGCGGCGCCTTCCACAGCAGCGTGCCGTCGGGGCGGTACGCCCACTCGTTGCTGCCGTTCGTGCCGAGCAGCGCGGTGCCGTCCGGCGCGAGGCCCGCCGATACCTCCGTGATGTCGTCGTGGGGGTCCGAGCGCCACGCCATGCGGGCGGAAGCCCCCTGGTCGTCGAGGGCCACGAGCGCCGAGTCGGCGGTGGTGTAGATGCGGCCCTTCCCATCGGTGACGACGGATCCGTACGACGTCGTCCCCACGTTCACGTGCCAGGCCACCCGGTGCACGTCGGGGGCGGAGACGTCGAGCGCGCTGACGGTGCCGGACGAGTCACCGACGTAGATGCGTTTCCCGTCGACGGTGACCGGCGAGGTGACCTGGTCCGCGAACGGCTCGGACCACAACTGCTGACCCGTGGGGGAAAGGGCGATCAAGCGGTTGTCCGCAGGAAACAGCACCGTGCCGTCCGGCAGCACCAGCGGCGAGATCGACAGATCACCCCCGGAGGGCGTACCCGAGTCGTACGTCCATCGATCGGTCCCGTCGACCGGGTTCAGGGCGTGCAGCACACCGCCGTCGGAGGCGACGAAGATCGTGCCGTCGGCACCCACGACGGGCCCGGGCGTCACCGCTGCTTCCAGCTTGCGCCGCCACCGCACCGCGCCGTTCGTCGGCCCGTCCTCCGTGGACGCTCCCGAGTGCCGGGCGTCGTGCAGGGCAGACGGCCACGGCGCCCAGGACGGCATGCCGGGGGCTCCCGTCGGCAGCACGATCCGCACCGGCCGGGCGGCCGGCGGGGGAGCCGCCGCCGGCGCCGCGCAGGAGGCGAGCGCCGCCACCGCGACCAGCGCCGCTGCGCAGGCCGAGAACCGGGAAAGAACCATGGATCGACGCTACGGAGCGGGAGCGATGGCTCCCGGGTTCTCCGGCTTACCGGTCTCGAACAGAACCAGGCCGACACGAGCGAGGCCGACATGGTGGGGGTGAGCAGCGCGGCCTCGCACGCATGCGCAACCAGCCGACTTAACCGGTGGCACCCGACCGGACAGCCCGACATGATCGTTTCATGCATTCGCCTCCTCTGCTTCCCTGTCGGACCGACACGGCTACCGAGGCGTTTCAGCAGCAGTCTCGTTCCCTGGGAGGCCTGATCACGACGATGCCGTGATGGACGCGCTCGTCGCCGGCTTGTTGGCCGGGTACGGGATCGCCCTACCGGTCGGAGCCGTCTCGACGTACCTCGTCGCGCTCACCGCCCGCACATCGCTGCGTGTGGGCGCAGCGGCAGCCATGGGCGTCGCGACCGCGGACGGGCTCTACGCCCTACTCGCGATCCTCGGGGGAGCCGCACTCGCCGGTGTGATCCAACCGGTCACGGTGCCGCTTCGGTGGCTGTCGGTCGTCGTCCTCGTCACGGTGGCGTTGTGGCTCGCCGTGGGCGCTGTCCGCCAGTTCCGTGCCGATGCACCGTCCGGACAGCAGCGGTCCACGCCACCTAGCGCGGTTCGCGCCTACGTGAGCCTGGTCGCGATCACCATCGTCAATCCGCTCACCGTCGTGTACTTCACTGCGTTGGTCCTCGGTTCGCGGGCGGGGATCACGACTTCCGTCGCCGAGCAGGCCGTGTTCGTCCTCGCTGCCTTCGTCGCCTCCGCCAGCTGGCAACTGGTCCTGGCCTGCGGCGGAGCCGTGCTCGGACGTCTTCTGACCGGACCTCGAGGCCGGTTGTCGACCGCGCTCTCATCCAGCGCGCTCATCGCCGTCCTGGCCGCCATGATCCCCTGATCCCGGACTGCGAGCACATATCCACACCTCTGGCCGAGCGCGGAGGACCGCACCCGCACCGCCGTCACGGGCATGCTGACGAACGGTGCGGCTGCGTAGTCCTCTGACCAGCGCGTAGGAGTCCCGGTCAGACGTCGCGGGTGATCGTCTGGTCGCGCCCCGGCCCGACGCCGATCGCGCTGACCGGCGCGCCCGCGAGCTCCTCGATGCGGTGCACGTAGGCGCGCGCCGCGGCCGGGAGATCGTCGAAGGTCCGGCATCCGGAGAGGTCCTCGAACCAGCCGGGGAGCTCCTCGTACACCGGCACGGCGTGGTGCACGTCGGTCTGCGTCATCGGCATCTCGTCGATCCGCTTGCCGTCGACCTCGTAGCCGACGCAGATCGGCACCTTCTCCAGGCCGGACAGCACGTCGAGCTTGGTGAGGAAGAAGTCGGTGATCCCGTTGACCCGTGCGGCGTAGCGGCCGATCACGGCGTCGAACCAGCCGCAGCGGCGCGGCCGTCCGGTGGTGACGCCCACCTCACCGCCCGCCTTGCGCAGGTGCTCGCCCATGGCGTCCAGCAGTTCGGTGGGGAACGGGCCCGAGCCGACGCGGGTGGTGTAGGCCTTCAAGATCCCGATCACGCGGGTGATCCGGTTGGGGCCGAGGCCCGAGCCGACCGCGGCGCCACCCGCCGTCGGGTTCGAGCTGGTGACGAAGGGGTAGGTGCCGTGGTCGACGTCGAGCAGCGTGCCCTGGGAGCCCTCCAGCAGGATCGTCTCCCCCGCCTCGATGGCCTGGTTGAGCAGCAGGCGGGTGTCGGCGATCCGGTCGACGAACCGGCGGCCGTGGGCGAGCACGGTGTCCACCACCTCGTCGACGTCGAGCGCGCGCCGGTTGTAGACCTTCACCAGCACCTGGTTCTTGAACTCCAGGGCGGCCTCGACCTTCTGGTGGAGGATCTTCTCGTCGAGGACGTCGGCCACCCGGACGCCCACGCGTGCGACCTTGTCCTGGTAGGCGGGCCCGATGCCCCGGCCGGTGGTGCCGATCTTGGCCTTGCCCAGGAACCGCTCGGTGACCTTGTCGATGGCCACGTGGTACGGCATGATCAAGTGCGCATCAGCGCTGATCAGCAGGTTGCTGGTGTCCACGCCGCGGGCTTCGAGTCCGGAGAGCTCGTCGAGCAGCACACCAGGGTCCACCACCACGCCGTTGCCGATCACGTTGCGCAGGCCGGGAGTGAGGATCCCGGAGGGAATCAGGTGCAGAGCGAAGTCCTGTCCGTCGGGCAGCACCACCGTGTGGCCGGCGTTGTTGCCGCCCTGGTACCTCACCACCCATTGCACCTGTCCACCGAGAAGGTCGGTGGCCTTGCCCTTGCCCTCGTCGCCCCACTGGGCGCCGATCAGGACGATCGCCGGCATGTGAAACTCCAGTCCTAGCCACCCGGAGGTGGATACAGCGAGCGCGGCGCGTGCCCATCACCGCGGCGGGGAGGGTAACCGATCTGGTGAGCACGATCGATTCAACAGTGGTGCTGCTGGCCTGCTCCGACGACGGTCAGGTCACGCGGCTCCCGGTCCACAGTAGTGGGCACCCCTCAGGGGTGCCCGTGGTCGCACTGCCTGCCCGGCCCGACCGCACGGCGATCGACCCCGTTCTCGCCGAGTACAAGCCCCGCCGGGTCGTCGTGGCGGGCACCGATGCGGACCTCGCCGCCGTACTCGTGCGGCTGCTGCGCACCGACCGGCTGGCCGTCGAGGTGGCGTATCTGCCCTCGGGCCCGTCGGCCGCGGCCACGGCGTGGGGCCTCCCGGCCGGGGCGGACGCGGAGCGGCTCGCGCTCACCGGCACGGCGTCTGCCATGCCGCTCGTCCGGGACGACGGGGGCGGGGTGCTCGTCGGCCGCGCCGAGATCCGCGACCTGGACGGGGAGTGTTACTGCGACAACGTGCTGGTGCTGCGCGGCAACGCCCGGCGGCTGGTGGTCGTCCCGGGTCCGGACGGGATCGCCGTCCGAGCCGGCTGGACCGGACGGACGCCCGACGGGCGCGTGCGGGCCGTGGCGCCGCGGGCTCCGCGCGGGCGGGGTTCCGCGGTCGGCCGGGCGGTCCAGGTGGGCTGCCGACCCGCCACCGTGGTCAGCGACGGCGTGGCGCATCCGCGTGAGGTGGCGCGCTGGACCTGGTACCGGCACATCGAGGACTGGCTGCTGGTCGTCCCTTGATCGGGTGATCCCCGCCGTTCCCCGAAACGTGATCGAACCGTGGCGTTAACAAAGCCGGATTAGAACTGTCGGCATGCACTTGAGCCCGCAGGAGCGCGACAAGCTGCTCGTCCACGTCGCGGCGGATGTCGCGCGGTCCCGGCGCGCCCGCGGGCTGCGGATGAACTACCCCGAGGCGGTCGCGCTGATCACCGACCACGTACTGGAGGGCGCGCGCGACGGCCGCAGTGTGGGGGAGCTCATGTCGAGCGGCCGCGAAGTGCTCACCAGCGACGACGTACTGGACGGGGTAGGTGACATGATCGACTCGGTGCAGGTCGAGGCCACGTTCCCCGACGGCACGAAGCTCGTCACCGTCCACGACCCGATCGTCTGACGTGGCCGGCGGAGCAGCGGCACCGGGCAGCCCCGGCGAGATCATCCCCGGCGAGGGGTCGATCCCGCTCAACCCGGGACGCGACCGGATCACCCTCGTCGTCACCAACGCGGCAGACCGCCCCGTCCAGGTCGGGTCGCACTTCCACTTCGCGGCCGTCAACCCAGGGCTCACGTTCGACCGGGCAGCGGCCTGGGGCAGGCACCTCGACATCCCGGCCGGCACGTCGGTGCGTTTCGAGCCGGGCGTCGAGCGGGAGGTGACGCTCGTCCCACTGGCGGGCGCCCGGCGCGTGCCGGGTCTGCGCGTCGAGTTCGCAGGCGCGCTCGACGAGCGCGGAGCCGACCCCGGCCCGCTCGCCTACGGAGGAGAGCAGTGACCTCGATCGAGCGTGCCCGCTACATCGACCTGTTCGGCCCCACCGTCGGCGACCGCATCCGGCTGGCGGACACGAACCTGCTCATCGAGGTCACCGAGGACCGCAGCCGCGGCGCCGCGTCCGGCGACGAGGTGATCTTCGGTGGCGGCAAGGTGATCCGCGAGTCGATGGGCCAGTCGGCGCGCACGAGCGCGGAGGGCGCTCCCGACCTGGTGATCACCGGCGCCGTCGTGCTCGACCACTGGGGCGTGGTGAAGGCCGACATCGGCATCCGTGACGGGCGGATCGTCGGGATCGGCAAGGCAGGCAACCCCGACACGATGGACGGCATCGACGACACGCTGGTGATCGGGCCGTCCACGGAGGTGATCTCCGGCAACGGACGGATCCTCACCGCGGGCGGGATCGACCCCCACGTCCACTTCATCTGCCCGCAGCTCGTCGACACCGCGCTCGCGTCGGGTCTCACCACGCTCGCGGGCGGGGGCACCGGGCCCGCCGACGGCACCAAGGCCACCACCGTGTCGCCAGGGCCACGCGCGATCGGCCGGATGCTGCAGGCGATGGACCACCTTCCGATCAACGTCCTGCTGATGGGCAAGGGCAACACCACCAGCGCCGAGGCGCTCTGGGAGCAGCTGAGGGCCGGAGCGGGCGGGTTCAAGCTGCACGAGGACTGGGGCACCACCCCCGCCGTGATCGACGCCTGCCTGCGGGTGGCCGACGCGTCCGGTGTGCAGGTGGCGATCCACACCGACACCCTCAACGAGGCCGGCTTCGTCGAGTCCACGCTCGAGGCGATCGCCGGCCGCTCGATCAACGCCTTCCACACCGAGGGCGCGGGCGGCGGGCACGCCCCGGACATCATCGAGGTGGTCGGCCGGGCGAACATCCTGCCGTCGTCGACCAACCCCACACGCCCGCACACGGTGAACACGATCGACGAGCACCTCGACATGCTCATGGTCTGCCACCACCTCAACCCGGGGGTGCCGGAGGACCTCGCGTTCGCCGAGAGCCGGATCCGCCCCACCACGATCGCCGCCGAGGACGTGCTGCACGACATGGGTGCGATCTCGATGATGAGCTCCGACTCGCAGGCGATGGGCCGCATCGGCGAGGTGATCATCCGCACCTGGCAGACCGCCCACGTGATGAAGGCCGCACGCGGAGCGCTCCCGGGCGACGGGGCCGCCGACAACCTGCGGGCACAGCGCTACGTCGCCAAGTACACGATCAACCCCGCGATCGCCCACGGGATGGCGCACGAGATCGGCTCCGTCGAGGTCGGCAAACTCGCCGACCTCGTGCTGTGGGAGCCCAAGTTCTTCGGCGTCCGGCCCGAGCTGGTGATCAAGGGCGGGTTCATCGCCTGGGCGCAGATGGGCGACGCCAACGCGTCCATCCCGACGCCGCAGCCGGTGCTGCCGCAGCCCATGTTCGGGGCCGCACCGCTGGTGGCCGCCGACACCAGCGTCAACTTCGTGGCGCAGGCAGCGCTCGACCGCGCAGGCCTGGACGGGCTGCGGCTGGCCAAGCGTGCCGCGGCCGTCGCCGACACGCGGTCGGTCCGCAAGTCCGACATGATCGCCAACGACGCCACGCCGGACGTGCGGGTGGACCCCGACTCCTTCGCCGTGCGGATCGACGGCGAGCTCGTCTTGCCCGCCCCGGTGGACGTCCTGCCGATGGCCCAGCGCTACTTCCTGTTCTGATGGCGAGCCTCGCGGCTCTCACGCTGGCCGACGCCCGGTTCCCCGGCGGTGGGCACGCCCACTCCGGTGGTGTCGAGGAGGCGGCGGCCCGCGGGCTGATCACCGGGGTGCCCGACCTCGGCTCGTTCCTGTCCGGACGGCTGCGCACCACGGGCCTCGTGGGGGCCGCGTTCGCTGCGGCCGCGGTGGTGGCGGCGACCCGGCCCGACACGGACTGGTCGGTGCTCGACGGCGAGCTGGACGCCCGCACGCCGGCTGCCGCCCAGCGCGACGCGTCGCGGGCCCAGGGCCGGGCGGCCCTACGCGCGGCCCGGCTCTCCTGGCCGTCGCCGGTGCTCGACGCCCTCTGCGCGGTGGCCCCCCGGCCCCACCACGCCCTGCTGGTGGGCGCCGTCGTCGGCATCGACGGCGGCAGCCCGGCCGAAGCCGCCCAGTGCCTCGCGTACCTCGCGGTGAGCGGCCCGGCGTCGGCCGCGGTCCGGCTGCTCGGGCTGGACCCGCTGGCGGTGAACGCCGCGATCGTCGCGTTGCGCCCCGAACTGGACGCCGTGGTCGCGCAGGCTGCGCACGCCGCGGCGCTACCGCCCGACCGGCTGCCCGCACCGGGAGCGCCGGTGCTCGACCTGATGGCCCAGGCCCACGTCCACCACCACCGCGAACAGGTGCGTCTCTTCGTCTCGTAAGGAGCCAGTTCATGAGTGCTGACCACGGCCACGGCCACTCGCTCGACCCGACGGTCACCGAGCCCGACCCGCACGTCCCGCAGGCGCCGTCCGGGCGGGCGGTGCGCATCGGCATCGGCGGCCCGGTGGGCAGCGGCAAGACCGCGCTGGTCGCCGCGCTGGCCCGCACGCTCGGGCCGCGGCTGCGCCTCGGCGTGGTGACCAACGACATCTACACCACCGAGGACGCCGACTTCCTGCGCCGGGCCGGAGTGCTCACCCCCGACCGGATCGAGGCCGTGCAGACGGGCTGCTGCCCGCACACCGCGATCCGCGACGACATCACCGCCAACCTGGACGCCGTCGAGTTGCTGGAGGAGCGGTTCGGCGACCTCGACCTCGTCCTCGTGGAGAGCGGCGGCGACAACCTGACGGCCGTGTTCAGCCGCGGGCTGATCGACCGGCAGATCTTCGTCGTCGACGTGGCGGGCGGGGACAAGGTGCCGCGCAAGGGCGGCCCCGGCGTCACCACGGCCGACCTGCTGGTGATCAACAAGGTGGACCTCGCCCCGTACGTGGGTGCGGACCTCGGCGTGATGACCTCCGACGCCCACCGGATGCGCGGCGGGCTGCCCGTGATCGCACAGTCCCTGGTGACCGACCCGGCCGCCTCCGACGTCGCCGAGTGGGTGCTCGCCCAGCTCGCCGCGGTGCGGGTGCCCGCCGCCTGATCGTCGTGCTGGCCAGAGCGCGGATCGTCGTCGAACGGCGCGGCGCGCGCACCGTCGTCCGTGAGCTGCGGTCCCAGCCGCCGCTGACGCTGCTGCCCCAGCGCGGGGCCGTGGCGTCCCGGTCCCCGGCCGCCACCGTGCACATGGTGAGCTCGGCAACCACCCCACTCGGCGGCGACGACGTGGTGCTCGAGGTCGTCGCCGGGCCGGGGGCGGAGCTCGTCCTCACCGGGGTGGCCGCCACACTCGCCCTGCCCGGGCAGGCGTCCGGGCCGAGCAGGCTCGTCGTCCGGCTCACCATCGGCGACGGCGCCTGCGTCCAGTACCTGCCGGAGCCCACCGTGGTCACCCTGCGCGCCGACCACCGCGGCGAGCTGCACGCCGAGCTGGGAGCAGGCTCCCGGCTGCGCTGCCGCGAGGTGCTGGTGGCCGGCCGCACCGCGGAGACGTCGGGGCGCTACCTGGGGCTCACCCGCATCGTGGACACCGCTACGGGCCGCCCGCTTCTCGTGCAGGGTCAGGAGCTGGGTGATCCGACGCTGCACGCCTCGGGCGCCCACCTCGCCGGGCGCCGCGTACTGGGCACGGAGGTGCTGGTGTGGGGCGAGGACCCGCCCACCGGTCTGGCGGGCGAGTGGTGGTCGCTCACCCCGCTCGCCGGGCGCGGGTCGCTCGCCACGGCCGTGGGCACCGACGCCGTCACGGCCGGCCGAGGGCTGGCGCTCGCGATCGCCGGCCATCCCGGCTGGGCCGCGACGACGCTCACCTCCGCAGCCCCCTGAGGTTCCTGGCGGTTTTGTCGGCCCATGGCGCTAGGTTCACTCCTCGATGCAGCGGCGTACGGACGAGACGGCGAGCACCCGCCCGAGCACCACACGGCGGGCCTCGTGGCTCCGGGGCAACCCCGGGGTGCACCACCTCTTTGCGGCACGGCGTCCCGCGCACCCCGGGCACGAACGCAGTGCCGACAGTGCGCGGCCGACGGGAACACTGGTCGTCGCACGCCGCTGCATCACCACCGGTCCGGCACCGACCTGACGTGGCACCGCACCCACCCGTCGTCGCAAACGCCGCGCTGGCCGGCCCGTGGCGCCTGGACGCGCTCACCGAGCGGCTGGCCCCGCTGCCCGGGTGGAGGAGCCCGGAGGAGATCGGCGACGTCGTCGCGCTCCTGCTCGGTCGCTGGCGCACCAAACCGCGAAGCCACCTGGCCCGAGTGGTGGTCGAGGTCACCGCGCTGCTCGCCGCCCGGCAGGGGACACGTCCGCTGCGGCCCGAGGAGCCGCCTGCGCCGGTCTGGCGCTGGCCGGTCACGCCATGGGGCAGCCTCGACGAGCTGACCCGCGGTCTGGACCTGCGCGAGGGCGAGCTCGACTGGTTCGCCGACCGTGGCGGCTGGCTGCACCGCAGGCCGGAAGGGCCGCTGCACCACTACCGGACACGGTGGACGGCCTCGCGGTCGGGCGTCCCGCGGTTGCTGGAGACCCCGGCACCCCGGCTGCAGGAACTGCAGCGGCGCATCGGACGCTACGTGCTGGCCCGCATCCCGGTGCACGACGCCGCGCACGGCTACGTCCGCGGTCGCTCGCCGCTCACCCTCGCTGCCGTGCACGCGGGCCGGGCAATGGTGGTCCGGCTGGACCTGGAGGGCTTCTTCAGCCACGTCACCGGTGAACGGATCGCCGGTCTGATGCGCACCGCCGGCTACCCACCGGCGGTGGCCACGGCACTGGCCGGGCTCCTGGTCACGAGCACGCCGGTGCACGTGCTGCGCGGCGCGCCACCCGCGCCACCGGACGTGCTGGACTCCCGGCGCAGGCTGCTGGACCGGCTCGCCGCGCCGCACCTCCCGCAGGGGGCGCCGACCTCACCGGCCACGGCCAACCTGCTCGCCCACCGGCTCGACCGCCGCCTCTCCGGGCTCGCCGCCGCCATCGGCGCGGAGTACGGCCGTTACGCCGACGACCTGGTCTTCTCCGGCGAGGCGACGCTCCCGGCGTACGGCATCGTCGCCCGGGTCACGGAGATCGCGGCCGAGGAGGGGTTCCGGGTCCGCACCGACAAGACCCGGGTGCTGCCTTCCCACCACCGGCAGCGGATCACCGGCCTGGTGGTCAACGCGCGGCCGGCCACTCCACGCCGCGAGTACGACGCGCTGCGGGCCCTGCTGCACAACTGCGCCCGCACCGGGCCGGACGCGCAGAACCGCTCCGGCCACCCGGCGTTCCGCGAGCACCTGCTGGGCCGCATCTCCTGGGTCGAGGCCGCCCACCCGGCGCGGGGTGCCCGCCTGCGGGCGCGCTTCGCCGAGATCCGGTGGCCCGACTGGGATCATTGACAGGCGTCGCCGCGAGCACGAGGAGTCCCACCATGGCCGAGGTCCTGCTGTTCCATCACGCCCAGGGGCTGACCGCCGGGGTCACGGCGTTCGCCGACGACCTGCGTACGGCGGGCCACACCGTGCACACACCCGACGTCTACGACGGCAACACGTTCGAGACGCTGGACGACGGGATGGCGTACGCCAGGCAGGTGGGCTTCCAGGAGCTGCACGACCGGGGCGTCCGAGCCGCCGAGGGGCTGCCGGCCGAGCTGGTCTACGCCGGGTTCTCCCTCGGCGTGATGCCGGCCCAGGCGCTGGCCCAGACACGGCCTGGCGCGCGCGGCGCGTTGTTCTTCGACTCGTGCGTGCCGGTGTCGGAGTTCAGCACGTCATGGCCCGCCGGCGTCCCGGTCCAGATCCATGCGATGGAGTCCGACCCGTGGTTCCTCGAGGACATCGACGCGGCCCGGACTCTGGTCAAGGAGGCCGACCAGGCCGAGCTGTTCCTCTACCCGGGCGACCGCCACCTGTTCGCCGACAGCTCGTCGGCCGGCTACGACCCGGACGCCGCGGCACTCGTGCGGGAGCGGGTGCTCGCCTTCCTCGCCGAGCGCTGAGGTCCGCCCAGCGGTCACCGGCCCGACCAGGTCAGGCCGCCGGGCGCTCGTGGTAGGAGTCGACGTACTCCTGGTGGGAGAGGCTCGCGATCGCGTCCATGATCTCGTCGGTCACGGCGCGGCGGATCATGCCCGAGCCCTCGAGTCCCTCGTAGCGGGTGAAGTCGAGCGGCTCCCCGAAGCGCACGGTCACGCGGCGCAGGCGCGGAAACCGGGCCCCGACGGGCTGCACCCGCTCGGTGCCGATCAGCGCCACCGGGACGACCGGCGCACCGGTGCTCAGCGCGAGGCTGGCGACGCCGGTGTGGCCGCGGTGCAGGCGTCCGTCCAGCGACCGGGTGCCCTCGGGGTAGATGGCGAACACCCCTCCGGCATCCAGCACCTCGCGGGCGGCGTGCAGCGCCGCGAGACCGGCCTTGGCGTTGGCCCGGTCGACGGGGACGTAGCCCAGCGCCGTCAGGAACGAGGCGAACGCGCGACCACGCAATCCGGTCCTGGTGAAGTACTCCGCCTTGCCGAGGAACGAGACCGGCCGGCCGGCCGTCAGCGAGATCACCGCGGTGTCGACGGCGGCGCGGTGGTTGGCGGCGATGATCACCGGGCCGCAGCGGGGCACCCGCTCAGCGCCGTGCACCACCGGCCGATACAAGAATCGGACGAACGGCGCGAGGAGCCAGCGAACGACCAGATGCACGGGCCGCCAACGTGGGTGGCGTGGTCAACGTTCCCGAAGTTGCGAAATCCGTTGCACATCCACCCGGATGGCGGCATCCTTGCCTGGTCATGCGGATCTGACCACGCCACGCGTCCACGCCCGCGGCCTCGCCCGGTGGACGCTCCCTCGACCCTTCGGTGGTCCCGCGTGCCCGCAGCACTCCTCGCTCACGACCTCGTCAAGACCTACGGCGACCGCACCGTCCTCGACGGTGTGTCGCTGACCGCAGCACCCGGCAGCCGAATCGGGCTGATCGGGGAGAACGGCGCCGGGAAGTCGACGCTCCTGCGGCTGCTCGCCGGCGTGGAGGGTCCCGACTCCGGCAGCGTCACCCGTCCACCGGACGTCGGCCACGGCCACCAGGAACTGCCGTATCCCGCGCAGGCGCGGGTCGCCGACGTGCTCGCGGACGCGCTGCGGGAAGCCCGGGCGGCCGTCTACGCGCTCGCCGAACTGGCCGCTGAGCTTGCACGCCGTCCCGCCGATCCCGACGTGCTGCGCCGCTACGGCGACTGCCTGGAGTGGTGTCACGACCACGACGCCTGGGACGCGGACCGGCGGGCCGAGCTGGTGCTGGCAGGCCTCGGGCTCGCCCGGGTGGACACCGGACGGCCGCTCGACACGCTGTCCGGAGGGCAGCGGGCCAGGCTCGGGCTCGCCGCCCTGCTCGTGCGCCGGCCCGGTGCGCTGCTGCTCGACGAGCCCACCAACCACCTCGACGACGACGGCGCCGGGTTTCTCGCCGAGCACCTGCGGCAGCTGCCGGGAGTGGTGCTCGCGGCCAGTCACGACCGCGCGTTCCTGGACGCGGTGTGCACCGACGTGCTCGACCTCGATCCCGCGCTCGGCGGCCCGACGCGGTACGGCGGCGGGTACACCGAGTACCGGGAGGCCCGCCGCGCGCAGCGGGCCCGCTGGGCACAGCGCTTCGCCGCCGAGCAGGACGAGCTGGTGGCACTGCGCCACGCGGTGGCGGTCACCGCGCGGCGTGTCGCCCACGACCGTCCGCCCCGGGACAACGACAAGATGGCTTACGACTTCTTCGGCGGCAGGGTGCAGCGGCAGCTGTCGCGGCGCGTGCGCAACGCCGAGCGCCGGCTCGACGAGCTCACGCACGAGCAGGTGCCACGGCCGCCGGATCCCCTGCGGTTCAGCGCGGCGGTCGGCGCGCCGGCCGCCGGACCGGCGGCTGCGCTGCGCCGCGTGCACGTGCCCGGCAGGCTCGTCCTCGACCACCTCGACGTTCCCGCGGCCGACCGGCTGCTCGTCACCGGACCCAACGGCGCGGGGAAGTCGACGCTGCTCGCGGTGCTGGCAGGACGGCTGGACCCGGTCGAGGGCACGGTGCACCGCCGCCGCGGGCTGCGCGTCGGGCTGCTGGCCCAGGACATCTCGATCGAGCCGTCCACCCACTCAGCGCGCTCGGTGTACGCCGATCGGCTCGGGCCGGAGCGGGCCACCGCCACCCCGCTGGCGACACTCGGACTGCTGAAGCCGCGGGACCTCGACCGGCCCGTCGCGGAGCTGTCGGTCGGGCAGCGTCGACGCCTGGAGCTCGCGCTGCTGGTGGCAGGCGCCCCGCAGCTGCTGCTCCTCGACGAACCGACCAACCACCTCTCACCCGCGCTCGTCGAGGAGCTGGAGGAGGCGCTCGGCTCGAGCCCGGGTGCGGTGGTGGTTGCGAGTCACGACCGGTGGCTGCGCCGGCGCTGGACGGGGCGCGAGCTGCATCTGCGGGACGGCCGGCCGGCCTGACCCGTCAGATCCGGCGCGGGTGCCGCACCCGGGCTCACCTGCACGATTTGCGGGGACCGGCCGGCAACATGGTCCACGCCTCGCGCGCCGGAGAGCCTCGCCCGCCAGATCCACCGGTTCGCCGACCGCCACTTGCACGAGGAGAAGCTGGGATGAGCAACCAGGAGTTCACGCTGGTCGTCGACGACCGCCTCACCGACGCTGAGCTCGACGCTCTGTTCGAGGCGGGCGGTGACGACACCGCCCCGGACCTGCAGGCCGACCGGACCGCGATCCGGTTCGATCGGGAGGCAGACACGCTGGCCGCCGCCCTGCAGAGCGGGCTCGACACCGTTGCCCGCGCGGGCCTGCGTGTCATCGGCGTGCAGGCCGGGGACGTCGCGGCGGCCTGACCGTCGGCCCCGTCAGATCCGGCGCTGGTCCCGCATCGCCGCCAGAGCATCCGCGCGGGTCATTCCGGTGGCCTGCAGGAGGTCCAACGCGATCGAACGCAGCTGCGCCAGGATCACCTGTTCCGATGGGCCGCCGGTCCAGCCGTCCACCAGCGCCACCGCGTGCCGGACGACGTCCAGCACCGGTTCACGGGCGCGCTCCCGTTCGCCCTCACGCCCCAGCTGGTCGGTGAGCGTCCGGACAGCGGCAGAGAGCTCGCCCAGCAGGTCGGCGAGCTCCGGTGCGATGGGCTCGTCGTGCTCCAGTGCGGTGTAGACCCGGCGACCGAGCACACGGGCGTTGCGCATCGCGTAGTCGGCCCGCTCCGCGAGCTCCGCGAACCGGCCGAGGACACGGCGCCGCCTGCGGTGCAACGGCGCGACCGTGGTGACCTCCTGGCCGCCCCGCAGCGCGGCACGCAGCTCGTCGATCAGCGGCTGGCTGGCGCGGGCACGTTCCAGGGCCGCGGCGGCGGCGCCGGCGTCGCGGCCCCGCAGGGCGTCGGCCGTCATGCCGAGCACGGTGGCCAGCTCGTCGAGCAGAGCACGTCCCTGCCTGCGGGCCGGACCGACCGGATCCGTGGGCAGGACGGCCACGACCAGCACGCCCACGGCGCCACCGATCAGGGCGTCGAGGCAGCGGTCGATCCCGCCGGACTCACCGGGTGGCAGCAGCGTCGCCACGAGCACCGCGGACGATGCGGCCTGCGCGACGAGCAGCGTGGCGCCGTTGGCGAACACCGCGATGGCCATCGCGAGCCCGACGACCAGGGTGATCTGCCAGGCTCCGCTCCCGATCCAGGAGATCAGCAGGTCGCCGACGAGCACACCGAGGCTCACCCCGAGCACGAGCTCGGCCACGCGCCGCAGCCTGCTCCCCAGCGACACGCCGAGGCTGATCACCGCGGCGATGGGAGCGAAGAACGGCCGCGGGTGACCGACCAGGTTGTAGGCGACGAACCAGGACAGTCCCGCGGCCACCGCACACTGCGTGATCGGGATCGCGGACACCTCGAGCCTGCGGAAGCCGTGCTGGAACCGGGCGCGCACCCGGTCCAGCCGCACCGCTGCAGGCAAGTACGTCAGCCCAGACCGAGGGCAGCCGCGGCGGCCGGGTCGGAGTCGACGAGGAAGACCAGGCAACGCTCCGCCTCGGCGGTCTCCCCGATGAGGGCGGCGGCGCGCTGCAGCGAGGCCAGGGCCCGCAGGAAGCCCCGGTTGGGCTCGTGCGACCACGGGACCGGGCCGAAGCCCTTCCAGCCCGAGCGTCGCAGCTGGTCGAGGCCCCGGTGGTAGCCCGTACGCGCATAGGCGTAGCCGGTGATCGTCAGGGCGTTCTCGAGCGCCCGTTCGGCGAGCACCGCCCACGCGAGGGACGACGTCGGATGCGCCGCCGCGACCTCTTCAGGCGTGACGCCGCGGTCGAGCTCCGCGGCGGCCGGGTCGACGGGCAGCAGGGTGGGCTCTGGTCCGAGCAGGTTGCCGTGCAGGGTCATGCCAGCATCTTGCCGTTCTTCGCGTGGTGCGCGGACACGAGTGCCGGAGCGCGCTTCCTGCGCACCCGGTTCAGCGCAGGGTCGTGCCCGTGGACCGCAGGTTCTCGCACGCGACGGTGACGCGCTCGCTCATCCCGATCTCGGCCGCCTTCAGGTACGTGCGCGGGTCGTAGGCCTTCTTGGTCCCGACCTCGCCGTCGACCTTGAGCACGCCGTCGTAGTTCTTGAACATGTGGTCCGCGATCGGGCGCGTGAAGGCGTACTGCGTGTCGGTGTCGACGTTCATCTTCACCACGCCGTAGCCCAGCGCCTCGTGGATCTCCTCGAGCAGCGAGCCCGAGCCGCCGTGGAAGACCAGGTCGAACGGCTTCGATCCCGCAGACAGCCCCAGCTTCGCGGTGGCGACCTCCTGGCCCTGCTTGAGGATCTCCGGGCGCAGCTTGACGTTGCCCGGCTTGTAGACGCCGTGCACGTTGCCGAACGTGGCGGCCAGCAGGTACCGGCCCTTCTCGCCGCCGCCGAGCGCCTCCACCGTGTCCTCGTAGTCGCCGGGGGCGGTGTAGAGCTTCTCGTTGATGTCGTTGGCGACGCCGTCCTCCTCGCCACCGACCACCCCGATCTCGACCTCGAGGATGATCTTCGCCTTGACTGCCTGGTCGAGCAGCTCGGCGGCGATCCGCAGGTTCTCGTGCAGCTCGGTGGCCGACCCGTCCCACATGTGTGACTGGAACAGCGGGTTCTCCCCGCGGTCGACACGCTCCTGGCTGATCGCGATCAGCGGCCGGACGTAGCTGTCCAGCTTGTCCTTCGGGCAGTGGTCGGTGTGCAGCGCGATGTTGATCGGGTACTTCGCGGCGACGACGTGCGCGAACTCCGCGAGCCCCACGGCCCCGGTCACCATGTCCTTGACCGCGGTGCCGGACAGGAACTCGGCCCCGCCCGTGGAGATCTGCACGATCCCGTCGCTCTCCGCCTCGGCGAAGCCACGCAGCGCAGCGTTCAGCGTCTCCGTGCTCGTGACGTTGATCGCCGGGTAGGCGTACTCACCGTTCTTGGCCTTGTCCAACATCTCGTTGTACTTCTCGGGGGTGGCGATAGGCACGGTCTGGCCCTCCTCGACGTCCTCGTTCTCCGACCCGCAGTATCCCGCACTCGGAGTGAGACGTCCCCGTCGGCGGACATCTGCCTCACCATTAAGCTGCGTCGCATGATCCGCGACGGTGGGGAGAACGCCGTCGAGCAGACGCTGAGCAGGCTGCGGCGCATCGACACCCGCCCCGAGCCGCCCCCTGCTCCGGGTGCCCCGCGGACTCTCTCAGATCTCTACCGCGACCACCGCATGCGCATGGTGCGCCTGGCGGTCCTCCTGGTCGACGATCCGAGCACGGCGGAGGACGTCGTCCAGGAGGCGTTCACCGGGCTGCATCGGCACTGGTCGGGGCTGCGCGACGAGGCGGCCGCCGTCGGC
Organism: Pseudonocardia sp. OZ21; assembly: GCF_059359135.1. NCBI lineage: Bacteria > Bacillati > Actinomycetota > Actinomycetes > Pseudonocardiales > Pseudonocardiaceae > Pseudonocardia > Pseudonocardia sp. OZ21. The sequence continues at coordinate 211,154 of NZ_JCADBN010000003.1, forward strand.
TACCTGCGCACGGCCGTGGTCAACGGCTCACGGTCGGTGCTGCGCCGACGGCGTACGGCGCGCGACTACGTCCCGCCCCACCAGGTGAACGCCCGCTCCGCCGAGTCGCTCGCGATGCTGTCCGCCGAGCACCAGGCGGTGGTGGATGCTCTCTCCACGTTGCCGCCCCGGCAGCGCGAGGTGCTGGTACTGCGCTACTACGGCGGGCTGTCCGAGGCCGAGATCGCAGACGCCACCGGCATCAGCCGCGGCACCGTGAAATCGACGGCGAGCCGCGCACTGGAGGCCGTCGCGCGCGTGATGAGCGGCGGTGGGGCACGATGACGTCCGTGAGCAGCAGCGACGATTCCGAGCGCCGGGTCGCCGAAGCACTGCGCGCCAGGGCTACGGGCGCGGGACGCGCCGGCGTTCCCCGCGCGGTGCGGCAGGCGCCGGTGGCCGGCCCGGACGTACGGATCGCCTTGCTGATCGCGCTGGTCGGCGGCGTGGTGCTCGGCGTGGCGCTCGCGCTGCTCTCGCTGCTCGCTCCGGGGGTGCTCCCCGGTCCGGGGTGACCGCGTCAACGCGGTACCGTCCGGGCCGTGCATGAACTCGCGCTCGGCCCTGAGTGGCTCCAGCCGGATTCGATCATCTCCTGGCTCGGCCCGTGGGCGCTGGTCGGGCTGGCACTCATCGTGTTCGCCGAGTGCGGGCTGCTGCTCGGGTTCTTCCTGCCGGGCGACTCCCTGCTGTTCACCGGTGGCCTCTTCGTCGCGCAGGGCTCGATCGAGGCCCCGTTGTGGCTGGTCTGCGCGATCCTCGTGGTCGCGGCCCTCGCGGGCAACGCGTCGGGCTACTGGATCGGACGCACGGCCGGCCCTGCCGTGTTCGACAAGCCGAAGTCGAAGCTGTTCAAACCGCAGCACGTGCGCAAGACGCAGGACTTCTTCGACAAGTACGGCAACCGGGCCATCGTGCTCGGCCGGTTCGTGCCGGTGGTGCGTACGTTCATCACGGTGATGGCAGGCGTCGGCCAGATGGAGGCGAAGCGCTACCTCACCTACTCGCTCATCGGCGGCATCGCCTGGGCCGCGGGTGTCACGGTGCTCGGCTTCTGGCTCGGTCAGTTCGCGTTCGTGCGCGACCACATCGAGCTGATGCTGATCGTGATCGTGCTGGTGTCGGTGCTGCCGATCATCTTCGAGGTGCTGCGCGCCCGCCGCTCCGGTGGAGCCCACGCCCGGTAACACCGCTCCGCACGCGCGCGACCCCGGAGGTACCTACTCTGGAGCCCCGTGAGCAGCGCGTCTGTCCTGCACCTCGCCGTCGGGCCCCTCGCCGAGGCCGGTCCGGTGACGGTGTGGGTCGTCGTCCTCGCGTTCGTGTTCTTCGAGTGCGCGCTCATCGTCGGGATGTTCCTGCCCGGCGACACGCTGCTGCTGGCCGCGGGCGTGGTGCTGGCACAGGGGCACCACGAGGCCAGCGCCTGGGCCCTCGGACTGGTGGCCTGCATCGTCGCCGTCGGCGGCAACCAGGTGGGTTACCTCGTCGGCCGGTACGCCGGCACCCGCATGCTGGCCCGCCGCAACGGCCGCATCCTCAACCGCACCAACCTGGCGCGGGCCGCCGCGTTCTTCGAGCGCTGGGGGTTCTGGGCCATCGTCGTGGCGCGGTGGGTGCCCTGGGTACGCACACTCGCGCCGATGATCGCCGGCGCCGCCCGCATGGACAACCGGCGCTACATCCTCGCCAACGCCGTCGGCGCCGTCCTCTGGGTGCCCACGCTGATCATGCTCGGCTACTACGGCGCCGGGCTGCTCGACGTCGTGCCGTGGCTCAAGACCGCCACGGCCGTGGCCGCGATCGCGTTCTTCGTGCTCGGCACGGGCTACGGGCTCTACCGCTACCGGCAGGAGATGCGCAGGCCGATCGACGACCCGTCCGCCGAACCTGATCAGCCTCCGGAGGAGCACGACCTGCGCGACACCGGCTGAGAGTCCGGTTCGCGCAGCTCAGCCTGCCCGCTGCAGCCTGGCCGCTGCCTCCAGCAGCATCCAACCCGACAGCTGCACCGACAGATCGGCCTCGGGCACTCCCCGGCCGGGATGCATGGCAGGCCTGCCCCATTCCGCGGAGAACACGGGACCGCCACGAACCTCCGCGCGGCCGTTCCACACCGCGGTGGCACCGGCCACCACGATCCGCGTCGCCGCGCCGGCCAGTTCGGGCATGCGCAGCGCGGCGTCGGCGAGATAGCGGGCCGTGATGCCGGCGAAGAGACCACCGTCCCCACCACCGGAGCCGGGCAGCACGCCACGGGGGTCGGCCAGCCGGTGCGTCATGGCGTCGACGATCGCCAGCGCGCGGTCGGTGAACCGGTGGTGGCCGTCCCGTTCGGCCAGCTCGACGCAGGCGCCGAGGTGCACACCCTGGCAGTAGGTGTAGATGTACGGCTCGACGGCGCGGATGCTCCCGTCAGGTGCTATCCGGACGCCGTCCCGGACCAGACCGGAGTCGGGATCGATCAGATTCTCGGCCATCCAGTCGGCGATGGCCGCCGCGAACGCCGACTGCCCGTCCCTGGCCAGCAGGATCGCCGCAGGCCCGTTGGCCGGGGCGTTCTTGAAGTCGTCGTCACGCCGCCACCAGATGCCGCCGCCCCCGCCTTCCGTCCAGCCGTCGTGGAGCCGGTTGGTGATCGCGGCGAGCGCCGACGGCCCGGAGCGGCCTGCGAGGAGTCCGGCGCGCTGCACCGCGAGACCGAGCCAGGCGATGTCGTCGTAGTAGCGGTTGAGCCACGAGCCGACATTGTGTAGCCGGACGCCCCGGACCAGGGCCCCGATCGCGTGGGCCCGCCGTCGCTCCGGCGACCGCAGCTGTGCGTCGATCATGCAGTCCAGGAGATGCGCCTGCCACCAGTAGTGCCACGGCGCCGGGGGGACGGGCAGCGGGCGGGGCCACCGGATGCGTCCGATGCGGGTGCCCGGCACCACGCCGGCAAGCCGTCGTAGGTGGCGGCGGACGACCGCCCGCTCGGCGATGCCCGCCCGTTCCGACCAGTCGACCTCCGCGGCAGCCACCGATCCAGTCTGCCTGATGGCCGAATGAGTGGGTTTCGTGTCGTTGACGCCATCCCGCGACGGTCCCACCGTTGAGGCGTGGCCATCCACGAGGTCGTCGTCCCCCTCTTCGACGGCATCCAGCCGCTCGACGCCACGGGTCCGCACGAGGTCCTCATGGGCGCCAACCGGGTGCTCGACCACAAGGGATCCGCGGCGCCGCGCTACCGGGTCACCTTCGTGGCGGCGACGCCGGACAGTGTCACCACCGACAGCGGCATGCGGATGTGCGTGGACGCCGCGCTGCCGGAGACGGGGGAGATCGACACGCTCCTGATCCCCGGGGGGTGGGGAGCGCGCGACATGACACCCGACCATGCACTCGTCGGCTGGCTGCGCCGGGCAGCCCCACGATCGGCACGGGTCGTCTCGGTGTGCACCGGGGCGTTCCCGCTCGCCGCCGCGGGCCTGCTAGACGGCCTATCGGCCACCACCCACTGGCGCTACGCGCCCGCGCTCGCCGCCGCGTATCCGGCCGTCGACGTCCGGCCCGATCCCATCTACCTGCGGCAGGGACGCATCTGGACCGCTGCGGGCGTCACCGCCGGAGTGGATCTCGCCCTCGCTCTCGTCGAGGCCGACCACGGTGTCGACGTCGCGCATTACATGGCACGCGAGCTCGTGGTCTTCCTGCGGAGACCGGGTGGGCAGAGCCAGTTCGCCGGACCGATCTGGTCACCGCCGGCCCGGCAGTCCTCGATCCGCGCCGCACAGGACCTGATTCACAGCGACCCGGCCGCCGACCTGCGGATACCGGTCCTCGCCGCGCGGGTGGGCATGAGCGAACGCCACTTCAGCCGCGAGTTCACCCGCGCGCTCGGCACCCCGCCGGGCGACTACGTCGAGCAGGTCCGGGTCGATGCGGCCAAGCGGCTGCTCGAGTCCGAACCCGTGCTCGTCACCGTCGTCGCGGCCCGTACGGGGTTCGGCACCGCCGAGACGATGCGCCGGGCGTTCGTGCGCCGCCTCGGCGTCGCCCCCGACCAGTACCGGCGGCACTTCGCCACCACGACAGCCACCACCGACGAGAGGACATGACCATGCAGGTCGCCATCCCCCTCTACCCCCGCATGACGGCGCTCGACGCGATCGGGCCGTACGAAGTGCTGCAGCGCGTGCCCGACCTGGACGTCGTGTTCGTCGGCGAACGGCGCGGCGAGGTCCGCACCGAGAACGGCTTCCTCGGCCTCACCGTGGACGCGACCCTCGACGAGGTGCCCACGCCCGACGTCGTCGTCGTACCGGGCGGGATCGGCTCCCGCGACCTGCTACGGGCAGGCCCGTACCTCGACTGGATCCGGGCGGCCCACGCCGGCACCCGCTTCACCACCTCGGTGTGCAGCGGCTCCCTCATGCTCGCCGCCGCCGGGCTGCTCGACGGCCTGACGGCCACCACCCACTGGATCGCCATGGAGCACCTGGAGAAGCTCGGAGCGGTACCCGTGACGCAACGGGTGGTGGAGCACCTGCCCGAGCGCCTGATCACCGCGGCCGGGGTGTCGTCCGGCATCGACATGGCGATCCGCCTCGTCGCGCTGCTCGTCGACGACGTGGCGGCGCAGGCAGCCCAGGTGTTCATCGAGTACGACCCGCAGCCGCCGTTCGACGCCGGCCACCCGAGCCGGGTCAGCCCCGCGGTGATGGAGCGAGTGCACGAGCACCTGCGGGTGCGGTCATGACCGCCCCGGCCGGGAGCACCCACGCCGCGCTGACCAACCGCAGGTTCTGGCGCCACTTCGTCGAGATGGTCGCCGAGATGGGCCTGGCGATGTTCGTGCCCTTCGTGGTGCTGCTCCCGGCGTTCTGGGCAGGCCGACTGTCCGCGGGCGCGCTGTTCACCCTCGGCCACGTGCTGATGCTGCCCGCGATGGTGCTGGCCATGCTGCGCCGGCCCGCCGAGTACACCTGCCCGGCGTAGCCGGTCGGTCAGAAGTGCTCGACGAGCTCCGGGAACCGCCGCAGGTGCAGCACGCCGCGGTCGTCGGGGTCGAGCTCGTCGTGCTCGAGCACCCACGTGTACCGGTTCGGGATGAACACCGCCCCCAGACCGGCAGCCCGGGCGGGCAGGATGTCCGAGCGGGGCGAGTTGCCGATCATCCAGGTCGTCGCCGGCACGAGGCCCTGTTCCACGACCAGCTCCTCGTAGGCCGCCACGTGCTTCTCCGCCACGATGTGGGTGCTGCGGAAGTGGTGGGCGAGGTTCGACGCGTCGATCTTGCGCTGCTGCTCGGCCTGGTCGCCCTTGGTGAGCAGGAGGAGGTCGTGACGGGTGCCGAGTTCGGCGAGCGTCTCGGCCACCCCCGGCACGAGCTCCACCTCGTGGTTGACCAGGGCCGCGGCCAGTTCCTCGATCCGCGCGGCCTCCGCCGCCGTCACGGGCCGCCGGTTGAGCCGCCCGAAGGCGTCGCCGAGGCTGCGCAGGAAGCTCGCGCTGCCGTAGCCGTGCACGGCGACGTTCGCCCGCTCCACCTCGTCGAGCACCGCACGGGTGGCCGCCCGGTCGAGCGTGGGGTGGGCCAGCCAGTCGAGGTACGCGTCGATCACCCGCTCGAACAGGACGTTGTTCTCCCAGAGGGTGTCGTCGGCGTCGAACACGAGGGTCTGGCGGCTGCTCACGGCCGAAGTCTAGGTACCGCTCGAGCCGATCTCCGTCCGGTTTTCCGGTGTCGCCGCCGCCTCACCACGCGCCCGACAGATCCGCGTGCTGCCGGATCCAGGCGTGCATGGCGATACCGGCGGCCACCCCCGCGTTGATCGAACGGGTGCTGCCGAACTGGGCGATCGACACCGTCATCGCGGCCGCCTCCTGGGCCTCCCCCGTGACGCCGGGCCCCTCCTGCCCGAACAGCAGCAGGCAGTCGCGCGGCAGGTCCGCGGTCTCGATGCGCTGCGCTCCCGGTGTGTTGTCCACGGCCACCACGACGAGCCCGCGATCCCCCGCGAACGCCACGAGATCGGCCAGGGTCTCGTGGTGGTGCACCTGCAGGTAGCGGTCGGTCACCATCGCACCGCGCCGGTTCCAGCGGCGCCGTCCGACGATGTGCACGCCGGCCGCGGCGAACGCGTTGGCGGTGCGCACCACCGTGCCGATGTTGTGGTCGTGACCGAAGTTCTCGATCGCCACGTGGAAGGGGTGCGCCCGCCGGGCGAGTTCGGCGGCCACCGCCTCGCGCCGCCAGTAGCGGTAGGCGTCCACGACGTTGCGCGCGTCACCGTGCTCGAGCAGTTCGGGGTCGTACCGCTCGTCCCGGGGCCACGACTCCCGCCCGCCGGGCCACGGCCCCACCCCCACCTGTCCGGGCACGCCCCACTCGCTCGGCCCGACCCCCTCCCCACCGTCCCGCGAGTCGCCCGTTCCTGCTCCGCGAGTCGCCCGTTCCGGGTCGTCGAGTCGCCCGTCTCCGGCGTCCGCGCCGTCCCCTACGGGACGGGGCTCGTCTCCCGCCCGTGCAGGCGCGTCCTCGGTCATGACCCAAATGATCCCGCGCGACGGGCCCGGCCACGTGGCTGGAGTGCCGACTCGCGGGGGCGGGCCCCCGCCGTCACGGAGGGCACTCGCGGCGTGACGGATGGCGCTTGTGCGTCGCGGAGGGCGCCTGCCGGGTGACTCACGGCACCCCCCCGTAGCGGAGCGCACCCATGTCATCACAGAGGGCGATGCCCGCAAGAGTGAGCGCCGAACGGTCGGGGGGAGGTTTCGGACGACGCGGACGCGGGGAACGGACGACTTGCCGGGCCCGACTGCACGCCCCTCGATGCCCGCTCCGTCCGGCGCACCGCCGACGCCGCTCGCCCGGGGCGCGTGTCCTCGTACGGTGGGGCGTCGTCGGCGAGTGGCGGCACGCCCGTTTCGGGTCTCCCTGGACGCCGGACCTGAAGGCGTTACGCGGCAAACAGCCCTAAAAATGAGACATTCGGAGTAATCCTCGGACCACTCGTCGCGCCGTGCGTCACTCCTGGCCCACTGTGCTCTCAGCTTCGCAACCTGTGCGGGATGGCGCCTCTTACGGTCCCCGGCATGGATCAGCGGTGGGTGCGCACGGGGTGGCTGAGCGTTTTCGGCCTGATCGTCGGTGCACCGTCGCTCGTGTGGCTCTCGATCGCTCCGGTCGAGCCGTTGTGGGATCACCTCTCGGTGCTGACGGGGTTGCTGGCGCTGTCCGCGCTCGTGTGTGCGGCGGTACTGCCGTCCCGGCTCCGCTCCCTGAACCGGGCGCTCGGCATCGAGAGCGTGATCGACATCCACCGCTTCCTCGGCGTCGTCACCGCGGCGCTGGTGTTCGCCCATCTCGCCTGCGTGGTCGCCGCAGACCCGTCCAACATCACGCTGCTGAACTTCGAGACCGCCCCCGACCGGGCGCGAGCCGCCACCGGGGCGACCATCGCGCTCGCGGCACTCGCCGGGCTCGCCGTACTGAAGAGCCACACCGGGTTGTCCTACGAGCTGTGGCGATGGCTGCACGTGGCGCTGGCGGTCACGGTCATCACGCTGTCGGCACTGCACGTGTGGTTGCTCGACCACCTCGTGGTCGAGCCCGCGATCGGCACTCTCTTCGGCCTGCTCGCGGCCCTCGTGGTGGGGATCTTCGGATATCGCTGGGCGTGGCGGCCGATGTTCGACGCGTCCACCGAGTTCCTGGTCCGCGAGGTACGCCGGGAGAACGCGACGGTGAGCACTCTCGTGCTGGAGCCGAGGCGCCGGCGGTACGGGGGCCCGCCGACGACGTGGGCCTTCGCTCCTGGCCAGTTCGCATGGATCCGTCTCGATCGGTCGGTGGCCGCCGAGGAGCACCCGTTCACCATCGCGTCCAGCGCACACCTGGACACCACCGAGTTCACGATCCGCCACACCGGGGACTTCACCCGCGCGCTGCGCCGCCTCCCGCCGGGCTCCCCGGTCTGGGTGGACGGCCCGCACGGCGCCTTCACCAACGACGTCGGCGCGGGGGCCGGCTTCGTGATGATCGCCGGCGGCGTCGGGATCACGCCCATGATGAGCATGCTGCGCACGGCCGCGCACCGTGGGGATCCGCGGCCGTACCGCCTGGTCGTCGTGGCCAGCTCGCCCGAGGACCTGCTGTTCCGTGACGAGCTCGCGGAACTGCGCTTTCAGCTCGACCTGGTGGTCACCGAGGTGCTGCGCCGTCCGCACGACGGATGGGACGGCCACACCGGCGACATCGGTCCCGGCCTGCTCGCGATGGTGCTCCCGAACACGGAGCATCCCGACGATCTCGATTACTTCATCTGTGGCCCGCCTGCGCTGGTCACCGACGCAATGAGCGCTCTCGACCCCCTTGGTGTGACACCGGCCCGGGTGCACACCGAACAGTTCGACTTCGTGTGAACGTCAGGAAGGCACCAATGCTCCGCAGTATCCCCCGCATACTCCGTCGCGCGGTGATCGTCGCCGTGATCCTCGCCGTATCCGCGTCGGTGTACCAGTCGTGGGCGTCGGGGTCGCCCGGCACCGGCGGTTGGACGCAGACCCAGTTCGGGCCGCTCGGGCCTGCCGACCGTGACCTGCTCATCAAGGTCCGGTTGGCCGGGCTGTGGGAGCAGCCGACGGGCCAGCAGGCCGAGCAGCAGGCGAGCTCCCCTGAGGTCCAGGAGGTCGGACAGCACATCTCCGGCGAGCACGGCACGCTCGACCAGGAGGTGCGCAAGGCCGCCGACCAGCTCGGCGTCCTGCTGCCCAGCAGCCCCAACAGCCAGCAGGTCGCATGGATGAACGAGATCTCGCAGCAGACCGGCTCCGACTACGACCGGATGTTCGTCCAGCGGCTGCGCGAGGCGCACGGCAGCGTCCTGCCCGTCATCGCGCAGGTGCGGGCCAGTACTCGCAACGAGCTGATGCGGCAGTTCGCCACCACGGCCAACGAGTTCGTCAGCCGGCACATCCAGTACCTCGAGAGCACCGGACTCGTCGACTACGCGGCGCTGCCGCAGGCCTCGCCGGGTCTGCTGTCCGGAGGCACCGGCCCGACCGACCTCCTCGTGCCGATCCTGGTGTTCGTCGCCGCGCTACTCGCCGCGATCGCGCTGTTCGCTGCCATGAAGGGTCGCAACGCGGCGCGCCGCAACCGGGTCACCGTCCCGCGCGCTCCGGCGTCACCTCTCCCCGAGCTCACCACCGTCGCCGCGATTCCCGCTCCCCGGGCGACCGCGTCCATCGGGTCGGGGCTCGACACCCTGTCCGACACCGGCCGCTACACGTCCGGCGCCGGCCGGACCACGACGATCTCCGACACCGGCTCCCGCCGGAGGGTCTCGGACTCGGGGGCGTACCGCGCCGTGTCCGAGTCGGGGTCCTACCGCAGCGTCTCCGACACGGGGTCCTACCGCAGCGCGTCCGACACCGGCTCCTACCGCAGCGCGTCCGACACCGGCTCCCACCGCGCCGTCTCCGACACCGGCTCCCACCGCGCCGTCTCCGAAACGGGATCGCACCGGGCCGTCTCGGACACCGGGTCCCACCGGCTCACCAGCCGTAAGGGTTCCCGTCACTCACTCCGGCGCTAGCTCCCACGCTCCCCGCGTAAGCGCCGATCCATCCCGGCTGTGCCACCCGGCCACCGGTTTCCGCTCCCCGACCCCGAAACGGAGCAGCATGTTCCCGTCCAGTAGCGAACGACGCCGGAGCACGGCCCGCAAGCTGGCGATCTCTGCGGCCGCCATTGTGGTGACCGTCCTCCCCACCGCGTGCGACAGCGCGTACGCCGGATCCCCGAACAACGGGAACGGGGTCTCGATGGCGCCCGGCAGTTCGGGCCACGGCTCCGGAAGCAGTCACGGTGGCGGCCACGGCTCCGGAGGCGGCCACGGCGCCCCGACCGAGACGCGCCCCGTCGTGCCCGCCGGCAACAACTCCGACGATCCCGCCACGGAACCGTCCGGCGACTCCGAGGAGCAGCCCGAGACCACCGCTCCGGCCCAGCCGGAGGGCGACGACGCGAACGGGTCGAACGGGTCGGGCGACGCGGGAGGGTCCGAGGGTTCCGCCGACCCTGACGAGGAGGGCGGCGATGGTGACGACGGTGCCGCCGAGCCCGACGAGCCTGCGCCGCCGGCCAACAACGGCCTCGACGTCCTCGGCACCGACTGCACCGGAAGCCAGCTCCCGCCGCACGACGGGTTCCAGCTCGCTCCCCGCTGTGTGAGCACCTCCTTCGGTGAGGTGGCGTCCGAGGACAAGAGCCCGTCGCTGCTCATCACGGACTCGCCCCGCAGCGTCGGTGTCAAGGAGAAGTTCACGATCTCGGTGAGCACCCGCAACCTGGTGCGTGACCGGTTCCTCGGTGCCGCCGCGGGCGGTTACTACCTGGAGAGCTCGTTCCTGACGGAGGACGGCCTGCAGCGCGGGCACTTCCACACCGCCTGCCGGATGCTCTCCACCACGGACGTGGCGCCGGACGCCGCACCCGCTCCCGAGTTCTTCCTGGCCACTCAGGACAACGGCGGCGGCGCCGAGCCGGACACCGTGACCGTGACCGTGACCGGCATGCCGACCGCGGGCACCGCGCAGTGCGCGGTGTGGGCGGGCGACGGGTCGCACCGCCTCCCGATGATGCAGCGGGCCAACCAGACTCCCGCGTTCGACGCAGTCCGCATCACGGTGAAGTAACCGCCTGAGGGCGCTGCTCAGGCGAGGCCGAGATCGGCCAGCCCGAGCAGCGCCCGGTAGGGCACGTCCTCGGCCTCGATGGCCTCACGAGCGCCGGTGTCGCGGTCGACCACGGTGGCGACACCGGCGACCGTGGCACCGGCCTCACGAACCGCCCGCACAGCAGTCAGCACGGATGCTCCGGTGGTGGAGGTGTCCTCCACCACGAGGACTCGCCGCCCGGCGATGTCCGGGCCCTCGATGAGCCGCTGCATGCCGTGCTGCTTGATGTCCTTGCGCACCACGAACGCGTCGACCGGTGGGATCTCGGGCACCGCCAGTCGCTCGGCGGCCGCCGCGTGCAGGATGGCGTCGGCCACCGGGTCGGCGCCGAGCGTCAGACCGCCCACGGCGGAGTACTCCCAGTCGGCCGTGAGCACCCGCAGCAGCCGGCCCACCAGCGGTGCGGCCCGGTGCTCGAGCGTGACGCGGCGCAGGTCGACGTAGTACTCGGCCTCGGCGCCGGATGACAGAGTGACGTGCCCGTGCACCACTCCCAGGTCACGGACGAGTGCCGCCAGCTCGTCGCGCTCGATGTCTGCGTTCATGCGGTCATCCTGGCAAGCCGTGGACCGGACCTCATTTGCGGTGTCGGTCGCCGAGGGCCAGGAGACGCCGGACCAGCGGCCGGGGCAGCAGGTCCACGAGCGCGACGACCGCCTTGTACTGCGGGCTCGGCACGGACACCACCTTTCCCTTGGCCAGGTCGGCCAGGCACCCCTCGACGACGCTCTCCGCGGAGAGCCAGAACGGACCGCTGCGCCTGCCGACGTCGATGCCGGCACGCTGGTGGAACTCGGTGCGGACGAAGCCGGGGCACAGCGCGAGTGCCCGCACGCCGGTGCCGGCGAGCGAGGCGGCCACCGCTTCGGTGAAGGACGTGACCCACGCCTTGTCCGCGCCGTAGACCGAGCCGCGGCCGGGCAGGAAGCCGGCGACGCTCGAGACGTTGATGACGCCACCCCGACCTCTGTCGATCATGCCCGGCACGGCGGCGACGGTCAGCCTGAGCACGGACGTCACATTGACGTCGAGTTGGCGCTGCAACGCCGGGCCGCCCACTGCGATCAGGTCGTCGTCGGCGGTCGCCGTGTAACCGGCGTTGTTGATCAGCAGGTCCACGGGTACGGCGCCTGCATCGGACAGCCTCGCCGCGACCCGGTCGCGCTCCTCGGCGACCGACAGGTCAGCGGGCAGCACCTCGACGGCCACACCGGCAGCCCGGTGCCGGACCGCCGCGGCCTCCAGCCGCTCCCGGTCGCGCGCGACGAGCACGAGGTCGCGACCGTCACGCGCGAGGCGGGACGCGAAGGCGGCCCCGATGCCCGAGGTGGCGCCGGTGATCAAGACGGTGGGCACGCCGGGAGCCTACCGACGAACGATCCGGACAACCCGGCGGAACCGGTACGGAACGGGTGGCGGCGAGGCCGGATCAGCGGCGTCCGACACCCAGCGACTGCTCCAGCACGGTGGCCACCTCGGCGAGGTCGGCGAGCAGGTCCTGCACGCGCTCCGAGCTGGAACCCAGCGGAGCCGTGGCGAGCACCCACGACTCCTCGGCCCAGAGCAGCTCCACGTCGTCGCCGACCTGGTCGCTGGCCTCGGCCAGACGGGGCGTGATGAGGTGACGCACGGCGTCGGCGTCGGACACGAAGGCGTACCGCTCACCGACCGGCTCCAGCAGGTCGAGCCCCGCGTCGTCCGGGAGCGGGGCCGACGGCAGGCGCAGCTCCACCGCGGCAGGCAGCTGGTCCTGCACCTGGACCGCGACCAGCACGGAGTTCAGCCGTCCGGCCTGCTCGTGATCGAACACGTAGGCGTGCCGCGGTCCGATGGACGTGGGGACGTCACCACTCATCAGGTTGCGCGCCACACCGGGGCCGCCCTGGTGGATCGTCCCGTAGCGCCACCGGCTCGGCAGCACCGGATCGGTGTCGAGGTACTCCCAGCCGTGCGTGGCGGCCCAGCGCTTTCGGTCCTTCGCCCCACCAGGGCCGCCGCGGCGGTCGGCGAACAACAGCGCGGCGCCGAGCAGCAGCGCGATCACGGCGATGACGAACCACACCGTTGACGAGAGGCCCACGGCGGGAGCCTAGACCGGTGGTCGCCAACGTGCGCGGACGCCCGATCACCCGAACGATCCTCGTTCGGGCGGTACATCCTCCCGGGTGAGTCCGGCGCAGCACCGGCAGCCCGTTCCGACATTTGGTGCGATCCGGAAATCTGCGCCATCCTGGGAGCCTCGGTCGGACGGGGGGACCGCCATGCGGGTCATCATCGTGGGAGCGGGAATCGGGGGCCTCACCACCGCTCTGCGGCTGCACCACGACGGCATCGACTGCGTCGTTCACGAGCAGAGCGAGCAGATCCGCGAGCTGGGCGTGGGGATCAACGCGTTGCCGCACGCGGTCGAGGAGCTCGCCGGACTCGGGCTGCTCGACCCGCTGGACGATGTGGGGATCCGGACCAAGGAGCTGTTCTACACCCACCGGTTGGGGCACGAGATTCTCCGCAGACCGTGCGGCACGGACGCAGGTTTCGCGTTTCCGCAGCTCTCGTTCCACCGGGGTCGGCTGCAGGGTGTGCTGCTCGCGGCGGTCCGCGAACGACTCGGGGTCGGCGCGGTGCGCACCGGACACCGGCTCGTCGGCTTCGACCAGGACGCGGACGGCGTCCGTGCACAGTTCGTCGACCCGCACGGCCACGCCGTCGAGCCGGTGCGCGGTGACGTACTGGTGGCTGCCGACGGCATCCACTCGACGGTGCGCTCCATCCTGTTCCCGGCGGAGGGCGCCCCTCGGTGGAACGGGGTACTGATGTGGCGGGGAGCCACCGACTGGCCGGAGTTCGGAGCCGGGCGCTCGATGGTCATCGCCGGGGGCACGGCCGCCAAGCTGGTGATCTATCCGATCGGCAGGGGGTCGGCCCCGGGCACCAGGCTCACCAACTGGGCGGTCTGCGTGCTGACGGGACGCCCCGGCGACCCTCCGCCCCGGCGGCAGGACTGGTCACGGCCTGCCGACCCGGCCGAGCTGGAACTCCACCTCGACCGGTTCCGGGTGCGGCACGTCGACCACGTCGGTCTCGTCCGGGCCACCAGGGAGTGTTTCGAGTTCCCGATGTGCGACCGCGACCCACTGCCCCACTGGACCAGGGGACGCGTGACGCTGCTGGGCGATGCCGCCCACCCCATGTACCCGATGGGCTCCAACGGGGCGGGGCAGGCGATCCTCGATGCCACGAGCCTCGGCCGCCAACTGGTGCGGCACGCCGATCCCGCCGACGCGTTGCGCGCGTACCAGGACGACCGCCTGCCCGCCACCAGCGAGGTGGTGCGGCGCAACCGGGTGGGCGGGCCGGAGAGCGTGATCGACGAGGTCGAGCGCCGGGCCCCCGACGGGTTCTCTCGGCTGGAGGACGTGATCGACGCCGCCGAACTCGAGGCCGTGGTGAGCAGCTACGCCCGGATCTCCCGATCCGCAGGCGGTCAGGCCGACCGGCCCACGACGTGAGCGCGGCCGCTCAGGCCCCTTCCACGCTTCCCGGCGGAAGGAAGTCCACGCCGCACAGGGCCGACACGCGCACGACCTCGGCCGGGTCCTCGAGGTTGTGCAACTTGTCGAACAGCTCAGCGAGCCGGCCGGCCGGGCTCACCCAGAACAGCCCTCGCGTAGGCGCGTCGCCGCGGTTGTAGTAGGCGTGCGGCAGGTTCCGCGGCATCCGCACGGTGTCGCCCGGGCCCGCCGTCTCCCACTGGCCGTCGAGATAGAGGGTGAACACGCCTTCGAGGACGTAGATGTGCTCGTCCTGGGTCGGATGCACGTGCGGCGGCACACCGGTGCCGGGCGGGTCGAACGTCTCGAACGCGAAGCCCGACTCGCCTGCCGCCTTCATCGAGTAGGTGTGGCCGAGCACGTTCCACACCTTCTTCTGCATGCCCTCGTTCGCGAGCGTGATGCCCTTGGGCAGCGGGCCGAGCACGATCTCCTCGCCGGTCATGTCGCCTCCTGGCCGCGATCACTCACCCTGTGGTCCGGCCTCAAGGTCTACACCCCGGCACACGACAACGGGAGGGTGCCCGGGCCTGGCCCGGGCACCGTCCCGTCGGTGCGTGGAGGAACCGCTGCCTCAGATGGTGGCCGGCAGGGCACGCCCGACGATCAGACCGCCCATGCCGCCGCTCGCCTCCGGGTCGAGGTCGACCCGCACGGTGTCGCCCTCGCGGATGTCACCGGACAGCAGCTCCTTCGCGAGCTGGTCGCCGATCGCCGACTGCACGAGCCTGCGCAACGGCCGCGCGCCGTAGACCGGGTCGAACCCGTTCATGGCCAGCCACTCACGACCCGCGTCGGAGACCTCCAGCGTGAGCCGGCGCTTCGCCAGCCGCCGCCGCAGCACGTCGAGCTGGATGTCGACGATGTGCGTGAGCTCCGCCGTGGACAGCGCGTGGAAGACCACCACGTCGTCGAGCCGGTTGAGGAACTCCGGCTTGAAGTGCCGCTGCACGACCGCCATGACCGCGTCCTTGCGACCGCGGTCGTCGAGCGACGGGTCGGTGATCAGCTGCGAGCCGAGGTTGGAGGTCAGCACCAGGATCGTGTTGCGGAAGTCGACCGTGCGGCCCTGGCCGTCGGTCAGCCTGCCGTCGTCGAGCACCTGCAACAGCGTGTCGAAGACGTCGGAGTGCGCCTTCTCCACCTCGTCGAACAGCACCACCGTGTACGGACGGCGCCGTACCGCCTCGGTGAGCTGTCCGCCCTGGTCGTAGCCCACGTAGCCGGGCGGGGCGCCGACCAGCCGGGCGACGCTGTGCTTCTCCGAGTACTCGCTCATGTCGATGCGGACCATCGCCCGCTCGTCGTCGAACAGGAACTCGGCGAGCGCCTTGGCCAGCTCGGTCTTGCCCACGCCGGTGGGGCCGAGGAAGAGGAACGACCCGGTGGGCCGGTTCTCGTCGGCGATGCCGGCCCTGGCCCGGCGCACCGCGTCGGACACGGCGCGCACGGCCTCGGTCTGACCCACCACCCGCTTGCCGAGCTCGTCCTCCATGCGCAGCAGCTTGGCCGTCTCGCCCTCGAGCATCCGGCCCGCGGGGATACCGGTCCATGCGGACACGACGTCGGCCACGTCGTCCGGGCCGACCTCCTCCTTGAGCATCAGGTCGGCATCGGGAGCCGTGACGGCCGTAGCCTCCTCCAGCTTCTTCTCCAACGCCGGGATGCGCCCGTAGCGCAGCTCCGCCGCCTTGCCGAGGTCGCCGTCGCGCTCGGCGCGGTCCGACTCTCCGCGCAGCCCCTCGAGCTGCTCCTTGAGCTCACGGACGCTCTCGATCGCGCCCTTCTCGTTCTGCCACCGGGCGGTGAGGGCGGACAGCTCCTCGCGCTTCTCCGCCAGCTCGGCACGCAACGCGTCGAGCCGGTCGCGGGAGGCGGGGTCGTTCTCCTTCTCCAGCGCCATCTCCTCGATCTCCAGCCGGCGCACGGCGCGCTCGACCGAGTCGATCTCGACGGGCCGGGAGTCGATCTCCATGCGCAGCCGCGACGCGGCCTCGTCGACGAGGTCGATGGCCTTGTCGGGGAGGAAGCGGGCGGTGATGTAGCGGTCGGACAGCGTGGCTGCGGCGACCAGCGCGGCGTCGGTGATCCGCACGCCGTGGTGCACCTCGTACCGCTCCTTGAGCCCGCGCAGGATCCCGATGGTGTCCTCGACGCTGGGCTCGCCGACCAGCACCTGCTGGAAGCGGCGCTCCAGCGCGGCGTCCTTCTCGATCCGCTGCCGGTACTCGTCGAGCGTGGTGGCGCCGACCAGCCGCAGCTCACCGCGGGCGAGCATGGGCTTGATCATGTTGCCCGCGTCCATCGCACCCTCGCCGGTGGCGCCGGCCCCGACGATCGTATGCAGCTCGTCGATGAAGGTGACGACCTCGCCCGCGCTCTCGGTGATCTCCTTGAGCACGGCCTTGAGCCGCTCCTCGAACTCGCCGCGGTACTTCGCGCCCGCGACCATCGAACCGAGGTCGAGGGAGATCACCCGCTTGCCACGCAGGGACTCGGGGACGTCGCCTGCCACGATCCGCTGGGCGAGCCCCTCGACGATCGCGGTCTTCCCGACGCCCGGCTCACCGATCAGCACGGGGTTGTTCTTGGTGCGCCGCGAGAGGACCTGCACCACGCGGCGGATCTCGGTGTCGCGACCGATCACCGGGTCGAGCTCGCCCTTGCGGGCCCGCTCGGTGAGGTCGACGCCGTACTTCTCCAGCGCCTGGTAGGTGCCCTCAGGGT
Source organism: Pseudonocardia sp. OZ21 (assembly GCF_059359135.1). Taxonomy (NCBI): domain Bacteria; kingdom Bacillati; phylum Actinomycetota; class Actinomycetes; order Pseudonocardiales; family Pseudonocardiaceae; genus Pseudonocardia; species Pseudonocardia sp. OZ21. The sequence continues at coordinate 228,196 of NZ_JCADBN010000003.1, forward strand.
CCGGGCTGGTGACGCGGGACGACCCGCGCACCTTCGTGAACGCCTCACGCAGCGCGTCCGGGGTGGCACCGTGGCGGCGCAGCAGATCGGCGACCGGACCACGCGTGCCGGCGAGCCCGACCAGCAGGTGCTCGGTGGAGACGTACTCGTCGCCCATCTCCATGGCGAGCTGCTGCGCGGCGGTGATCGCCGCCAGCGCGTCGCGGGACAGCTGCGGCGCACTCACCGTGGCGCCGGCCGCCGATGGCAGCCTGTTGCCCAGCTGCGCGAGCTCGGTGCGCACGACCGCGGGGTCTGCACCTACCGCCGTGAGCAGCGGCACGGCGATCCCATCGCCCTGCGCCAGCAGGGCACCCAGCAAGTGTGTGGGGCCGACATCAGGGTTGCCGGCGAGCGCAGCGGCCTGCACCGCGGCCGAGATGGCCTGCTGCGCCTTGGTGGTGGGGTTGAAGGAGTCCATCCCCTGTTCCTCCTGCATCGTCGCCAGGACACCATCGTGCCCGTCGCTACGGACAACGTCAGGAAAGTTGAGCCTGTTCCACTCAGCTCTGCTTGTTTTCGCAAGCCGCCGTCAGATTCGGACAACCGTGCGCCGAACGGTCCCGCAGCGCGCGGACGGGCGGGGGCAGGGCCACCTGGCTGCGAGAAGGCTGATCCTCGGGTCAACGGAGGGTCACCAGAGGCCCTCCCGAGCGTTAGGCTTCTCCAGCCTGGGACTCGCCTCCCTCCGCCCCCCGACCATCGAGCAGGAAGAGCCGGCCATTCATGACCGCTGAACAGTTGCTCGCCGCCGACCTCTCCGTCGGCGAGTCCCGCAGCGAGCAGTCCGGGATGGTCGAGGTCATCCGCTCCAGTTTCGCAGAGGTCGAGCCGCAGTCCGAGGAGCTCGGGCGACACTTCTACGGCACCCTCTTCCGGATCGCTCCCCAGACCCGCGACCTGTTCCCCATCAACATGGAGGTACAGCGCAGCCGGCTGCTCCGGGCGCTCGTGCACGTCGTCCAGATGGTGGACCAGCCCGACGACCTGGTGCCGTTCCTCGAACAACTGGGCCGGGACCACCGCAAGTTCGGAGTGCTCGCCCAGCACTACGACGCGGTGGGGGCGGCCCTGATCGGCAGCATCCGGCAGTTCTCCGGTCCCGCGTGGACCGAGGAGATGGAGCACGCCTGGACCAACGCCTACGGGATCGTGGCCAACGCCATGATCAACGCCGCTCAGGCCGAGCGCGGTCCGGCGTCCTGGCTGGGCCGGGTGGTCGACCACCAGCGGGTGGGCTGGGACCTTGCGATGATCACCCTGCAGACCAGCGAGCCGATCCCGTACCAGGCAGGCCAGTACCTGAGTGTGGAGACACCCCAGCGACCGCGCCTGTGGCGTTACCTCTCCCCGGCCAACGCGCCCCGGCCGGACGGCACGCTCGACTTCCACGTCCGCGCCGTCGACGGCGGCTGGGTGAGCCGGGCGATCGTCGCCCACTCCAGGATCGGCGACACCTGGCGGATCGGTCCGCCGATGGGCCGCATGCACGTCGAGGCGGAGTCCGGTCGCGACCTCCTGATGGTCACCGGCGGCACCGGCGTGGCGCCGATCAAGGCGTTGCTCGAGGATCTGGCCGCGCGGCCGGCCCAGCCCCACACGCAGGTCTTCGTCGGTGGCCGCACGTGGGACGACCTCTACGACTTCGCCAGCCTGCGGCGACTCTCCTACAGCAACACCTGGCTCGACATCGTCCCCGTCGTCGAGAAGGAGGAGTCGGGCTCCGGTGCCGAACGGGGCACGCTGGCCGACGTGGTCACGCGCTACGGCGCGTGGGCCGACCACGACGTGATGGTCTGTGGCTCCCCGGCCATGATCCGCGCCACCGTGTCCCGGATGCTCGTGGCCGGCACGCCGCTCGACCGCATCCGGTACGACCCGTTCACGATGGATTAGCCCAGCTCTCGGCGCTGAGCTGGTGTCTCGATACGCCGGGCCGACTCGGTGCCCGAGGACCCGCCACCGAGCGTGATCGCGGGTTAGCACCCGTCGGTCATTCCCGAGGCTTCGGCCGCCACACCACGAGGGCCTGGCGACGGTCCACCGGCACGAGATCTCGTCGGTACGACGCGTGCACGCTGGCAGCGGCCTGGTCGGCGGCAGTGTGAGCGGCGATCAGGTCGTGCGCCAGCTCGTCGAGGCGCGCGCGCAGCTCGTCGACGAGCTGCTCCAGCTCGATGATGCGTTTGATGCCCGCGAGGTTCACGCCCTCCTCCTGGGAGAGCCGCTGCACCTCGCGGAGCAGCGCGATGTCGCGAGCCGAGTAGCGACGGCCGCCGCCGGGCGACCGGCCGGGGCTCACGAGCCCCAGCCGGTCGTAGCTGCGCAGAGTCTGGGCGTGCAGCCCGGCCAGCTCTGCCGCCACCGAGATGACGAAGACAGGGCTGTCGGGGTTGGCGCCCGGCGGTAGCGCGGGGCCGCCGCTGGTCATCGCCGGCCCCCGAGCAGGTCGGCCCGCGGGTCGAACGACTTGGTGGCCTCGGCGTAGGCCTGCAGCGACTCGGTGGCCGCCTCGTCGAGCGAGCCCGGCACCGCGACCTCCACGGTGACGAGCAGGTCACCGGTCTTGCCGTTCTTGCGCTTCACACCTCGGCCACGCACCCGGAACGTGCGCCCGCTCGACGTGCCCGGGGGGATCCGGAGGGACACGGTGGAGTCGAGCGTGGGCACGGTCAGCGTGCTGCCGAGCACCAGCTCCGGAAAGGTGACCGGAACCGTCAGGGTCAGGTCGTCGGCGTTGCGCTCCGACCGCCCGAACAGCCGATGCGGGTTGACGTGCACCTTCACGTACAGGTCACCGGCAGGCGCGCCGCCGCGGCCGGGCTCGCCCTGGCCCTTGAGCCGGATCTGCTGGCCGTCGGCCACACCGGCCGGAACCCGGACGGTGAGCAGCCGGGTGCGGGTGCTGACGCCGTCGCCTCCGCACTCCGGGCACGGGTCGTCGATGATCCGGCCGGTTCCGCGGCAGTCGCGGCACGGCTCGGAGAACGCGAACGCGCCCTGGCTGCGGCTGACCAGGCCGACGCCACCACACGTGGGGCACTGATGCGGCGTGCTGCCGGGGCGGGCCCCGGTGCCACCGCACCGCTCGCATCGACCGGGCGACGACAGCCTCAGCTGCACCTCGGCGCCGCGCACGGCGTCGACGAAGTCGATACGCAGCTCACTCTCGACGTCGGCCCCGCGCTGGGCACGGGGCCCGGTGGGGCCCGCCCCCGCGCGGTTGCCGAAGATGCCTCCGAGGAGGTCGCCGAGACCCCCGGCCCCACCAGCGCCGGAGCCCCCGGCGCCGGTGCGGTTCAACAGGTCGTTCAGGTCGAAGCTCTGGCCACCGGCCGCTCCGGTCCCGAAGCCGCCGGGGAAGCCCCCACCGGCTCCGAAACCGCCGCCACCGGCGAAAAGCGCACGCGTCTCGTCGTACTCACGGCGCTTCTTCTCGTCGGACAGCACCCCGTAGGCCTCGGACACGGACTTGAACCGCGCCTCCGCCTTGGCGTCGCCGGGGTTGGCGTCCGGATGCAGCTCACGCGCGAGCTTCCGGTACGCCTTCTTGATCTCGTCCGCGGACGCGCCGGAGGTGACGCCCAGCTCGCGGTAGAAGTCCTTCTCGATCCAGTCGCGCTGGGTCACTCCGCCTCCTCGCGTCTTCTCAGGGGCCCTGGGTGGGGCCGGGTTCCGGCATGGGCGTTGCATCGGGTTCGGTGGCGGTGCCGTCGTCGGCGCGGTCGGTGACCGCCACCATCGCGGGCCGCAGGACGCGGTCGGCGATGCGGTAGCCGCGGCGCAGCACCGCCGACACCACGGTGACGGTGGGGCCGGTGACGTCGCTGGGCTCGTGCTGCACGGCCTCGTGCACGGACGGGTCGAAGGGTTCGCCCTCCAGCCCGAACCACTCCAGGCCGAGCTTCTGCACGACGGAGATCAGCTTGTCGGCAACGGCCTTGAACGGACCGTTGAGATCGCCGTGGGCGTCGGCCCGCTCCAGGTCGTCGAGCACGGTGAGCAGTTCGGACACGAACTGCACCCGCGCCCCGACCAGCACGGACTCGCGGTCGCGGTCGACGCGGCGCCGGTAGTTGGCGTACTCCGCGCTGACCCGCTGCAGGTCGGCGGTGCGTTCGGCCACCTGGGCGGCGAGCTCTGCAGCCGCCACCGCATCCAGGCCGGCCTCCGGCGACTCGGCCGGGGCGGCCCCGGCCGGCTCACCGGCCGGGGTCCGCACCTCCCCGGTCACCGGGTCGATCCGGCGCCGGTCCCGAACCACGACCCGCTCGCCCTCGGCACCGTTCTCGCCGTGTTCGTTGCGGTCGCGATCAGTCACTTCTTGTCCTTCTCCTCGTCGACGATCTCGGCGTCCACGACGTCGTCGTCGGAGCTGTTGCTGCCCTGGGCCTGCCCGGCGTCAGCGCCCGGGTTGGCGGCACCCTCGGCACCCGGCTGCTGGTACAGCGCGGCGCCCATCTTCTGGGACTCCGTGGCGAGCTTCTCCATCGACGCCTTGATGGCGTCGGAGTCGGTGCCCTTCAGCGCGGCCTGGGCCTCGCCGAGAGCGGCGTTGACGCCGTCCTTGACGTCGGACGGGAGCTTCTCGTCGTTCTCCTTGACGAACTTCTCCGTCTGGTAGACGAGCGACTCGGCCTGGTTGCGGACCTCGGCGTCCTCGCGACGCTTCTTGTCCTCGTCGGCGTGCTGCTCGGCCTCGCGCATCATCCGGTCGATCTCGTCCTTGCCCAGGGCGGATCCGCCGGTGATCGTCATGGCCTGGCTCTTGCCGGTGCCCAGGTCCTTCGCCGACACGTTGACGATGCCGTTGGCGTCGATGTCGAAGGAGACCTCGATCTGCGGCACGCCACGCGGGGCGGGCGGCAGACCCGTCAGCTCGAACATGCCGAGCTTCTTGTTGTAGGACGCGATCTCACGCTCGCCCTGGAACACCTGGATCTGCACGGACGGCTGGTTGTCGTCGGCCGTGGTGAAGATCTCCGACCGCTTGGTGGGGATCGTGGTGTTGCGCTCGATGAGCTTGGTCATCACGCCACCCTTGGTCTCGATGCCCAGGGACAGCGGGGTGACGTCGAGCAGCAGGACGTCCTTGACCTCACCGCGCAGCACACCTGCCTGCAGTGCGGCGCCGACGGCCACGACCTCGTCCGGGTTGACGCCCTTGTTGGGCTCCTTGCCGCCGGTGAGCTCCTTCACCAGTTCGGTGACGGCCGGCATGCGCGTGGAACCACCGACGAGCACGACGTGGTCGATGTCGCCGACCGAGATGCCGGCGTCCTTCACAACCTGGTTGAACGGCGCGCGGGTGCGGTCCAGCAGGTCGGAGGTGATCCGCTGGAACTCGGCGCGCGACAGCGTCTCGTCCAGGAACAGCGGGTTCTTGTCGGCGTCGACCGTGATGTACGGCAGGTTGATCGTGGCCGTCGACTGGCTCGACAGCTCGATCTTGGCCTTCTCAGCGGCCTCACGCAGCCGCTGCATCGCCATCTTGTCCTTGGTCAGGTCGATGCCCTGGCTGTTCTTGAACTTGTCGACGAGCCAGGTGATGACCCGCTCGTCCCAGTCGTCGCCACCGAGGTGGTTGTCGCCGTTGGTGGCCTTGACCTCCACGACGCCCTCACCGATCTCCAGCAGTGAGACGTCGAACGTGCCACCACCGAGGTCGAAGACCAGGATGGTCTGCTCCTTCTCGCCCTTGTCCAGCCCGTAGGCCAGAGCGGCGGCGGTGGGCTCGTTGACGATGCGCAGGACGTTGAGGCCCGCGATCTGCCCGGCCTCCTTGGTGGCCTGGCGCTGCGAGTCCTCGAAGTACGCGGGAACGGTGATCACCGCGTCGGTGATCGTCTCACCCAGGTACGACTCGGCGTCGCGCTTCAGCTTCTGCAGCACGCGCGCGCTGATCTCCTGGGCGGAGTACTTCTTCCCGTCGACGTCCGGGGTGGTCCAGCCGGTGCCGATGTGACGCTTGACCGACCGGATGGTCCGGTCGACGTTCGTCACGGCCTGGTTCTTCGCCGACTGTCCGACGAGCACCTCGCCGTTCCGGGCGAAAGCGACGACGGACGGTGTGGTCCGCGCCCCCTCCGAGTTCGCGATGACCGTCGGCTCGCCACCTTCGAGGACGGCGACGACGGAGTTGGTGGTCCCGAGGTCGATGCCGACCGCACGAGCCATGGTGATTGCCTCCGAGTAGCTTGAGTTCAGTTCGCTCAAGTTTTACACGGAACCGGCGGCGCCTGCACGGCGCCCTTGAGCCGATCCCGCTCAACTTGCTGTCCCGTCCAACGCACCACCGGCCGGACGTGTTCCCGGCACTTCCTCCGAACCGCCCCACCCGCCGCCACGGGCGTCCTACGCTGCCCGCATGATCGCGCCGCGCCCCGGCCCGCACCACGGGCAACTCGACGCCGCCGTCGAGTCCCTCACGCTCCAGGTGGATCGGGACACCGTGCTGCAGGCGCGGGCCGCGCTGCTGGGGGAGGCTCTGCGGCTCAAGGATGCGTTGCGAATGGGGACGATCGATCTGGCGGTCGGCCACTGCGGTCGAGATCCCGTCTCCGGGGATGCAGCCCCTGCGTTCAACGAGCGGATCGCCGCCCTCATCGCACATTGCCACCAGTACACCGAACTGCTCGAAGCCGCAGGACAGAAACTGGGAGAGATAGCGCGAGGTTACGGCTTTGCCGACGAAGAGATAGCTCGATCCTTCTCCTCATGATCACCCGGCTGACTATCGCACTACTGCTGAGCAGCGTGGTTCTCGTAGCATGCACGGCGGCCGGCTCTGATGTTCCTCCTCCAAGCAGCTCACCTACCCCTACGGAAAAGCTGTCGCCACGCCCCCGCGAGTTATCCCTCGACGTAGTCGACCCGTGTTCGCTCCTCACCACCACTCAGCAGCAGCTGCTCGGCGTAGGCAGCGGAAGATCGGGCGCCCCTGGTGAAGACCCGCAGAGCCCGGCGTGCGCCTGGACACGATTCCCCGAGGAGCCGCAGGACGCATACCAAATCCGACTCAACAAGGCTCAGGGCGCCGACGTCTCCCTTGGCAGCGTGACCGGGGCGAAGGTCGTATATGTCCACGGATTCGCCACTATCGAAACACTCTCTCCACACCTCCCACCGACAACCCACTGCGTGATGGTTGTCGACACGGCGTACGGACAGAACCTGGTACTGAGATACGAGTACGACGGCTCCACCGTCCCCATGACCAAACAGTTGGCGTGTGACAAGGCCAAGGTGGCGGCCGAGATGGCCGTCCAGACCCTCATCGAGCAGTCGGGCGGGTGACGTGGCATGACCGAGATCGGTTACTACCGCTACGAGGGCTTCGATCTGCGCACCAAATTCTCGTGGATCAACGGTGCTGTCGGTCTGCAGGCCACCGAACCCGCGCGGATCGGGATGGGCAATCTGGGCAACGCGTTCGTCGCGTCCGACGATGCGATCCGCGGTCTCCTCGCCCCGCTGGGGCTGCAGTGGCACGGACAGGCGGCCGAGGCGGCGGCCGGGGCGCTCGCGCGGGCGGCCGATCGGGCAGGCGCGGCGGGGCTGGACGGCGGGGCCGGCAGCAGCGCCGTCGCGGGCTACGGCCGGTCGTTCGAGGAGATGCGTCCGAAGATCGCCTGGCAGGACCCGGGGAACTGGGACTGGTGGGACGTCGGCATCGACGCCTACGGGGCCGGGATGCGGACGGCGTTCGGGGACACGTTCGACGTCCAGTCCGACTTCACGGCCACCCTCGAGGAGAACCGGACGCTCGACGCTCGAGCCAACGAGGCGCTCTACAGCCACGAGCAGGTCAGTCGCGAGCGGTTGGACGCGTTTCCGCTCGTCGAACCGGCGTCGGCACCGACCGCGCCCGGCGGCCCTGGGCCCTCCGGCGCGGTCCCGTTCCCGTCCCCCGGCCCCCTCGGTGCCGATCCCGTCGGAATCGGGCCTGCGAGTGGACCGTCGGCGCCTCCCGGCCTCGCGGCCCCACCGGGCACTCCGACGGTGGGGCGGTTCGCGCCCGAGGCCATCGGGGTGGGCGCCAACGCCGGGCCTCCTCCGGTGACCGGTGCCCAGCCTCCCGGTGCTGTGCCTGGTATCGGGCCTGCCGGAGGGCTGCACGCGCCGGGATCATCGCGTCCCGGCTCCAACGACGCCGGGGGCGGCTTCAGCCGGGGAAGCGCAGGTAGCTCCGCTCCGGCTTGGCGAGGCAGCGAGCGGTTCCCCGGCGGCGGCGGCCAGGGCGGCGTCGGGACGAACGGCGCGGCCGGCTTGTCCGGTGGGACCGGCCGTTCCGTCCCCGGGGGCGGAACGGGTGTCGGGCTCGGCCGGGGAGGCACGAGCGGGGGCGAGTTCGCGGGGCGGCTGGCCGGGGGATCCGAGCAGTCCGGCGCGGCTCGTCCGGGGGTGGGCACCGGTGCGGCGGCCCCAGGATCGGCGAGAACGGCGAACGCGCTGAGCACCGGCGGGCACGCCCCGTTCCTGGGCGGGATGGGAGCCGGAGCGGGTGCCGGGCCGACCGATCACAAGGTCCGGTACTGGATCCCGTCGACCGAGGCCTTCGACGTGGACCTGCCACCCCACACCGAGCCGGTCATCGAGGGGCGGGACGGCTGACCATGGGCCTCGACTGGACCCGCGCCACCGTTCTGCGCCTCACCGAGTTCGAGGTCTCGTGGGAACTGCTCGGCCTGGGGGAGACCCCGCCGCAGCTGGATCCGCCGAGTGCGGGCCGGACCATGGAGGAGCGCCGTCGCATCGTCGCCGGCGTCTGTGCAGACCTGCGGCGCCGTGGACTGGGTGACGAGCGCGGCCCGCAACCGGTGCTCGCCGAGCAGATGCGGTTGCTCGCCGTGGCCGAGTTGACGCTCGACCTGCGATTCCGCGGCGACACCCTGGTCGCGGGGTTGGCGGCATGCCGCGGGAACCGCTGCACGCTCGCCGTCCGGCACGGGGCGCAGATCGCACTGCTCGACCTGCCGGCCGACGCGGCGGCACCTGCGCTCGTCGAGCTGATCGGTCCCGTCACGCCCGGTCCAGGTGCCGTGGTGACGGTGCCCGCGGCGACGCTCGACGCAGCCCGATCCGTCGCGCCCGACGATCCCGGCCGGTTCGCCGAGGAACTGGTGTGGCGAGGCGTTCCCCGGCCCGACGCCGGCCGCCTGGTCCGGATGTGTTCCGGCGTTCGTCAACGCGGGCAGTTCGGAGCCACCGCGCGCCCCGGAGGCGGCCGGCGACGGCGGGCGCCGTACGTGGTGGGCATGCATCGCACCGACGACGGGCACTTCCGCCAGGTCCGGCGAACCGAAGCGGGCTGCACGACGGTGACGATCGGGCCGGTGACGGAACAGGGGCTACTCGACGACCTGGCCGACCTCGCAGGCGCCGTGAGCGGGTCAGGGGTCTGACCGGCCGCATCGGGGCTCACGGCTCCGGCCTCCGGATCGGAGAGGACCGCTCGCGGGCGGCTTCCACACAAGGTCTCGCGCCGACTCGCGGGGAACTCGCGACTCCCCGACGGGTACCGACGAAAACCCCGGCGCCTCACGCACGCCCATCAGGCGACTCGCGGGCGCGGAACCGGCGACTCGCGCACACGAAACAGGCGACTTGCGGGTGTAGAACGGGCGACTCGCGGGCGCGGAACGGGCGACTCGCGGGGGTGGGTCAGAGGGGGGCGGCCGGGCGGGGCTCGATGCGGCCCCTGGAGGCCGGGGGCAGCGGGTCGGACACCGGCGCCAGCACGCGGTGGTTCTCCGGATCGGGCACCACCTCGTCGGCGCTGTTGCGGTACTCCAGGTCCCCGTCCGGACCGAGGTCGGCCACGTAGCCGGCCGCGGCGAGCTGCTCCTCGTCCAGATCAATCAGCAGCTCCCAGCGGCTCGGCACGACCATGTAGTCGGGCCAGGGCAGGTGACCGTAGGCGTCGTGCAGGTCGGCGAGCAGCCCGACGAAGACCTGCTGCCAGCGCAGTGGCATCGACTGGGCCAGCGAGCGCGGCACCACCAGATGGTCTTCGGTGGCGCCGAGTGTGGGCCGGTCGAGGTAGTCCTGCAGTGGCGTGGTGGACGCCGGAACGAAGGGTTCGGGGGGCATTGCTACTCCTGCTCGTACGTGGCCGCCGACCACGACCCTAGGCACGGTTCGGTGTGGTGCCGGGCCGAGTGGCCAGCGGCACGAGCTCCGCATAATCCCACGGCACCGGCCGCACTCTGACGGATTGCCCGGTGTAGGGCGCCTCCACCATCTGCCCGTTGCCCATGTAGAGCACGACGTGGTGGATGGTGGCCGGGTCCGAGGGATCGGTGGCGTAGAAGAGCAGGTCACCGGGCTGTGCCTGAGCGACCGGCACGTGGCCACCGGCGTAGAACTGCTGCCTCGACACTCTGGGCAGGTTGATCCCCGCGGCCTGGAAGGCGCGCAGCATCAACCCGGAACAGTCGTAGGTGTTGGGTCCGGTCGCACCCCACACGTACGGCTTCCCGACCTCCTTGAGCGCGAAGGCGATGGCCGCGCCCGCTGCGCCGTCGGGAAGCACGCTGGTCTGCCCGCACCCCGCCGGGTCGGACACGTCGGCCAGCTGCTTCACGAGATCGGAGGCCAGGCCCTCCCACTTGGCGTACGCGTCGGGGAACGCCGAGCGCTGCACGGTCTGGGCCGCCACCGTGACGGGCATGTCGGCCCACCCCGGCACCGCCAGGAGGCGCTGGATGAAGATCGTGGTGCTGTACGTCGGGTCGGTGACCTGGGTCGGCGACCCCCAGCCCTGGGACGGGCGCTGCTGGAACAGCCCCAGCGAGTCCCGGTCGCCGTAGTTGATGTTGCGCAGGGTGGACTCCTGCATGGCCGTGGCGAGCGCGACGAGCCACGCCCGCGGCGGAGCCCCCAGGTTCCGGGCGACCTGAATGATCGTGGCGGCGTTGCGGCGTTGGTCGTCGCTCAGGTCGGCGGCCTGCAGCGGCGCCCTGCCACTGGCGAGCGGGCTCGAGTCCAGCCCGGCGTCGCACGGTCCGTACGAGGAGGGGGACTGACCGCCTCCCCCGCCCGTGCTGAACGCGATGAAGCCGACACCCAGGAACAGACCGAGTGCGGCGGCGATCGCCACGAACGGGATCAGGAGCCGCAGCGGCCGCAGGACGTTCATCGCGTGCCCACGGCGTCACGCCCGGTCGTAGCCGGCGACCCGCCAGCCTTCGGTGTCGGTGTCGACGACGAGGACGACCAGTGTGAAGGCGTCCGTCGGCACCCGGACCTGCACCGAACTCGGGGCGACCCGCACGGCGCGGGGCTCCCCGGTGACCCGGGTGGCCGGGATGTTGCCCGGGTCGACGCTGCTGAGGACCCCCAGGTACTCATCGGTCGTGGTGGGCCGGAGACCGTCGAGCCACGCCTGCATGGTGGTGCCGGCCGGCGGGCGGACCCAGGCCGCGGACCACCGTGCCGCCACCGAGAGCGCCGCCGCCGGGGCCCGCGAGAGCGGAAGGGTGGTGGGCTCGAGGTCCGGCACAGGGGGGAGTGCCGTCGGGGCGGGAGTCAGGGGGACGGCAGCGGATCCCGGGAGCCGGGAGGCGGACGGGGCGGCACCGGTGGACGACGGCGCGGCGAGCAGGCCTCGGCCTGACGAACCGCCCCCGAGAGCGTTGACGCCGATGCTCACCCCGGCTGCCACGGCGACGATGAGGATCCCGGTGACGGCGAGCCGGGCGGGGGACCGGAGAGGCCACTGCCAGATCGACCGATAGGCAGCGGCGCGCCCGCGCGGGGACCTAATCGGCACGGCCGGACCCGCCGCTCGGGCTGTAGGCCGCCGGCGTCGAACGGGGCCGGTAGATGCGGTACACGGGGACACCGTCGACGAGCTCGGCGCGCACCGGACGTGCGCCACCGGGGCGCAACGGCACCGCGTCGGGCCGGCGGTAGATCACGCGTTCGTCGACCTCGCCGGGGTCGGCCCAGCTCGGCGTCGGTCCCCCGCCGCCGACTCCGCCGGACCCCGTGGGGAGGGCCGGACGGCGTGCTCCCGGAACGAGCCGCTCCGACGACGGCGCCTCGACCTCGGTTCGCCGCCGCGGGGCCCGCGCGCTCGCCTGGGTGGGAATCCGGATTCCCGGCTCCGCCTCGGGACGTCCGCCGTCCGGGTAGCCGTACGTGGAGGCCGCCCCGCGGCGCTCGTCCCACCACCGGGTCTGGCGGTCCTCGGTCGGTCCACCGCGCACCCGCTGCCAGACGCGGGACATGGGGCCGGTACCGGCGCCGGGCACGATTCCCCCGAACTGCTCGCGGGTGAGCGAAACCATCGACACGAGCCGCCGGAAGGGGCGGGCGACGGCCCACAGGACCACGGTGACGACGCCCGTGACGAGCAGCGCGAGCCACAGGTCGACGCCACTGCCCGGACGGAACAACGACACCACCAGCAGCGCGTGCAGCCCGGCGAGAGCCCCCACCACCAGCGTGTTCACGATCGCCGCGCCCGCGACGCGCAGCACCGACGGCAGGATGTCGGGCTTGAGAATGGCGACCACCGCGACCGCGGGCGCGGTCATCACCATGAGCCGCAGCAGCAGCATCGCCACCAGCACCAGCACCTTGGAGAGCAGCTGGAACAGCGCGATGCACAACGCCTGCACCACCGCCAGGATCCCGACGCCGATACGGCTGCCGGACTTGCCCTGGAAGTAGGAGTAGCGGTCCCCCATCCGACCCGCGAGCGCGGCGAAGTCGGCTTTCTTCTGCTCAGCGAGCTGCACGGTGTCGCGACCCTCGGCGACCTCGGGTTTGGTGAACGTCTGCGCGCGCAGCAGGTCGCGGCCGAGCTCCTTCGCCTGGGGAACGTCGGGCGACCCGAACTCACCCCGCAGCCAGTTCTGGTAGATCACCTGGTCGACGAGCACGGTGGGCAGCGTGTCCCGGTCGCCGAGCCCGACCTGCCCGAGGAAGCCCTGCTGCATGTCGGTGACGCCGTTGAGCAGCAGCGGGTCGGCCGCCTTCGCCCAGTCGACCGGCGCCAGGTACGCCGCCGAGCCCACCAGCAGGGCGAGCGCCGCGAACGCGGCACGCTGGGTCTGGCGCGCGAGGTCACCGCGTAGCGCGAGCACGAGAAGCAGCACGGCCAGAACGAGGAGCGCCAGGCCGACCCACGTGGTGAACACCGCGTCGTACATCGCCCGCGTGCCGTCGCCGATGAGCTGGTCGAGCGGGGCGAGCAGCTCACCGCCGTCGGCGATCAGGTAGTGCGACCAGTTCACCCCGGCGACGGCGAACTTCGCGACGTTGAAGGTCTGGTTACCCAGCCAGGTGTCGGTGGAGGTCGCGGGGTTGACCACCGTTCCGGCGCACCCGAGGTCGTAGGTGTACCAGACGAGGCCCGCGTACCCCACCTCGTCGTAGACGCTGCCGGGCTCGCCCACCCCGTAGGTCGGGGGATCGAGCGAACCCACCAGCCCCGTCCCGGGCCGGTCCGGCTCCGGCGACTCCTTGCAGTCCAGCGACTGCGCGAAGGCGGGCTGCCCGAGCAGCACCGAACCGCCGACGAGCCCGGTGACGATCAGCAGTGCGACCCGGCGACGTGGCTTCTCGGCGCGAGGCAGGCGACGCGGCTCCGCGTCAGCGCGGGCCCGGCGACGACGCCACGAGTCCGCCAGCACGGCGGCAGCCAGCACCAGTGCCACCGGCAGCCAACCTGCGACCGGCGGCAGCCCCCCGGGCATCACCGACGGGCCTCCCCGACCGTACGTATGCGGTCCTGGCCGTGGCCGACGGGATCACCGTTGCCATTGCCGTTGTCGGGGTGCCGGTCCTCGACACCGGTGTCGACGTCGCCGAGGAGATCGAGTTCCTCGTCGTCGAGAAGCTCGTTGACGCTGCCCGAGCCGTTGCCGTTGACCGGGCCGCCTGCTCGGGTGGACGCACCGGACACCAGCAGGCCGTCGGAGTCGTCGAGGTCGGCGAACTCCTCGTCGAGATCGTCGCCGAGGTCCTCGGGGGGACGACGGGTCCCACCGGACTTGTTCAGGATGTGGCCCGGCGCCACAGGACCGGGTGGGGCCGGTTCGTCCGGGGCACGGACCGCCGCGGGTGCGGTGGCGGCCGGAACGCCACGGACGGAGACGCGGCTGGCGTCGGGGTTGGTGTCGAGCGCTTCGCGCACGTGCTCGAGATGCGGGGCCTCGAGGTCGATGCGGATCTTCTCGACGCCGCCGTGCCCGTCGGCGAAGATGAACTGCCGCGGGGTGTCGTCGGGCCGGTCGTCGTGCCGGGGCCGTGGTGACAGCGTGCCGAGCATCTGCTCGTACCCGACGCCGGTGGGCACCTTCAGCAGGCGCAGTGCCTCACTCTGTGCCTCCTCGTCGTCGGTGCGTCCGACGAAGACGGCGTTGACGAGCGACGCGAACCCCGAGACCCGCAGCAGGTCGCCGGCGAGCTGGGAGGCGAACAGCGCGCGGACGTTGAACTTCCGCGAGTCGCGGGCGAGCCGGTCGATGAGCACCTTGCCGGTGGGCACCTGGGAGAGGAAGTGGGTCTCGTCGAGCGCGACGCCCTTGCGCAGGTTGCGGTCGGCGTCGTAGATCGTGCGCTGTGTGAGCCAGGACGCCAGGTTCAGCAGCTCCACGGCGAGCGACTCACCGTCGGTCCACTCCTCGCGAGGACTGCCGGGCCTCGGCAGCGTCATGCCCTGCATGGTGAGCACCGTGAGGCGGTACTCCCGGTCGGCCTGCCACGGGTCGTCGCGGGAGGTGTCGGGGAACAGCAGCGCCGCCTGGGGCAGCTCCCTGCGCTCCTCCAGGAAGTCGGCCACCACGCCGGCGTGCTCCTCGCCGTCGCGCGCGTGCCGGCGCAGCGCGTCGATCACCTGGCCCGGGTGGCGGTCGGTGGCGCCACCGACCTCGCGCACCGCGCGGAGCAGCACGATGCGGGTGTGCGGCAGCCGCGCGACGTCGTAGGGCAGGAGCCCGGTGAGAACGTCGAGGACGAGCCGTCGTCGGGTGGCCGCGGCGAGGGAGCGCTCACGCCGCCATGCCCGCTCGGGGTCCTCCTCGTCGAGGAAGTGCTCCGGACGCGGCTCGGCGACCACCCGGTACGGGTTGAGGATGCCGGGGTCGGCGCGGAGCAGGTTGATGTGGCGGCTGAACGGCGCGAGCTCGGGCAGGCGGGTGAGCTCCGCGAGCGGGCCCGACGGGTCGAGAACCGTCCAGCGGGCGCCTGCCCGCAGCGTCTTGTAGACGATCACCCCGGTGAGGAACGACTTGCCGGACCCCAGCCCGCCGACCACCGCGGTGAGGCCGGACGCCCTGCGCACCTCCTGCGCGAGCCATGGGTCCCAGGCCACCGGGCGGCGAGTGGCGGTGCACGTCTCGCCGATCATGATGCCGCGCCGGTCGCCGACGGACGCGGTGGCCGCGGGAACGGCGGACGCCGCCCACGTGACCGAGCCTCGCCGCCGGTAGGCGGTGGACGCGAGCGGCTCACCGGGGATGAACTCGCGGGCGAAGCGGTACTGCGCCTCGGGGTGCTCGATCTGCACCTTCGGCCGGTACACGTCGAGCACCTGCTGGGCTCTGCTGACCGCCTCGGCCTCGTCCTTGCCGGACACCGCGACCCGCCACCAGCCGTACAGGCGGGTGTTGAGCTGGGTGAGCCCGGTGGTCAGCTCGTCCTCGACCTCCAGCACGCGGTCGGCCTGCCGGGCCAGCGACATCGGCGGGTCGAGGTCGTGGTCGTGTGTGTAGTGCCGGATCTGGCTGCGCACCTTCCCCATCTGGCGCTGCAGCTCACCCGCCACCTCTTCGGGACGCCGGACGTAGATCCGCGCCGACCACTCCACGGGGAAGGGGAGCCGGTCGGAGTGCTGCATCCACGGGTCGTCGACCTCGGGGATGCGCAGCCCGTCCATGAGCCCGACGGACAGGACAGCGACGTTCCGAGAGACGGTCTGAGTGCGTAGTCGCCCGACGACACGGACGGTGGGTGCGTAGGGCTCCTGGTGCATGTCGATGCCGTCGGTGAACGCCGCGAGGTCCTCGGTCTCCCACCGGCTGACCCCGCCGGGAACCATCGAGAGCGTGCGCGGTGCGGGCAGGCCGAGCGCGCACGAACGGTGCATCAACCAGGAGATGTCGTCGGCGGAGGCCGGCACGGCGTCGAGTCCGCTGCCTGCGACGAGCGAGTCGAGGTGTCCCACCTCGGTGGACAGCGCAGCGATCTCCGCGCGCACCGCGGCGGGCGCGACCCTGCCCAGAACCGGGGCAGCCCGCTCGACCCAGCGGTCGAGCACGCTCCGTCCGGAGACCTCGATGCCGAGGAAGACCTCCTTGTCCGACATCGACAGGCCCATCAGGTGCCGTTGTTCGCCCTCGAGGAACCCGTCCCAGCCCAGTGCGCCCGCGACGTCCGGCATCCGGCCGAGCGCGTTGTGGTCGAACGACTCTGCCCACATGTGGACGGGGTAGGGCCTGGTGGTGACCCGCAGGTGCAGCCAGCGGCCCTGCAGCTCTCCCAGTTGCGCGGCGATCTGCCGGATCAGCACCTCGCGCTGCGAGTCGCTCCGGAAGCTCCAGGCCTGCGCGGCGAGCCGGTACCAGGCCATCACCTGGGTGCCGGTACGGGTCAGATGGCCCTCGATCGACCGCAGCGCGATCTGGGGGACGTACTTCGGCAGTCCGGCCTCACCGGCCAACGCGCGACCGCGGCGACCGCCACGCTGTCTCTCGAGTGGACTGCTGTCGCGACGGGCGTCACGTCGCGCCACGTGAACGTCCCTTTCCACGCCCGGCCGCCGCCCGGTCCTTCGTCCGCGAGGTCTGCCACGAATCGCGTTCCGCAGGCACCTTCGATGCCTTCGGTGTCTTCGATGCCTTCACTTTCGCCTTGCGAGCCCGGACGACCGGCCCGACGCGCACGTGGTCGGAGCGGACCTCGCCGCCGCCGACTGCCGTGCGCACCCTCGGCCCGGTGATCTCGTGACGGAAGAGCTCCACAACCTGCCCGAGGGGTCGTTCGTAGTCGATGCGCTGACCGAGGAACCGCGTGATCACGACGGTGATCACGAGGGCCCACGCTACGGAGAAGAAGTCGAGCCCGATACCGACCCGTCGTTGCACGAACATGACGCCGATCATGACGAGCAGGCCGAGGCCGTAGCTGACGTACCGCGCACGCCACGGGAAGGTGGCACGTGGCGGCCCCAGCCAGACGGAGTCGACGCGGTAGATCTCGTCGTCGGTGCGAACGAGCAACTGATCACCCGACGAGGAGGCTTGCCAGGAAATTGCCGATCTGCGGGCCGTTGCCCGAGACGGCGATGCCGAGCGCGACCAGCCCGACGAGCAGTCCCACACTTCGGCGCGCCACGCCCGCGTTGTCACCGCGCCCGCCGATCCACAACAGGATGATCGCGATACCGAGCAGTACGAGCGGGACAACGTTGTCTTGGATCCACCCTTGGAGCCCGTTGGTGGTCAGCCCCTGCGCGTAATGCGCAAGCGCCTCTGGTCCGGTCATACGGCTCCTCCTTGCGGCGCTACCCACCCGAGGCTGCCCGTACCCGACCCCCCGGGCTGGTGATACCCGAACGTGTCGACTCGGCTATCCAGCGTTGAGTAGACCATGCTGACCAGCGGGAGCATAGAGGGTCGCCCGCACGGCGGGCACGAGGTCACACAACGAGCAGTGTGCACCGCCGACAGGGTGACTGACCTGGGGATCGTTTGCCCTCCGACTGTCCCGACTGATCGGTTGATGCGCCCCGAACCGACCTTCGGGTGCGACTTTGCAGACCGCGACGTGTCGAATCGCGCTCACTGTTACCGGCCGGTAAGTTGGCCCCTGATCGGCCCGAACGTTCCCGGTCGCGAGCCGGGGACGGCGGTCTACCCTGCTCCGCAACGGCCTGCGGCTCCACCGCCGCGGACCAGCCCTGGGAGGAAGCCCGTGGTTGTCAGACTGGTCATCGGACTGGCGATGACAGTGATCGCCGTGGCGGTGTCCGGCCGTCGCGCCCTGTGGCTCTACCGGCTGATCAAGTCCGGTCAGCCGGCACACGACCGCACGAACGCCCTGAACGAGCGGCTGCGGGCCCAGCTCGTGGAGGTCTTCGGGCAGCGCAAGCTGCTGCGATGGTCGGTCCCGGGGCTGGCGCACTTCTTCACGTTCTGGGCCTTCGTGATCTTGATCACGGTGTACCTCGAAGCGTACGGAGCGCTGTTCGACCACGACTTCCACATCCCGCTGATCGGCCGGTGGCCGGTGCTCGGGTTCCTCCAGGACTTCATCGCCGCCGCGGCGTTGATCTCCCTCGGGGTCTTCGCGGTGATCCGGCTGCGCAACGCGCCGGAGCGCGAGGCGCGGGCGTCGCGGTTCTACGGCTCGCACACCGGCGGCGCGTGGCTGATCCTCTTCATGATCTTCAACGTGCTGTGGACGATGTTCTTCTTCCGCGGCGCGTCCTCGGCCCTCGGCGTCTTCCCCTACACCTCGGGCGCGTTCGTCTCGATCGGCGTGGGCCATCTGTTCGACGGCCTGTCCGAGGGCACCCTCGAGGTGCTGGAGAGCGTCGGCCTGCTGCTGCACATCGGCGTGATGCTGGTCTTCACGGTGATCATCGCCTACAGCAAGCACCTGCACATCTTCACCGCCCCGATCAACGTCTCGGCCAAACGCCTGCCCAAGGCGCTGGGCCCGCTGCCGGTGATGGAGTCGAACGGCAAGCCCATCGACTTCGAGGATCCGGGCGAGGACGACGTGTTCGGGCGCGGCAAGGTCGAGGACTTCACGTGGAAGGGCATGCTCGACTTCGCGACCTGCACCGAGTGCGGCCGCTGCCAGAGCCAGTGCCCGGCCTGGAACACCGGCAAGCCGCTCTCCCCGAAGCTCGTGATCATGGACCTGCGCGACCACCTGCTCGCGAAGGCGCCCTACATCATCGGCGGGCAGGGCATGCCCGACGAGGGCGCTGTCTCGGTCACCGGCGGGGCCGACCAGGCAGGCGGGAACGGCCACCACGTCCCGGAGTCCGGCTTCGGCCGGGTGCCCGGCTCGGGGCCCGAGCAGGCCGTGCGTCCGCTGGTCGGCACCCTGGAGCAGGGCGGGGTGATCGACCCTGACGTCCTGTGGTCCTGCACCACGTGCGGCGCGTGCGTGGAGCAGTGCCCGGTGGACATCGAGCACGTCGACCACATCGTCGACATGCGCAGGCACCAGGTGCTCATCGAGTCGGAGTTCCCCTCCGAGCTCGGCGTGCTGTTCCGCAACCTGGAGAACAAGGGCAACCCGTGGGGCCAGAACGCCAAGGACCGGCTCGACTGGACCAAGAACCTCGACTTCGAGGTGCCGGTCTTCGGTGCTGACGGGGCCGGCGAGCTGTCCGCCGACACCGAGTACCTGTTCTGGGTCGGCTGCGCAGGCGCGTTCGACGACAACGCCAAGAAGACGGTGCGGGCCACCGCCGAACTGCTGCATC
Source organism: Pseudonocardia sp. OZ21 (assembly GCF_059359135.1). NCBI lineage: Bacteria > Bacillati > Actinomycetota > Actinomycetes > Pseudonocardiales > Pseudonocardiaceae > Pseudonocardia > Pseudonocardia sp. OZ21. Next base: position 247,688 of record NZ_JCADBN010000003.1, read on the forward strand.
GCGCGGGCGTCGGGTACGTCGTGCTCGGCCCGGAGGAGAGCTGCACCGGCGACCCGGCCCGCCGATCGGGCAACGAGTTCCTGTTCCAGATGCTCGCCCAGCAGAACGTCGAGATCCTGAACACGGTCTTCGAAGGCCGGGAGCCGGGCACCCGCAAGATCGTCACGACCTGCCCGCACTGCCTCAACACCCTCGGACGGGAGTACCCGCAGCTCGACGGGCACTACGAGGTGGTGCACCACACGCAGTTGCTCAACAAGCTGGTGCGGGAGGGCAAGCTCGTCCCGGTCGCCGCGCCCGACGGCGCGCTCACCGACGTCACCTACCACGACCCGTGCTACCTCGGTCGGCACAACGAGATCTACGAGGAGCCCCGCGAGCTCGTCGGCGCTGCCGGGGTGAAGCTCAACGAGATGCCGCGTCACGCCGACCGTTCCTTCTGCTGCGGCGCAGGCGGTGCCCGCATGTGGATGGAGGAGAAGATCGGCAAGCGGGTCAACCTCGAGCGCGTCGACGAGGCACTGGGCACCGGGGCGGAGAAGATCGCCACCGGCTGCCCGTTCTGCCGCGTCATGTTCTCCGACGGACTCACCCAGCGGCAGAGCGAGGACAAGGGCGCGGGCGTCGAGATCCTCGACGTCTCCCAGATGCTGCTCGCCTCGGTCCGGCGCGGTGACGCCGACAGCGCCGCCGCCAACGGCTCCGTGGATGCGGTGGGGGCAGGCTCGCCGCACACCGCCGACACCACCCCCACCGGCGGAACCCAGGTCAACGGGCCGGGCGACGAGTCCGCGGTCACCGCCGAACCCGACGGCGACGTGTCGGTGGGTGGGGCAGGCACCGGCGGCGCGGAGCCGAAGGGCGCCCGCCCGGGCGATCCCACGGCTCAGGAAGGTCGACAGAGCGGGGACTGACCCGGGGCGACGACCGGTCTCAGCAGGGGCGGAATCCGGTCACGACGTACCGGGACGGGGCGACGGCCTCGATGGTGAGATGGCCGACCTGTGGACCTGCGGGCGTCGTCGTGCCCCAGTCCATGGTGCAGGCGTCGACCTGGAGTCCCGTCGGAGTGGGCGTGGTGGGGACGTTCGCCTGGGCGTACCGGATGCGATCGGACACCTGCGCGGCGAGCGCCATCACGGCGGCCGCGCAGTCGGGCTGCCCGACCGAAGCAGCGAACGGCGCTCGGGCGGGCTCGGCCAGCAGGTTGTCGCACACCGCACCGGGGCTGCCCAGCGCGATCCGGTTGAGCAGGGACGGCAGCACGCTCTGCGGACGGGGCGCACCCTGATCCGCTTTGCTCTCCTGCTGCAACTGCGCATAGGACGCCGCCGCCTGCTGCTGCTGGCGAACGTTGGTGAAGGTGAATCCGACGCCGGTGATCAGACACAGCACCGCACCCACCGCCGCGAGCCGCCACCAGGGCAGCTGGGCGAGGCCGGCGAGCAGCACTCCGATGCTCGCCGCCAGCGCCCAGGCCCACGGCCCGGTGCTCATCATCAGCCCGATGACGACCACCAGCCCGGCGACGGGCAGGTCCCATCCGCGCAGCGGGCCGTCGAGCCGCAGCAACCGGAGGACGACGAGCGCTCCGAGTCCGGCCAGCCAGGGGATCCACGACAGGCCGGAGAACGGCCACAGCAGCACGGCGGCCGCGGTGATCGCCAGCCCGGCAGCGCCGCGCGGGGACCGGATGAGCCGCCGCCAGTCGAAGCGCGGGCGGGCCTTCGGGCCGGCGGGTGGCGGGCCCGGAGGTGGCGGGGGCGGGCCAGGGACTGCTGGTGGGGGAACCTGCGGACGCGCCGCGGGCAGCCACGGAGGCGGGGTGGGTCGACGCGGTTCCATCGGCATCCGAATCTACTGCTCGGACGGTCCGTGTCCCAGTGGTAGCGCTGGGTCAGCTACGGCGACCCGCCCGGCGCCACTCCTGTGGCGCGGACCCGTGGCTGCTCCGGAACCGCTTGATGAAGTAGCTGGCGTCGCGGTAGCCGACCCGGGCGCCGACGGTCTCGACCGTCAGGTCGGTCTCGGCCAGGAGGCGGCGAGCCTCCGTCATGCGCCGCTCGGTGATCCACTGCTGGACCGTGCGCCCGGTCTTGCGCCCGACCACCGTCGTGAGGTGGCCGGGGGTGAGGCCCACGGCACGCGCGACGTCGCTCAGCGAGATGGGGCTCCGGTAGCGCTCCTCGATGACGTCGAAGACCGCGGCGAGCATCGGCTCGTCCCGCAGCGTGAGGTCGTCGGACACGTCGGTGACCAGCCGGGAGACGGCAACGAGCAGGAGCGTGAGGTGCGCCAGTACGGCCTCGTTGTAGCCGTCCCGCCGCTCGTGGAGCTCGCGTTCCAGCGCGGCGAGCTGCGATATGAAGCCGGGCCGGTCGGCGGCCGGCACGTGGAGCCGTTGCGCGCCACCCGCCAGGCCACGGACGAACGGGAACAGCAGAGGGTGGGCGCGCCAGGACAGGAACGCCCCGGGAAGGCTCGGCTCGACGACGTCGGACGGGAAGAAGACCGCCCACGCCTCGGGCACCCCTGCGCCGACCATCCGGTCGGGCGTCACGACCTCGCCGGGTGCCAGCACGAACACGTCGCCGGTGCCGAGCCGCCACTCGTGGTCGTTGATCCGCATCGAACCGCCGCCGCGCTCGACGTAGAACAGCACGAGGAAGTCGTGTGCGTGGGTGCGCACGGACCCGTGCTCCTGGCGCGCTCCGGGGGAGCGCACCACGCTGACCGGCGGTACCCCGGGCAGCCGGGGGTAGGTGTGGACGGGAACGTCCCGGCCGATGGCAGGAAGAACCGAGGATCGTCGTACTGCACCCGCGAATCCGTCATTGGCCGCAGCTGACGCGCGATCAAGACTGGAGGAAGACACCGGATGATCGTCGCATATCGCAGAGGAGCTCCACCATGGCCGAGCAGGCACCACAGCACACGGGGCACGGGCACAGGCACAGCTACCTTCCCGCCATGGGGCACGACCGCCTGCTGCCCTACTACGACGTGTTCACCTGGCTGCTGGGTGCGCGCTCCCTGCACCGCACGCTGGCCGACCAGGCAGGCATCACGTCCGGTCTGCGCGTGCTCGAGATCGGGTGCGGCACCGGCAACCTGACGCTGCTGGTGGCGCGCCGCTATCCGGCGGCCACGGTGGTGGGCCTCGACCCCGATCCGTTGGCCCTCGCCCGTGCCCGGCGCAAGTCCGCACGCAAGGGCAACACCGTGCAGTGGGACCTCGGCAGCGCGGCAGAACTGCCCTACCCCGACGAGAGCGTCGACCGCGTGTTGTCCTGCCTGATGCTCCACCACATCGAGGAGGGCGAGAAGAACCTGGTCCTGAGCGAGGCCCGGCGGGTGCTGCGGCCGGGCGGCCGGCTGCACCTCGTCGACTTCGCGGGCGACGATCACCGCGGGCTCCTCAGCAGGCTGACGCGCCGCCACCCGCGACTGCACGACAACGCCGGGGACCGGATCCCCGCCCGCATGCGCGAGGTGGGCCTCAGCGACGTCTCCGATCTCGGCCCGGGCCGGCTCGGCGTCAGGTTCTACCGCGCCACCCGCTGAGCGACGGTCAGAGCCACCCGCGGTCGCGCGCCCGCTCCACTGCTTCGAGCCGGGTGCCGGCACCGAGCTTCTGCATCGCCGACGACAGGTAGTTGCGCACGGTTCCGGGCGAGAGGTGGACCCGCCGGGCGATGTCGGCGGCCGTGCCCGCCCCCTCGACGGCTCGCAGCACCTCGAGCTCACGTCCGGTGAGTGGGCAGTCCTCGGTCATGAGTGCCGTCATCGCCAGTTCGGGGTCGACGTAACGCCCGCCGCCGTGCACCCGGCGGATCACGTCGGCGAGCATGCTGGCCGGGGCGCTCTTCGTGACGAACCCGGTGGCGCCCGCCGCGAGCGCGCGGCGCAACACGCCGGGTCGCGCGTGCCGGGTGAGGATGATGCACCGGGTGGCGGGCTCGTTGACGGCGACCCACTGGGCGACCTCGGCACCATCGCGGCCCGGCATCTCGACGTCGAGCACGGCCACGTCCGGACGATGCCGGCGGACGCTCGCGATGGCCTCGTCACCGGTACCGGCCTCGGCGACGACCAGCAGGTCGGGCTCCAGGCCGAGCAGCGCCCCGACGGCGCCCCGCGTCAGGGACTCGTCGTCGGCGAGCACGAGACGGATCCGGCCGTCCGTGCCGGTCACCGGGACGTTCCGGGCAGCACGGCGTCGACGCGGAAGGTGCCGTCCGGACCGGGGCCCGCGTCGAGCCGGCCCGCGTGCTCGTGGAGGTAGCGATCGAGCGCGACCAGCCCGGTACCGGTATCGGTGCCGTCGCCCGGCAGCGCCCCGTCGTTGACCACCCGCAGCCGCGCCTGGCGGTCCGACACCTCGATGTCGATCGTGCAGTGACTCGGTTCAGCGTGCCGCAGCACGTTCGTCATCGCCTCTCTCAGAACGCGGCCGAACACGTTGCGCGCCGTGGGCCCGACGGACGCGGGGTCGCCGCGCACGACCAGGTCAACGCCGGCGGAGTCGAGCACGGCGCGAGCCCCGGCCAGCTCGCTGACCAGGTCGGTGCTGCGTGCGTCCCGCACGAGCGCCCTGACCTCGGTGAGCGACTCGCGAGCCACCCGCTGCACCTCGTCCATCTCGGCGCGGGCCCGGTCCGGGTCCGCGGCCTGCAGCCGCGACGCCAACTCGCTCTTGAACGCGACCACCTCCAGCGCGTGGCCCAGGATGTCGTGCAGGTCGTCGGCCAGCCGCAGCCGCTCGCGGGCGGTGGCGAGCTCGGCGGCCGCGCGCCGGGAGTCGTCCAGATCGGTGACGGCTTTGAGCCACCACAGCCGCTCGACGTCGAGTGTCCACATCGATCCGACGAAGAACGCCGCGAGGCCGGCGAAGACGAGCGGGGACGGCGGCCACAAGGACTCGTCGAGGACCGCGAGCATGATCACGTAGCCGAAGCCGAACACCGCAGCGACGGCCGAGACCACCCACGCCGCGGCCCAGCGTGCGCGCAGCCCACCGATGATGTCGCCGAGCAGCACCCCCGTGACCATCGACCAGACGAACCCGATCGGTCCGCCGGCGAGCGCGACCAGCGACACGGCCAGCCCGACAGCTGCCGCGGCGATGATGAACCAGGTCGGTGCCCGCCGGCCGAGCGACTTCGTGAGCTCCCTGATCCGCCAGACGTGCAGGACCAGCGCGGCGACGAACAGGGCCAGCAGCGCTGCGATGAAACCGCCGGACGGCCAGTCGTACAACGCGATCGTCATCGGGACCACGAACAGGTACCCGATGGTGATCAGCAACCCGATCCGACCGAACCGGCGCGCCGCTCTGACCTTCCGCTCCTCGGCTCCGGCCAGCGGCGAGACGTTCACGACGGGAAACCTAGCCAACGGAAGGCCACCAGGCCCGGAGTTGATGACACCTGTCATCGCCGCCTCTGCCGATTGTCAGCTCGACCGGTTATCAGCGGTACTACTGGCACCTACCCCCCGGTAGCGATCGTTATGGCATGACACAGACGACAGATCGGGCAGGCCCCGGTGCGGCGGCATCCTCGGACACCCAGCTCGCCATCGCCGTGCGCGACCTGCACGTGCGCTACGGCGACTTCGAGGCCGTGCGCGGCATCGACCTGGACGTGCGGCGTGGCGAGATCTTCGCGCTGCTCGGCACGAACGGTGCCGGGAAGACCACGACGCTGGAGGTGCTGGAGGGCTTCGGCACCCGTAGCGGGGGCACGGTCGCCGTGCTCGGGCTCGACCCGGCGACGGAGCGGGCAGCACTGCAGGAGCGCATGGGCGTGCAGCTCCAGGAGGGTGGGTTCGTCGAGGAGCTGACGGTGGGCGAGACGCTCGCGCTCTGGCAGCGGCTCGTCGACCGGCCGGACCGCCCGGAGCGGCTGCTGGAGCGCTTCGACCTGCGTGAGCGCCGCGACGTCTCCGTCGGGAAGCTCTCCGGCGGCGAGAAGCGGCGGCTCGACCTGGCGATGGCGGTGTGGGGGTCGCCGGAGCTGGTGATCCTCGACGAGCCCACCACCGGGCTCGACCCGGAGTCGCGCAGGCGCACGTGGGACGCCATCCAGGAGCTGCAGGAGGCCGGCCGGACCGTCGTCCTCACCACGCACTACCTGGAGGAGGCCGAGGCGCTCGCCGACCGCGTGGCGATCATGCACGAAGGCCGGGTCGCCGTCACCGGGACGCTGGCGGAGATCGTGGCCGCTCAGCCTGCCCGCTTCTCGGCCACGCTCCCGGCGGAGGTGGCCGATCTGCCGGAGCTCAGGGGAACGACGCAGCGCGACGGCGAGCGGGTGCAGGTCCGGACCGACGACCTGCAGGGGGACCTCACGACGTTCCTGAGCTGGGCAGCCGCTCGAGGGGTGCGGCTGCCCGACCTGCGAGCGGCACCTGCCTCGCTGGCCGACATCTACCACGCAGTGCGTACCGACCAGATGGAGGTGACGCGGCCATGACCGCGGCGACAACGACGGCGGCCACGGTGACGCCGGTGGGACGCGTCGTGGCCCTGGCCACGACCGAGGTCCGGCTCATCCTCCGCAACAAGACGGTGGCGGTGTCCTCGATCCTGCTGCCGGTGGGGCTGGGCGTGTTCTGGACGTTCCAGTTCAGCAGCTACGGCGACCCGGCACGGCAGGCGGTGAGCATCACGCTGCAGCTGGCCGTGGCACTGGCGATGGGGACCTACATCACGGCGACGCAGACGCTCGTGGCCCGGCGTCAGTCCCGGGTGCTGAAGCGGATGCGGACCAGCGGTCTGTCCGACCGCGGGCTGCTCGTGGCCACGCTGGCGCCGAGCGTCGTCCTCGGCCTCCTCCAGCTGGCGGTGTTCGCGGTGGTCAACGTGGGCACCGGGGCGCCGACGCCGGTCGACCCGCTGCCGCTGGTGCTCGCGGTGCTGGGCGGCCTGGCTCTCGTCGTCACGGCGGCACTGGCGACGAGCGTCGTCACGCCGTCGCCGGAGCGTTCGCAGATCACCACACTGCCGCTGATGTTCGTGATCCTCGGCGTCGGCGTCGTGGCGTCGCTCGCACCTGCGCAGGGGTGGTGGCCCGCACTGATGGTGGCGCCGGGCGCTGCGGTCGGCGACCTGGCCCAGCTCGCCATGACGGGCGGCAGCTGGACGGCGGCCACCGCAGGGCTGCCGGCGATACTGCCGGCGCTCGTGGCCATCGTCGGCTGGCCGGTGCTGTTCGGGGCCCTGGCCCTGCGCCGGTTCCGCTGGGACCCCCGGCACTGACGGCCCGCGAGCTCAGCGCCGGGTGTCGGCGCGGTGGAAGTTCAGGTGGGCCCGCGACGGCGTCGGCCCCCGCTGCCCCTGGTAGCGGGAGCCGACGCCGTCGCTGCCGTAGGGGCGCTCGGCGGGGCTCGACAGCCGGAACAGGCACAGCTGCCCGATCTTCATCCCCGGCCACAGGGTGATCGGCAGGTTCGCCACGTTCGAGAGCTCGAGCGTGATGTGCCCGGTGAACCCGGGGTCGATGAAGCCGGCGGTGGAGTGCGTGAGCAGGCCCAGCCGCCCCAGGCTCGACTTGCCCTCCAGCCGCCCGGCCAGGTCGTCGGGCAGCGACACCGACTCGAACGTGGACCCCAGCACGAACTCGCCGGGGTGCAGCACGAAGGGGTCGTCGTCGTCGGGTTCGACGGGGGACGTCAGCTCGTCCTGCTGCTGAGCCGGGTCGATGTGGGTGTAGCGGGAGTTCTGGAACACCCGGAAGAAGCGGTCCAGCCGCACGTCGATGCTCGAGGGCTGGAGCATCGCTTCATCCCACGGGTCGAGCACGAGACGTCCAGCCTCGAGCTCCTTACGGAGGTCACCGTCGGACAGCAGCACTGGACCAGCGTATCTGCGCCGCGTCAGACCTCGGTGTTGGTGGCCGGGTCGGTCATGGACGTGGGGAAGGTCGGGGAGAGCACCGGCGACGGGCACAGCCCGAACATCCACGCCACGGCCTGCTCGACCCGTGCGGCCTCGAGACCGTCGGACGGCAGGGCCGCCGGCTTCGGCGCGGCCCTGATGACCTGGCGGACCGTGGTCATGACAGCCGGGCTGAGGATGCTGCGGATCGAGTCGCCCGGCTCCGCGATGTGCGGGCCGTCGACGAGCACGGCGGGCGTGCCGAGGCCGGGAGCGTCGGTGACGAGCTCGGGGTCGTCCGAGACCAGGACGGCACTGGCCGAGAGGAGCCAGACGAGCTCCGCGAGCGGCAGGTTGCGCACCACGGTGGCCCGGGGGTGGGCCAGCAGGGGGTAGGCGGCACCGTGGCTCGCCAGCTCGCCGTAGACAACGATCTCGATGTCGGGTTCGCGATCGAGCAGGTCGGGCAGACCGGCGAGGACGCCGAGCGAGTCGGGCCGGTCGAGCCCGACGAGCACCATCTGCGGACCGCCGGACCGCACCCGCCGGAGCAGCCGCGCGAACCGGAGATCGGCAGGCCGCGGGTTGGCCGCCAGCGTGTCGCCCACCGAGATGGCGTTGGGCCCGACCGGGCTGCCCAGCGCGGCGTCGCCGGTGGTGGTGAGGAACAGCGACGCGAGCTGCCCGATGACACGCCTGTTGGCCTCCTGCGGGAACGGGCAGAGCAGGTCGTCGCCCGCCACCCCCGCCTGCAGGTGCACGACCGGAATCTGCCGCCAGAAGGCGACCTGGGCGGCCACCACCGCCGTCATGCCGCCTCCGTAGACCATGACGGCGGACGGGTCGAGATCAACGAGCAGCTCGTCGAGCCGCGTCATCAACAGCGATGCGATCGCGGCCGGATGGGGACCGGGCGGCTCCCGCAACAGCTGGGTGACCTCGGCGGGCACTCCCAGGGACTCGAAGGCCTCGTGGACGCTCATCGGGTCGGGACCGGTGGCAACGGTGAGCGCTCGGATCCGGTCGGCGTCGGCGAACGCGGTGGCGACCGGCGCCAGGCGAGCGACCTCCGGGCGGCTCCCGGCGATCAGGAGCACGTCATGATCGTGGTCCTGGGCTGGAAGCGAACCCAGGTGCGGGTCGAGCTCAGTCATGCTCGGGTCCTTCGCGGCCGGGGGAGCTGGCCTTACGGGGCTCCAGCAGTGTGAACTGGGTGTCTACCGGCCGTCGAGTCCCGATCTCACCAACCGGATCGTACGGGTGAGAACCACCCTGTTGGGTGTACGGGACTGGCCTTGCTCGTTACGGAGTGTGAGGTGCTAAGCTCCTTCGTACACTCTGCGGATGTAGTTCAATGGTAGAACATCAGCTTCCCAAGCTGAATACGCGGGTTCGATTCCCGTCATCCGCTCCACCCCGAAGGCCCAGCTCAGCGGCATTCTTCTTGCCGCGCTGGGCCTTCTGTCATCGTGACTTCTGTCTGGTTCAGGAGACCTCGTGACGACGAAGCTCGACTTCAAGCGGGAACTGGCGTGCTACACGGCGAAGCGCAACTCACCGCAGGTCACGCGCGTGCCGGACCTGCAGTACCTCATGATCGACGGCCATGGCGACCCGAACACACCCGTCTACGGGGACGCGGTCTCTGCCCTCTACCCGGTGGCCTACAAGCTCAAGTTCGCCAGCAAGAAGATCCTCGACCGCGACTACGTCGTGATGCCGTTGGAGGGCCTGTGGTGGGCCGACGACATGGGCACCTTCACCACCGCACGGGACAAGGCGCAGTGGGACTGGACCCTGATGATCATGGTTCCCGACTGGATCACGGCCGGGATGTTCACCGAAGCCGTCGAGCAGGTCGGCCGCAAGGACCGACCGACTCGGCTCGACGACGTCCGCCTGGAGGCCCTGTCCGAGGGACGCTGCGTGCAGGCTCTTCACGTCGGGGCCTACGACGACGAGGCCGAACTGCTCCGGCACATGCATGAGGAGTTCGTCCCTGAGCAGGGCCTCCGAATGGTCGGAAAGCACCATGAGATCTACCTCAGCGACCCACGGAGAGCCGAGCCGGCCAAGCTGCGCACGATCTTGCGACAGCCCGTGGCCGACGCATGAACCCCGTCAGTTTTTCTGAGCGATCAGGTAGCCCTGCGGCTGCGCCTCGTCAGGATCGGCCGGCCGGCCGGCGCTGAAGACGACACGAAAGCCGGCGCCGTCCAGCCTCCCGGCGATCTCCTCGGTGGACAGCCAGTAGGTGTCGAACTCCACGCGGGCGGTACGGCCACCACGCCTGAGCTCATCGTCGCCCGCCTTGAAGGCGGTGGCGAAGAAACCGTTCGTCTCGATCACGCGAGCCAACTCGCCGAACGCTCCCGGGCGGGCGGCCGGGTGGAGATACATGAGCGAGTACCAGCTCACGACACCACCGAGCGAGGAGTCGGCGAACGGCAGATCGCGCACGTCAGCGACCTCGAAGGGAAAACCGGGGTAGTCGCGACGCGCAACGCGGACCATTTCGGGAGCCAGGTCGACACCATACGGTTCCAGTCCGCGGGCGGCCACGAAAGGCGCCAGGCGTCCCGATCCACAGCCGACGTCACCGACTCTTCTGCTGTTTCCCGACTCCAGAATCAAGTCGCAGAACAAGCCCAGTACCGCTCTGTCGATCGGCATCCGGTCAAGCGCATCGGCCAGCTTTTCGGCGTACAGTTCCGCGAGTTCGTCGTGGGCTCGTCGAAGCTCATTCGTACTGTCGTCCACGGCAGGATCGTAGAGGGCGGATCCCCGCCGGGATCAGTCCGGCAGTATCGGGACCGAGAGGCCGGGATCTCGACCGAGCAGCACGGCGCGGGTGACGGCCGCCGAACCGAAACGGTCGTGGACGGTGTCGAGCACCGCGTCGAGAGCGGTGCCCGCCTCCTCGTCGAACGGCAGCACCAGTTGCAGCGCGGCATCGTCGTCGAGGTTGGCGACCGCCACCCCGACGAGCGTGAGCCCCCGCTCGTCGATCAGCGGCCTGGCCCGGGCCGCGAGCGCCCGCACCGCGGTGAGGACCGCCTCGGTCGAGCAGGTCGGCTGGGGCAGGGTGTGGGACCGCGAGACCCGTGAGTAGTCGCCGAACCGCAGCCGGAGCACCACGGTGCGCCCCACCCGGCCGGCGCCCCGCAACCGCCGGCAGATCCGGTCGACCAGGGCGACGACCACGGCGTCGACGGCCTCCGGCGTGCTCGGCGCCCGGCGGCTCATCGCCCGCTGGGACCCGATGGAACGCCGCCGGCGGCCGGGCTGCACCGGTCGGGGGTCGCGGTTGTGGGCGAGGGCGTGCAGATGCCGGCCCAGCGCCCCGCCGAGCAGGGAGACGAGGATCTTCTCGGGGAGTTCGGCGACCTCGCCGACCGTGGAGATCCCGTGCTCGTGGAGTTTGGCGGCCGTCACCTTGCCGACGCCCCAGAGCCGCTCCACCGCGAGCGGGTGGAGGAAGCCGAGTTCGTCGTCGGTCGGCACGACGAGCAGGCCGTCCGGCTTGGCCACACCGCTCGCCACCTTCGCGAGGAACTTCGTCCTCGCCACCCCGACGGTGATCGGGAGCCCGACCCGTTGCAGCACCTCGGCGCGCAGCCGTGCCGCGATCCCGCTCGGCGCCCCGGCAATCCGGCGGAGCCCCGCGACGTCGAGGAACGCCTCGTCGATCGACAGGCCCTCCACCAACGGCGTGGTGTTGCGGAACACCTCGAACACCGCCTTGCTCGCGGCGGAGTAGGCGGACATCCGGGGCGGCACGACGATCGCCTGCGGGCACAGCGACCGAGCCTGCGAGCCGCCCATCGCCGTGGCGACGCCGCAGGCCTTCGCCTCGTAGCTCGCGGCCAGCACGACACCGCCCCCGACGATCACCGGACGACCGCGCAGCCGGGGGTCGTCGCGCTGCTCGACCGACGCGTAGAACGCGTCCAGATCGGCATGCAGGATCGTCCCCTCGCCCGACACGAACATATGTTCGCATCGATCCGGCCGCCGGGCCGCGGAGTCACCCGATCAGCGGTCCGGCGTCATGCCTCGAGCACCTGAGCCATCAGCATGGTCGCGGGGCCGAATCCCGCACGGGCGTAGAACGGCACGGAACGCTCGCTCGGCGACAGCACCACCCGGACGCACCCGATCTCCCGCGCGTGCCCCAGCAGCTTGTCGAGCAGTGCCGAGCCGACACCACGGTCACGGAATCCCTCGAGGACGAAGGCGTTCGCCAGGTATCCCCACCGCGCCGGGGCCCGCTCCGGACTCGGCATCCGCTCGAAGACCACCAGGTGCATCATCCCGATCAGCCGGTCGCCGGCATCGGCGAGGAAGGAGATCCGTCGCCCCGCCTCGCCCTGGATCCACTCCTCGAAGCGGGCGTCGAACCCGTCGTCGTGGCTCGGCCGCCCGAGCTGCTCCTCGCGGAGCGTCCTCCTGAGCCCGGCGATGCCCTCCGCGTCCTGCGGGCCCGCCACTCGAATCGCGACACCGTCGATCATGACGTCATCGTGTCGCGGCGCGCGCCTCCCGCCACAGAGCGTTTTCCACGTAGTGGTTGTCGAAGCGCGCCTGCGACTCCCCGATCTCCCGGGGCTCGGCCTCCCCACGGTGGACGCGGTCGAGCAGCCGGTAGTAGTCGAACCGATCCATCCCCGGCGTGAAGACGAAGAGCACGTCCGCATCCGCATCCGGGACGGCACCGAAGGCGTGCGGCACGCGCGGCGGGACGAGCAGGAGGTCACCCTGGTCGAGGACGTGCAGCCGGTCCTCGACCAGCACCTGCAGGCTGCCGCCGAGCACGACGAACAGCTCGGACGCGCGGGCGTGGAAGTGCGGTGGGGCGCCGTCGGCGCCTGCCCGGAAGGTCGACCTGTTGCAGGTGACCACCCCGCCGGTGGTGGCCGAGTCGGCGAGCAGGGCGATGGTCCCGCCGGGGTCACCGGTGAGGGTCTCGGCGTCGGACGCCCGGACGAGCAGTGGTGCCGTGGTCGTGTTCATGACGTCGACTCTCGCGCCGGACAGGGCCGGGAACAACGACAGACGTGAACTCGAACGATAACCTCTGCGTTATGGAGCTCCGGGAGATCGAGATCTTCCTCGCGCTCGCCGAGGAACTCCACTTCGGCCGCACGGCCGAGCGGCTGCACGTGTCCCAGGCCAGGATCAGTCAGACGATCAAGAAACTGGAGCGCCAGGTGGGCGCCCCGCTCTTCGACCGGACGAGCCGCCGTGTGGCCCTCACCCCGATCGGAGCCGGGCTGCGGGACGATCTCGCGCCCGCCTTCCGGCAGATCGTCGACGGTGTGGCGCGGGCGACGGACGCGGGACGCGGGACGGGCGGCGTCCTGCGTCTCGGGTTCGAGGCGCCGGGGGTCGCCGACCTCGTCGCCGACGTGCTCGACGCATACCGCTCCCGGCGCCCGGACGGCGACGTGCAGGTCCGGGAGGCCGACTTCCGCGACCCGTTCGGCATGCTCCGCGGGGGTGAGGTGGATGCGCTGGTCACACTGCTGCCCGTCACCGAGCCGGACCTGGCCGTCGGCCCCGTCGTCCTCACCGAACCGATGGTGCTGGCCGTGCCGATGCGGCACCCGTTCAGCCGGCTCGACTCCGTGACGCTCGACGACCTCGCACGCGACACGGTGTTCCGCGCGGCCCGGCCCGCACCGCCCTACTGGGTGGAGCCTCCCGAGCCGTGGACGACGCCGGGCGGCCATCCGGTGCGGCGCGGACGCGTCCTCACGACGTTCCAGGAACTGCTCGCGGTGATCGCGGCGGGCGAGGGCATCTGCCCCCTCGCCGCGCACGCGAGGCAGTACTTCGCGCACCCGAGGATCACCTTCGTGCCGTTCCGGGACGCGCCCCACGTCGAGTGGGCGGTCGTGTGGCGCCGGGCGGGCGAGACGGAACGCGTGCGCGAGCTCGCCCGCGTCATCCGGAGCCGGGCCGGCTGACGCGGCAGCGTGTTCACCGCTTGGGGGTCACCCGACGCCGGATCACGAGCGTGCCGCGTCGAACGCCTTCCGCAGGCGCACCGGGGCGCGTTCGCGCCACGCGTCCTCGACCAGCTCCCTCAGCTGCTGGTGCGACACCTTCTCCAGGTCGACGAGGATCGCGCCGTACCCGTCGTAGTGCGGCGTCGTGTAGAACGCCGGGTCGCCGGAGGCGAGCAGGACCTCTTTCTCGTCAATCTGACACATCAGGACCAGGCCGCCCTCGGCCTCGGCGCGGAGCCGCGCGAAACCCTTGCCCTTCACCTTCAGGGCCGGCGTCCCGTAGGAGGTCGACCGCTCCACCTCCGGCAGGCCGCTCGCGATCGCCACGACGTCGTCCCAGCTCGGCATGGAGCCATCGTGGCCTGCTCCGCGCCGGCCGTCATGGACGAATCGGAGGTCAGCGCGCCCGGGGAGGCCGCAGCGGTGGGGCCTTCGCGATCACCACCGTGCCCGCGAGCGCCGCCCCCAGTCCCGCCGCCAGCACCCACGCCCAGCCGGGGCGCACCGGGTCGCCCAGCAATTGGATGCCGACCATCCCCGGTACGAGCACCTCGGTCACCGTGAAGACCGCGGTGACCGCGCCGACGTCGCCCCGGGACAGCGCAGCCGTGTAGCCGAACATCCCCACCAGCCAGAACCCGACCACCAGGTAGGTGGACGGCTGGCCGAGCAGCAGCGCCAGGTCGAACCCTTCCCCGGTCTGGACGTGCGCTGCCCGCACCGACAGAGCGGTGCCACCGAACCCCAGGCCCGACACCAGCGCGAGCGGCCACGCGTGCTTGCCCTGCCGCAGGATCAGCACGGCGACAGCCAGCAGCAGCAGCGAGACCAGCAGGACGACGTCGACGCCACGCGGGCGGACCGGCGGCTGCTCGCTCCCCGCGCTGGCGGCCACCATGACCAGGCCTGCCAGGCACACCGCCACGGCGATCCGGTTCCTGATCGGCAACGGCACACCGATCATCCGGGCGTTCACCACGGCGGTCAGGGCGATCGTCCCACCGATGATGGCCTGCACGGCGAACACGGGTAGCACGCGCAGCGCCAGCACTGCGCAGCCCCACGCCACGAAGTCCACCGAGACCCCGGCGATGTAGCGGGGCTGGATCGCAGCAGGTCGGGTACGGGTGGCACGACGCGCACCCGCGGCCTGCAGGAGGGCCCCGAAGCTGTTCAGGACCATCGCGACAGTCGCGAGCAGGATCCCGACCAGCACGATGCCAGCATGCCGCCCCGCGCCGCGGGCCGCTCGTCCGACCCGCCGGGTTCAGGCCCCGGGGGGGCAAGGATGCGGTAACGACAGCCGCATCACCGGGAGCGGTCTGCCGAGCGGGGAGTCCGTCCAGCGGACCGTCACACCGCCCATCCGTTCGTAGAAGCCCAGGGCGTACGGCTCGGCCTCCCACTCGAGGAAGCGCCCGCCGCGAGCCGTCGCACGGGCCACCGCATGCTCGAACAGCAGCCGTCCCGACCCGCGCCCGATCTCGGCGGGCTCGAGCCACAGGTCGTCCAGCACGACGAGGTCGCCGCGGTGCAGCAGCGTGTAGAACCCACGGATCTCGCCCGCCCGCTCGCCCACCTGCACGTCGTTGGCCGCCACCACCTCGGGCGTGAGTCCGAGCGTGCGCGCGAAGCGGGCGAGGAACTCCGCCGGGTAGGGCCAGTGTCCCTTGGCTCGCACGGCGAGCGCTGCCAGCAAGGCGGCCTCGTCCGGGCGGGCCGGCCGGATCAGCACCCGGCCAGTGTCCCGCCCCGCCCGGTTTCCCGCGTCAGCGCCTCGCGCGGTCGTCCCCGCTCGGTATCGGGGTGAAGAACCCGCTCATCAGACCGCCCGCGACCACGGGCCGTGCGCGCTGCGCGCGGTGTTCGTGCAGCTTGCGACGCGCTCCCTCGGACACCCGCACGAACGCGAGCACCAGCACCGTCCCCAGAATCAGAGGTACCCCGACCAACAGCACGGGCCACCCGAAGGCCCCGTACGCGACGCCCAACGCCGCAATCTCCATGGCGATGACCGCCCCGCCCATCCGCAGCACTACAGCTCTCCCTCTCCCCCGACGCGCCACCGGCGCGCCATATGCACGTTCATCGCCGGAGCCTGCTCGGATGTGACGGTGTTGGGACGCAGCGACACGAGTGAAGCAAGACGGGCGATCAGTTCTGTTCGACCGGAGGTACGTCGTCCGGCCGGATGGTCGCGCAGGACCCGGGCGCCGGGTCAGACGGTCGGTGAGGCAGCCGTCGGCGGTTGCGTCGACGGCGCGGAAGGCGCGGCGGCGCCGTTCCCGGTCGGGCCGGCCGCGCCCGTGCCGCTCGCCGGCTGGTCCCCGGCAGGCGGGGTGCCGCCTCCGGCGTCGACGGGGGTGCCGCCACCGCCCGGAGGGGTCTCGACCGGCGGGGTGCCACCCGCGGTCGGGGGGACCGTGCCGCCGACGGGTGGAGTTACCGGGCCTCCGGTTCCCGGCGTGGTGCCGGGGTCGGTGCCGCTCGAGGGTGGCGGGTCGGTGGTGGTCTGCGCCGGTGGCGGCTCGGTGGTCGGCCCGCCCAGCGGGGGATCGACCACCGCGGTGGTGGTGGGCGTCGATCCGCCCGCACTGGGCCGCGTGGGGGCCACGCCGGGCGCGCGGGCGGCCCCGCCGCCGGGCGCGTTGTTGCCGTTGCCGGCCGAACCGCCGCCGTCACCCCCGGCATCCTCCCGGGGGGCTCCGGTGTCGGGAGGGGGGACCACCGGCGCCGAGGGGGGACCGGGTTCGGGTTCGGACGTGGCGACCGCGTCGCTCGGCCGGTTGTTCGTGCCGATCTCCGCCGACGAGGGAGGGGTGGGCCACAACATCACCGCGGCCCCGACCGCCGCGGCGGCCAGCAGCCCCCCGATCCCCACCAGCAACCCGACCTGCCGCTGCTCGGGCGCCGCCTCGCGGTGGTTCCAATCCGCCTGCGGCGGGGACGACGGCGCTGCGCCGCCGGCGAGCAACGAGGTGGCGGGCTCGTGGGACGGTCCGAGGTAGCCGCCTGCTGCCGGAAACCCCCCGGACAGCGACGAGGCGCCCGCGGGGGTGAGGGCGGGCAACGGCGGCCGGGCAGGCGGGAACACGACGCCACCTGCTGGGGGCCAGTGCTCGACCACCTCGGTCGCACCGGCGACGGGGGGGATCACCACGCCCGGCCACGACGCCGTCGGCTTCGGCGACACCGCCAGCGCGGCCCCCTTGGCAATGGCGTTCTTCGGGTCGGCGTCGACGGCCACGGGCCTGCCGAGCTGCTCGGACACGAGCTGTCCGACCAGCGGGATGCGCGACGAGCCGCCGACCAGCAGCACCGCCCTCAGCTCCTCGGGGGTGAGGCCTGCCGAGGCGACCGCCCTCCGCAGCGCGGCGACCGTGTCCTCGATGTGGGGCCGGATCATCGCCTCGAACTCGCTGCGGTGCAGCCGCACCGAACCGCGGGAGGCGGGCATCAGCACCGGAATGGAGACGTCGGTGTCGCTGCTCAGCGCCTCCTTGGCCTCCGTGCACTCGCGCCGCACCCGGGCCACGGCGGCGAGCACCGCGGGGTCGGTGTCGTCCAGGTCGGGGGGGAAGGCCGTCGGCAGGCCCGCCCGGACGTGGTCGAAGACGGCGTCGTCGAAGTCGATGCCACCGAGCCGTTCGATTCCCTCGGGATGGCCGAGCAGCCCGAACCCGATGGTGGCCGCGTCGGCCGACGGGTCGCCCTTGCGGACGACCGCGGCGTCGAACGTGCCACCGCCCAGGTCGTAGACGGCGATCGCGGAGCCGGTGGGGATCCGCTCGGCTGCCGCGTAGTGCAGGGCGGCGGCCTGCGGCTCGGCCAGGAATGTGACGGTCAGGCCCTGGTCCGCGAGCGCCTCCGCCAGCAGGTCCTTCTTGTGCGTGCCCCATGACGCGGGGTGGGTGACGGCGATCCGGTCGGCAGGCCCGCCCTCACGCTCGGCCACCCGGTCGACCACCCACCGGACCAGCAGGGCCGACAGTTCCTCGGGCGCCCACGCCCGGCCGGCCACCAGGATCGGCGTCGGGTCGCCGATGCGGCGCTTGAACTCGCGAATCACCCGGTCCGGGTCGGTCAGTGCGCGGCGCTCGGCGGCCTCACCGACCACGACCGAGCCCTCGGGGCCCACGAACAGCACGGACGGGACGATGGAGCTGCGGGTACCGAGGGTCACGACCTCCGGCTCGGCCCAGCCCTGGCCAGGCGACCGGCACACGGCAGCTGAGGTATACGTCGTCCCCAGGTCGATACCGAGCTGGTAGCCCATCGAGTTCCCCTCAGCCACCGATCCGGCCCCGGTGCCGGGATCGGTCCCACCTCTAACGGCATCGCAGTATTGCGTATGTCCGTTAGCTCCCGAACGGGTCACGCACTGGTGAGAGCCCGATCCCCTACGTGTTCCCCCGGGTCCCCCGACAGCTCGGTGCCGAATCCCCGAACGGGCGGTTCGCGAACCATGGCTGATCCCCGATGGCCCGGGGGCGCCCCCCTCATAGCTTTCGTCTCAACGCCGGTCGGCCCGACCGGGACCCCACCGACACACCGGAGATGATCGCCATGAGCGAGCCGATGACGCTGCTCGAGTTCCTGCGTGAGCTGCTCACCAACGAGCAGGCCCGCGACTGGTACGCCGATGACCCCGACGCCGCCCTGAAGTACTACGGCCTCGACGACCTCAGCCCGGCGGACGTCCACGACGCCCTCACGCTGATCGAGGACAACCAGACCGCTGACTTCGACCGGGAGTACAACACCGGCCACAACGAGGTGCACTTCCCCTCGCCGCCGCCGGTTCCGGCTCACTACGAGGGTGGCGACCACGAGGCCGCGGTCGAGTACCTCAACCGGTACATCACCAACAACTACGTGAACGACCAGGACACGATCGTCGACAACTCGACGAACCAGCAGATCGACACCCACGGTGGCGACTTCGACCAGGACATCGACGTCGACTCGGTGGTCGCCTCCGGCGACGGCTCCGTGGCGGCCGGCGGGGACATCGACGGCTCCACCATCGTGAGCGGCGACGGCAACCAGGTCGGCGACGGCAACGTCAGCGGGCACGACAACGTCGTGGGTGACGGCAACAACGTCATCAGCGGCGACGGCAACACCGCCGCGTTCGGCGACGGCGACGCCAACAGCGCCTCCTTCGACGACGTCTCCGTGGGCAACGGCGGCGCCATCTCGGTCGGCGGCGACGCCAGCGGCGACTACGACGTCGAGGACTCGTTCAACGAGACCAACACGACGGTCAACAACCACACCGAGTACGACGACTCGTTCAACGAGGACAACGACAGCACGTCGAACTCCTTCAACGAGTCGCACTCCTCGACCGACGTCGACTCGCACGACGAGACCGTGAACCACGTCGGAAGCCACAACGACGTCGACATCGACCACTGATCAGGTTCCACCCGCGCCCGGCCGCGGCCCCGCTCCTGCAGGAGCGGGGCCGCGGCCGGCGCTGCACCACCGCACGTCCGGGAGGCCGCCCTCCCGCCCGATCGGAAGGCCGGTCCCGGCCCCCGATCCCCCAGGCAGACACGACGCCGAGCCCCCACCCCCGGGATCGAGAACTCTGGACGATCCCCGATGGCCCGGCCGGCGGAGCGACCTAGTTTTCCTGGCAACGCCGGTTCGCCCGGCAGCCCGCGAACCCGACCCACATTGGGGAGATGACCGAGATGACCACCTCGACCTCGCTGCTCGACCTGCTGCTCAACCTGCTGCGTGACCCGGAGGCGCTGGCCGCCTACAAGGACGACCCCGACAGCTTCCTCGCCTCCTGTGGCGACATCTCGCCCGACGACGTCCGCGACGCCCTCGTCCTGCTCGAGGACAGCCAGGACGCCGACTTCGACCGCGAGCACAACACCGGCGGCAATAACGGCGGCCACCACAACGTCCACGTGCCCCCGCCGCACACCCCGGACCGGCACGACGGTGAGAACGACCACGACGCCACCGTCCGCTACCTGAACACCTACATCACGAACAACCACATCGACGACCGCGACACGATCGTCGACAACTCCGTCAACCAGCAGATCGACACCGGCGGCGGCGACTTCGACCAGGACATCGACATCGACTCCACGGTCGCCTCCGGCGACGGGTCCGTGGCAGCGGGCGAGGACATCGAGGACTCCACCATCGTCACCGGCGACGACAACCAGGTCGGCGACAACAACGTCAACGGCGAGCACAACGTCGTGGGTGACGACAACAACGTCATCAGCGGTGACGACAACACCGCCGCGTTCGGCGACGGCGACGCCAACAGCACCTCCTTCGAGGACGTCTCGGTGAACAACGGCGGCGCGATCGCGGTCGGCGGCGACGCCGACGGCAGCTCCGACGTGGACGGCTCGTTCAACGACACCACCACCGAGACCAACACCAGCACCGAGTACGAGGACTCGTTCAACGAGGACAACGACAACACGTCGGGCTCCTTCAACGAGTCGCACTCCTCGACCGACGTCGACTCGAACGACACCACGCACAACGACGTCGACAGCCACAACGACCTCACGATCGACCACTGATCACGTTCACCGGTCGCCGAAGCCCACCCCATGCCGGGGTAATCTCCAGCTGATGCGACCACCGGCCCCGCCACTCCACGGGATCCTCCGAGGTGGCGGGGCCGGCGTCGTTTCTGGAAGCAGGCTCGCGCCTGCAAATGCAGCCGTGAGGAGGGCAGGGACACCGTGGCGGTACCCGCAGCGGTCGAACTGGTCGACCTCGCACTGAAGGCCACCACCGCCTACGAGCGGTCCGATCTCGGCGGCAGGCTGCTCCAGACGCGCAAGCGCCTGGTCGACCCCGATGTGCGGGTCCTCGTCGTCGGGGAGTTCAAGCAGGGCAAGAGCCAGCTGGTCAACGCGCTGGTCAACGCCCCGGTCTGCCCGGTCGACGACGACATCGCCACCGCCGTGCCCACCGTCGTCAAGCACGCCGAGACCACCACGGTCGCGCTGGTGCGGGAGGGCGGCGAGAACGCGTCTCCTGAGCGCATCGAGGTGCCGGCCGGGCGGCTCGCCGAGTACGTCTCCGAGGCGGGCAACCCGGGCAACAAGGCGATGCTGAGCTACGCCGAGGTCGGGTTGCCCCGCAAGCTGCTCGCCGGCGGCCTGGTGCTCGTCGACACCCCCGGCGTCGGCGGGCTGGGGTCCGCCCACGGCGCCGCCACCATGTCCGCGCTGCCGAGCGCCGACGCCGTCCTGCTGGTCTCCGACACCGCGCAGGAGTACACGGGCCCGGAGCTGGAGTTCCTGCAGGCGGCGTTGAAGCTGTGCCCGAACGTGGCGTGTGTGCTCACCAAGACCGACCTCTACCCGCACTGGCGCCGGATCATGGAGCTCGACCGTGGCCACCTCACCGCCACGGGGATCGACGCCGAGATGTTCCCGGTGTCCTCGATGTTGCGGTTGCACGCCGCCAAGACGCAGGACACCGCGCTCATGGACGAGTCGGGGTTCCGTCAGCTGGTGAACTTCCTGCTCAACAAGGTCGTCGCCCAGTCCGACGACCTGGACCGGCGCTCGACGAGCCACGACGTGCTGTCCGTGAGCGAACAGCTCGCCGCGGGGATGAAGGCGGAGCTCGAGGTCCAGCAGGACCCGGAGCGCATGGAGTCGCTCGTCGCCGAGCTGTCCCGGGCGAAGGGCAACGCCGACGAGCTCAAGCAGCGCTCGTCACGCTGGCAGATCACGCTCAACGACGGGGTCGCCGACCTGCAGTCCGACATCGACTACGACCTGCGCGACCGGCTGCGCACGATCACGCGCGAGGCCGAACAGCTGATCGACGACGCCGACCCGGCCGAGATCTGGGAGCAGTTCGCGGAGTGGTTCCACCAGCAGGTGTCCTCCGCGGCGTCGGCCAACTTCGTGTGGGCGGCCGAACGTGCCCGCTGGCTCGCCGGGCAGGTCGCAGAGCACTTCGCCGAAGGCGCCGACATCCTGCTTCCCGAGCTGCGGTTCGACGACGAGGGGATGGCCGGGAAGGTCGACCCGCTCGTCCGGCCCGAGGTGGAGAAGTTCGGCACGGGCCAGAAGCTCCTGACCGGTATGCGGGGCGGCTACAGCGGCATGCTGATGTTCGGCATGCTCGGCGCCTTCATGGGCCTGCCCATCTTCGCGGGAGCGCCCGCGGGTATCGCGCTGGGCGTCAAGTCCGTGCGTGACGAGAGCAAGAGGCAGCTGATGAAACGGCGGTCGGACGGGAAGCAGTCCGTGCGCAAGCACATCGACGAGGTGACCTTCCAGGTCGGCAAGGACTCCCGCGACATGCTGCGGCGCACCCAGCGGCAGCTGCGCGACCACTTCAGCGCGATCGCCGAGGAGATGAGCACCTCGCTGGCCACGTCGGTGCTCGCCGCGCAGAACGCGGTGAAGACCACCAGCTCCGAGCGGGAGCGGCGGATCCGCGACCTCAAGGCCGAGCTCGAGCGCATCGACGGACTCGCCACGAGGGCGCGCGCACTCGTGAAGGACCTGAATACCGGGCAACCCGTCGCCGTCGGGTCGGGGGCCGCGCCCCGGAGCCCGGCGAGGAAGTCCCTGTGAACGGTCCCACCCCCGCGCTCGGCTCCGTCGTCCGCGTGCTGTTGCGGCGCACGATCGACACCTACCGCGACAGCCCGAACGCCGTCGGCTGGCTGCAGCACAACCTGAACCGCTTCGACGAACCGCTGCGCGTCGCGATCGCCGGCAAGGTCAAGGCCGGCAAGTCGACGCTGCTCAACGCCCTGGTGGGCGAGGAGATCGCACCCACCGACGCAGGCGAGTGCACCCGCATCGTCACGTGGTACATCGACGCCCAGGTCCCCAAGGTGATGATGTACCCGAAGGGCGTGCCACCGCGGCAGCTCGCGATCAGCCGCGCGAACGGCGCGCTGTCCTTCGACCTGCAGGGCACGCCCGTCGAGCAGGTGGACAAGCTCGAGGTGGAGTGGCCGTCGCAGAGCCTGCGCACCCACACCCTCATCGACACCCCCGGTATCGCGTCGTTGTCGGCCGACACCTCGGCCAGGGCGGGTGCCTTCCTCACCCCCGACGAGTCGCCCAGCCAGGCCGACGCCGTGATCTACCTGATGCGCCACCTGCACGCCACGGACGTGCGCTTCCTGGAGTCGTTCTTCGACCAGGGTGTGGCCAGGGCCACGCCCGTCAACACGATCGGCGTCCTGTCCCGGGCCGACGAGATCGGCGTCGGGCGGCTCGACGCGCTGAGCTCGGCACGGCGGATCGCGCGCCGCTACCGGGCCGACGAGAAGATCCGTGGGCTGTGCCAGACGGTCGTGGCGGTGGCCGGGCTGCTCGCCCAGACCGGGCGCACCATGCGCCAGCACGAGTTCACCGCCCTCACCGCGCTCGCCGAGCTGCCCCGGTCCGACCTCGACGCGATGCTCCTGTCGGTCGACCGGTTCTCCCGGACCGAGCTCCCCGACCCGTCCACCGGGCCCGACGCCGACGCCCGCGCGCGCCTCATGGAGCGTTTCGGCCTGTTCGGGGTGCGGCTGTCCACCACCCTGATCCGGCAGGGCATGAACGATCCCAACGCCATCGCCACCGAACTGGTGAAGCGCAGCGGGCTCGACGATCTGCGCAGCGTGCTCGCCACGCAGTTCACCGAGCGCCGGGACCTGCTCAAGGCGCGCTCGGCGTTGCTGGCCGTCGACCTCGTGCTCACCCGCGAGCCCCGGCCTTCCGCCGCACCACTGGTGGCGGAGGTCGAACGGATCCTGGCAGGCGCCCACGAGTTCGCCGAGCTGCGGCTGCTCTCGACGCTGCGCTCCGGTGCGGTGCGGCTGCCCACCGAGGCGCTGCAGGAGGCCGAGCGGCTGCTCGGTGGGGACGGTGGCTCGGCCGCCGCGCGCCTCGGGCTGGAACCCGACGCCCACCCCGACGAGCTGCGCGCCGCGGCACTGGACGCCGTGGCCCGCTGGCAGCGGCGGGCGGAGAGCCCCATGTCCGGACGCGCCGTGTCGGACGTCGCCCGGCTGGTGGTCCGCAGCTGCGAGGGCGTGCTCGCCGGCCTGTACCGCTAGGAGGGTGCTGCGACTCCGCCCGTAGCGCAGTAGGGCCGAGTTGTTCAGCGCGCTCCTCGACTAGGACTCCGCGGCGTTGCCGACGATCTGGCGCAGGTGGGCGAACAGCTCGCCCCGGCTGCCGGAGCCGAGCCGCTGGCGCATCCGGGCCACGTGGTGCTCCACGGTCTTCGCCGAGATGAAGAGCTGCTCGCCGATCTCCTTGTAGGTCAGCCCCTCGAGCACCAGCGCCGCGACCTCGCGTTCGCGCCCGCTCAGCGGGCCCTCCTCGCCCGTGGCCGGAGGAAGGTCCGGGTCCGGGACCGCAGGGGGCTGTCCACCGCTCTGGCGCGCCGCCGGCACGGTGACCGGGATACCCGTGGGCCCGGTGTCGCTGTCGACATCGGCGGGCCCGGCAGCGTCCGGCTCCGCGCCTGCTCGGCCGGACCCGCTGCTCTGCAGCGCGCGGGCGCACCCGAGCAGGGTGCTCATCGCCTTGCGGTCGCGGGTGCGGATGGCGGCCTGGCCCGCCAGCTTCCCGCCTTCCCAGGCCATTCCCACGGAGTGCAGACCCCGCGCCGCCGCCTCGACGGCCGGCGCGTCCACCTCCGAGTCCAGCAGCCGCACCCAGTGGGGCGCGGCCGTGGCCATCGCCGCGGTGTACCGGCTGGCACCCGCCGCCGCCTCCAGCGCCACCGCGTGCCGCTGCGCGGCCTCGCGGCTCTCGGAGAGGATCGCGGCCTGCAACGCCGACCAGTGCAGGGGCGCGGCCCACAGGGCCGGGTCGCCCAGGCTGGCGAGCAGCTCTGCGGCCTCGTCGAGGTGCGGGCGAACCCAGCTCGGCTCCCGCAGCCGGGTGGCCGCGATCGACAGCTCGCCGAGCTGCTGCAGCACGAACAGGTCCACCGGGTGGCGCACGATCGCCTCGCGGGCACGGCCCCACGCGGGCATCAGCGACGCGAGGTCACCGGTGCGGCGGGCCAGCGCCACCTCGAGTGCGGCGGCGAGGAACTCGTCGCGGGGCTCGAGCTGCGTGCCAGGGGGTGACACCGAGACGAGCGCCGCGCGGGCCGTCGTGGTGGCCCCGCGGAAGAGTGCGATCCAGCCGAGCAGCAGGCGGTGGCGGGTTGCCGCGCTCCGGCCGCCGAGCCCCACGCGGACCGCGCGCTCCAGCACCGACTGGGCGACGTCGAGCTCCCCGCAGTGCACCGCGACGAGCGCGGCGAGCGCGGCGGGGGTGTCCGGCAGCAGCGCCGCGCGGTTCGAGGACTCCAGCAGCGACGCCGCGCGGGTCAGCTCCGACAACGCTGCCGTCGGGGAGCCGGCGACCGAGTCGTACACACCCCTGGCCATCAGCTCCTCGGCGCCTGCGAGCAGCGTCGGCGGACGGGACGGGGCACCGGACGCCTGGACAGGCCCACGGAGCACCTCGCGCGCCTCGTCGAGCGCGCCCGTGCCGATCAGCGCGGGTACCGCCAGCACCGCGGCGCTGCCCATCGACGCCGTGCCCATCCACCGGTACAGCTCCGCACTGCGCGCCAGCATGCCCCGGCGGGCGAGTACGGCCGCTGCCACCGTGCCGGCCCGGACGGTGTGGTCGGGTGGCACCTGTCCGGGGTCGGACAGCACCTGGTCGGCCTGGGAGAGGGCCTGGTCGAGGTCGCCTGCCAGCACGGCGGCCTCCGCCCGGCGCGCGGCCAGGTCCAGGGCGGGCGATCCGGCGCGCACGGCGGCATCGAAGAACTCGCCCGCCACCGGGGAGGCCGTCCGCAGCGCCTCCTCCGCCGCCGCGATGAACACGGCGGCCACCCGCGCTCCGCTGGCTCCCGTGCCGAGCAGGCCCCGCGCGGCGACGAGGAGATTGCCCCCGCGGTTCAGCTCGATCTCGGCGAGCGCGCGGCGCATCTCCACGTGCGACGCCTGCGGGGTGTGCGCGAGCACCGCCGCGGAGACCAGCGGAATCGGCAGCCCGTCGGCCGTCAGGAGGCCGGCCGCGCGCGCGGCCTCCACCAGCTCGTCCAGCCGTGCGGCACCGTCGCCGTCCGACATGGCGAGCAGGGGCACCAGTACCTCGGCCTCCAACGGCGCGCCGAGCGCGCGGGCGAGCAGCAGCCCGCGCACCCCGGGGCCCAGTGCCTGCACCACGTAGCCGAGCTGCGCGAGCAGTCCCGCCGGCGGGCGGCCGGGCAGGCCGACCCGGCTGCGGTCCGGCCCCGCCTGCTCGATGAACGCGGTCAGCAACCGGTCGACCAGCGCCGGAACCCCTCCGGTCTGGGCGAGCACCCGGTCGACCAGCTCGGCGGGCGGGTGCTCGAGCGCTCCGGTCCGGGCGCCCAGCAGCAGGCCGGCACGCGCGGCGACCCCGGTGCGGTCGAGCGCGTCGAGCACCACCGGCGGCCTGGCCGACGCCAGCGCCGCGCCGAGGGCAGCGGTGCCGGTCGGGCGGGGCCACGGCCGGTGGGCCACCACGAGATGGCCGTCCGGGCCTGCGGCCAGCTGCGCGAGCCGCTGCAGCTCGACCGGTGCCAGCAGATGCACGTCGTCGATCAGCAGCGCGACACCCGGTCCGAGCGGCTCTCCCGCTCCCGGGACGTCGCGCCGGACGGAGATGCCCTGCTCGCGGAAAGCGCCGGACATCGCGTCGAGGAGCACGGTCTTGCCGTGGCCCCCGGGGCCGATGATGTCGACCCTGCGTACCCCGGTGGTGCCCGCCGCGGCCTCCCGGACGAGGCGCCGCGCGACCGGCGATCCGGCCACCGATGCTTCCGCTGCGACCTCGGAGATCGGCTGCGTTCGCGTGGACACCAACCACAACCCCCGTCATCGGTCGTTCGATGGGCGCAGGCGAGCGTACTCAGAGTGGCGTGCGTCTCTTCGCCGCAGTGCGACGAACAGCCATGATGTCCGCCGTTCGGGGCAACGGGATACTCCGTCCAGTGCCGCGGCCGATGACCGGGGTGCGAACCTTGTGAGTGCAGAACGTGTGCAGATGGTCACAGTCCAGGACTTGCCGCGTGATCACCCCGTGCACTACGAAGTGGTCGTTCTCGGCGTCATCCCCAAATCGGACAGTGACGCTCCCAGACACGGCGGAGGGAAAAGCTCCCGGTGGAACCAAATTCCGATATTCCGGTCGTCATCCTCTGTGGGGGACAAGGGACACGCATCCGAGAAGTCAGCGAGCGGCTGCCCAAGGGCATGGTGGAGATCGGCGGCCGCCCGATCCTGTGGCACATCATGAAGCTCTACAGCCACTTCGGGTACCGCAGGTTCATCCTGTGCCTGGGCTACAAGGGCTGGGAGATCAAGCAGTTCTTCCTCGACTACCGCGCCCACACGTCCGACTTCACGCTCTCGCTCTCGCAGGGCGACCACCAGCCGCAGTTCCGCAACGGGGTGGCGGACGAGAACTGGGAGATCACCTTCGCCGAGACGGGCCTCGCCGCCGGCACCGGCGCACGGTTGCGCCGGATCCGCCACTACATCGACACTCCCCGCTTCATGGTCACCTACGGCGACGGGGTGAGTGCCGTGGACATCCACAAACTCGTGCAGGTGCATGAGGCCGGTGGCCGCATGGGCACCGTCACCGGGGTGCACCCGACATCGAAGTTCGGCGAGATGCAGGTCGACGGCAACGTCGTCGCGGAGTTCAACGAGAAGCCCACGCAGGTCAACGGCTGGGTGAGCGGCGGGTACTTCGTGTTCGAGCGCGCGTTCCTCGACGACTACCTCAACGACGACGAGGGGCTGTTCCTCGAGAGCGAGCCACTCCAGAAGCTGGCCCGCAACCAGGAGCTCACGGTGAACAAGCACGAGGGCTTCTGGGCCGCCATGGACACCTACAAGGACTACGAGTGGCTCAACAGCCACTGGGACACCGGCGATGCCCCCTGGAAGGTCTGGGGGGACGGCACGCGCTGGTGACGTGCGCCGCCGGGCACCCGGCGGCGTCAGCCCGCCAGTGAGGTGGGGGCCGAGAGGAGCCGCCGCCAGTCCTCGGCACCGACGAGGGACTCGGCGGGACGGCCGGGGGCGCCGGACGCGAGCAGTGCGCGCGCCGCGCGTCCCGCCTCACCGTCGGCTCCCGGCCGAACGGGGCGCACCAGCAGCGGCCACGACTCGCCGCCGATCATCCCGTTCACCTCCTCCGTGCGGTGGGCCGTCTGGAAGCGCCGCACGGCGTCGGCGGTCCGGCGGTCGAAGCTGCCGTCGGCCGCGACGTCGGTCATCCCGACCTCACGGAGGAGGTGCTGCGCCGCGAGCACGGCGGGACCGCGGTCGGCCACCCGCAGCAGTGGCCACGACTCCTTCACGGCGATCCGCCGGCTCAGGTGCTGCCCGAGCACTCCGGCGACCTCGGTGCGCAGCTGCGGCAGCCTCCCGTACAGGACGTCGCCGGGACACGCGGTGTCCTTGTAGTCCCGGTGGCCGAAGATCTCGGTCGGGTCGATCCCGTACTGCTGACAGATGTAGGCACACAGGTCACGGAGCCGGTTCCACTGGCCCACAGGCGGGTCGGCCGCCGTGTAGGTGCCCTCGTTCTCGATCCCGACGGCCACGACGTTCTGTCCCGTGCAGTGCGCGCCCTCGACCTGTCGTTTGCCGATCCGCAGCACCTCGAGGGTGCGGTGACGGCCCTCCAGCACGTACCCGCCGCGGCTGATCGTGAAGTGCTGTCCCGAGTCGAGCCAGCCGCGCCGATCCATGTGGAAGTTCTGGATGCCGCGCGCGAGCCGCTCGCCCGCTCCGAGGCTGAGGTCGGCGACGTTCGGCGTCGCGGTGTGGTGCACGAGAATTTTGACCGGACGCTGGTTCCAGACCTGCACGACGTCGCTGTTCGGGCGCGCTCCCCAGCTGTCGCAGTCGATGATGTCCGGCACGGAGGCCCACGCGTTGCTCGTGCCCGCCACCCCGGTGGCGGTGGCGGCCACAGCCAGCCCTCCGAGCAGGAGCCCCCGACGGGACATGCCTTCCCGACCCACCGCCACCCCCGGTCGTTGTCGTACCACTGATCACAACTGCCCCATATGAACCATGCGTCACGCCTGCGGACGGCACAACCGCCGCACCCGAAGGTGTGAGCGCGCGAGCGGTGCCACTCGCGGTCTTGCCTGGGTTACCGACCAGTAATATGGTCGTTGTTACCGCCGAGTAGGTCGTCAGCGTGATGAGGAGTCCAGGGACATGGGCCACTTCAGGAGCAACTTGCGGGACCTCGAGTTCAACCTCTTCGAGGTGTTCCGGGTGCAGGACCGGCTGGGAAGCGCACCCTTCGACGGGGTCGACGCCGACACCGTGCGCGGCGTGCTCAAGGAGCTGAACGCCGTCGCCTCCGGCCCGCTGGCCGAGTCGTTCGCGGACGCCGACCGCAACCCGCCCGTCTTCGACCCGGCCACGCACTCCGTCACGCTGCCGCAGTCGCTCAAGGACGCCTACAAGGTGCTCTGGGACGGCGAGTGGTGGCGCCTCGGCCTGCCCGCGGAGCTCGGCGGCTACGGCATCCCGCCCACCGTGCAGTGGGCCGCAGCGGAGCTCATCCTCGGCTCGAACCCCGCCGCCTTCATGTACATGGCCGGCCCCAACTTCGCGGCGGTGGTGCACCGCAACGGCACCGACGAGCAGAAGCGCTGGGCCGAGCTGATGATCGACCGCGGCTGGGGCGCCACGATGGTGCTCACCGAGCCGGACGCCGGTTCCGACGTGGGCGCCGGCCGCGCCAAGGCGATCCAGCAGGCCGACGGCAGCTGGCACATCGAGGGCGTCAAGCGCTTCATCACCTCGGCCGAGCACGACCTCACCGAGAACATCATGCACCTGGTGCTGGCCCGTCCCGAGGGCCCGGGGATCACCCCCGGGCCCGGCACGAAGGGCCTCTCGCTGTTCCTCGTGCCGAAGTTCCACTTCGACCCCGAGACCGGCGAGCCCGGCGAGCGCAACGGCGCCTTCGTCACGGGCGTCGAGCACAAGATGGGCCTCAAGGCCTCCACGACCTGTGAGCTGACGTTCGGCCAGCACGGTGTTCCCGCCACGGGATGGCTGCTCGGCGAGGTCCACGACGGCATCGCGCAGATGTTCGAGGTGATCGAGTACGCGCGGATGATGGTGGGCACCAAGGCCATCGGCACGCTCTCGGCCGGCTACCTCTCCGCGCTCGGGTACGCGAAGGAGCGCGTGCAGGGCGCCGACCTGCCGCGGATGCTCGACAAGGCCGCACCACGCGTCACGATCACCCACCATCCGGACGTCCGCCGGATCCTCATGCTGCAGAAGGCGTACGCCGAGGGGCTGCGCGCTGTCTACACCTACACGGCCACCTACCAGGACCGCATCCGGATCGGACAGGCCGCCGGCGAGGACGTCTCACTGGAGGAGCGGGTGAACGACCTCCTGCTGCCGATCGTCAAGGGCGTCGGGTCGGAGCGGGCCTCGGAGCAGTTGCTGCTCTCGCTGCAGACCCTGGGCGGGTCCGGCTACCTGCAGGACTATCCCATCGAGCAGTACATCCGCGACGCCAAGATCGACTCGCTGTACGAGGGCACCACGGCGATCCAGTCGCTGGACTTCCTGTTCCGCAAGATCGTGCGGGACAACGGACAGGCACTCGCCCACGTGACCGGCGAGATCCAGGCCTTCCTCGATGCCCCGGACCTCATGGGCACGGCGGGCAACGGACGGCTGAAGGAGGAGCGCGCGCAACTGGGCGTGGCGCTCGGCGACGTCCAGGGGATGCTCGTGAGCCTCACGGGCCACCTCAGGGCATCCGCGGAAGACCCCTCGAGCATCTACAAGGTCGGCCAGCACACCGTGCGGCTGCTGATGGCGGTCGGAGACCTGCTGATCGGGTGGCTGCTGCTGCGCCAGGCCGAGGTCGCGCTCGCCGCGCTCGGCGGGGACGGGCCGGTCGCCGCTGCGGCGACCCGGGACGGAGCCTTCTACGAGGGCAAGGTCGCCGCGGCCCGGTTCTTCGCCAAGACGGTGCTCCCGCATCTCACCGCGCAGCGCGCGGTGGTCGAGACGGCCGACAACTCACTCATGGAAATGTCCGAAGCGGCCTTCTAGTAGCCGTTTCGGCGCGGGAGCGACGTACGCCACTCGGTCATGCCTGGTCTCCTGATCATTTCCGCGACAAACTGTGCCGCGGGTACGACCGCCGGATGCAGAGGACACACCTCGCATCCCGGACGTATGCCGAAAGCTGAGAGGTAACAGGACCAGTAGACCGGTCCCCACCGGCAAAGCCGCAGGTGGGGACCGGTGCTCCTCCTACTGGAGACGTCCGGGAATTCGCCAATCGGGCATTTCCGGACCTCCCGCCTCATTCCACAGGAACTCGCCTCGGAGGTCGAGCATGAAGGTAGCCGTCATCCTCGGAACTACTCGCCCCAACCGCGTCGGAGCGGTTGTCGCCAACTGGGTGATGGAGGTGGCGGGCAAGCGTGACGACGCCGAGTTCACCCTCATCGACCTGGCCGACATCGATCTTCCGCTCCTCGACGAGCCGGTGCCCCCGATCGTCGGCCAGTACGACAAGCCGCACACCAGGGAGTGGTCCGCCCTCATCGACGGCTTCGACGCGTTCGTCTTCCTGACCCCGGAGTACAACCACTCCACCTCCGCGGTGCTCAAGAACGCCATCGACTTCCTGCACCGGGAGTGGAACAACAAGGCAGCGGGATTCGTCAGCTACGGCGCCGCGGGAGGAATCCGCGCGGTCGAGCACCTGCGGCTGGTCCTCGCCGAACTGCAGGTCGCCACCGTGCGGGCGCAGGTCGCTCTCGACTCGTACCGGGACTTCGAGAACTTCTACGACTTCAAGCCGACCGAGAGGCACGTCGCGAGCCTCACCGACGTCTTCGACCAGGTGCTCGCCTGGGGTGGTGCGCTCAAGACCCTGCGGTAGCGGGGCGCGGGCATCAACCGGCGATGTAGCTCTGCAACTGCTCGCGCTCGGACTCCAGCAGGTCGATCCGGGCCTTGACCAGGTCGCCGATGCTGACGATGCCGGCCAGCTCCCCGTCGACCACGACAGGCAGGTGCCGGAACCGGCGGTTGGTCATCACCGCGGCGATGTCGGCCACGCTGTCGCCGGGGGCACAGGTGGTGACCCCCGCGATCATGATGTCCCCGACCCTGGCCTCGAGTAGCTCCGGGCCGGCATCGTGCAGTCTCCGCACGACGTCGCGCTCGGAGACGATCCCCACCAGCCGGCCGCCCTCGACGACGGGCAACGCCCCGACGTTGTGGGTGGCCAGCTCGGAGATCAGATCGGCGACGGTGGCCGTCGGGTCGACCGTCGCCACGCTGCTGCCCTTGCTCCGCAGCACGTCCGCGATTCGCATGTCGATCCTCGATCCCTTCGACAGCAGTGGACCGAGAGTACGAACATCCGGTGTCCCAGGGAAGACCAGATCGTCGAGCGGGCTACTGAGTGCCTCGGTGACTCACGCTCCGCACACGACGATCGGCGACGGGTTGTACCGCACCGTGCGGGTCTCGTGCTTGGTCTCCCCGCTGCTGACGTTGCGCAGCGTGCGGGTGTCGGTGACGGTGAAACCGGGCGCGCCCTGGCTCGGGCTGCACGGCTCCCCCGGCGGGATCGTGACCGTGTTGGGGTTGGTCGGGTTGGTGCGCGGCCCCGGCGTGGACGTCACGTCGTAGACCTTGGTGCCGTAGAGCCGCACGGTGAGCGAGCTCGACGTCCACACCGTCTGGATCAGCACACCGGTCGGGTTGTCGTTGCGGAACTTCAGGTCGATCGAGCCCTCGAAGACCGTGGCCTCACGCCCGGCCGGGTAGCGGCTGATGTAGAAACTGTGCTCCTTGTGCGCCACGTCGACCATGCCGGCGAAGTACGCCGCGTTGTAGAGCGTGGTGGCGACCTGCGAGACGCCGCCGCCCACGCCGCGCGACGGGTGGCCGTCGGAGATGATGCCCGCCTCGACGTAGCCGTTGCTCGCGTTGCGCGGGGCCGTGGCCTGGTTGAGGCTGAACGTCTCGCCGGGCTCCACGATCATCCCGTTGATCTGCTCCGCGGCTCGCTTGATGTTGCGCCCGGAGTCGGCGGCGAACCCGCCGGTGGTGAACTCCCCGACCACCCCGGTGATGCCGAGGTCGTTCAGCTCCTCGGTGGTGAGCTCGGCAGGCTGGTCGGCGTAGACGGCCGTGATCTCCCGCTCCCCGGTGCCGGTGAGCACGCCGAGCAGGGGGGCGAGGCTGGCCTCGTAGTCGACCCCGCGACCGTCCTGCGAGGGGACGACGACGGGCTTGCCGGAGGAGAAGTCGAGCGACGCGTCGCGACCCGGACGCTCGGACGATGCCAGCTGGGGCTTGAGCGCGTCGGTGACGGCGGCCGGGTTGATCTCCGGGATCAGGTCACCGCCCTCGGCGCGGAACGAGAGCGCCGACGCGATGACGTCCGGGCTGACGGTGCCGCTGGCCCCGCCCTCGCCGACCATGGTGACCGGCTCCGCCACAGCAGGCCGGGCGACCTGGTCGATCGCGGCGGCGACATCCTCCGGCGTGGTGGACGGCGGCAGCACGGTGAGCGGCAGTGCCACGGGACGGCCGGTGGCCCACTCGTTCTTGAGCACGCCGCCGGCGGCGGGAACGTCGAGATTCTGGCCCGGCACCGGATCGACCGGGACGGGCGTGGTGCCCTCGAAACGCACGGACCCCTCGGTCGGGGGCTTGTCGACGATCGGGGACAGCTCTTCCAGCGCGACGTCGAGCTTGTCGGCGTCGCTCGTGGTGACGACACCGACCTCGCGTTGGGTGAAGAACGACGTGATCCGGGTGATCGGGTTGAGCGGCTGGGAGCCCGCGGTGGCCAGCGTGGCGTCCCAGTCGACGGCGAGGCCCGCGGCGGCCGGGTCGATCTCGCTGCGCGCCTCTCCGACCGTGACCTGGATCGGCTGCCGGGTGCGCGGTTCGATCTCCGCGCGGAGCCGCTGCTCGGCATCCTCGAGGCCGAGGCCGCCCACCGACACTCCCGCCACGGTGACGCCGCGCGGCACCGAACCGGAGTTGATCAGCAGGTCGCCGACGTAGATCAGTGCCAGCGCACCGACCACACCCGTGAGCAGAAGGATCCGGCGCTTGCGCTTATGAGGACGCGCGCCGGAGTCCGAGCCGTCCGCACCGTTGTCGCGCGGCGGCGGGGGCGGCGGGGACGTGACCGAGGTGGTGTTGATCGCCGCGGTCGGGGCAGCGGTGGAGCCGAAGCCGGTGGCCCGGGTGATGGGAATGCGTTCGGTGGGCGGGTCGACCGGGCTCGGCGCGGGGGCAGGCGGCGCGGCGGGAGCGCGCGGGATGACCTGGGTGGCCTCGGCGTCGACCGGGTTGAACCAGGCGGTGGCCGGGGTGGGCTGGCGTGTGGCGGGCCGGGCCGGGGCCGCGGCGGATGCGCCTGCGGCACGGACGGCGACGGTCGACGGGTCCCCCTGTACCGGGCCCCGCGCCTGCCGGCCGTTCGCCGGGCCGACGGTCGCGGCCGTGTCACGGGCCGGGGCGCCTGCCGCTCGCGGCTGACCGGCGGCGCCGTTGCCGGGCGCGGCGGAGGTCGGCGTGCCGACGGGCGTGCGAACCGTCGGGCCCTCACCGTCAGTGGCTCCGCCGATTGCGGTGCGGACCGTGGGGCTCTCGTCACCGTCACCCGCATCGGGGGTGGTCTGCGTACGCGGACGCGGACGCGCCGGGGGCGCGCCGGGCGTCTCGGCGGCGCGTTCCGGAGCCGGCTGCTCCGCCGGAGCGGCAGCGGGACGTGCCGCGACACCTGGAGTCCCCTCGGGGACCGCCGTCGCGATCTCCACCGCAGCGGCGGCGTCCAGCACGGGCTCGGCGCCCGTCGGCGCGTCGGCGGTGGGTTCGACGGGGGCGGGTTCGGTCGCATCCGGTGCCGCCGCGACCTGTTCGGCCACCTGCTCGGCCACGGAGTCGGGGCCCTCCGTCCCCTCAGGGGCGTCAGCCGGGCGCCCCTGCGCCGCCGACCCCCGGTCGATGTCGTTTTCCGGCACATCCGTTTCCGGACGGGCCGTCACCTCGCCGGGCGAGGACTGCCGCTCGGGCATGAAGTCCGTTTCCCCTCACAACTCGGACCGGGCCTGAAGCAGACCCGGTTCGTCACAGGTAGAGCCCCGTGCCGTGCTCGGTGCGTTCGGTGGCGACGGCGTGCAACTCACGTTCCCGGAGAACCAGGTACGTGACCCCCTGCACGTCGACCTCGTACTGGTCGTCGCGGGCGAACAGCACCCGATCACCTACCTTGACCGTGCGGACGTTCGCCCCCACACCGAATACTTCCCCCCAAACCAGACGTCTGGCGACCTCTGCGGTTGCTGGAATAACGATGCCGGCGCCGCTTCGGCGCTCACCACTCGTCTCCGGCTTCACCATCACACGGTCGTGCAGCATCTGGATCTCGAGCTTCGGGTCCTGCACCGGCCAGATGGTACGACCTTCACCAGGCGCCCTTATCGCTGACCTCGTAGCTCGCCCGGGTCGCGGCCCGGGAACGAGAAGACCCCGCGGCGCTGTCAGGTCGGGGGTCCGACAGCACCACGGGGCTGTACTGGCAATCGAACGAAAGTCGCAGTGCGTTACTTCCTCTCACAAGAACCGCCGCGTTCACCCGATCGGGCTAACGGCTTCACCCCTGGGTGAGGAGGTAACGCCCGAAGTGGGGCACCGTGAACGCGATCTGACCGCGCTGCGCGGAGAACACCAGCCCCTTCTTGAGCAGGCTGTCCCGAGCGGGTGAGAGCGACGAGGCCCGGCGGGCGAGGTGGTCGGCGATCCCGGCGGTCCCCACGGGCTCGTCGCGGCCCTCGGTCAGCTCCGCCATGGCGCGCAGGTACTCCCGTTCGGCCGGGGTGGCCCGCTCGTAGCGGGAGCCGAAGAACCCGACAGCGAGCTCGGCCTCGGCCTCCGGGGCCGCCAGCTTGACGTCGGCCGCGCTGATCGGGCTGCGCGGTGCCGCGTCCCACGCGGCCTTCCCGTACGCCTGCACGAAGTAGGGGTAGCCGCTCGAGGCCTCGAAGAGGGCGTCGAGGGCGTCGTGATCGAAGGAGGCGTCCTCCCGCTCGGCGGGCGCGAGCAACGCGAAGTCGGCGTCCGGGCGATCGAGCTGGCCGATCCGGACGTACTTGAACAGGCGCTCGGAGTAGGACTTGGACGCCGAGAGCACGGCTGGCAGGTGCGGCAGCCCGGCGCCGACCACCACGAGCGGCGCCCGCGACTGGGAGAGCTCGTGGCAGGCCGCGCACAGCGCCGAGATGTCGTCCGGACGCAGGTCCTGCATCTCGTCGATGAGGATCGCGACGCCGGTGCCGACGTCCGCCGCCAGCTCGGCCACCTCGGTGAACAGCTCGACGAGGTCGATCTCGATGTCCCCGGAGTCGGCGCGCCCCGCCTTCACGGGCACGTCGATGCCGGGTTGCCAGCGGTCGCGGAGCTTCGCCCCGTCCGGAGCGGAGCGCAGGGCGAACGCCTTGAGGATGCCCAGCACCTCGTCCACCCGGTCGGGAGCGCGGTGCCGCACGGCGAGGTCGCGGATCGCCCGGTGCAGGGCGGCCGACAGCGGCCTGCGCAGGTCGGCCTCCGGGCGGGCCTCGATCTTGCCTGCGCCCCATCCGGCACGGATGGCCATCGAGCGGAGCTCACCGAGCAGCACCGTCTTCCCGACGCCGCGCAGGCCGGTGAGCACCAGGCTGCGCTCCGGGCGCCCCCGGGAGACCCGTTCGAGCACGATCTCGAAAGCGTCGACCTCCCTGTCGCGGCCGGCGAGCTCGGGAGGGCGCTGGCCGGCGCCGGGGGCGAACGGGTTGCGCACGGGGTCCACGCATCGGACGGTATCGGCGATTCTTGCCTGCACCGTAGAGGCGGCTAGGAACCGCGATGGCGTGTCGCGGATCGGGTCGTATCCAGCTTTCTCGTGAAAATCTGAGAATCAGATAGAGAGCCCGATCAAGCCCGCCGGGTCGCGGCGTCGGCCAGGCAGAACAAGCCGAATGCGGCGAAGCCGACGGCCACCACCACCAGCAACGACGACCCGAGGGCCGTGGCGCTCAGGGTGCGCAGCGCGGCGTCGAGCCCACCCGCCCGTGCCGGGTCGGCGAACAGGGCGGCGCTGCCGGCGAGCACCCCGACGACGCCCAGCGCGAGCGCACGCGCCAGGTGCCCGGCCGCCCCGACGAGCTCGATCACTCGGCGGGCGAGAGGACCGAGGTGGCGCACCTCCAGATCACCCATGAACGTGCGCCGGACCCCCGTGTAGATCATGGCGCCCGCGATCACCAGGATCGTGCCGGCGCCGAGCCCGAGCAGCAGCCGCCCGGCCGGGAGCGCGAGAACGCCGGCCGCCAGCGTCTGCGCGGTGGTGCCGGAGGAGCCCACGTCGAGCAGGTAGTCGACGATGAGCACGGCGAGCGACGACATGGCGATCGCCTTGGCGACCGCCCCCACCCGCTTGCGGACGCGCTCGTTCCCGTCCACCCATCTGAACCCCACCGCGGCCGCCGTGACCTGCCATACCGCGAACGCGACGAGCCCCACGGCGGCCACCCAGAGCGCGAGCGAACCGCCCGGGGTGCGGGCGATCGTCCCGACAGCCCCTTCCGCATCGGCCGGGACGTCCGGCACCCCGAACGCGATCTGCAGCGCGAGCCACGCCACGAGCAGGTGCACCACCCCGTACCCGACCAACCCGACCCGGCCGAAGGCGTCCACGAGCCGGCCGGGCGCGTCGGACCGTCCTTCGTGAACCAGAGTGCGGAGGCGTGCGCCGGGATCAGACATGGGATCTCAGTATCCCGGCGGTGTTGATCGCACACTCTCAGGCATTCTCGTTCAGTTGCTAGACGATCGGATACGACCCGATCTGGTTTCCTGGCGGGCGTGACCGAGACTCCGATCGACCCGCACTCCCCGGAGATCGTGACCGAGGGGACCGGCCATCACGAGCAGCTGGGCGACCGGGCCGAGCTGGACGTGAGCTTCACCGGGTTCGCGGAGAACCGGGCCGACGCGGTCCGCGAGCTCGGGCGCCGGGTCGCCGCCGCCGGACCGGCTCTGGAGCTGCCGGGACTCGTCGTCCGCAACCGGCAGTTCTGGGTGCACAACGAATGGCAGGGAGACCGGGTGGTGGGCTGCCGGGCGGGGGAGGACATCGCGCTCACGCTGACCGACACCGCCGCGCTGGAGGAGGTGCTCTCGGCACTCGTCGGCGCCGAGCCGACCGGTCTGCACGGCCCGCGCTGGGCGCTGGCGGATCCCGCGGCCGCTCAGCGCGAGGCCCAGCGCCGCGCGGTCGAGGACGCCCGGCAGCGCGCCGAGGGCTACGCCACGGCTCTGAACGGTCGGCTCGGTGCGTTGCGCAGGCTGTCCGATGCGCCCTCGCACGGCGGCCACGTCGCGCTGGCGGCCCGGGCCTCGGGCGGTCCGGACGTCCGCGAGCTCGGCCTGGAACCCGAGCCGGTGCGGGTGACCGCACGATGCGTCGCCAGCTGGACGCTCCTCACCTGACGTGGAACGCGTCACCACTACCGGGTGGCGTTGACGGCCGAACGGGTGGATACCCGACAATGGCGCCGTGGATGTTCCCACGCCGCGTGACGACGACTCCGGCCCATCCCTCCTCCGTGCCACCGATCGTGCACGTCAAGCGCTACGCCGCGCCCAGTTGGTGCTCGGAGCGCTGGCGATCGGCGTCGCCGTGCTGGTCG
Source organism: Pseudonocardia sp. OZ21 (assembly GCF_059359135.1). Taxonomy (NCBI): domain Bacteria; kingdom Bacillati; phylum Actinomycetota; class Actinomycetes; order Pseudonocardiales; family Pseudonocardiaceae; genus Pseudonocardia; species Pseudonocardia sp. OZ21. The sequence goes on from NZ_JCADBN010000003.1 coordinate 286,352, forward strand.
GCGCGGCGGCGAGCGGGCACCAGGTTGCCACCGCCCCTCCCGGCACCACGCTCGCGCAGGCCGAGCTGCTCGAACCCTCGCCGCTGCCGGAGGCGGCGATGCTGAATCCCACCCTCGCCACCCGGGCCCGGTGGACGACGCCCGGCGGCCTGCTCCGCACCGGCTCGCTCCGCGTTGACGCCGGGTTGCCGCAGGGCGCGATGATCACCGTGGCGGTCAACGCCGCCGGCGAGGTGGTCGACGCACGCACCCGGCTCGCCGACTCCCGCGTGACCGGACTGACCGCGGGGCTCAGCACGCTGCTCGCCTGCTGGGCGATGCTCGCTCTCTGCGCCGTCCTGTGCCGCGCCCGGCTCGACGCCCTGGACGCCCGGCAGTGGGCCGACGACTGGGAGCGCGTCGAGCCGGAGTGGACGGGCCGTGCCGGGTAGCGCGGCCTAGGGAGTGGCCCCTAGCGGGGCTCGCCCGGCCCCGGCACGGTCCGGCCTTCGATCACCAGTGGCGCGTCGGCCGGACGGGGCTCCTCGACCACCTCGCCGTCGACGACCGGCCCCCGCTCGCGGATGCGGGCCGTCCGTAGCCCCGGCGCCCGCCGCTCAGCCGCACGGATGAGCCTCCCGCGCACCAGCGACCGCGTGGGCGGCAGCAGGAGCAGCAGGCCGGCCACGTCGGTGACCAGGCCCGGAACGAACAGCAGCACCCCTCCCGCGGCGACCAGCATGCCGTCGGTCACCTCCGCGGTGGGCACCCGACGATTGGTGACGGCGTCGCCGATCGCCTGCGCGGCGCGCAGCCCCTCCCTGCGGGCGAGCCACAGGCCGAGGATCGATCCGGCCAGCAGGACGAGGAGCGTCCAGCCCAACCCGATCACGGATCCGAGCGCGACCAGCGCGACGATCTCGACGACGAGGTACAGAAGGACGAACGCCATACACCAGTAACGCACGAGACGGCCTCTGTGCTCCCGAACTCGTGGTCACGGATCGGTCACCCGGCGGCGGAGCACGTCCCCGCCGCCGGGCAGGTGCCTCACCAGGTGAGAGCGAGCCCCGGATCGGTGAGCAGCGCACCGATATCGGCGAGGAACCGGGAGCCCTGCTCGCCGTCGACCAGCCGGTGGTCGAACGACAGCGCGAGCTGGCACACCGTGCGGACCGCCAGCTCACCGTCCACCACCCACGGCGAGGGCTTGATGGCACCGACGGCGAGGATCGCCGCCTCCCCCGGGTTGAGGATCGGCGTGCCGGTGTCGACGCCGAAGACGCCGACGTTCGTGATCGTGATGGTGCCGCCCACGAGGTCGGCGGGTGGTGTCCGGCCCGACCGCGCCGTGGCGGTGAGCTCGCCCAGTGCCGCGGCCAGCTCCCGCAGGGTGAGCGTGTCGGCGTCCCGGACCTTCGGGACGATCAGCCCCCGTGGCGTGGCCGCCGCGATCCCCAACTGCACGCGGTCGTAGTAGACGATCTCGCCTGCGGCCTCGTCCCAGGACGCGTTGACCTCCGGGGTACGCCTCGCCGCGAGGCACACCGCCTTGGCGACGAACGCCAACGGGGTCAGCTTGACCTCGGTGTACTCCCGCGTGCTGCGGAGCCTGTCGCGCAGGGCCATCGTCTCGGTGACGTCGACGGCGAGGAACTCCGTGACGTGCGGAGCGGTGAAGGCGCTGCTCACCATGGCCGCCGCCGTGGCCCGGCGGACCCCGCGGATCGGCTCGCGCCGCACCCCGCCCACCGAGGGCGCCGCCGGACGGGCGGACCCGACGGGCGCGGACCCGACGGGCAGGGCCGCGGCCGCCTCCACGTCCTCCCGCGTGATCACGCCGCCCGCCCCGGAGCCGGTGAGCGACCGCAGGTCGATCCCGAGGTCCTTGGCGAGTTTGCGCACCGGTGGCTTGGCGAGCGGCACCGGGCCCGCTGCCGGGCTCTCGGCCGCAACGACCGTGCCGCGGTCCGGAGGGTCCGGCAGCACGTGGCGTCCGTTCGGCACAGCCGCCGCGGGCGGGGCGGCAGGCGAGCGGCGGGCGCGGCGCTGCACCGAACCCGGCCGGGGCCCGTAACCGACCAGGGTGGCGATGCGGCCGTCCTTGCCGGCCTCCCCGATCTTGGCGCCGGCCTCGTCGGCAGGCGCCGCCGCCTGCGCAGGGGCCGCCTCCGCGGTCTCGATCGCGATGATCGGGGCTCCGACGGGCACCGTGCGGCCCGGCTCGACCAGCAGCTCCCCGACCGTTCCCGCGTAGGGCGACGGCAGCTCGACCGCCGCCTTGGCCGTCTCGATCTCGACGATCACCTGGTTGACGGTGACGGTGTCACCGGGAGCGACGTGCCAGGTGACGACCTCGGCCTCCGTCAGCCCCTCGCCGACATCCGGCATGGCGAACTCGCGACGCATCCCCGTCACCAGGCCAGCGAACGGTCGACGGCGTCCAGCACCCGATCCAGATCGGGCAGGTAGTCCTCTTCGCACTTCGACGGCGGATATGGCGTGTCGAAGCCCGTGACCCGGATGACCGGGGCCTCCAGGGAGTGGAAGCACTGCTCCTGCACCCTGGCGGCCACCTCGGCGGCCACCGAGGCCTCCGAGGGAGCCTCGGAGACGACGACCAGGCGGCCGGTTCGGCGCACCGACTCGACGACGGGCCCGAGATCCAGCGGGGACAGGGCCCGCAGGTCGATCACCTCGATGTCGTGGCCGTCGGCCTCGGCGGCCGTGGCCGCTTCGAGGCACGTCCGCAGCACCGGGCCGTAGCCCGCGAGCGTCAGGGTCGAACCCGCGCGGGCGACGCGCGAGGCGAACAGCGGCACCGGGGTGGCGTGCAGATCGACCTCGGCCTTCTCCCAGTAGCGCCGCTTCGGCTCGAAGAAGATGACCGGGTCGTCGCAGTCGATGGCCTGCTGGATCATCCAGTAGGCATCGGCCGGGTTGGAGCACGCCACGACCTTCAGCCCGGCCACGTGGGCGAACAGCGACTCCGGAGACTCGCTGTGGTGCTCGACCGCGCCGATCCCGCCGCCGAACGGGATGCGCACGACCACCGGCATCCGCACCTTGCCCTGCGAGCGGAAGTGCAGCTTCGCGAGCTGGGAGACGATCTGGTCGAACCCGGGGAACACGAACCCGTCGAACTGGATCTCACACACCGGGCGGAAGCCCCGGATCGCGAGGCCGACGGCGGTGCCGATGATCCCGGACTCCGCGAGCGGGGTGTCGAGCACCCGCTGCTCACCGAAGTCCTTCTGCAGGCCGTCGGTGACCCGGAAGACCCCGCCCAGCTTGCCGACGTCCTCGCCCATGACGAGCACCTTCGGGTCGCGCTCCATCGCCGCGCGCAGACCGTCGTTGAGCGCCTTGGCCATCGTGAGAACGGTCATCTCAGACCCCCTCCCCGCCGGAGCCCGCGAGCGATCCCGCCGGCTCGAACGACTCGTGGTAGGCGAGGTACTCCGCACGCTGGGCGTCGATCGTGGGCGAGCCCTCCGCGTAGACGTTGGCGAACATCCGGTCCGGTGCGGGCGGGGGCATCTGCAGGCAGTGCTCGCGGAACCGGGCGGCCAGCGCGTCGGACTCGGCCTGCACGTCCGCGAAGAACTCCTGCCCGACGGCGTGCTCGCGCACCAGGTTGACCCGCACCCGCTCGATCGGGTCCTTCAGCTTCCACAGCTCGAGCTCGTCGGCCAGCCGGTAACGCGACGGGTCGTCGGAGGTGGTGTGTGCGTCCATCCGGTAGGTGAAGGCCTCGACGAGCACCGGTCCGTTGCCGGTGCGGCACTCCTCCAGCGCCCAGCGGGTGACGGCGAGACAGGCGAGCACGTCGTTGCCGTCGACGCGGACGCCGGGGAAGCCGTAGCCGGCCGCCCGCTTGTAGAGCGGCACCCTGGACTGACGCTCCGTGGGCTCGGAGATCGCCCACTGGTTGTTCTGGCAGTAGAAGACCACGGGGGCGTCGTACACGGCGGCCCAGACGAAGCCCTCGTGCACGTCGCCCTGACTGGTGGCCCCGTCGCCGAAGAAGCAGACGGTGGCCTCGTTCATCGAGCCGTCGTCGCCCGCACCCACCGCGTTCCCGACCCGGCCCTCGAACCGCTGGCCCATGGCGTAGCCGGTGGCGTTGAGGCACTGGTTGCCGATGACGATCGTGTACAGGTGGAAGCGGGTGGCCAGCGGATCCCAGCCACCGTGGTCGGTGCCGCGGAAGATCCCGAGCAGCTCGGTGGGGTCGATCCCCCTGGTCCAGGCCACCCCGTGCTCCCGATAGGACGGGAACGCCATGTCCTGGGGCTGCATGGCCCGGCCCGCGCCGATCTGAGCCGCCTCCTGCCCGAGCAGGGGCACCCAGATGCCCAGCTGTCCCTGACGCTGCAGCGCGTTGGCCTCGCGGTCGAAGCGGCGCACCAGCACCATGTCGCGGTAGAGGTCCTGCAGACCCGCGCTGTCGACGTCGTCTGCGAAGTGGTCGAAGCGGGGGTCGGACACCCGCTCGCCCTCCGGGGTGAGCAACTGGACGAGGTTCGGATCACCCTCGTCAGTGGCTTTCAGTGCGGCGAGGACGTGCTCGCGGCTGGGGCGCTGGTCGGGCACCGCCGGAACGGATGGGGCCCAGTCGTGTGGATCGGACACGGATGCCTCCTCATGCTCGGGACCCGCGACCGTTCGTGGCGGCACGGGGCGGGCGCGTCCGGAGCCCGGCACCCGGGTGGGGGCACCTTGTCCGGCGTAGCGCAATCCTGGCACGAGGGGCGGCGAGCCGGGAGCGACGCCCGGAAGCACGCGCGGTACATCAGCGGCACGTCCCCGTAACGGGGACGTGCCGCTCGTCGAGCACTGGCGCTGCTAGCGCTCCGGCGTGCCCGGGTAGGGCTGACCGGGCTGGGCCTGCGGAGTGGTGGGGCCCCCGGTCTGACCGAAGTTGTTGGTGCGGTCGTAACCCTGGGTGTAGCCGTTGCTCCCGGTACCGGGGATGTGCCGGATCCCGGCGGCGCTCTTCGCCTTCTGCGCGGCGCCGCTGATCTGGCCCGAGTACTTGCCCTTCGTCTGCTTGTCGACGAACTTCGCAGCCTGGTCGACGAACTTGGCTGCCTTGTCCGGGTTGCTCTTCGCGTACCGGCGCGCGGCCTCCGCGACCGTGGCCAGCGTGGCCAACTTCCTGAACAGCGGCATTGCGCTCCTCCGTCGTATGTGGTGCCGCCGCGACAGCGTGTGCGCGGCGTCGTGGAACTCCTGTACCCACCCTAGCGCCGGACATCACCTGAGATCCCCGATGAACTACGGAGCGTGACGTCACACAACAGTGACCATCTCAACGGTGTCCGAGGCGTGTCGAAATGGCAGCATCCCCGCGTACTCCCCGTCAGGTACCGGAGGTCATTGTGTACGCCACCACCCGTTCGCTACCGGCCGTGCTCGCCGCGGCTGCGCTGACCGTCGCCCTCGCTGGGTGCGGCTCCGGCGGGGACGGCAGCGGCGCCACCTCCGGTGGCGCTCCCACCACCGCCGCGGCCGTCACCAAGGACGACGCGCTCGCCGCCATGGTTCCCGCCTCGGTCTCCTCCGACGGCAAGCTCGTGTTCGGCACCGACGCGTCGTATCCGCCCAACGAGTTCACGGGCCAGGACGGCACCACGATCATCGGGATGGACGTCGATCTCGGCACCGCCGTGGCGCAGAAGCTCGGGCTCACCCCCGAGTTCCAGAACAGCCAGTTCTCCGGGATCATCCCTGGCATCGAGGGTGCCCGCTACGAGCTGGGGATCTCCTCGTTCACGATCAACGACGAGCGCATCAAGACCGTCGACATGGTCAGCTACTTCTCCGCGGGCACCAGCCTGGCCGTGGCGTCGGGCAACCCCGACGGCATCACGCCCGACAACCTGTGCGGTCGCGCGATCGGTGTGCAGGCAGGCACCGTCCAGGTGGACGACGTGGCCGCCCGCAGCCAGGCGTGCACCGCGGCGGGGCAGCAGGCGATCGCGGTCACGGAGCTCCAGCAGCAGACCGACGTGACGCTCGCGCTGACGTCGAAGCGCATCGTCGCGATGCTGGCCGACTCCCCGGTCGTCTCCTACGCCGTCACCACCACCAACGGTGCGGTCGAGGTGGTCGGCGAGCCGTGGGACACGGCGCCGTACGGCATCGCGCTGGCCAAGAACCAGGGGCAGTTCGCCCAGGCCGTGCAGGGCGCCCTGCAGGCCATGATCGCCGACGGCAGCTACGCCGCGATCCTGCAGAAGTGGAACGTGTCGAACGGCGCGATCACCACCCCAGAGGTCCGGAGCTGACGTCGCGGTGACCGCCTCTCCACCTCTCGACACCGCTCGACGGCCGCCACCGATCAAGGCCGTGCCGGTGCGCCACCCCGGGCGGTGGCTGGCCGTCGCGGTGCTGGCCGTGCTGGCGGCGATGCTCGTCAACACGATCCTCACCAACGACGGCTTCCGCTGGCCGGTGGTCGGGGAGTACCTCTTCTCCGGGCCGGTGCTGAACGGCCTGCGCAACACGCTCGTGCTCACGGTGCTGTCGATGGCGATCGGCATCGTCGGCGGCATCGGGCTCGCCATCATGCGGCTGTCGCCGAACCCGGTGCTCTCGAGCGTCTCGGCCGTCTACATCTGGCTGTTCCGTGGCACCCCGCTGATCGCGCAGCTGCTGTTCTGGAACTTCCTCGCCGCGCTCTACCCGCGGCTGGCGCTCGGCATCCCGTTCGGACCGGAGTTCATCTCCTTCGACACCAACCAGCTCATCAACCAGTTCGCCGCCTGCCTGCTCGGCCTCGGGCTGAACGAGGCCGCCTACATGGCCGAGATCGTCCGCGGCGGCCTGCAGTCGGTGGACGAGGGGCAGACGGAGGCGGCGGGCGCACTGGGCATGTCGCGCTCGCAGACGTTGCGCCGGATCGTGCTGCCGCAGGCCATGCGCGTGATCATCCCGCCGACCGGCAACGAGACGATCTCGATGCTGAAGACCACCTCGCTGGTGGTGGTGATCGGCTACTTCGAGCTGCTCACCTCGGTGCAGCGGATCTACTCCACCAACTTCCAGACGATCCCGCTGCTCATCGTGGCCGCGGCCTGGTACCTGGCGCTGACGTCGCTGCTCTCGATCGGGCAGGGGTTCGTCGAGCGCCACTACGGACGGGGCACGAGCCGCGGTCCCACGGGCTCGCGGCTGTTGTCGTGGCGGGCCCCCGAGCAGGCACGGTGACGACATGACCACACCCATGGTCGAAGCGGTCGAGATCCACAAGAGCTTCGGTCACGTCGAGGTGCTGCGCGGCATCGATCTCACGGTCATGCCCGGCGAGGTCGCCTGCGTCATCGGGCCGTCCGGCTCGGGCAAGTCCACGTTCCTGCGCTGCATCAACCACCTCGAGCGCATCGACGCGGGGGCGATGCGGGTGGACGGCGAGCTCATCGGCTACCGCGAGGCAGGCGGCAAGCTCCACGAGCTGCGCGAGTCGGAGGTGGCGAGGCAGCGCCGCGACATCGGCATGGTGTTCCAGCGGTTCAACCTGTTCCCGCACAAGACGGCCGCGGAGAACGTCATGGAGGCGCCCCGCACGGTCCGGCGGGAGCCGCGCAGAGCGGCACGCGAGCGCGCGATGGTGTTGCTGGACCGCGTCGGCCTCTCGGACAAGTACGACTCCTACCCGGCCCAGCTCTCCGGCGGGCAGCAGCAGCGGGTGGCGATCGCGCGGGCACTGGCGATGCAGCCGCGGCTCATGCTGTTCGACGAGCCCACCTCGGCCCTGGACCCGGAGCTCGTCGGTGAGGTGCTCGACGTGATGCGGGGGCTCGCCGGGGACGGCATGACGATGGTCGTGGTGACCCACGAGATGGGGTTCGCCCGCGAGGTCGGCGACACCCTGGTGTTCATGGACGAGGGCCGGATCGTCGAAGCAGGCCGTCCCCGCGACGTTCTGGGCAACCCGCAGCACGAGCGCACGCAGGCGTTCCTGTCGAAGGTGCTGTAGCCGGAATCGGTAGCTAGCCGAGGTCAGCCGGCGGCGCGCTCGGCCTCACTGCGCAAGATGCAGAACTCGTTGCCCTCCGGATCGGCGAGCACCACCCAGCCGCCGCCGTCGGGACGGCGGAGGTCGGCCACGGTGGTGGCACCGATCGCGAGCAGCCGGGCGAGCTCCTCGTCCCGGCTGCCCTCTGCGGGCACGAGGTCGAGGTGCAGCCGGTTCTTCACCTGCTTCGGGTCCGGCACCCCGATGAACAGGATCCGCTCGGAGCCGTCGGGCGAGAAGATCATGCATTCCTCGTGGCCGGGCTCGTTGGGGTCGTCCGGGTCCTCCCGGAAGCCGAGGACGTCCCCCCAGAACACGGACTGGGCATGGGCGTCGACGGCGTCGAACGTGGTGTGGGAGATCCGGGCGGTCACGGCCCGACCCTAGAGGCGCCGTCGAGCGAGAAACCGGCCTGGATCAGCAACGCACGCAGGTAGCGGGTGATCTCTGCAGCGTCGAGAGTGCCGGGACGCAGGAGCAGGTGCTGGATGGCCGCCCCCTGAATCATGTCGATCAGGATGTCGACGTCGGCCGTGGGTGCGAGCACGCCGTCGGCCTGGGCCTGCCGCAGCACCGCCCGCGCCTGCCGCCTGCGCGGCTCGACATGGTGGTGCCAGTAGGCGGCCAGCAGCCGTGGGTGCTCGGGGCCTGCGCCGAGCAGACGGGCCGACAAGTTCCGGAAGCGCGGGTCGGCCAGCACCTCTCCCCACCGCGGCAGCAGTTCCTCGATCCGGTCCGGCAGCGGGCCGGTGGCTCCCGTCGTCACGTCCGGGATCGCCGACCTCGCCGTCTCGATCGCCTGGGCCAGCAGGTCCTCCTTGGAGCTCCAGCGTCGGTAGACGGTCACCTTGGCCACACCGGCGCGCCTGGCGATCTGCTCGATGCTCGTCTGGTCGACACCTCGCTCGACGAGCAGCTCCACCGCGGCGCGCAGGATCGCCGCGTCGGCGCCCGGGTCGCGGGGCCGGCCCGGCCCCTCGCGCCGGGCTGGTTCGGCTGTGGTCACGTCGGGCTCCGGCCCTGCTGCAGCACGCCGGTCAGCAGGCGATGTAGCTCCGTCGTCGAGCTCCCCCGCCAGCAGAGGTGCCCGTCGGGTCGCACGAGCAGTGCCGTCTCCTTCCGGTCCGGGCCGGCGGGGTGCAGGAGCACCACCCGGTCACCGAGGTGGTCACGCGCCACCGCAAGGAGCCCGTGCACGTCCACGCCGTTCCCCACCCCGCTGTTCCCGTCCGGGCCATCCTCCGGCCGCGGCGCGAACAGCACCCAACCGGGCCCGAGCTCGGAGTGCAGCCGAGCCGACGTGCCGTCGGCCCGGGTGCAGTCCCGGTCCGGCACCCGATCACCCGGCCGCGGCACCCCACCGCGACGCGACCCGCCCAGAGGACCGTTCCGGTAGCTCACCCAGAGTTGGGACGCACCGCGGGTGGCTCTGCGCTGCACGGCCGGCAGGTTCATGACGGGGACGAACACCCGGTCGCGGAGGAACCGGGTGACGACACCCTCGCCGACCAGGATGCGGGTGTTGGCCGTGGTGCTGCGCAGCACCACGGCCGCGAGCGGCCTGCGTTCGGGGGCGTAGGTGTCGAGCAAGGCCTCGCCCGCCCGCTGCCGGACGACGAGGGCCAGCTTCCACGCCAGGTTCTCCGCATCGCCGATGCCGGTGTTCATACCCTGCCCACCAATGGGGCTGTGGATGTGCGCGGCGTCGCCTGCCAGCAGGATCCGTCCTCGTCGGTAGTCGGCCGCGAGCCTGCGATGGATGCGGAACACCGAGGTCCACACCACCTCGCGGATCCGCACGTCCGTCTCGCCTGCCCGGTCCCGGAGTATCCGCACCAGGTGTTCGACGATCTGCGCCCCGTCGAGCCGTCGCTCCACTGTGGCCGGGACGTCGGCCATGAGGCGCCACAGGAGACCCCCGCCGTCCGTGTCGGGCATCGGGATGGTCAGCAGCAACCCGTCCGGATGGAACCAGCCCGCCGACGTGGACGGGTCACGGGCCCAATCGGCGCGCACGTCGGCCAGCAGGAACTGCTCCACCATCGAAACGCCGGGGAAGGCGATCCCCGCCTGGTCGCGCACGGTGCTGCGGGCTCCGTCGCAGCCGACCAGCCACTGCGCCCGCACCGGGGTCCCGCTGTCCAGCACTGCGGTCACCCCCGCCGGGTCCTGTTCGAGGGCCGTCACCGCCGTGCCCCACTCGATCTCGACGCCCAGTTCAGCGAGCCGACACCGCAGCTCGGCCTCCACATCGGCCTGCGACACGAACAGCGCCTGGACCGACCCGAGCGGGTCAGGAAGGAACCGCATCGTCGCGATCGGGCGGCCGCGTACGTGCATCGTCATGCCGATCGGTGCCCGCGCCCGCTTCCTCAGGTCGGCGAGCGCTCCTACCCGGCCGAGGACCTCCACCCCGCGGGCATGCAGGATGTTCGCCCTCGACGTCGCCGCCGGGCCGGTTGCCCGGTCCACCACCCGGACGGCCACGCCCTCGGCGGCGAGGGCGCAGGCCAGTGTGAGGCCCGTCGGTCCCGCTCCGACGACCAGCACGTCCACCTCGTACTCGGACATCACGCCCCAATTTGTATACGGTAAGGACTCCGTATACAAAATCGGACGTCGAGTCCCCTGTGTCAACCGCGGCGGGCGGCGGATCTGTCAGCGGCGGGCGCTGCGGCGCAGGGCGTGCACGGTGGCGTCGGCCCGCCCCCGGGCGCCGATCTTGGAGTAGATCCGCGTGACGTGCTGCTCCACCGTGGACACGCTGATCGCCAGCTGCGCGGCGATCTGCTTGTTGGCCCGGCCGCCTGCGATGAGGTCGAGGACCTCCACCTCGCGGGCGGTGAGTCCGTCGGGATCCATCTGCGCCAGGCCGGGACCACGGTCCAGCGCGAGCGACAGCACCTCGGCCGGGGACAGATCCTGACCGGTGGCCCAGGCCGAGGCGAACGCCGCCTCCCCCAGCTCGGCCCGCGCGGAGGAGACGGCCCGGCGCATCCCCTCCTGGTCCGGCCCGGAGACGTAGCCACCCGCGTCGACCCGCGCCAGCAGTGCCTCGGCGGCCGACCAGAGCCGGACGGCCCGGGCGACGTCGGGGTCGACGGTGGCGAGTCCCTGGAGGCAGAAGGCGACGTTCGGCGCGTCGCCCACCTCGGCCGCGAGCCGCAGCCCCTCCCGGAAGTGGACGGCGGCGTCGGCGTCGTGCCCGTCGTCCACGGCGATCCCGGCCAACAGGTGGGAGGCCATCGCCGCGCCCTCCCGGTCACCCACCGCCCTGGCCAGGTCGAGCGCCCTGCGGCCCAGCGCTGTCGCCCGGTCCAGCCGGCCCGCTGCCCGGGCGACCGTGCCGAGGAAGCACGACATGAACGAGGCGGCCCACAGCTCACCGGTGGACAGCGCCAGCCCCACGCCGCGCTCCAGCAGTTCCACGCCCCACTCCTGCTCGTCGAGGCCGATCGCCGCGAACCCCGCGCTGCTCAGCGCGTAGGTCTCGACGGCGGTGTCGCCCACCTCGCGGGCGATCCGGATGCTCTGGTCGAGCAGGTCGGCGGCCGGGCGGTAGTCGGCCTGCCCGCAGGCCATCGTGCCGGCGACGAACGCGGCTCGTGCTCGCGCTCCGGCCGGCAGCGGGGTGGCGAGAGCGTGCTCCATCGCCCGCCGCCCCTCGGTGAAGTGGCCGCGCAGCCACCAGAACAACCACGTGTTCCAGCCGAGGTCGGCGAGCCGCTCGCCGTCGCCGTCCGCCACGAGCGTGCTGGTGGCGCCCCGCAGGTCGGGCTCGGCGTCGTCCAGCCTGCGCAGCCAGTCCAGCTGGTCGGGACCGCGCAGCCCGACGGCCGCGCGCCCGGTGAGCTCGAGGATGCACGCGGCGTGTGCCGCGAGCGCCGTGTCCATCGCCCCCTGCTCGACGAGCAGCGAGAGCCCGAACTGCCGGACCGGTTCGAGCATCCGGTACCGCGTGGTGCCGCCTGCTCCGGTCTCGGCCACCACCAGGGACTGGTCGACGACCACCGAAAGCAGGTCGAGCGGCCGGTGGTCGGTCGTGGCAGCCGCGCCCGCCGCGTCCAGGCCCCACCAGCCCGAGAACACCGACAGGTGCGCGAAGAACAGCCGCTCGGGGTCGTCGAGCAAGTCGTAGCTCCATCGCAGCGCCGCCTCCAGGCTGCGGTGGCGGGGCTCCGCGCCACGGTCGCCGCCCGCGAGGAGGTCGAGCTGGTCGGACAGCATGGCGGCGATCTCCGGGGCGGCGAGCACCGAGACGCGGGCGGTGGCGAGCTCGATGGCGAGGGGGAGCCCGTCGAGGCCACGGCAGATCTCGCTGATCGCCTGCGACGTGGCAGGCGTCAGCGAGAAGCCGGGCATCCGATGGCGGGCGCGCTCGAGGAACAGCCGCACCGCGTCGCCGTGCTGCAGCGGGGGTACCCGCCAGACCACCTCACCCGGCAGGCCGAGTGACCGCCGGCTGGTGGCGAGGACCCGCACCCGCGGGCACCCGGCCAGCAGCTCGTGAACCAGGCCGCGGACCGCCTCGACGACGTGTTCGCAGTTGTCGAGCAGGACGAGCAGCGTGCGGTCGCGCAGGGTGGCGGTGAGCAGCTCGGGCAGCGGGGTGCCGGGCTGCTCGCGCACCCCGAGGGCCTGGGCCACCAGCTGCGGGACGAGGTGTCCGTCGGCGGTGGCGGCGAGGTCGACGAACCAGCACCCGTGCGGGAACCGGTCGAGCACATCCACCGCAACCCTGGTGGCCAGGCGCGTCTTGCCGCATCCGCCCGGCCCGGTGAGGGTGACGAGCCGTTCCGCGGCGAGCGTGGCCGTCACCTCGGCGACCTCTACTTCGCGCCCGACGAAGCGCGTGAGATCGAACGGGAGGTTGTGAACGGCGTCCTCGGGCATGACCGGCCGCTCGGCGGCGGTACCGGTCGTTCTACCCACGGGCGGATGTTTCCACAGCGACGCGGTGAGGACCACGCGAGCGCGGCCCCGTGACCCGCTCGGCGGAGTCGCCGAAGATCATATACCCGTTCTGACCTGGGCCGCCAGGGCCGACCTCGTGGACACCCCCAGCTTCGCGAACGCCCGTCCGAGGTGCGTCTCGACCGTCTTCACCGAGAGCATCAGCTCCTCGGCGATCTCGCGGTTGGTGCAGCCGCTCGCGACGAGCTGGGCGATCTGGTGCTCGCGGGGGCTCAGCACGTCCCGTGCGGTGCTCCCGGCACCGCCACCCCCGCAGCGGATGCCGTGGAGCAGGGCGTCCGCCTGCGCGCCGAGCCCGGTGGCTCCGCACCCGGCCAGCACGTCCGCCGCCGCTGCCAGCTCGGCAGCGGCCCGGGACCGCCGGCCCGCCGCGCCCAGCGCGCTGCCGGCGAGGGTGCGGGAGCGGGCCGCCTCCACCGGGTTGCCGGCGCGGTCGAGCAGCTCGGCGGACCGCAGCGCCATGCCGGCCGCGGGGGCGTGTTCGCGGTGGGCGTTGCGGACGGCCGCTGCCGCCCGCAGCGCCCAGCCCGTGCGGCCGGCGAGGCCGAGACCTGCCGCCGCCTGCTCCGCGCGCTCGGCCCAGCCCGTCGCGTCGGCCCGGCGACCGGCCCGGATCTCGGCCTCGGTGAGCAGCGCGAACCAGTAGGGCCGCCTGCCGCGCGACATCAGGGGCAGGTCGGGACCGCCCCCGGCGTCCTGGAGGGCCGCGATCCCGCTCTCGTGGTCACCGGCCGCGAGCCGCACCTCGGCAGCCGTCGCCATGACCTCGGGCGTGGCACCCGCGAGACCGCGGGCCTGCTCGCCCAGCCGCGTGGCCACGGCCAGGTCGCCCGCGACGACCGCGGTGGCGCAGCGGCTCCCCAGCGCGCGCACCCGGCTGTCCGCCATGCCGGTCGGCTGTGCGCAGCCGACGGCCTCGTCGCCTGCCATGGCCGCCTCGGCCAGCGCGCCGGTCCAGGTCAGTGCGACGGCGAGGCCGGCGTGGGCCTCCGGCAGGAGGTACGCCTGTCCCGTCCGGCCGGCGAGAACGAGCGCCCGGCGCAGGTGGGCGCACGCCGGTCCGGGCCGCTCGATCGTGGTCTCGCTCCAGCCCAGCAGCGCCACGGCGTCGACGTGCGCGGCGACGACGTCGTCGGGGAGGGGGTCGAGCAGGGCGCGCGCCTCGTCGGCCGCCGTCCTGGTCTCGGCCACGGTGCCGGAGCGGCAGGCGGCACCGGCCAGCAACGCCGCGGCCACCCCGCGCAGCACCGGATCCCGCGCCGCGACCCGAGCCCGGCCGGCCCAGCGGAACGCCTCCTCGGGGTCGGAACCCCACAGGTGCACCGTGGCGATGGCGAGCCGCAGCCGGGAGGCGGTGGCCGACAGCGGGTCGGGCAGTGCGGCCAGGGCGTGGGTGAGCAGGCGTACCGCGTCCGGTCCGCGGTGCGGCCGCCGGTCGGCCGCCGCGCGGGCGTGGGTGTGCCGGGCGGGCACCGGGTGGGCCGGGCCGCCACTCCGGACGCCCGGACGGGCCGCGCCGCGAGCGGCCCGGCGCAGCACCGGGTGCCGGAACGCGAACCGCCGGGGCACCGCGGTCCCGTGCACGACGTCGCGCCGGCACAGCTCGTCGAGCAGGTCGAGCGCCTCGCCCTCCGGCAGGGGCACTCCTGCCGCCGCCGACCCGGCGTCGAACGGATCGCCGACGGCGGCGGCAGCGGAGAGCAGCAGAGCGGCAGTGGCCGGCAGGTCGCACAGCTCCTCCCGCAACGACGCGACGATAGCCGGTGGGGGCCCCCACCCGTCGCCCGGCGCTCGTGCGAGCTGGTGGAGGTAGAACGGGTTGCCCCCGCTCTCGGCGATGACGCGCGCCCGGTCCGCCCCGGCGACGGCGCCCCCGAGCAGCGCCTCGGCGTCCTCTGCAGGCAACGGCCCGAGCTCTACCGTGTCGAGCGAGCCGCGCCGCTGCGCGGCGTGCAGGGTGCGCAGCAGCGCGGACGAGGCGTACCGCGGCCGCAGCGCCAGGCCGAGCAGCACCCGCGCCCCGGGCGGATGCCGCAGCAGGTGGCCGACCAGTTCGACCGTGGCCGGGTCGGCGCGGTGCGCGTCGTCGAGCACGAGCAGGAGCGGTGCTCCGTCGGGCAGCCCCGCCAGCAGCCGGCTGACCACCTGGTGCCTGCGGTGCCGGCCGGCCGCCGCTCCCACCGGTACCCCGAAGAGCCGGGCCCGGTCACCGTGGGCCCGATCGGTCCGGACGACGAACCCGGCGGCCACGGCGGAGGCGGCCAGGTGCTCCAACAGCAGGGTCTTGCCGATGCCGGGCTCGCCGCGCACCGCGAGGGCGCGCGGCGAGCCGGCCGCAACCTCGGCCACGAGAATATCGGCGAAGGCCCGTTCGACCTCCCGACCGACCATCGTGCGGGTCCTCCCGTCGTGGTTGCGTCGGCCCGGACACCCCCACGGCCCGGGCCACCAGCAGCCTGACCCCGGTGGTCGCCAACCGGCCATCCGGGATAACCCCTACGCGAGGTGTCGTTCCGGACGGAAGGCCCCGTACGACGTCAACGGGACGGGACGGGAAGGCCTCCGACAGTCGCGCGCGTACCCGCTGCTCTACGCGCTCGTGGCGGCCGCCGCGTTCATTCCGCCGGGGACGACACGGCTCACCCCGCTGCAGATCGAGGCCGTGGTGACGGGGCTGCTGTTCGTCACCGGGCTCTGCGGGGTCTGGGTGGCCTTCGCCGAGCGGGCGGCGGAGCAGGAGACCGCCGGCACGGCGAAGTAGACGTGTGCGTCAGGGCTTGCGGGCGTAGAGGCGCAGGTTGCGGATGTCGTAGGTGAACAGCTCCTCCACCACGAAGAACTCCGCGACGGCCGCACGCAACGACTCCGCGTCGAACAGCGTGTGGTGGGCGTTCCAGATCCACAGCGGCACCCCCCGCGCGTCCACGCCCTGGTGCGCCTCCCGCTCGGAGTGGCCACCGAGGATCCAGTAGTTCGCCTCCGCGGTGTCGATCGTGCCCTCCACCCACTGCGTGGCGACGAACCGTGCGTCCGGGACCCCGATGTCGATCTCCGCGCCGGTGCGCAGCACGCGGGCCCATTCCCGCAGCGTCTCCCGGACGAGTTCGTAGCTCTGGTGCTCGAGCACGTGGTTGGCCCGCAGCGCGTCGAGCGAACCCGAGGCGAACGGGAGCCGGTCGATCGCGCACCGGACCTCGATGTCGGGCAGCGCGAGCACGTCGACGTGCAGGTCGTAGTCGGGATGCGGCTTCTCCCCGGCGCCGATCTCCAGTCTCATGCGGTCGGCGGGGTGAGCTTCTTGAGGACCTTCGCCGGACGCCCTGCCACCACCGTGTAGGGCTCCACGTCCTCGCGCACCAGCGACCCGCCCGCGACGACGGCGTGCTCGCCGATCGTCACGGGGCCGAACACGGTGACCCCGCTGGCGAGCCAGACGCCGTCGCCGATCACCACGTCGCGACCGGACCGGGGGAAGGCGAGCTGGCGGTCGCGCCCGAACTGGTTGATGTCGTGGGTGCCGGTGAGCACCGAGACGTCGTGACCGAAGAACGCGTACTCGCCGATGGTGATCGTGCCGCCGGACATGTTGAACAGTGCGTTGTTGACCACGGCGGTGTCCGGAATGCGCAGGCGCGAGCGATCACCGTGCCAGCGATAGGAGTACAGCGCGTCGAGCTTCAGTTCCTGGACCTGTCGGGCCACCTGTTCCGCGACCAGCGCATCGAGCGGACCGCGCAGGGCGCGGGTGATCAGGCGGTCAAGCAGTCGCATGCGGTTTGCCCTCCGGCATCCTTGTCGGTGCCGGAATGGTGGCATACCGGTGCACCGGACAGCAGCAGCTCCAGCCTCCTGGCGAGTGCGCCGATCCCGAAGTGGGTGCGGGCGATCGCCTCGTTGTGGTCGAGCAGCGACGGGTCCGGGTCCGCGAGCCACTCCCGTAGCGGCTCGGGGTCGGCGGCAGGGAACCACCGGAACCCGAACGCGGCGAGCTCGCGCGCCACCGGGAAGTCGCCGACCGCGATCGGCTTGCGGTGCAGCGCCGACTCGATCAGCGGCAGCCCGAACCCCTCCCAGGACGACGGGAACACCACCGCGTCGCACGCCGCGTAGGCCGCCGCCATGTCGGTGCCCTCCGGGAGCCTGCGCCGCACCGGAACACGAGCATCCTGCAGGAGCCGGTCGAGCTCGGCCGCGTAGCCGTCCTCGGCCGGACCGGTGAGCCAGAACGTGCCGCCGAGCGCCTCGGCGAGCGCCAGCCCCACGTCGACGTTCTTCCGGGCGATCGCGCGGGTGGGCTGCAGCAGGAGGGGCCCCTCGGGGACGTCGAGCAGGGCACGCAGACCGTCGCGCTCCTGGGGACGCGGCGTCTCGTCGAAGCCGTGGTAGACGGTGGTGGCGCGGATGCCGCGCCGGGCCGCGAGCGACTGCCGCGCCATCTCGTTGACGGTGACGTGGTGCCACGACGGGTCGTCCGGCGGCCAGGTCGTGACCCCGGCGTACTGCTCCCGCTCCCACGGCAGGTCGTGGTGGCGCAGCACTGCGGGGCGGCCGCGCAGGCACTCGGCCACCGCCTCACCGGCTGCCCGGTTCATCGGCAGCGAGCACACGTTGTCGGCGACGACCACGTCGATGTCTGCCAACGCCGCGTCCAGCAGTCGCCGCTGCGGCGGCTGCGCGGAGTCCAGCGCGAGGCCCGGCACGAGCGCGTCGGGGCGTCCGTCGCCGGCGACCAGGCGCACCCGCATCCCCAGCCGCCGGAAGGCGGTGGCCCACTGCGCCGCCGTGACCGACACGCCGTCGGCCATCCCGAGGCGGTAGGAGACGATCGCCACCCGCTGCCCGAAGAGGTTCGACATCCGCGCATCGTCCCTGGGTCGCATCACCACAGCATGACCTGTGGGTTGCGGCGGCGTGCTGCCGATCTTCAGATTCTCGGCAGCCGCCCCATCAGGAAGAACTCGGGGTTCGGTCGCAGCGCTGTCAGATGGGCCAGCCGGTTGGACATCGCGAACAGCGCGGTGATGGCCCCGACGTCCCAGATCTCGTCCTCGGAGAGTCCTGCGATGCGGGCGTCGTCGAGCTCGGCGTCGGTGAGCGAGGCGGAGTCGGTGGCGACCAGCAGCGCCAGATCGACGATCGCGCGCTCCCGCGGGCTCAGCTCGACCCCCCACGGGTTCGTCGCCACCCGGTCGGCGATCTCGGCGTCCTTCGCCCGGACCCGGAGGATCGCACCGTGGGCGACCACGCAGTAGGTGCAGTTGTTGGCGCCGGACGTCGCCACCACCACCAGCTCACGCTCGGCCCTGCTCAGCCCGACATCGGAGTCCATCAGGGCATCGTGGTAGTCCAGGAACGCCCGCAGCTCGGCCGGTCTGCGGGCGAGAGCCCGGAACACGTTCGGGACGAACCCGGACTTCTCGGTGATCTTCTCGATCCGCTTACGCAGATCGTCCGGCATGTCTTCCAGCTCGACATGGCCGAACCGGCTCACGGGGTGCGGCGCAGCACTCATAGCCCTCGACGGTAGCCCTCGGACGCGACACGATGCGCTCATGGACGTGCCCGAGGAGATCCGCAGCCGGTTGTCCCAGTGGTGCGCTGAGGTCGTCCCCGATGCCGAGCGCGAGCAACAGCGGCTCGGCTACACGATCCAGGGCGACGAGGTCACGATCCTCGACCGCAGACCGCCTGCCTACCCCGAGCTCGAGGTGGAGTGGTCGGCCACCCCGGTGGCGCTGCTGCGGCTCGAGGACGACGGCGGGTGGGTGCTCTACCGGGCGGTGGCAGACGGTGGCTGGCAGCACGAGACGGCAGGCCCCGACCCGATCGCGCTCCTGGAACAGGTGCGCGACTGAGCGTCCGGCACCGGGCGGTTCAGGCCCCGGCCTGACCGGCCCGGGCCGTCTTGCGGCTGCTGCCCAGCGACACCACCCGCGCACCACCGGTCGGCCGACCGCGGATCACCAGCGCCGACGCCCGCCGCAGCACGCTCGACAAGGTGGGGGTGTCGGTGTCGCTCTGCGACTCGTCGGTGGCGACCACCGCGAACATCCGCGGGGCCACGGCGGTGAGCAGGAGCCGCTCGACCCCGAGCCCGCCCGCCCCGAGCACCAGCACGACGTCGGCGCTGTCTGCCGGTGGGACCGCCGAGAGGAGCGCATCCACCGGCAGGAACACGACGAGGCCGAGCGTCGCCGGATCGGTCTGGGCCAGCGTGGTCCAGGCGTGGGCGAGCTGCGGCGCGTCCGCACCCAACCGTTGCAGCAGCCCGACCTGGAGGTTCTCGTCGCGCACGTCGCGGCGGGCCGCCGCGAGCGCGTCGACGGCCGCGGCGTACCCGGCCGCGTCGCGCTGCCGCAGCGCGGCGGCGGCGAGCTCGTACTCGGGTGCCGGGACCGCGCCGGCGCGCGCAGCCACGTCGTCGGCCATGGCGTCGAGCCTGCGGCCGGCCACGATGGCCGAGCCGTGGTCGGCGTACTCGAGGATGGCGCCGGCGATCTCCTCGGCCGACTCCACGTTCGGCACGGACAGCGGCGAGTTGGGCGCGAGGAACAGCACGTCGTGGCGGAGCGCCCCCACCGAGCGGGCCGCTGCGGCGACCTTCACCAGGCCGTCGGCCAGCTCGACCAGCTCACCCTCACCGCGGGGCAGGGGAAGGCCGAGCTCCGCGCAGCCCGCGGCGATGCGGTTGCGCCGTTCGCCGAGCTCGAGATGCTCGATCACGCGGTGGACGTCGTCGGCCGTCTCCGGCGTCCGGGGCCCGACCCGGGCCAGCGCCAGCAGCGGCCGCACCTCCCGCTGCACGGTGTTGCGGAAGTAGCCGCCCCGGGCCCGCCCTCCGGACTCGAGGTGCTCGCGGTAGCGGCGCAGGATGTCGAACGCGTCGGGTGGCGTCGGCTCCGACATCGTGACGGGCGGCAGGTGGCGCGTCCGGTCCAGGACCGTGACCACCTGCGCGGTGTCCTCCAGCATCCGGTCGAAGATCGCGCGGTGGTGGCCGTAGATCAGGTTCGACAGCAGCGTCCACGCCCACGGGTGCTCCCAGCGCGCGGGCAGGGCCCCGAGTGAACGGTTCACGCACCGGGCGACCGAGGTGACGGCGCTGCGGCGCTCGGGGTCGAGGTCCGACAGGAGCGTGGGAACCATCCACGTACCGTCGCCCGTGCCGACCGTGTCGTCGGCCTGGGCGCACAGGTGGGCGACCTCGTCCGGCGAGGGCAGCATCCCGTCCGCAGGAAGCTCCTGGCCGGCCCGGGCGCGTCGTTCCGGCGTGGAGGTGGCGAGGAGCCTGCGCAGCTCACGCAGCTCCGCCGGGGTGAGCGACGGGAGTGCGTCGAGGGCCCGGGACACCGTGTCGGCCGGCAGGGCGCCGCGCACCGCGGAGAGCTCCGCCGGATCGGTGGCGGTGACGACGATGCGCCGGCCGTCGGCCAGCAGGGCTGCCACCGCACGGGCCACCGCGGCCGCGTCGAAGTCCTCGAGGAGCACGAGGGTGTTGTCCCGCATCGCCGAGACGATCGAGCGAGGGTCCTCGGCCGGGCGGCGCGGCGGCGGTGGCAGCTCGGCCACCGACGCGGCCAACGCCTCGGCCAGCCTGCGCAGCCCTGGCGGCGGCGCGCCCGCGGCGATCACGCGGCGGATCTGCGCCTGAGCCGACGTGGTGGCTCGGTCCGACCCCGCGGCGGCCAGGCGGTCGACGAAGACGGCGAGATCGGCGTCGTCCTCGCCGTTCTGGTTCGCCGGTCCGACATCCAGCACGTGGTCACCTCCGACTGCCGCCGCCGAACGGCGACGGTCATCACTCGTATCGCGGGTGCCGTCAGGATGTTGCACCTGGGACAGGGGATGCGGCAATCGGCGGGCGACCGAACGGTCCATGTTCAGCGATGTCCGGTCACTCTGTCGAGTGGATAACGAGGCACGTCCCAAAGGTCAGACCTCAGGAGGGACGACCCGGCGAGAACCATCCCGGAACAACGGGCGAGCGGTCGGAATCCGTCGCCGGGCGGCGACCGTTCCCCCCGTCACGCACCGGCCGTCGTGGTGACCAGCTCAGGGCGACGATCCGAGTCCTCGTCGGCGTGGTAGTCCTCCGGAGCGGTGCTGTCCTCGCCCTCCGCCACGCCGGCAGCGCGCAGGCCGACCGTGACCACCGCCGACACCAGCAGGTTCACCACCAGAGCGACGAACCCGACGTAGATCTGGACCGGCGAGCCGGCGAACGGGTGCCAGCCGAGGACCGTCAGCCGGTCGAGGGCGAGTGCCGAGCCGCCGAAGTGGGCACTGCCCGTCGCCGGGTTCGGGATGATCCACAGCAGGTACAGGGCGTAGCTCATCCCGGCCACCCACCCGGCCACCAGCGCCCAGCGGTGCAGCCAGCGCGTGTAGAGCGCGATCGCGACGGCCGGCAGGGTCTGGATGATGATCACGCCGCCGATGAGCTGCAGGTCGACGGAGAACTGCGGGTCGATGAGCACGATGCACAGCACGGCACCGACCTTGACCAGCAGCGAGGCGAGCTTGGCCTGCTTGGCCTCCTGCACCGGGGTGGCGTCGGGCCGCAGGTACTCCTTGTAGATGTTGCGCGTCCAGAGGTTCGCGGCGGCGATGGACATGATCGCCGCAGGGACCAGGGCGCCGATGCCGATCGCGGCGAACGCGATCCCGGCGAACAGGGAGCCGAACTGGTCGGCGAAGAGCATCGGGATGATCGTGTTGGTGTCCGGCCGGCCCGTGGCGTTGTTCGTGATCGGCTGCACGTGGGCGGCGATCGCGACGTAGCCGAGCAGCAGGAGCAGACCCAGCAGGAACGAGTACGCGGGCAGGGCCACCATGTTGCGCCGCACCACGTCACGCCGGCGCGAGGCCAGCACGCCCGTGAGCGCATGCGGGTAGAGGAACAGCGCCAGCGCCGACCCGAACGCCAGGGTGATGTACTGCAGTTGGTTGTTGCCGCCCAGCAGCACCCCGTCGGTCGGCGACGGGCTCGCGGCGAACTTCGCGTCCGCCGCTCCGAAGATCGACGACCAGCCGCCGAGCCGGATCGGCAGGTAGACCACGGCCACCAGCACGACGATGTAGATCAGGATGTCCTTGACGAACGCGATCAGCGCCGGTGCCCGCAGCCCCGACTGGTACGTGTAGGCGGCGAGCACCAGGAACGCGATCAGCAGCGGCAGGTGTCCGAGAAGCCCGGCACCGTTGAGACCCATCGTGCGCAGCACGGCCTCGAGCCCGGCCAGCTGCAGCGCGATGTAGGGCATCGTGGCGACGAGCCCGGTGATCGCCACCAGCAGCGCCAGCGTGGGGCTGCCGTAGCGACCACGCACGAAGTCGGCGGGGGTGACGTACCCGTGCACCCGCGACACCGACCACATCCGCAGCAGCGGCAGGAACACCAGCGGGTAGGCGACCACGGCGTACGGCAGCGCGAAGAAGCCCGTCGCACCGGCGCCGAACAACAACGCCGGCACGGCGACGAACGTGTAGGCGGTGTAGAGGTCACCGCCGATCAGGAACCACGTGACCCAGGAGCCGAACCGGCGCCCGCCGAGGCCCCACTCCTCGAGGTTGTCGAGCGAGGGAGCCGCTCGCCAGCGGGCCGCCAGGAACCCGAGCGCGGACACACCGAGGAACAGCACCGTGAAGACGACGAGCTCGGGAACGCGGATCATCGGGCGGCACCGGCGTCGAGGACGTCGACGTCATCGGGCCCGGCGGGAACCCTCGGGCCCCGCTCGCCGCGGGTGCGCACGTGGACGAGCGCCACGACGGCGACGCTGAAGGGCACCCAGACGAGCTGTACCCAGTAGAAGAACGGCATCCCGAAGAGCCGGGGTTCGGCGATGTTGATCCACGGCGTGACGAGAATCAGGAACGGGACGAGCAGGAGCAGATTCCACGCATTCCAGCGCAATTCGCCCGAACCGTTCACGCGATCAACAGAACTCGGCATTCGTCCCCCCGGATCAGAAAACTCACGTGATCCTAGGGAGGCCGGAACCGGCCGGCCGCATGGCAATGGTCACACCATGCGGCCTGCCGGATCGGTCACATGCCGAGGCGCAGCTTCAATGCCTCCAGCTCATCGCGCAGCGACGTGGGCAGCTTGTCGCCGACCACCTCGAACCACTCCTCGATCAGCGGGATCTCGGCCTTCCACTCCTCGGGGTCGACGGCCAGCGCCGCCTCGATGTCGGCCAGCGGCGCGTCGAGGCCATCGAGGTCCAGCTGGTCGGCGGTGGGGACGTAGCCGACGGCCGTCTCGGTGGCCGCGGCCGTGCCCTCGATCCGCTCGATCGCCCACTTCAGCACGCGGGAGTTCTCGCCGAAGCCGGGCCACAGGAACTGGCCGTCCTCACCGCGGCGGAACCAGTTGACGTAGAAGATCCGCGGCAGCTTGTCGGCGTCGGCGTTCTTGCCCAGGTTCACCCAGTGCTGGAAGTAGGAGCCGACGTTGTAACCGAGGAACGGCAGCATGGCCATCGGGTCGCGGCGGACCTGCCCGAGACCACCCTTGGCGGCGGCGGTCTTCTCACTCGACATCGTCGCGCCCATGAAGGTGCCGTGCTGCCAGTCGCGGGCCTCCGTGACCAGCGGCACCGTGGTCTTGCGCCGTCCACCGAACAGGATCGCCGAAATCGGCACACCCTGCGGGTCCTCCCATTCCGGCGCTACAACGGGGCACTGGGAGATCGGCGTGGTGTAGCGCGAGTTCGGGTGCGCGGACGGCTTGTCGGAATCGGGCGTCCAGTCCTCACCGGTCCACGACGTCAGGTGCTGCGGGTCGCCTTCGAGGCCTTCCCACCAGACGTCACCGTCGTCGGTTCGTGCGACGTTGGTGAACAGCGAGTTCCCCTTCTCGATGGTGCGCATCGCGTTGGGGTTGGTCTTCCAGTTGGTGCCGGGCGCGACGCCGAAGAATCCGTACTCCGGGTTCACCGCGTAGAGGCGGCCGTCCTCGCCGAAACGCATCCAGGCGATGTCGTCGCCAACCGTCTCGGCCCGCCAACCGGGAACGGTCGGCTGCAGCATCGCGAGGTTCGTCTTCCCGCATGCGGACGGGAATGCCGCCGCCACGTAGTACGCCTTCTCCTCGGGGCTGATCAGCTTGAGGATCAGCATGTGCTCGGCCATCCAGCCCTCGTCGCGGGCCATCACCGAGGCGATCCGCAGCGCGTAGCACTTCTTGCCGAGCAGGGCGTTGCCGCCGTAGCCGGAGCCGAAGCTCCAGATCTCGCGGCTCTCCGGGAAGTGGGTGATGTACTTCGTGTCGTTGCAGGGCCACGGGACGTCCTGCTGCCCCGGCTCGAGCGGCGCGCCGACGGAGTGCAGCGCAGGCACGAACTTGTCGCCTGCCGGTCCGTCGAACAGCGGGAGGACCGCGCTCCCCATTCGCGTCATGATCCGCATCGAGACGACGACGTACTCGGAGTCGGTGATCTCCACGCCGAGGAAGGGCTCGTCGGCATCGAGGGGACCCATGCAGAACGGGATGACGTACATCGTCCGGCCACGCATGCACCCGCGGTACAACTCGGTCATGGTGGCCTTCATCTCGGCCGGGTCCATCCAGTTGTTCGTGGGGCCCGCGTCGGCCTCGACGAGCGAACAGATGAAGGTCCGCTCCTCGACGCGCGCCACGTCGTCGGGGTCGGAGGTCGCCCAGTAGGAGTTGGGTTTCTTCCGCTCGTCCAGCTTCACGAACGTGCCCGCCTCGACGAGCCGCGTGGTCATGCGATCCCACTCGTCGTCGGATCCGTCGCACCACACGACGCGCTCGGGCGTGGTCAGTTCGGCGACCTCGCGCACCCAGGACAGCAGGCGCTCGTTCTCGGTCGGCGCTTCGTCGATCCCTGAGACGGTCATCGCTGTCATGTTTCCTCGCTTCTCGCCGGCGCCCCGGCCCCCTGGGAATGCTGCGCGCACCCGGACCGCCTGGGCCGGGTGTGCAGGTCAAAGATGAAAGTTGACGGTACCGCCGGTGTCCGGTTTCCCCCACCGCTGGCAGCTGTCGATTGACTCACAGGACCGATCATGTAATCGATTCAGAAGGCCGGAAACGCTTTCCGTCGACAATGCGTCGAAGACCGGCCCGGAAGCCTGGTACCCCTCATGACCAGTGGGTTGTCGCGACCGCACACGCGTCCCCCGGCGACCGGTGCCGCGGCAGCAGAGACAACCGCCACATTCCGTGCCACATCGGACAGCACGGACGGGTGGCGCCCGTGTGCGGACCGCAGCGCAGGCGCCGAGGCGCTCCTGCTTCCGGTGGTACCGGCTCCTGCTTCCGGTGGTCCACGCTCTACACCCCGCGTAGTGTGCCGATCACGTTCGATGCCGGAGGACACATGACCGACACCGCCCTGTACATCACCCTGCTCGCAGTGTCGATCGCACTGACGTTCTTCGTCGGGAGACTCCTCGTGACGGCGGGAGAGCCCTTCCTCCAGGAGGTCTTCCAGGACGAGAAGGTCACCCGATCGGTGAACCTGCTGCTCTCCGTGCTGTTCCACCTGATCACGCTCGGCGTGCTGGCAATCATCTCCGTCATCGACTGGGTCCCTGGCAACGGCCAGCCGTTCCAGACGCTCGTGGCACGGCTCGGGGTGGTTCTGCTCGTGCTCGGCGTGGCGTACGGCGTCTCCATGCTGGTGCTCATCCGGGTCCGGGAGCGCCGCCGGGCCGACCAGATCTCCGAGCACGTCCAGGAGCGCCTGGCCGATCGCGGCATCGGGGGCGGCGGCCAGCCGCAGGCGCAGAGCGCACCCCCGCCTGCCCCGACCGAGCCGCCGCCCGCCCGGTGACATCCGGGCAGTGACTCCCGCGGAGCCCTAGCGTGCCCTGGTCCGCAGGCTGAGCAGCACGACCACCGCCACCGCCACCACCACGCCGGCTCCGAGCAGCGCCGCGACGTCGATCCCGGACACGAACGCGGCACGTGCGGAGGCCAGCAGTACGTCACCGTCGTGGCCGGGGAGCCCGGCCGCGGTGGTCACCGCACCTCCGAGCGTCTCCTGGGCGGCGTGGGTGCCCGCGGGATCCACGTCGGTGGGCACGCGCACTCCTGACCGGTACACGGCGGTGAGGACGCTGCCGAGCACCGCGGTGCCGAGCACCGCACCGATCTCGTAGGCCGTCTCCGACACCGCCGAGGCCGATCCTGCGCGGTCCGCGGGGGCAGCGGTCAGGATCGCGTCGTTCGTGATCGTCTCCGACAGCCCGATACCCGCGCCCACCAGCACCGACGCCACCGCCAGCACCGTCACCGACGTGTCGACGGCCAGTGCGGTGCACAGCAGGAACCCGGCAGCGGCGAGCCCGAGCCCGGCCGGGACCAGCACGCGGAGCGGGAACATGCGTCCCAGGCGCGAGGCCACCAGCCCCGCCAGCATCGTCATCACGAATCCCGGCAGCAGCACGAGCCCGGCGTCCAGCGGCGAGAGCCCGAGCACGAGCAGCAGGTACTGGGCGGAGAAGAACAGCAGGCCGGTCAGGGCGAACATCGTCGTCGCGTTGGCGAGCGCGGACACCCGCAGCACCGCCGACGCGAAGAGCGAGACGTCGAGCAGCGGCTCCTCGCCGGCCGCCAGCCGGGCCCTGGCCCGGCGCACGAACAGCACGCCCGAGCCCGCTCCCACCGCCAGTGCGAGCAGCACCGTCGCGCTGATGCCCTCGTCGGCCACGAGGGTGATCGCCAGCACGGTGGGCACCATCGTCAGCAGCGACAGCGCCACACCGACCAGGTCGAGCCGTCCGGGGGCGAAGGTCCTGGACTCGGGCAGGATCAGGCCGGCCAGCAGGAGCAGCAGCAGCATCGCCGGCACGTTGACGAGGAACACCGCGCCCCACCAGAAGTGCTGGAGCAGCACGCCGCCCAGGATCGGGCCGAGCGCGGCACCCGCGGCGAAGCCGGTGGCCCAGATCGCGACGGCGAGCCGGCGTTGCGCCCGGTCGGTGAACAGCGTGCGCAGCAGGGCGAGCGCGGCGGGCATCAGCATGGCGCCGAAGAACCCGAGCAGGGCGCGCGCACCCACGAGGTACAGGGCGTCGGTCGCGAAGGCGGCCACGGCGGACACGGCACCGAACCCGGCGACGCCGATCATCAGCGTCCTGCGGTGCCCGATGCGGTCCCCGAGCGTCCCCATCGTGACGAGCAGGCCCGCGAGCACCAGCGGGTAGATGTCGACCATCCACAGCAACTGCGGTGCGGACGGTGTGAGTGCGGCGCTGATCGCGGGCACGGCGAAGCCGAGCACGGTGTTGTCGAGGGCGACCAGCACCGTCGGAAGGAACAGCACAGCCAGCCCGATCCACGCGCGATGGTCGGCACGGGTCGGGGCGAGCGGAAGGCGGGCAGGGGCAACAGCGGTCATGACGTCCTCGGAGAGCGCCGCCCGTCATGGGCAGGTAGTGATCGGGGAGATGCGCGTTAATATACCGTCTAGACGGTACAGTTCCGCTGGTTGTTCCCCCTTGGCGCCCGACGTGGCCGAGCACACTCGGCCTCTACACTCGGTCGATGGCGAGCGCCCGGGACCGCGTGCTGGACGCGTACGAGACGCTGTTGATCGAGCACGGCGCCGGTGCCGTCACCCTCGACGCCGTCGCAGCGGCCGCCACCGTGTCCAAGGGCGGCCTGCTGTACCACTTCGCGTCGAAGGACGCCCTCGCCGCAGGGCTGCTCGACCGGCTCCGGGAGCGCAGCGCCGCCGACGCCGACGCCATCCGCAGCGCACCCGACGGGCCCGTTGCCTACTACCTGCGCACGTCAGCGCCCGGCGGTGGCGTACCGGGCGGCGTGACCCGTACCTACCTCGCCGTGCTGCGGCTCGCCGACGGCACGGCGGCGGGCCAGGCCGTGCGCGATGCACTCGCCGTGGTGGACGCCGACGGTTTCGCCGCCCTGCGCGAGGAGCTCGCCGACCCGGTGCTCGCCTGGCTGGCCCAGCTCGTCGGCGACGGGCTCTACCTGCGCACCCTCACCGGCACCCCGTTGCCCCCCGGCCTCGACGTGGAGGACCTGCTGGAGCGGATGCGCCGCTTCCTCCTCGCCGACACCGACTGAGCCCGCGGGGGATCGGTCAGGGACTCGGGAGCACCGCCGGGCGCGACCGGTGCGTCAGCGGGCGGCGGTGCTGGCCGACCGCGCGATCACGGGCAACGGGATCGGCAGCCGGTGCACGGCCACGTTCCAGAACCGTGACTCCGGCTCACCCGCACGCCAGGCGTCGGCGAGCCGCGTGGCGGCCTCGGAATCCATCCGCCGCCGCGGCCGCGGCCGCATGTGGCACCGCCTGCGCACTTCGGCGTCCAGCGCCCGCCAGGCGTCGTCGGCCGTGGTGTGCACGCTCACCGTCGGTGGGCCTGCCGCATCCCCGACGAGCAACGTGTACACGCTCACCACCTCGAACGACACCTTCGGCCCCTCTCCCGTCAACGACCCGGCGACGACCTCGGCGCACCTTGTAGTCAACGGCACCGAGCGCCGGGAGGTTCGCAACGCCACACTGCGGAGCGCCATCCGGTCGCCGGTCACGGCCGGACGGCGCTCGCGTCAGCGGCCCAGCGACACCGAGGACATGTTGAACTCCGGCACCCGCACCGGCGGCATCGCCACCCGCGTGAACCAGTCCTTCCACTCCCGCGGCAGGGTCTGTTCCGTGGCCCCGACCTCGGTCGTGCGGCGCAGCACGTCGAGCGGCGAGTAGTTGAACCGGAAGTTGTGGTCGACCTCACCCACCACCTCACCGCCCTCCACCAGGTACACCCCGTCCCGGGTGAGCCCGGTGAGCAGCAGCGTGGTCGGGTCGACCTCGCGGATGTACCAGAGACAGGTGAGCAGCACGCCGCGCTCGGTGCGCGCCACCATGTCGGTGATCGAGGCCTGCGACCCCCCGGTGAGCACCAGGTTGTGCCCGGACGGGGTGAACGTGGTGCCGAACTCGGCCGCCTCGGCACGCGAGTACACCAGTTCGCCGAGCACACCCCGGTCGACCCACTCCGCGCGGCGGGTGGGCGCGCCGTTGTCGAAGACGCTGACCCCGTCGCCGGAGCGGGTTGTGGTGACGAACGGTCCGTACTCCAGCCCGGGCGCCGCAGGGTCGCTGGCCATGGTGAGCGGCAGGTCGGTCAGACGCTCACCGACGCGCAGACCGTCCGGGCCCGCAAGTGCGCTGCGGCCCTCCTGCGCCGGCCTGCCCTCCATCGACCAGGCCAGGTAGATCAGGAGGTCGGACACCGCGGACGGCGGCAACAGCGTCTCGTACCGGCCCGCGGGCAGGCTGACCCGCCGCTTCCCCCACTCCAGCCGCCGTGCCGCCTCCGCGGCCAGCGCGACCACGTCGACGTCGCGGAAGTCGGCCGTGGACACGCCGGTCCAGGCCGACCCTGCGAGGTCCGGTGTCTTCGCGTTGAGCTCGACCGACCCCGTGGGCTGCACCCAGCGGCGCCGCACCCCGGTGGACGAGCCGAGCCAGACCGTGGTGATCTCGTGGCTGGCGAACCCGTACTGCCGGTGGGGCCCGGCCAGCACCTCGGACAGGCCCTCGGCGAACGACCCGAACACCCCGATCGACGTCTCGGCCCCCGGATCGCCCCAGCCGGGGTCGTCGCCGTCCGGTTCGACCAGTGGCATCGCGTCGCGTGCCGGCCCGGCGTCACGCGCTGCCGCCTCGGCCGCGCGAACCAGGTCCTCGAGCTGCCCGACGTGGGTGACCGCGGCGCTGGAGCTCACCACACCGGCCGCGGTGCCGCCCTCGACCACGACGAACGCGATCACCGTGACCCGGCCGGACGTGGTGTGCCCGTTGGTGGTCATGGTGGAGTTGGCCCACCGCAGGACGGCCTCGCTGGTCTCGTGGACCAGCACGGCACAGCCGTGCAGATGGGACCCCGCGACCAGCGTCCGCTCCACGACCTCCTGCGGAGCGAGCACCGCTGCCGGGGCACCGCTTCGCCTCGTCGAGGTCACTGGCCCTCCTCCTGCGTGTTGAGCACGTTGATGCCACGGAACCGGGCCGACGGGCAGCCGTGGCTGACCGGGGCAGCCTGCCCCGGCTGAGCCTTGCCGCAGTTCATGGCGCCGTGGAGCAGCCAGGTGGAACGACCACCGACCGCGTCGAGCGAACCCCAGAAGTCGGTGGTGGTGGCCTGGTAGGCGACGTCGCGCAGCTGGCCGGCGAGCTTGCCGTCCTCGATGCGGTAGAAGCGCTGGCCCGTGAACTGGAAGTTGTAGCGCTGCATGTCGATCGACCACGACTTGTCGCCGACGACATAGATGCCCCGGTCGACCCCGGCGATGAGCTCGTCGGTGCTGGTGTCACGTACCGGGTCGGGCTGCAGCGACACGTTGGCCATCCGCTGGATCGGCACGTGGTGGGGCGAGTCGGCGAACGCACAGCCGTTGGAACGTTCCAGCCCCAGCCGGGGCGCGAACGTCCGATCGAGCTGGTAACCGACCAGCACGCCGTCGCGCACCAGGTCCCACTCGCCCGTGGCGACCCCGTCGTCGTCGAAGCCGACGGTGGCCAGCCCGTGCGGCACGGTCCGGTCGCCGGTGACGTGCATGTACTCCGAGCCGTACCGCAGCGTGCCGAGCAGGTCGGGGGTGGCGAAGCTGGTGCCGGCGTAGGCGGCCTCGTAGCCGATCGCCCTGTCGTACTCCGTGGCGTGCCCGACGGACTCGTGGATCGTGAGCCACAGGTTCGTCGGGTCGATCACGAGGTCGTAGGTGCCCGCCCGCACCGACGGCGCCTTCGTCTTCTCCGCGAGCAGCTCCGGGATCAGGGCGAGCTCGCCGTCCCAGTCCCAGCCGTCGCCGGTGAGGTACTCCCAGCCTCGGCCCGCGGGCGCGGCGAGGGAGCTCATCGTCTCGAAGCCGCCCGCGGCACGGTCGACGGCGGTGGCCGTGACCGTCGGGTCGATCCGGACGCGCTGCTGAGTGGTGGTGGTGCCCGCCGAGTCGGCGTAGAACTTGTTCTCCCGCACGACCGCGACCCCGGCCTGGACGTGGTCGACGCCGTCCGAGGCGAGCAGCCGCTGCGACCAGTCGGTGAGCAGCTCCACCTTCTCCCGCGTGGGGACGGTGAACGGGTCGACCGTGTACTCCGAGACCCACACGGCATCGGCGTAGACCGGCTCCGCGGCCCGCTCGACGCGCTCGATCGCCACCGGCGCGAGGGTGCGGGCCACGGCCACCGCGCGCTCCGCCGTGGCCGCCGCCCTGTCCGGGGTGAGCTCGACATGGGATGCGAAGCCCCACACCCCGTCGACGATCACCCGCACCGCGAGGCCCACGGTGGTGCTGTCGGCGACACCCGTGACGGTGCCGTCGCGCAGGTCGATCGACTGCGACACGATCCGCTCGACCCGCAGGTCGGTGTGCTGCGCCCCCAGCTCGCGCCCCCGGGCGAGGGCGGCGTCGGCCAGAGCGGCCAGCGGCAGAGCCCGGAACTCCGGGTCGATCCGATCTACGGCCATCCCCGCAACCTACTGGCCCGCAGCTCGGTGCCGGCGCGCCGACCTCACGGCTCGTACCCCGCCTCGGCCCCGCCGCGCAGGCCGTCGGTGATTCCGGTGCCGGCCCCGGCGGGCGGCTCCACGACCGTCTGCCGCACCGTCCCGTCCGGGCCGATCCGCAGGATCTGGTCGGCGAACCCGTCGCCGTCGAGGTCGGTGAGCAGGACGAGGTCGACGCCGTCGCAGGTGACCGTCGTGTCGGCGCGGCCGTCGCCGTCGGTGTCGAAGCCACCGGACACGTCGAACCCACCGGGAACGTCGGGGGGCGCGTCGTCGTCCGGCACGAGCCCCGGATGGCGCCCCGGCGGTGGCCCGGGCAGCGGCAGCTCAGGCACCGGACACCTGCCCGGTGCGCTCGGGGGCCAGCAGGGCCAGCTCGGCATCGACCTCCGCACGGCGGCGCAGCACCGCGGCGTCCAGGGTCGCCACCGCCGCCCGCTCCAGCTCGACCAGCCGGCGTCCGAGGTCGGCGTCGACGGCCCGGGTGGCCGCGGCGAGCACCTGTTCGGTGTGCCGGTGCAGCCGCAGGCGTTCCGCCGACGCGCGGCGGGCCCGCACGGCGGCGACCACCGCCGCGACTCCGATGCCGACGGCGAGCGGGGCCAGCGCGGGCCCGGCGAGGGCAGGCAACCCGAGCAGGGGCAGCACGGCCAGCGGAAACAGGGCGAGCCTCCAGATCGCTGCGCCGTCGGCCGCCCCGGCGAGCAGCGACCACGGCCGGGCGGCCGGTGCAGGCACCGTCGCCACCAGGCCGGAAAGCCGTGGCGGCGGCAGCCGCGGCCAACCGGGATCCAGCACGAGACCGCGTTCGCCTGCGATCCTGCGCAACGCGGGCCGCAGAGCAGCCGCCCAACCGGCGTGGACCTCGACCGCGACGGCGTCGACCGCCGTGGAGAGAAGGCCGGGGAGCCGTTGCCGGCCCACCGATGGGCCGGCGTCGACGTGGTCGGCCGCCTCTCGCGCGAGCCCGGCCAGCGCCGCGTCCGCGTCGGCAGCCGCCGTGATCCGGCTCAGCGCCAGACAGCTGCGCAGCTCCACGCGGTGGCTGCCGGTCAGCAGGGCGCGCGCGGCGCGCAGCTCGGCACGGCGGGCACGAACGGCGTCGACGTAGCGATCGGGCATCCGGCCAGCGTCGCAGCGCAGGCGCAGCGGCGGGGCCGAACGGCGGCAGCGGTGTGCGATCGCGAACGACCGGTCAGCTCGGGTCGGCCGAGACACCGCCGGACTGCTCCGGCTTCTCCTTCTCTGCCTCGGCGACGAGCCGCGCGTACCGCGTGCCGGCTGCCAGCAGCACCAGGCCCGCCCCGAGGAACGCCGCCACCCTGGCCAGCCCGTCGAGCGCGACGAGGTCGAACAACACCAGCTTCGCGACGGCCGCGCCGACCAGCACGAGCCCGGTGATCCGCAGCGCGGGCCTGCTGATCCCGCGGGCCAGCAGCACGAGCGCGGCGACCGTCCAGGACACCGTCGCCACGGCGTGCCCCCCGGTGAACCCTGCGCGGTCCGGCGACACGAGCAGCGCGACCGTGACCACCAGCGACGTGGCGCCGTAGAGGCCGACGACCCCGATCGGTACCCACAGCGGGGCGGACGCCGCGTCGGGCCGGATCAGGTCCACCCGGCCTGCCGCCACCAGCAGCGCCACCGCGAGCACCAACACCAGCACCGAGACCCCGGCGCCGGTGAGGAGGGCGCCCTGGCCGCCCTGGTGGTAGGGGAAGGCCGGGAACTGCACGAGCGCCGCGAGCGGAGCGTCCTGCGCGAGCGCCAGCAGCGACCCGACGGCGCCGTACGCCATCGCGATGTTCAGCGGCAGCCGCGAGCGCAGCACGGCAGCCAGCACGGCGAGCACCACCGCCTGCCCGAGCAGCACCACGGTGGCGCCGCTCCCCTCCACCGCCACCAGCGTGGCCTCGAACAGCGCGATGGCCGCCGCTGTGATGCCCACCGTCCGGAGCAGGCGGTCCAGGCCGGGAGTCATGGCGAACCCGCCCAGTGCGAGCGCAGCGACGGCGGCGACCGCGCCACCGCCCCAGTCACCGAGAGCGGCCGCGGTCGCGAGCACCGGGACGGGCGTGGCGGCCACCAACCCGGCCACGGGTCCCCGCGGCAACAGCCGCGCGGCGGGCACCGCGGTCGAGAGGCCCACCGCCAGGGCCGCGAGCACGACCGCGACCGTGGCCGCTTCGTCGTTCACGGCGACAAGGGCGCCGACGGCCGATCCGAAGAGCACCGGTCCGGCCGCGGCCAGGAGCATCAGTACGGGCCAGCGCCTGCGCAGCACCACCGGCAGCGCCGCCAGCTGCAGGGCCAGTGCGAGCGCCACCAGCCGCCAGTCCGCCACGATCACGGGTGCCAGCAGCGCCGCCCCGACCACCACACCGCCACCCAACAGCTGCGACCGCCACCGGTCGGCCAGCCCGAGGCCTGCGGCTGCCACCAGCAGCTCGACCAGCAAGGCCGGCACGACGGGAAGGTAGCCGTAGAGCACGGTGGCCGCGGCGACCACGAGGTACAGCGTCGCGAGGCCCGTCGCCGCCAGCGCGAGAGCGCCTGCGCGCGCGTTCTCCCTGCGGTGCAGCCACAGCCCGATGCCGACCAGCGCGATACCGAGCAGCGCACCGGCCGTCACCCGCGCAGGTGGGGAGAACCAGCCACGCGACGCGGCCAGCACGAGCAGCAGGACCACGCCGAGCAGCGTCACGCCCCCGCCGACCCAGGCCAGCAGCCGCGCGCCCGACATCGTCGACCTCGCCCGCGCCATCGGCGCCGGGTTCGGGCCGCCGGCCACCGGGGGCCACCCGGGCGCGGCCGCGCCGGATGCCGACACGCCGGGCGACCGCCGGCCGGCCGGGTAGGGGCCGACCGGCGGCCCGACCGGCGACGGAGCCCGCCGGGCCGGGTCGCCGGCGGAAGTATCCGCGTGGTCGCGAGATTCGGGACCGATGTCCGAAGCAACCCGCCCCACCGAACGTGCGTCTCTAGAACGTGACCATGAAGGCGCCTCCACGGCCGGCGCCGGTCCGGGACCGACCGGGGCGGCAGCAGCACGCAGCCGCACCAGATCCATGCTCATCGCGTCGAGCCTGCGTCCGAGCAGGCTCATCTCGGTGGCGAGAGCGACGTAGGGATCCACGGTCTCGGTGTTCATGCCGGGCAGGATGGCGCCCCGCCGAGTCCGGCGGGGTCCGTATCCCTACCCGGTTCGGGTCACAGATCCATCACGTACCCCCATCCGGGGGAATCGTGCCCGATCACCCGCAACCCGCTCGGGACAGCCTCGTTGTCCCGATCGAGCGGACTTGTCTGGAGGTTGTGTGAGCGCCGTTTCACCTGCCCGCCCAGCCGTCCCCGTAGGGGCGGCGCCCTTCGAGGCGGACCGTCGAACGCTGCGCGTGCCCCGACCGCGCCCCCAGCCGAGCCGCTCCCGGTTCCCTGCCGTCTCCGTCGTGGTGCCCACCCGCAACGAGGCCCGCAACCTGGAGATCATCCTCCCGGCGATCGCCGCGGTCCGCCCCGCCGTCCACGAGATCATCGTGGTCGACGGCAACTCCACCGACGGATCCATCGAGGTCGCGAAGCGCGTCCTGCCGTGGGTCCGCACGATCACCCAGACCCGCAAGGGCAAGGGCAACGCCATGGCGTGCGGGTTCGGCGCGGCCACCGGCGACGTCATCGTGATGTTCGACGCCGACGGCTCCGCCGACCCGGCGGAGATCCCCTCGTTCGTGTCCGCGCTGGTGGCCGGGGCCGACTTCGCCAAGGGCAGCCGGTTCACCAACGGCGGCGGCAGCGATGACATCACCCTCCTGCGCAAGACCGGCAACGCCGGGCTCAACGGGGTCGCGAACGCGCTCTTCGGCACGGCGTACACCGACCTCTGCTACGGCTACAACGCGTTCTGGTCCGATCTCCTGCCGGTCCTCGAGCTGCCCCCGGTGGACGCGCCGCCGCCCCCGGAGGGAATGCTGTGGGGCGACGGTTTCGAGATCGAGACGGTGCTGAACTGCCGCATCGCCGCAGCCGGCCTGAAGATCACCGAAGTGCCCTCGATCGAGCGGCAGCGGATGTTCGGCGAGACCAACCTCCGCACGTTCGCCGACGGCTCGCGGGTGCTGCGTACCCTGCTGGCCGAGCACCGGCGCGCCGACCGCCGCAAGTCCGACCGCCGCTAGCGCCGCGCGGTCACCCACTGCCTGAAGGAGACCGCCCCGTGAGTACGCCCGCCGTCACGGCGACCGTCGTGATCTGCGTCTACACCGAGAAGCGGTGGGACGACATCGTCGCCGCGGTCGATTCGGTCGAGGCGCAGGACGTCCCCGCGGCGGAGACGTTGGTGATCGTCGACCACAACGCCTCGCTCCTCACCCGTGCTCAGGAGGCCTTCGGCCCGCGCGGCGTCCGGGTGCTGCCCAACGCCCACAAGCAGGGCCTGTCCGGTGCCCGGAACACGGCGATCGCCGAGGCCACCGCCGACGTGATCGTGTTCCTCGACGACGACGCCGCAGCGCGCCCCGGATGGCTCGCCGCCCTGCTCGAGCCCTACAGCGACCCCACGGTCGCCGCGGTCGGCGGGGTCGCGCACCCGCGCTGGCCGTCGGTCGGGATACCCATGCGCACCAGACGTCCGCACGTCCTGCCGGGAGCCGATCCCCGCAACGGCGACGCCACGGGCGAGCTCGACTGGATCGTCGGCTGCACCTACACCGGCCAGCCCAGGCAGCAGTCCGAGGTGCGCAACCTGATGGGCTGCAACATGTCGTTCCGCCGTGAGGTGTTCGAGCGCGTCGGGGGCTTCGCCGAGGACATCGGCCGCATCGGCAAGAACCCGCTGGGCTGCGAGGAGACGGAGCTCTGCATCCGGGCCCGGCAGGCCTACCACCGGGCGGGCGAGAAGATCCGCATCCTGTTCGAGCCGCGCGCCATCGTCGACCACCGGGTGAGCGAGGACCGCGTGGAGTGGGCCTACCTGCGCCGTCGCAGCTGGGCGGAGGGGCTGTCGAAGGCCGCGGTCTCCAAGCTCGTCGGCACCGACGACGCGCTCTCCACCGAGCGCAGCTATGTTGCGAAGGTGCTGCCCACAGCCGTGGTTCGCGAGCTCCGCCAACGCAACGTCGTGTCGGCGGCCGCCGTCGTCACCGCTCTCGCCTGCACCGGTGCCGGCTTCCTCAGGGGAAAGCTGCCCGGGGCCACCGCGGGGGTGCGGCTCCCTGCCGCCACCGCGGGCACCGCAGGCGCCCCCCGCCCGAACACGGGTGGCTGAGGTCGGGCAGACCGCGGTGCACCCGCCCATCCACAGCTTCGTCCACCACCGCAGCCGTCTCACCGAGGGCCAGCAGCACGCCTGGGACCGGTGGTGGGAGAGCCGCGGGCGCGACGTCGCCGACCTGCTGAGCGGCGCGGAGCCGTTCGACCCGCCCGCATGGTTCGGTCGGACGGCGCCGCTGGTGCTCGAGATCGGGTCCGGGATGGGGGAGTCGACGGCGGCGCTCGCCGCGACCGCCCCCGAGGTCGACCACGTCGCCGTCGAGGTGTTCGAGCCGGGCCTCGCGCAACTGCTGATGCGTCTCGCCGATGCCGGGCTGACGAACGTGGCCCTGCTGCGCGGCGACGCGGTCGCGCTGCTGCGCGAGTGCGTGCCGCCCGCCTCGCTCGCCGGAGTCCGGGTCTTCTTCCCGGACCCGTGGCCCAAGCGCAAGCACCGCAAGCGACGGCTCGTCCAGCCGGACTTCGCTGCGCTGGCCGCCTCGCGGCTCGTGTCTGGCGGCACCCTGCACATGGCCACCGACTGGGACGACTACGCCGACCAGATGCGTCAGGTCTGCGACGCCGAACCGCTGCTGGAGAACACCGCGGCCGGCCTCCCCGGGGGCTGGACACCGCGTCCGGACTGGCGTCCCGTCACGAAGTTCGAGCAGCGCGCGCGTCTCGAGGGACGCGCCGTGCACGACCTAATTTATCGGCGTGTCGGCACCGGGCCACCTTCTGATCACAGGGTGTGACCGTGTAGGAAGGACGACGCCCCGCTCCCCAGGGGTGTCGGCGAGTGAAAGGCTGAGCGCCGGGTGTCATCGCTCGTTGCAACAAATGCTGCCGTACCCGCTCCCCGAAAGGCTGACAGCAGCCTGACCGGAGCTGCCGCCCCCGCACCGCCGACGGCCACCGTGGACCCGGCCGCGGCGGAGGAGTTCCTCGATCAGTTCTACGCCGAGACCTCGCCACCCACCAGGTTCGACCACCGGATGTGGCAAGTGCGACACGAGATCGAGAAGACCGGCAGCTACACCCACACCGTCGACGAGCTGACGTTCGGCGCCCGCGTGGCCTGGCGCAACTCGGCGCGCTGCATCGGCAGGCTGTACTGGAACAGCCTGCGGGTGCGCGACAGGCGACACGTCAGCGCCCCCGCCGACGTCGCCGCCGAGTGCGTCGGGCACCTGCGTGACGCCACCCGCGACGGCCGCATCCGTTCCACCATCACGATCTTCGCGCCGGACCGGCCGAACCATCCCGGCCCGCGCATCCACAACGACCAGCTCGTGCGGTACGCCGGGCATCGCCTACCCACCGGCGAGACCCGGGGCGACGGGCGCCACGTCGACTTCACCCAGCGCGCCGTCGCGGCCGGGTGGCGGCGGCCCGATCCGCCCGGCCGATTCGACGTGCTGCCGCTGCTCATCTCCGCAGGCGACGACGAGCCCGAGATCTTCGACGTCCCGGCCGACGCCGTGCTCGAGGTCCCGCTCATCCACCCCGACCACGACTGGTTCGCCGATCTACGCCTGCGGTGGCACGCGGTACCGGCGATCAGCAACATGCCGCTCGACGTCGGCGGCGTCACCTACCCCGCCGCGCCGTTCAACGGCTGGTACCTCGGCACCGAGATCGGTGCCCGCAACCTCGTCGACGCCGACCGCTACGACCTGCTGCCCGTCGTCGCGGAGCGGCTGGGGCTCGACACCAGCTCGGAGCGCACCCTGTGGCGCGACCGGGCGCTGGTCGAGATGGTGCGGGCGGTACAGTACTCCTTCGACGTGGCGGGCGTGACGATGGCCGACCACCACTCCGAGTCGCGGCGGTTCCTCACCCACGTCGCCCGCGAGGAGAGCGCCGGCCGGCGCTGCCCGGCCGACTGGAGCTGGATCGTGCCGCCCGTCTCCGGGGGTCTCACGCCGGTGTACCACCGCTACTACGACGAGCCCGACCCGGCGACGCGCCCGGCCTTCCTCCCCCCGAACCACCCCTGACCAGGGGGCTCCGTTCAGACCGGCGGGGGCAGGCCGGGCACCTGACGGGTCCGGCCGCGGAACTCCGCCACCACCGACTCGCCGCTGCGGACCGTCACGTCGTACAGCCCCGACCGGCCCGTCCTCGCCCGTTCCACCGCCTCGGCGATGAGTTCGGCTCCGAGGGGCACCGGCCGGAGGAACGTGATGTCGGCGCCCGACGCGACCGCAGAGGTGCCGTAGCTGTTGGACGCGTAGGCGAGCGCGGCATCGGCGAGCAGGAACAGGTACCCGCCGTGGCAGATGCCGTGGCCGTTCACGTGCCGCTCCGCCACGGCCATGCCGACCCTCGCGCGCCCGGGACCGACGTCGAGCAGCCGCACGCCGGCTCCACGACCGGCCGCGTCGGCCCGTTCCATCGCCTCGGCGGTGCGTGCGGCGACGTCCTCGGGTGCCGGCCCGGTCCACCCTGACGCCCTCTCGTCCATCGCCGCGGATGCTATCGCTCACGCAGCGCTAGGGTCGTTTCATGACCCCGACCTGCTCCCCGGTCCGGCGCTCGTGACCGCGACCATCCCGACGGACCCGGTCCCCCGCGTGATGCTGGTCTGGGACGCGCCCAACATGGACATGAGTCTGGGCTCGCTGCTCGGCGCCCGCCCGACGGCCGCCTTCCGGCCGCGCTTCGACGCGGTGGGCCGCTGGCTGCTGGATCTCGCCGGACCGGAGGCGGTCGCCGAGGCCACGGTGTTCACCAACGTGGTGCCGGGGAGCACCGAGGTCGTCCGGCCGTGGGTCGAGGCGCTGCGCAACGTGGGTTTCGCCGTGTTCGCGAAGCCCAAGATCAGCGAGGACTCCGATGTCGACGAGGACATGCTCGCGCACATCCGCCTCCGGGCGCAGGAAGGCACGCTGCGCCACGTC
The DNA here is from genome assembly GCF_059359135.1 of Pseudonocardia sp. OZ21. NCBI lineage: Bacteria > Bacillati > Actinomycetota > Actinomycetes > Pseudonocardiales > Pseudonocardiaceae > Pseudonocardia > Pseudonocardia sp. OZ21. The sequence continues at coordinate 325,997 of NZ_JCADBN010000003.1, forward strand.
GTGGTGGCCTCCGGCGACGGACGCGCGTTCCGCGAACCGCTCGAGGATCTCGAGAAGCAGGGCACCGGCGTCACGGTCATCGGCTTCCGGGAGCACGCCAGCTTCGCACTGACCTCCGAGGTGATCGAGTTCATCGACCTCGAGGACATCGACGGCGTGTTCCGCGAGCCCCTCCCGCGCATCACCCTCGACTCGCTGCCCGAGGGCGGAGCCTGGCTGCCGCCGTTCCGCTCTCTGCGCTCGCTGCTGGAAGCACGCCGATGACCACATCCCTCGGCGAACGGCTCACCGCCCCGGTCGTCCTGCCGTGCGACCCCGAGTGCACGGTGCTGCGCAACGGAGTCGTCGACATCGACTCCACGGGCCGCATCACCCACGTCGGACCGCGGTCGTCAGCCCCACCGAACGACGCACCTGTCCGGGCGCTGCCCGGCGCCCTGCTCCCCGGGCTCGTCAACACCCACGCCCACACCCCCATGTCGCTGCTGCGCGGCATGGGCGGCGACCTGCCGCTGATGCGCTGGCTGCAGGAGGTGATGTGGCCTGCCGAGGGCAAGCTCACCGCACCGGACGTGCACGTGGGCATGACCGCGGGATGCATCGAGCTGCTCCGCAACGGCTGCACCACCAGCGTCGAGATGTACTTCTTCACCGAAGCGGTGATCGACGCCGTCACCACCGTCGGTTCCCGCGCCGTCCTGACCCCGGCCATCATCGCCGCGCCGGGCTGGGACCGGCTCGGCACCTGGCAGCAGATGCGCGACGACGTGTCCGCGCTGATCGACGACATCGGTGTGCGATCGGGTCCCGGCGAGCGCATCGAGCTCGGCTACGGGCCCCATGCGGCATACACGCTGCCTCCGGAGGCACTCACGTCCGTGGGCGAGCACGCCCGGGAACGCGGAGCACTCATCCACATCCACATGTCCGAGTCCGCCGAGGAGGACCTCGTCCAGCGCGAGGCCTACGGCTCGGTGCCTGCGATGCTCGACAAGCTCGGCATGCTCGGCGGGCGGGTGCTCACCGCCCACGCCGTGCAGCTGTCCGACGACGACATCGCGCTGCTGGCGGCCAACAACGCGGCCGTGGCCCACTGCCCCGGCTCCAACGCCAAGCTCGCCGCAGGTATCGCACGGGTATCGGCCCTTCGTCGCGCCGGTGTGCGCGTGGGCATCGGCACCGACGGACCCGCGTCCGGGGACAACCTCGACATGTGGGCCGAGGCGCGGCTGGCCGGCCTGCTCGCCCGCGTCACCAGCGGGGACGCCGCAGCGCTCACCGCGGCGGAACTGCTGCTCATGTCGACGAGGGACGGCGCCGCCGCGATCGGGCGCGACGACATCGGCGCCCTGGAGCCCGGCCGGTGGGCCGACCTGGTGCACGTCGACCTGAGCGACTCCACGTTCGTCATGCCCGAGGACGACGCCCAGCTGCTGTCGAACCTGGTGTGGGCGGGGGGCTCCCGGCTCGTCCGGGACGTCTGGGTGGCGGGCGAGCAGGTGCTGGCCGACCGGGAGCCGACCCGCGTGGACCGCGCCGCCGCAACCGCCGACCTCCGGCAGGCAGCCGCACGCCTCCACTGACCCCCCGCGAGTCGCCCGTTCTAGGTGCGCGAGTCGCCCGTTCTAGGTGCGCGAGTCGCCCGTTCTAGGTGCGCGAGTCGCCCGCTCCGGGTGCGCGAGTCGCCCGTTTCGAGTGCGCGAGTCGCGCGTATTGCGCGCGCGAGTCGCCCGTTTTGAGTGCGCGAGTCGCCCGCTTTGGTGCGCACAGTCGCCCCGACCGCGCATGGGTGGCGCGTAGGCACGGGGGCCGTGATCCGTCAGCGAATGCCGGGCTCGATGGCGTGCGTCATCCGGCAGGCCAGGTCGCAGGACGCCTGCCCGTACTCCTGTCCGTCAGCGCGGATGACGGGCTCAGCCGGCTCGCAGCTCGCGGTGCCGCCTCGCGCGCAGCCCTCCAACGGTGCGGCCGCGAAGGGGCATGCCCCGGGCGGTGAAGGCCTGGTCGATCTCGCTCTCCACCCGATACATGGAGGTCAGATCGTCCGCGCGGACGATGATCACGATCCAGCCCCGCCGTTCGAGCTCGAGGATGCGCGCCGCGTCCCGCTCCTCGCGCCCGGCATGTGCGGCATGCCCGTAGTACTCGACAGCGATCTTCAGCTCCGGCCAGCCGAGATCGACTCGGTACCGCGGCTCGCCGTCGATCGTGCACACCCAGTGGTTCACCACCGGCACGGGGAAGCCCCGGTCGACGATCCGCCAGAGCAGCCAGCTCTCCGCCGGGGACTCGGCTGCACCGGTGGCGAGATTCAAGAGACGGGCTCCGATGCGGGTGCCCCGGGGATCCGGACGTGCTCGGATTCGACGATGGATCTCGTCGCGCAGAGCCGAACGATCATGTGGCGCCAGAGCGGAGAGCACCTGGTCGGCGATGGCCAGCGCGCCCGCCGGCTCGGCGGTGCAGAGCAGATCGGTGACGACGCGCTCCACGGAGAGGACCGGCAGACCGTCGACCAGCCGACGATCGCGATCAAGCGCGAGGCCGTTGTGCACCACGAGCCCGGGACGGGTCCGCTTCTTGCTGCTGTAGGGCACGACGACGTGCACCGGCGTCGGCTCGGCCGCCGTGCAGCCGTGCATGAACGCAGCCGTGGGGCCGGTGATGACCGCGTCCGGACCGGAGGCGAGCCATCCCGCCGCGATCACGGTGGACGGTTCGGCCGCGCGGGCAGGATCAACGAGCACGCCCGGCCATGGCGAGCTGAACTCGCCCGACCTGATCGCCGAACGAACCCGGTGCGCACCGAGCAGCCGGACGGCATCGCGTCGCCGGCATGCACCGGCTGTACCAGTTGTCGGAAACACGACTCGACGATCCCGCGGTGAACCCGAGCGCCGAGGCCGGACGCCGAAACTGTGGACAACTGCGGCGGCATGTGGACAACTCGGCTCGCAGGACCCGCTGTCAGGCCGAACGACCCTGGGCCTTTCCACAACGAGGCGGGCGACTCGCGGACCCGAAACGGGCGACTCGCGGACGCAAAGTGGGCGACTCGCGCGCCCAGGAGGGGCGACTCGCGCGGCTGCAACGGGCGACTCGCGCACCCGGGACGGGCGACTCGCGGGGGTGGGGCTGCTGAGGGCCGGGGCCGCGGCGCCGAGGTTCCAGCGCGACCCCGGCCCTCGTCAGGGCAGTGGTGCAGTACTGCCGTCGTGCACGGCCACTCCCCAGCGGCCGTCCATCCCTGCACGCCCGAACGTGCGGGGACGTCACCAGCGGGAGCTGTAGGCCTCGCGTCTGTGGTGGTGCCGTCCCTCGTCGACCAGTTCGTGGCGCGCAGCCGGTACGGCGACATGTGCTCCGGTGCCCGAGATCCGCGAGTTCGGGATGGACGGGGCCGGGGTGAGGGCCTGTACCGGGATCGGCGCGGTCAGGGGGTCGCGTCGGAACGCGTCGACCGGATCCGGGCGGGGCGGCGCGGGCGGAGCAGCCTGGGCCGGCCGGGCGGCCGGGGGGGCAGGCTCGTGTTGGCGACTGCGCCATCCACTACGCGTGAGCGCATGAAAGATCGGCGTCAGCTCGGCGTCCTCGTCGAACGCATGCCTACCCGTGGCCGGAGTCCAGTCGTCGTCGGTCGTCGAGTAGCGGGTCGCTGGGGACACGCGTCACCTCCATCGTCTTCCTGTGCGCCGTCCATGGTGCTGCCTTCAGCGGTTCTATCTGCGCACTTACACCCACAACGGGGACACTCGGGCGTGGAAACGGGTTCGGAGCGACCGTTACTGCTCTGCGGCTCGATTCCGCCCGTTCGGGTGGATCTCCTCCCCCTTCAGACACGCTTGAGCATTCGGGCAGCGCCCGCTGCAGCGGTTGTGGCGAGGATCCACCCCAGCGCGATCAACAAACTCGCTATCCATTGGGATGCGCCGTCCAATCGCCAGTACCCGTCCTGCCCGAGGTTCACGATCGGGAGCAGCGTGTCGATGGCGAAGATCCAGGGGTTGAAGACCGGGTTCTGTCCGTTGTCGACGGGCGGCGGCACGTGCGTGGCGAACCAGGCACCGCCGAGCACAGCGAAGAGCGCGAGCCAGCAGACCGCTAACCAGGGCTGATATCCGAATCCGACGGTCCACCGCTGGAGCACACCCCAGATCCGACCCGCGACACCCGCCTCGGCGTAGTGCCGGCTCTGCATCTCCATGAGGACGCGCTCGGAGGCCGCCTCGTCGCCCGCGCGCCGGTACGCGGCCGCCATCTGGTCGTACGGTCCCGGTGCGTAGTCGGGTATCACCTGTTTGAGCCAGGTTAGCCGCTTTCGGATGTCAATCACATGTGTGTCATTCAGTTTCTGGTAATCAAAACCGTCCAGATCGATGCCACCAACGGCCCTCCATAACTCTGGGCAATCTTCAAAGGTGCCGACCTGGGCCTGGGCCAGACGCACGGCCGCGCCGGGGGCTCGGGCCGGGCGCACGACGAGTTCCCCGGTGACCAGGCCGTGGGCGTTGAGGGCATAACGGACCCGATCCGGCTCGGCAGCCTCCTCCGACTCCGACCGTTCCGGGGACTCCGACGGTTCCGGCTCCGGCGCCCCCAGCGTCACGTCGACGAACTGCACCGACTTGCGCGCCTCCATCCGCCGGATGCGGACGCCGCCGGTGGCCACGAACCCTTCCGAACAGACGACGTCCTTCCCGACGGTGGCCGCGCGGAGGTCCAGGGAGGGTCGTGCATCTCCGTTGGGCCGCAGCCGGGGCTGCTCCAGGTGGGCTCCGGTGCAGTCGAGCGTCGCCCCGATCTCGGCGTTCTGCAGCCGGACCGTGCCCTTGCACTCCAGCCGGCGGAGGTAGAACTCGCCGCCGATCCGCAGCCGGTCGCCCAGCAGCGCGTACCCGCGCGGCGTGGACAGCGCGATCCCCGTGAGACTCGCGCTCCCGCGGACGTGGGCGTCCACCAGCCGCAGCTGACCGGCGCACCGGAGCGGACCGCGCCCGTTGTCGCGGCCCTCGAGGTCGCCGCTGACGTCCATCCCGTCGGCGAGCAGCGCAATCCCGCGCCCCGCCGGACCCATCGGACCGACCAGCCGGGCACCGGAGAGCCGCAGGTATCCGCCGACGACGGCGTTGGGCAGGCGCACCGTGCCGTCGGTGTGCACCCCGTCGTCGAGTTCGAGGTTGCCCTCCACCCGGACGCGGTCGGCCACCAGGCACGCCGATCCGTCCACGATCCCGCCGGGAACCAGCGGCAACCGGCTTTCCCCCGGCTCCGGTTCCGATTCGACGGACATGGCCGCGGAGCCACGCTCGATGCGTGCCCCGGAGAACACGAGGTCACCGCCGACCCTGGCCCCGGCCAGCATGAGCCGGCCCGACGCGCAGAACGCGACGTCCGGCCCGGCGTCGTGACGACCGGCGAGGAGACTGCCGCCGACGGTGATCCCGGTGGCGTCGAGCGCGTCGCTGGTGGGGCTGTTCAGGTCGGCCCCGCTGCAGTCGAGGTTGCCCGTGATGCGCGCGCCCGGCAGCCGGATCTCACCGCTGCTGCGCAGCCGCCGCGCGTAGAACGTGCCGTCGACGACGATGCGGTCGGCGATGAGAGCCCGGCCCCCGGCTCCCCGCAGCCGCCCACCCGAGAACCGCAGTGACCCGCCGATCTGCGCGTCGGTGAGGTGCACGGGTCCATGGGCGGTGAACCCGTCGTCGAGCAGCAGGTCGGCGGCCACCCGCAGGTTGCCCGCCCGGAGTCCGGGCAGCCGGCAGCCCGTGAGTGCGAGGCCGGCGAAGTGCGCCATCCGCAGGTCGGGAACCTGGGCGAACACGCAGGAACGCAGCTCGACGGGGACGCCGATCTCGGCGCCGGTGAGCCGGAGAACGCCGGTGATGTTGGCGCGCCGCAGCGTCAGCGCGGGTGCGCCCGACGACGGGGTCTCCGTGAGGACGGCCGCGAGGGTGGTGGCCGACAGCGCGGCACCCTCGAGATCGAGCTCCCGTCCGGTTGCCAGGGCGTCGGCGAGCGCCGCCGCATCCACCACCACCGCGCCGGCCTCCCAAGATCCACAGACTTCGCGGCGGATGTTTATCACGGCCCGGCGCCCCGTGGTGATCATCGGGGAAAAGCTCGCAAACGGGTCGTCGAGTGGCGGGCGCCTCCGCCCACCAGGAGCATCGGAGGGTGCGATACCTCGTCACGGGTTCCACCGGGTACATCGGCGGCCGGCTGGCCGCCCGGCTGGTCGATGCCGGCACGGGCACGGTCCGCTGCCTGGTGCGCGACCCGGAGAAGCTCCGGGACGTCCCGTGGGCCCACCGCGCGGAGATCGTGCGCGGAGACCTCCTCGACCCGGCGAGCATGCGTGCGGCCTGCGAGGGCGTCGACGTCCTCTACTTCCTGGTGCACTCGCTGTCGGACCGGGACTTCGCGGCCACCGACCGCCGCATCGCCCTCGTCACGGGGCAGGCGGCGCGCGAGGCGGGCGTCAGCCGGATCGTCTACCTCGGCGGGCTGCATCCAGAGGGAGGCCTGTCGGAACACCTGGCCTCCCGCACCGAGGTGGGTGAGATCCTCCTGCGCTGCGGCGTTCCGACCGCCGTGCTGCAGGCGGCGGTGATCCTCGGCTCCGGTTCGGCGAGCTTCGAGATGCTGCGCTACCTGACCGAGCGGCTCCCGGTCATGGTCACGCCGCGGTGGGTGCGCAACCGGATCCAGCCGATCGCGGTTCGCGACGTGCTGCACTTCCTCATCGGCGCGGCCACGCTGCCGCCCGACGTGAACCGGACGTTCGACCTCGGCGGCCCGGAGGTGCTCACCTACCTCGACATGATGCAGCGCTACGCGGCGGTGGCCGGGCTGCCGTGGCGGCGCATCGTCCCGGTGCCGGTGCTGACCCCACGCCTGTCGGCCCACTGGGTGAACATCGTGACACCGGTGCCGAAGACGATCGCGGCCCCGCTCATCGAGTCGCTCGTGCACGAGGTCGTGTGTTCCGAGCAGGACATCCTCGAGTACGTGCCCGAGCCGGCGGGTGGCCGCACCGGTTACGACCGGGCCGTCCAGCTCGCGTTGACGAAGATCAGCGGCGGTGACGTCGAGACCAGGTGGTCGGACGCGGCCGTGGCCGACATGGCGTCCGATCCGCTGCCCAGCGACCCACAGTGGTCCGGGGGAAGCGTCTACCTGGACGAACGGGAGCAGAGCAGCACGGCCGATCCGAACGCGCTGTGGGCGGTCGTCACGGGGATCGGCGGCGAACGGGGCTGGTACTCCTTCCCGCTCGCCTGGGCGGTGCGCGGATGGATGGACCGGCTCGTCGGCGGGGTCGGCCTGCGCCGCGGCCGACGTGATCCCGACCGGCTGCAGACCGGCGACGCGCTGGACTGGTGGCGCGTCGAGCAGCTACGCGACGACGCGGGCGGCCGGACGTTGCGGCTGCGCGCGGAGATGAAGGTCCCCGGCCGCGCGTGGCTGGAGATGACGGTGACACCGCAACCGGACGGTTCGCGGTACGGGCAGCGGGCGGTGTTCATCCCGCGCGGGTTGACCGGCCACCTGTACTGGCGGTCGGTGGCTCCGTTCCACGGCATCGTGTTCGGAGGCATGGTCCGCAACATCACCCGCAGCGCCGAGCGGGTCGACCGTCGGCACCGGAACGGCGAGGTCACCGGCCGCGGGTAGGGCTAGGGATTCCGGGCAGCTCAGGGGTCGATCCGGGGCGACTCGCGGACGGGATTCGGGCGACTCGCGGGGTGGTGGGTCAGGCTGCGGCGTCGTCCAGCTGCTGGACGGCCTCCTGGTCCAGCTGCAGCTCGCCGGCGCGGACGTTCTCCTGGAGGTGCTCCTGGCTGCTGGTGCCCGGGATCGGCAGCATCACCGACGAGCGCTGCAGCAGCCACGCCAGCGAGACCTGCGACGCGGTGGCGCCGACCCGGGCGGCGATGTCGGCCACGGCGCCACCGGGCTCCGCCAGCTTTCCCGCGCTGATGGGCGCCCACGGGATGAAACCGATGCCGAGCTCGGTGCAGTAGCGCAGGACCGCGTCGTACTTGCGGTCGAGGACGTTGTAGCGGTTCTGCACGGCCGCGACGTCGACGATCGAGGTGGCGCGTTCGATCTGCTCGACGTCGACCTCGGAGAGCCCGACCGCGGCGACCTTGCCCTCCGCCTGCAGCTCGGCGAGCACGCCGAACTGCTCGTCGGCGGGCACCATCGGGTCCACGCGGTGCAGCTGGAACAGGTCGATCCGGTCGACGCCGAGGCGGCGCAGGCTCAGCTCGCACTGCTGACGCAGGTACTCCGGGCGGCCGCACGGGAACCACTTGCCGGGCCCCGTACGCAGGAAGCCCGCCTTGGTGGCGACGGTGATGCCGTCATAGGGGTGCAGCGCCCGGCGCACGAGGTCCTCGGCCACCTCCGGACCGTAGGAGTCGGCGGTGTCGAAGAGGTCGACGCCGAGCTCGGCCGCGCGGCGCACCACGGCGACGGCGGCGTCGGGATCGGACGGTGGACCCCATATTCCGGGTCCGGTGAGGACGCGCATCGTGCCGAAACCGAGCCGGTTCACCGGCCCGGTCGGCAGCGAGAAGCGCGTGCTGAGTGCGGGAACGGTGTCATGAAGAGTGACCACGCCGTCACCATCGCACCGTGACGAACCGGGCGCCGCAGTTCGTGACGGGCGCCTCGCCCGATGTCACCCGTATCTCAGGAAAGTGCGGTGGCCAGGGCGGATGCGATTCGGAGCAGTACCGCTGCGGCGAGCAGGGGTGTGCTGGCGTAAAGCATGCCGAGGGCGATCATCATCGCCCGTCCGGCGCCTCGCCGAGTGCATCGCGCAGCACGGCGGACTCCCGCTCGGACACCGAGCGGGCGAAGTGCAGCAACACGGTCTCGACGTCGGCGGAGGCGTCCAGCAGGTCGCGCAGCGCGCGGGCGGTGACCTCTTCACGGGTGGCGCTGGGACGGTAGCGGTAGGCGCGGCCGTCCATCTCGCGCTGCACCCACCCCTTGCGGTGCAGATTGTCGAGGACGGTCATGACCGTGGTGTAGGCCAACTTGCGCTGCGGTGTCAGCTCCTCGAGGACGTCGCGCACGCGGTGGGCCGGCTCCGGTGACGACCACAGCACGTCCATGACCGCAGCTTCGAGCTCACCCAGACCTCGCACGTGTCCTCCCCCCGGAGCAGCATAAAGCCGCACGACCGCCCGGAGGGCCCAACCTGCACTGGGTACCGCTACCCGCAGGGCCTACCCCTCAAGGCCCTGCGGGTGGCCCGCCCCGTGACGCGGGTGACCGCCGCGCCGCGTGCCATCGCAGTGCCCGGATCGCCAGCTCCGAGTGGACCAGCGCACCGTCGGCGAGCACCCGGTCGTCGAAGATGGCTCCCGGGCTGTGGTTCACCGGCGCCTTCGACGGATCGTCGGCGCCACTCGCGCCCAGGACGAGATAGCAGCCGGGCACCTCGTTGAGCACCTCGGAGAAGTCCTCCGCGGCGCTCACCGGTGATGCGAGAGGTTCGAACCGCTCCGCGCCGAGCACCTCGGAGATCGCCCTACTGGCGAACTCGTACTGCTGCTCGTCGTTCACCGTCACCGGGTAGCCCACGACGTACTCGACCTCGGCGGTCAGCCCGTACGCCTCGGCGAGGTGCCGGCACAGTCGGGTGGCTTCCGTACGCAGTCGCGCCTGGTTCGCCGCCGAGAAGGTGCGCACCGTGGCAGCGATCTCGGCCGTGTCGGGAATGGTGTTGGATCTGGTCCCGGCGTGGATCGAGCCGACCGTGACGACCACCGGGTCGAAGACGTCGAAGCGCCGGGTGACCAGGGTCTGCAACGAGGTCACGATCTCCGCCGCCACGGTGACCGGGTCGCGGCTGAGGTGCGGCATGGAGGCGTGCCCGCCGGCTCCGTGCACGGTCACCTTGAGCTCTGCCATGGCCGCCATCAACGGGCCGGGTCGGCTGCGGAACAGTCCCCTGGGGGTTCCGTACGAGCGCACGTGCATGCCGTACGCCGAGGAGACCCGCGGTCCGGCCGCGTCGAGCACCCCCTCGTCGATCATGCGGGCGGCGCCGTTCCAGCCCTCCTCGCCGGGCTGGAACATGAACACGACGTCGCCGGCCAACGCGTCACGGTGCGCGCTGAGCAGCCGGGCCGCACCGACCAGCATCGCCGTGTGTCGTGCCCGCAGGCGTGCATCGCGCCGTCCACCTGGCTGGCGTAGTCCAGCCCGGTCGTCTCGGTGATCGGCAGGGCGTCCATGTCGGCTCGCAGCAGCACCGCGGGGGCGGGTTCGCCGCCCGGCATCGCCGCGCTCGGTCGTCCGCCGCGCAGCACCGCGGTCACCGAGCTCAACGTCCTGCCCGGGGTGACCTCCAACCCCAGACCGGCCAGCTCGTCCAGCACCGCCCGCTGGGTGCGCGGCAGGTCGAGGCCGACCTCGGGGTGCCGATGGATGTCGCGCCGCAGCCGTACCAGGTCGTCCTGCAGGGCTGCGGCGTCGTCACGCAGCCGGGCCGCCAGAGGCATCAGGTGTTCCCGGCCAGCATCCCGGCCATCCGGCGCGGGTGGACCACGTGCGGAAAGTGCCCGCCGTCGGGCAGCACGGTGACGGTGAGGTTCGGCAGAGCCGACGTCAGCCACCCGAGGTACGCGGGATCCGGCTCGGACGCGGCCACGTAGCGGTACGGCACCCCGCCGGCCCGAATCACGCCCAGGTCATGGGTCCGGCGCCGGCCGATCTCCTCGGCGGAGGAGACCAGGACCTCGTTCCAATAGCCGAGGAGCAGGTCCTGCCGAGGACAGGTAGCGGTCGAGACCAGCTCCCGCGCCGCCGACGGCAACCGGTCGACCTGCATGGTGACGAGCATCCGGTCCCAGACCTCGCGCCAGGCCGGGCTGCGCAGCACCGGTTCGGCCTGCTTCAGGACGTCTGCGAACTTGCCCACGAGCAACGGCTGGTCGATGTTGACCACGCCACGGGTCGGACGGGTCGAGGCGTACATGGTCGCCACCACGCCGCCGACCGAGTGCCCGACGACGATCGGCGCGGCGAGCCCGGCCTCGGTCACCGCCCCGTGAACGGCGGCTACGACCTCGTCGAGGTCGTAGCCGTCCCACCGCGGCGACCCCCCGTGCCCGGGCAGGTCGACGGTCAGCACCCGCCGGCCCGGGTCGAGCGTCGCCAGCTCGTCCAGCAGCGGCCGCCAGATCCGCCGGTCGTAGGTCAGACCGTGCACGAGGACCAGCGGCGGCCGGTCGTCGTCCGTGCCCCGGATCTCACCGGCCAGGCCACCGAAGTACTGGCCGTCGTCCCTGTCCGTCATGTCCCCTCTTCCTTCATCGAAGCCTCACCCAAGGGGGCGTAAACGAGGGGTGCACAATTTGTACGGGGTGCGGGCCACAGGCGGGCCGAGCACCGGGTGGGGCAGGGAACGTGAGGTTTCCCAAGGATTCCGGCCACTCGCCTTCGATTGCCGGGCCTGCCCGCGCGCACTAGCGTTCCCACGTGGCCAAGATCGTGTCGTTGCCGCAGGCGGTGTCCGAGCTTGTGCATGACGGGGACACCGTCGCGCTTGAGGGCTTCACCCACCTCATCCCGTTCGCCGCAGGGCACGAGATCATCCGGCAGAGGCGGCGCGGCCTCACCCTCGTCCGGATGACGCCCGACCTGATCTACGACCAGCTGATCGGCGCGGGCTGCGCCGCCAAACTCGTGTTCTCCTGGGGCGGCAACCCCGGCGTCGGCTCGCTGCACCGGATGCGCGACGCCCTCGCCACCGGGTGGCCCGCCCCGCTGGAGATCGAGGAACACAGCCACGCCGGCATGGCCAACCGTTACGTCGCGGGCGCATCGGGGCTGCCGTTCGCGGTGCTCCGTGGCTACGCCGGCACCGACCTGCCCCTCCACACCTCCACCATCTCCACCGTGGAATGCCCGTTCACCGGGGAGCGGCTCGCCGCCGTCGCCGCGCTCAACCCCGACGTCACGGTCGTGCACGCCCAGCGGGCCGACCGGGCCGGAAACGTCCAGCTGTGGGGGATCACCGGCGTGCAGAAGGAGGCGGTGCTCGCGGCCCGGCGCTCGCTCGTCACCGTCGAGGAGATCGTCGACGAGCTGACGCCGGTGCCGGGGGCGGTCGTCCTCCCGGGCTGGGTGCTCGACGCGGTGGCCGTGGCGCCGCGCGGTGCGGCCCCGTCGTACGCACACGGGTACTACGACCGCGACAACGCCGCCTACCGCAGCTGGGACACGATCAGCCGCGACCGGGAGGCGTTCACCCGCTGGCTGAGCGCCCTCGAGGAGGCGGCATGACCGGCACGACCGATCCGGTGACGGAGTCGGGGCCCACCACCAGCTGGTCCGCCGACGAGATGATGAGCATCGCGGCTTCTCGTTCGCTGCGCGACGGGCAGGCCTGCTTCGTGGGGATCGGGCTGCCGTCCACGGCGGCCAACCTGGCGCGCCGCCTGCACGCGCCCCACCTCGTGCTGATCTACGAGTCGGGCACCCTGGACACCCGGCCCGACGAGCTGCCGCTCTCGATCGGAGACGGCATCCTCGCCGAGTCGGCCCTCTCCGTCGTCAGCGTGCCGGAGATCTTCAACTACTGGCTGCAGCCCGGCCGGATCGACATCGGGTTCCTGTCCGGAGCCCAGATCGACCGGTTCGCCAACATCAACACCACCGTGATCGGTGAGTACGACGAGCCGGACGTGCGGCTGCCCGGCTCGGGGGGTGCGCCCGAGATCGCGTCATCCTGCCGAGAAGTGATCGTGGTGATGCGCCACCGGATGCGAGCCTTCGTAGAGCAGGTGGACTTCGTGACGTCCGTCGGGCACGGGAGCGGCCCCCTGGACCGGCAGATCCTCGGGCTGCGCGGAGCGGGTCCGGTCCGGGTGATCACGGATCTCGGCGTCCTGGAGCCCGATCCGGACACCTCTGAGCTCGTGCTCACCGCACTGCACCACGGCGTCACGGTCGAGCAGGTGCGGGCGGAGACGGGCTGGCCGCTCGAGGTGTCGGCGGACCTCATGATCACCGCTGCGCCGAGCACCGCCGAACTGGAGACGCTGCGCTCGATGCGCACGGTGGGATCGGGAGAGTCATGACGAACGACGGCAGGGCGCGGCTGCACCACATCGACGAGGGCCCGCGCGACGCGCCGGTCATCATGATGTCGGGATCGCTCGGCTCGACGCTGGAGATGTGGCGACCCCAGGTGGCGCCCCTCACCGAGCGGTTCCGGGTGATCCGCGTCGACCACCGCGGCCACGGCGGGTCCCCGGTGCCACCGGGGCCCTACCGCGTCGCTGACCTCGCAGGCGACGTCATCGCGCTCCTCGACGACCTGGGCCTGGAGCAGGTGGCCTGGTGCGGGCTGTCGCTCGGCGGGATGGTGGGCATGTACCTCGGCTCCGAGGCCCCGGAACGCATCACCAGCCTCACCCTCTGCTGCACGTCGTCGCACTTCCCGGACTCGTCGGTGTGGGCGGAGCGGATCAAGGCGGTCGCCGACGGCGGCACGGCCCCGATCGCCGCCACGGTGGTCTCGCGGTGGTTCACGCCCGGCTGGGCGGCGGAGCACCCCGACGTCGTCGCGGAGGCGGAGGCGATGGTCGCCGGCACGTCCGACGAGGGCTACCTGGCCAGCTGCCAGGCGCTCGAGGTCTGGGACCACCGCGACCGGCTGCCCGCGATCTCCGCGCCCACACTGGTGATCGCCGGATCCGCCGACCTGTCCACCCCCGTCGAACCGCATGCGCGCACGATCGTCGACGGCATCCCGGGCGCCCGGCTGGACGTGCTCGAGGGCGCCCACCTCGCCACCGTCGAGCGGGCCGACGAGGCCACCGCACTGATCGCCGAGCACGCCGGACGCTGACGGGCACTCACATGAACGGCGCAGCCGTCCCCCCGGCAGAGTCCACAGCGATCTTGCCGGAGCCCACGTCGTTGGCTGCGACGATGACGGCTGCCATGCTCGCCGCCAGCACCGATCCGGCCCTACCCGCTGCCCAGGCGATACCGCCGGGGTGACGGTGCTCGATGATGGTGAGTGCTTCGCTGTCGTTTCCCGCGCCGATGCTGGTCTGGTGCAGGTCGAGCACCTCGACGTGGATACCGCAGTCGGACAGCGCTGAGGTGAGTGCCTCGATCGGCCCGACACCATCGTGGATGGTCGTGTGATTCTCGTCCCCGATGCAGATGCTGATCCGGGTACACGCGCGCCCTTCGCGCTCGGAGGTCTCGTACCCGGTGAGCACGACGGGAGCTTCCGTGTCCGGTGGCGTGAGGTAGGCGTGCTGGAAGATGTTCCACAGCTCGGCCGCGATGACCTCGTCGCCGGTGGTGTCGGTGTGCTCCTGGACGCGGCGGGCGAAGTCGATCTGCACACGCCGCGGCAGGTCGATGCCGTACTCGGTCTCCAACAGGTAGGCGATGCCACCCTTGCCGGACTGGGAGTTGACCCGGATCACGGCGTCGTAGGTGCGACCGATGTCTGCCGGGTCGATCGGCAGGTACGGCACCCGCCAGTCCAGCTCTCGCTCAGGACGACCCTCGGCCGCCGCGCGGCCGCGGTGCTCGGCGAAGCCCTTCTTGATCGCGTCCTGGTGGGTGCCGCTGAACGCGGTGTGCACGAGGTCGCCCACGTAAGGGTGTCGCGGGTGCACCTCGATGCGGTTGCAGTACTCGACGGTGCGGCGGATCTCGTCGATGTCGGAGAAGTCGATCATCGGGTCGACGCCCTGGGCGTGCAGGTTCAGCGCGAGCGTGGCGATGTCCACGTTCCCGGTACGCTCCCCGTTGCCGAAGACGCACCCCTCGACCCGCTGCGCACCGGCCAGCACCGCCAGTTCGGCACAGGCGATTCCGGTACCGCGGTCGTTGTGCGGATGCACCGAAAGGATCACGGATTCGCGGCGGCGCAGGTTCTTGTGCATGTGCTCGATCTGGTCGGCGTACACGTTCGGGGTGGCGACCTCGACGGTGGCAGGCAGGTTGAGGATGACCGGCCGGTCCGGACTCGCCTCCCACAGTTCGGTCATCGCGTCGCACACGTCGAGCGCGTAGTCCGGCTCGGTGAGGTTGAACACCTCGGGCGAGAACTCGAAGCGCACATTCGGCAGGTCACCGGCGAGCTCCAGCACGTCGCGCCCGCCGGCGAGGATCCGCTCTTTCAGCTCGGCGCGGCCGTGACCGAGCACCACGTCTCGCCAGACCGGTGCGGTGGCCGTGTACATGTGGATCACCACCGGGTTGGCGATCCCGCGGATCGAGGTGACGGTGCGCTCGATCAGGTCACGGCGGGCAGGGGTGAAGACCACGATCGTCACATCGCCGGGGGCGATGCCGGTCTCCGCGATCAGCCGCACGAAGTCGTAGTCGGTCTGCGACGACGAGGGATAGCCGACCTCGATCTCCTTGTAGCCCATCACGACCATGAGCTCGAAGAACCGCCGCTTTCGGGACGGGTCCATCGGCTCGGCCAGCGCCTGGTTGCCGTCGCGCAGATCCACCGGTACCCACAACGGGGCGGCGGTGAGGCGACGGTTCGGCCAGTCCCGCTCGGTGAGGGGAACGCCGACGCGTGAGTAGACGTCGGCGTAGCGGTGGGACGGCATCTGCGAGTGCCGCTGCCGGTTCCAGGCGGGCGCCCGCTCCGGCACCGGGCCGACAGGCGTGGAGATACCGGGGAATGATGCGGTGGTCATGACGCGGATTCCTTCGTCGATTCGTAGACCGGCGCGAGGGAGGCACCCACGACGGGGAGCCGGTCCGGCTAGGCCCCGCCGTGGCGGCGGAGGAGAAGACAGTCGACCAAGATCACGGCAAGACTCTACCATAAGTCCTCAGACAAGTAGAGAACTAGGGATCGCATGGAGCAGGTCAGACGAACGCCGCTGGCGGATCAGGCCGCCGAGCTGCTGCTGGAACGGATCAGGTCGGGCGAGTGGAACCTGGGCGAGAAGCTGCCCGGTGAGACCACCCTGGCCCCGCAGCTCGGCGTCGGACGCTCAACCGTCCGCGAGGCGATCCGCCAGCTCGCCGGCCGCGGCATCCTCGCCTCCCGCCAAGGAGCGGGCGTCTTCGTCACCGCGCTCGACATCCACGAGGACTGGGATGCGGTGCTGCTGCGCGCGGGCATCGTGTCGGTGATCGAGGCGCGCATCGCCATCGAGACCGAGGCCGCAGCGCTCGCTGCCGAACGGCGCACCCCTGCAGACCTGCGCGCGATCCGCCGAGCGCTCGGCGAGCGCGCCGAGCGCCGCTCCGGCATCGAGGAGCACGTCGACGCCGACACCGCGTTCCACCGCGCCGTCGTGACGGCCGCCCACAACCCCATCCTCACCGAGCTGTTCGACAGCTTCACCCCGCGCGTGCGTGAGGCCATGGTCGAGATGCTCCGCATCCGCAAGAAGTTCGGCAGCGATACCGACCACGACGCCCACGTCCGTCTCGCCGATGCCATCGCCGACCACGATGGAGCCACCGCCGCACAGCGGAGCCGAATCCACCTCCTGTCCCTGAAGGAAGGACTCGCATGAGGGGCGTACTACACCGGTGACGCGGTCGGCCGACGGTTTTACGGGGCCGTTTCCGTCCAGGTGACCGGCAGTTCGTGGACTCCGTAGATGTTCATGTCGGTCTTGAGTTTCACCTCGCCTGCGGGGATGGCGAGCTCGAGGGTCGGGAAGCGACGCAGCAGTCCCTCGAAACCGGCGCGCATCTCGATGCGGGCCAGTTGCTGGCCGAGGCATTGGTGGATGCCGTGGCCGAAGGACAGGTGACCGCGGGCCTTGCGGTGGACGTCCAGGTCGTCGGGGTTGTCGAATCGCTCCGGATCACGGTTGGCCGCCAGCAGCGAGACGATGACGGTCGATCCCTGGGGGATGGTTTCGCCGCCGAGTTCGATGTCCTCGGTGGCGTAGCGGAAGAAGATGTCGGCGATGGACAGGTAGCGCAGGAGCTCCTCGACGGCATCGGGCAGCAGATCCGGGTCGGCGCGCAGTTCGGCCAGCTGCTCGGGGTGCTCCAGGAGCGCGAAGGTGCCCAAGGCCAGCATGTTGGCGGTGGTCTCGTGGCCCGCGAGCAGCAGCAGGAAGGCGATGCCGGTCAGCTCGTCGATGGTGAGGTCGTCATGGCGGGCCAGGTCGGACAGGATGTCCTCGCCGGGGACGGCGCGTTTGCGCGTGACCAGTTCGGAGAGATACGTGCTCAGTTCGGTGTACGCGGCGATCTTCTCCTCGAGCTTCTGGTCCCTGACCAGGAACTTTGCCGAGTTGACCTGGAAGTTCTCCCGGTCCGCGTAGGGGACGCCGAGCAGTTCGCAGATCACCAGCGATGGCACCGGGAGCGCGAACTCCGTGACCAGGTCGACCGGCGGGGTGAGGCGCGCCAGCTCGTCCAGCTGCCGCTCGGCGATGTCGATGATGCTCTCTTCGAGCTGCTTCATCCGTCGCACCGTGAAGGCGCCGGTGAGCTTGCGCCGCAGCCGGGTGTGGTCCGGCGGGTCCATGGCGATGAACATGCCCGGCGGCTGCGGGGACGGTTCGGTAGCGGCAGGCATGCCCGGGGTCCCGTACGGAATGTGGAGAATGCCGATGTCCTGGCGGGAGCTGAACCGGGTGTCGGCCATGAGCCGGCGGACCGCGTCGTAGCCGGTGACGAGCCAGCCCTCGTGACCGTCGGGGAAGACCATGGGGCTGACGGGGCGGGCCTCGCGCAGCCGGGTGATCTGGCGGGGCGGGTCGAAGGGGCCGGCATCGCGCTCCATCGGGAGGCCCTGCGGGATCGGAACCGTGTCACTCATCGCGTCTCCATTCGTGGCGTCGTTACGGAAGTGATCAGGAACGTCGGATCGTGATACCGCCGAACGACGTGCGCGCGTGCACCTCGACGGTCTCGTCGGACGCCTCGGGCCCGGTGGCGCTCTCCAGCAGGTTGTGGACGTGCCCGAACTTGGTGTTCACGTCCAGCAGTGCGGCGGTGCCCTCGGCGATGCCGATCTCCAGGTCGCCCATCGCGGTTGCGAGCTCGACCGAGCCACGGGCCACCTCGCCGAGGCGGATGCTGCCGTTGGACGTCTTCGCGTCGACACCCGCGCCGGCCCGCTCGACGGAGATGTCGCCGTTCGCCGAGCGCACCCGCACGGCACCGGTGGCGGCGGCGATCATGGTGTCGCCGTTCGAGCTCTTGACGGCCACGGAGCCCTCGATCTCGCCGATGCGGATCTTCCCGGAACCGGTGTGGATCTCGGCGTCGCCCGCGACGCCGTCCGCGGTGACGTGACCGGCGGCGGTGTCCACACGCAACGGACCGGTCCGCTCGAGCCGGGCGTTGCCTGCGGAGGTCTTGAAGCTGAACTCCCCGAACCGGCCCGTGCCGCTGAGGTCCCCCACCTGCACCTCGCCGGACACCTGGGAACCGCTGGGCAGGTCGATGGCCACCTCCACCGACCTGGACTTGCGGGAGAAGTCGAAGGCGCGCGCCTTCGGCCCCGTGACCTGGAGCAGGCCGTTCGCGTAGTCGACGCGGATCCGCTGGGCGGCCTCCACGTCCGACTCATCGGATCCGTCGCTCGGGCGGACCTCGACGGTGGTGTCGGTCCGGTCGCTCGCCGTGATCCGCACATTCCCGACGCCCAGCTCGAGCGTGACGGAAATCGGGTCGGGTGTCTCGAAATTGGGCATGGCTGTCCCCTCATCGTGGGTCGGTGATGCGTCCCCGCAGGTCGGGGACGTGAGTGGTGGAAAGCGGTGCGGCTAGCGCACCCAGCCGGTGAGGCGCTTCTGGGTCCGTGTGCCGCTGCCGCGCTGCTCGGGACGCTGGTCGCCGTCGGAGCGCGCCACGGCGGTCGAGGCCGCACGGACCAGCCAGGCGTTGACCGAGCGCCCCTCCTTGGCGGCGGCCTCCTCGACCGCGGCCTTGAGCTGCTCCGGGAGGCGCACGTTGATCCGCGAGCTCGGGCCGTCCTCGGCGATCAGGGTGGCGCCGTCCGCCGGTGCCGGATCGACCTCGGCCGCGTCCTCGACCTGTTCGGCGGGCGGTGCGGTCACGACGAAGTGCGGATCGCGTCCGCGCAGCCGCAGCTCCACCGAACCGGGGGCCAGGTCCCGGGTGATCTCGTCCGCGGCGGCGGACAGCGCGTCCAGCAGGGTCATCCGGATCGCCGACTCGAGCGATCCGCTCAGGCGCTCGACCAACGCACGCGACTCGGCACCGCCGGCTTCGGCGAGCGTGGCGAACTCGCGTCCGAGGTTGCTCACATACGTGGTCAAATCCATGGTGCCATCATGGCACCATAGTGGTGCCAAAGCAAGTCATCATGGCTCAGAGCTGGTGCCACGTGGCACCCATGGCGGTCAGAGTCAGTTCTCGCCGCCCCTCGACACTGTCCGCCGGCGACGCGTCGATCAAGCGCACCTTCTGGTACTTCCCCGGCAGCACTCGATGCCGAAAGGCTGTTGGACACGCATCCACGCACGTCCCTACCGTGGCCGCGATGTCTGGCGCCGCCGTCGCGCGACGCCACCGGACCGTGGAGGAAGCCGCCCGTGCCGTCGCTGCCGACGTTCGCTCCCGACGATCTCGCCGCTCGCCTGAGCTCGGGCCTGCTGTCGTTCCCCGTCACCCACTTCGACGACGATCTGCAGTTCGACGAGCCTCGGTACCGCGAGCACCTCGCATGGCAAGGGAGCTTCGACGTGGCCGGCCTGTTCGCCGCGGGCGGCACCGGCGAGGGCTTCTCGCTCACCGCGGTCGAGGCCGATCGCGTCGTGCGGGCGGCCGTCGCCGAGGTCGGCGACCGGCTGCCCGTGGTCGCCCCGGCCACCGGCGGCACCGCGGGCGCAGTTGCCCAGGCCCGGGCCGCGCAGGACGCCGGGGCCGCCGGGATCCTGCTGCTGCCGCCCTACCTCACCGAGGCCCCCCAGCAGGGCCTGCTGGAGCACATCAGCGCGGTGTGCCGGGCCACCGACCTCGGCGTGATCGTCTACAGCCGGGCCAACGCGGTGCTCGACGCCACCACCGTCGCGGCCGCCGCCGACCGCAACCCGAACCTGATCGGCCTCAAGGACGGCGTGGGCGACGTCGAGCGGATGGTGCGTACCTACGCCCGGGTGGGCGACCGGTTGATCTACATCGGCGGCCTGCCCACCGCCGAGACGTTCGCGCTGCCGTTGCTGGAGCTGGGCGTGTCCACCTACTCCTCCGCGCTGTACAACTTCCTGCCGGAGTTCGCGCTCGAGTTCTTCGCCGCCGTGCGCGCTCGCGACCGGGCCACCGTGTACCGGCTGCTCAACGCGTTCGTGCTGCCCTACCTCGACATCCGCGACCGGACCCGCGGCTACGCCGTGTCGATCGTCAAGGCCGGGCTCACCGCGGTCGGGCGCGACGGCGGCCGGGTGCGGCCGCCGCTCACCGACCTGACCGAGGGCGAGCGCGCCGAGCTGACCGCGCTCGTCGGGACGGTGGCCTGAACCGTGGCCTCGACCGCCGCTGCGCCGGCCCCGCCCACCGCCCCTGCCGTGCAGGACCGCGTCGCCTCCGTCGCGCTGTCGTCGGTGCGGCTGCCGCTGCCCGCGCCGATCTCCGACGCCAAGGTGTTCACGGGTCGGCAGCGCCCGATGACCGAGGTGGCCTGGGCCGGAGCCTCGGTCGGGCGCAGCGGCGCGGCCACCCAGGCCCTGGCCGCGTTCGACGTGGCGCTGTGGGACCTCAAGGCCAAGCGCGCCGGACTGCCGCTGGCCAAACTGCTCGGTGCGCACCGCGACTCGGTGCGTTGCTACAACACCTCCGGTGGATTCCTGCACGAGCCGCTCGAGCAGGTCACGGCGAACGCCACCCGCGCGCTGGCCGAGGGCATCGGCGGCATCAAGATGAAGGTCGGGCTGCCCGACACCGCCGAGGACCTGCGCCGCGTCCGGGCCGTGCGCGAGCACCTGGGCGACGGCGTCCCGCTCATGGTCGACGCCAACCAGCAGTGGGACCGGCCGACCGCAGTCCGCGTCGGCCGGGCGCTGGAGGAACTCAGCCTGGTGTGGATCGAGGAACCCCTGGACGCCTACGACGCCGAGGGCCAGGCCCAGCTCGCCCGCGCCGGACACCCCGATCGCCGGCGGGGAGATGCTCACCAGCGTCGCCGAGCGCCACGAACTGATCCGGCACGGCGCGGTCGACGGCATCCAGCCCGACGCCCCGCGCATCGGCGGGATCACCCAGTTCCTGCGGTTGGCCGCGCTGGCCGAGCACGCCAACCTGCAGCTCGCCCCGCACTTCGCGATGGAGATCCACGTGCACCTCGCGGCGGCCTACCCGCACGAGCCGTGGCTGGAGCACTTCGACTGGCTGCACCCGCTGTTCGAGGAGCGGCTGGAGATCCGCGACGGCCGGATGCACCTGTCCGGACGCCCCGGCCTGGGTGTGACGCTGAGCGAGCAGACCCGAGCGTGGACCGTGGACCGCGCCGAGATCCCCGGTGCCCGATGAGCGAGGAGACGAACCCATGACCGACGTCGTCAGCGTCGACCCGCGGACCGGTCGGCCCGTGGAGGCCCGCCGCGTCGACGGCGTCCTGGTGCTGCCAGGGGCCGGAGATGAGCCCGCCGCGGATCACCGGGTTCACCGTCTACCCGGTCGCCGGTCGCGACAGCATGCTGCTCAACCTCAGCGGTGCCCACGCGCCCTACTTCACCCGCAACGTCCTGCTGCTGGAGGATTCGGACGGCAACATCGGCCTCGGCGAGGTGCCCGGCGGCGAGAAGATCACCACGACGCTGCGCGAGTGCGAGCCGCTCGTGACGGGCGCCCGCGTCGGCGACCACCGCGCGATCCTCAGTCGCATCCGCGCCACGTTCGACCACCGGGACGCGGGAGGCCGCGGCCTGCAGACCTTCGACCTGCGCACCACCGTGCACGCGGCCACCGCGATCGAGTCGGCGATGCTCGACCTGCTGGGCCGGCACCTGGAGCTGCCGGTGGCTGCCCTGCTCGGCGCCGGCCAGCAGCGGGAGTCGGTGCGGATGCTGGGCTATCTATTCTACATCGGCGACCGCCACCGCACCGATCTCGACCACGTCGGGGAGGAGGACTCCCCGGTCGACTGGTACCGGCTGCGCCACGAGCCTGCGGTGACCCCGGAGGCCGTGGTGCGGCTGGCCGAGGCCGCCCACGAGCGTTACGGCTTCGTCGACTTCAAGCTCAAGGGCGGGGTGATGACCGGCGAGGCGGAGGTCGCCGCGGTCACCGCCCTCAAGAGCCGCTTCCCCGACGCCCGCATCACCCTCGACCCGAACGGCGCGTGGTCGCTGGCCGAGGCGGTGTCGCTGTGCCGCGATCTGCACGACGTGCTGGCCTACGCCGAGGACCCGTGCGGCGCCGAGGACGTCTTCTCCGGCCGGGAGGTGCTGGCCGAGTTCCGCGCAGCCACCGGCCTGCGCACGGCCACGAACATGGTGGCCACCGACTGGCGCCAGCTGCGCCACGCCGTGCAGCTTCAGAGCGTCGACATCCCGCTGGCCGACCCGCACTTCTGGACGATGGAGGGCTCGGTCGGCGTCGCCCGGCTGTGCCAGGAGTTCGGGCTCACCTGGGGCTCGCACTCCAACAACCACTTCGACATCTCACTGGCCATGTTCACCCACGTCGGCGCGGCCGCTCCCGGCGAGTACACGGCGCTGGACACGCACTGGATCTGGCAGGAGGGCCGGGAGCGGCTCACCGTCGCCCCTCCCCGGATCGAGCGCGGCGCGGTCCGCGTCCCCGACCGGCCCGGTCTCGGGATCGACCCCGACCTCGACCGCATCCGCGCCGCTCACGCGCTCTACCAGGAGAAGGCGCTCGGCGGCCGGGACGACACCGCGGGGATGCAGCACCTGATGCCGGGCTGGACCTTCGACCCGAAGCGGCCCTGCCTGGTGCGCTGACCGGTGAGCGGCCTCGGGTGATGTCGACGCTTCGGCGCGCAGCCGCTTCTCCCGGCCAAGGCGGTTGTTGTCATCGGCTGCTCACGGATGCCTCGTTCGAGGTGGTGACCGCATCCGGCTCGGTGGATCGATGCGGCGCCGCGGAGCCGTCCGCGGGCCTGGACCTCGCCAGCCACAGGCCGGTCAACACGGCGGTGGCCACAGCGACGGTGCCGGCAGCGAGGAAAGCGCTGTTGAGGCCGGTCTCGAAGGAGGCGCCGCCGGATTGCCGGGCGCGGACGATGGCTCCGAGTACCGCCACGCCGAGCACCGCGCCGATCTGGCGGGTGGTGCTGCTGATGCCTGAGGCGAGGCCGCCTTCCTGCGGGCTGACTGCCTGGATGGCGGCGCCTGTCAGTGGGGACAGGGTAAGGGCGAAGCCGATGCCTGCGAGTCCCAGCCGCCACCACACGTTCCCGTAGTCGGTGTCGGCGTGCACCATGCCGAGCGCCAGCAGTCCCAGGCCGGCCAGGGCCAGGCCGGTGGTAACCACGATGCGGAAGCCGTGCCGGGCGGCGAGCCGGCCCGCGTACGGGCTGACGATCACCATGGCGAGGGATAGCGGCAGGGTCTGCAGGCCCGCGCCCAGGATTGAGCTGCCCTGGACGTGGACGAAGAACTGGGAGAAGAAGAACGACGAGCCCATGAGCGCGAACCCCACCACGACCATGGCGGTGTTGGACACGGTGAACAGGCGCTGCCGGAACAGCCGCAGCGGCAGCATGGGAGCGGAACACCGTGCTTCGACGGCGACGAAGGCGGCGAGGAGGATCGCCGCGGCGGTGAAGCTGCCCAGGATGACCGGTGAGGTCCAGCCGCGGGCACCGCCCTCGATCAGCCCGTAGGTCACCATCCCCACCGCCAGAACGGACAGCACCGTGCCCGGGATGTCGATCGCGGCGGCGCTCGGATTGCGGGACTCGCCGAGGTGGCGCAGGCCGACCAGCAGCAGGAGAACGCCGACGGGCAGATTGACCAGGAAGATGGCGGGCCAGCCGAAGGCTTGGGTCAGCACGCCGCCGGCCACGGGGCCTGCGGCCAGACCGATTCCGCTGAATCCGGCCCACAGCCCGATCGCCTTGATTCGTTCTTGCGGCACGGGATAGGCGGCGGTGAGCAGGGCGAGTGAGGCAGGGCTCAGCGCCGCGGCCCCGACGCCCTGCAGTACCCGGCCGGCGACCAGCCAGCCTAGCGAGGGCGCGAGGCTGCACAGCAGCGACGCGGCGGTGAACACCGCCACGCCGGTCAGGTACACCCGCTTGCGGCCGAACCGGTCGGCGAAGACCCCGCCGGACAGCAGCAGCATGGCGACCAGCAGTACGTACGCGTCGACGATCCATTGCAGACCGGTCAGCTGAATGTGCAGCCGGTTCTGCATGTCGGGCAGTGCCGCTCCAACGATCGTGTTGTCGAGCAGGACCATGAACTGGCCCAGGCAGGTCACCGTGAGTAGCACGGCCCGATGTGATCGCCTGCCTACGGTCGCAACCGATGCAGCCATGGGATCCCCCTCAATCGTTGGTGCGCCCAGTCACGGTCGTCGCGGGTGACGAGACACCGGAGCGCACTAAAGCAGCCCTCGACTGCGTTAGGTGACCATAGGGAGGGTCGCCTCGCAAACGCAAGCCGCAACTGCGTTAACGTGGGGGCATGAACGAGCGGCAGCCGGCTCGGCGGCCCGGCGGGCGCAGCGCCCGCGTCGGCGCGCAAGTGCACCAGGCCGTCACCGACATGATCAGCGAGCGCGGCTACGGCAACTTCACCGTCGGCGACGTTGCAGCCCGCGCGGGCGTAGCCGACAGCAGCATCTACCGCCGGTGGGGCAGCCTGGAAACCCTGCTCACCGACGTGGCGCTCACCCGCCTCAACGCGCAGTCGCCGATGCCCGACACCGGGAGCCTTGCCGGCGACCTGCGCACCTACGCGGCCCAAGTCGCCCGCGAGATCACCGGGCCCGACGGTCCGGCGGTGCTACACCTGGCCGTCGCCCTCTCGAGCAGCGGTCAGGAGGGCCTGCAGGCTGGTGCCGACCTCCGCACCGAACGCACCCGGCAACTGCAGTCCATGCTCGATCGCGCCCGCGACCGTGGCGAGCCCGCACCCGACGCGTTCGACGTGCTGGACCACATCCTGGCCCCGATGTATATCCGCGTCTTGTTCGGCATGGTCCCGCTCACCCCGGACTACATCGACGGGCTGGTCGACCGATTGCTGTGACCTCAACCGGTTCCCGCGAGGTGCTCGCCGACATACGCCTGGCCAGCTCAGGCATCCGGCCGGGACGTGCCGCCCTGTTCTCGGAGATGGCTAGGTAGCGCTGTCCGAGGTGGTCTCGGGTTTTACGTGGAGGATGTCCCGGGCCTGGTCCGCGGCGCGGGCAATGCTCTCGGAGACGAAGCCGACGAAGCGAGCGATGTTCTGCAGGCGTGCGGCGGCGGGGGAGCCGGGGCCGAGGATGCTCACGCCCTGCCGGGCGATCTCGCCGAGCTGGGCGGTGGATCGGGCGCCGGCCATCGTGGATTGGTACATGACGTCGTCGACGACGTAGCGCTCGCGGCGTCGTTCGTCGCGTTCGTGGCGCACGAGGCCCTGCTTTCGAGGAACGCGATCGCTTTGGAGACGGATGCCGGGCTGACCTGCAGGCGCCCGGCGAGTTCAGAGGCGTTAAGGCTGCCGGCATCGGTGGTGTAGAGGCCGGCCAGCGTCCGGGCCGTCATCCTGGGCAGGCCCGATTGCATGAAGACGGTGGCGAATGTGTCCTCGTTCTCGCGCACGGCTTCGGCATCGCGTCCGTGGGCCTGTGCGGCCGCTCGGGCTACGGGACACCGTGCTGGCGGGCAACACCACGGACCTGCCCGAGCCGCACGCCCACGGCTACTACCGCTACCAGGACGCCGGCCAGTGGGAGGTGGTCGACGTCTCCGGCCAGAACCTCTCCATGCTGCTCGCGGCCGGTGGCACGATCACGACCACGCAGGACCTCCACCTGTTCTTCTCCGCGCTCAACGGCGGCAAGCTCATGCCGGCCCCGCTACTGGCCGAGATGCGCAAGCCCCGTGGGCCGCTCGGCTACGGCCTCGGACTGTTCGTGCAGGACCTGGACTGCGGCGGCAGCATCTACCACCACAACGGCGGCGCCCCCGGCGGCTACGGGGCACTGATGTACAGCACACCCGGCGGCAGTAGGACCCTCACCGCCGGGCTGACCACCGGGGACGCCGCGGTCAACCCAGCGGAGGTGCTCCCGAAGGCGTTGGACACCCTGGTCAAAGAGGTGTTCTGCGGCGAGCACGCCGCGCACTGACCCCAGCGCGCGGGCTGCCGAGCACCGCGGCGGTGTAGGGACTCACGGGGCAAACCCACCTCGGGCCGCAAGGCTGCGGCGCCGTCGAGCTCGACAAGCCACCTGCATTGCCAGGTCATACTCAGATGCTAAGTTTAAAAAGCATACCTAGCGTCTCGACCTCGAGAAGAGGAACCATGTCCACCCACACCCCGCAGCTGCGTATCGACAAGCGCTCCGCCCACCGCTGGAACGTCACGTTCGACCACCCGCCGCTGAACCTCATCGACCCCGACACGATCCGTGAGCTCCTCGCGCTCGTCGGCGAGCTGGAGACCGACCCCGAGGTCCGGGTCGTCGTGTTCGACAGCGCCGACCCCGACTTCTTCCTGGCGCACTACGACATCACCTGGGACCCGGCGGACACCATCTCGATGCCAGCCGATGGACCGACCGGCATGCACCCCTGGCTGGACGTGCTGGCGCGGCTGAGCAGCGCGCCGGTCGTCAGCATCGCGAAGGTCCAGGGCCGGGCCCGCGGCGCGGGCAGTGAGTTCGTCCTCGCCTGCGACATGCGGTTCGCCAGCCGCGAGCGCGCGGTGCTCGCCCAGCTCGAGGTGGGTCTGGGTCTCGTGCCGGGCGGCGGCCCGATGCACCGCCTGCCCTACCTCGTCGGCCGCGGCCGGGCCCTCGAGATCCTGCTGGCCAGCCAGGACTTCAACGGTGAGCTCGCCGAGCGCTACGGGTACGTCAACCGCGCCGTTCCGGAGGCGGAGATCGACGAGTTCGTCGACACCCTCGCCGACCGCATCGCCTCGTTCGACAAGTCCGCGCTCGCCGAGACCAAGCACCACGTGGACGAGGTCACGCTCGCCGACTACTCACTGATGCCCGCCGCGCTGGACGAGTTCTGGCGCTCGGTGGCCCGCGAGGGTGCCCAGCGGCGCCTCGGCCAGGCGATCAAGGACGGCCTCCAGAGCCGCAACGAGGTGGAGCTCGACACGGGCCACTACCTCGCCGGCCTCGACGCGGCAAGCTCCGGGAAGTGACGTCGGTCCTTCCTCAGCACCCCTCGGGCAGACCCTGCGTGACGGCCCGAGGAGCGAGGGGCCCGCTCGCCTCCGGCAGCTCCGACCCGACGCTCCTCGGACGCGCGGGAGCTTGAATGGGGCGGGATCGTTGGGTGTTCGGCTCACTCAACGTCCTTCAGAAGAGCCGAACTTGCCGGTTGCCGGGCTCGTTACGATTCGGGTTCCTGCCGTCAGCTGGCGGGGAAGTAATGGCCGTTGTCCAGATCGGCGAGCAGGCCGGGCCGGGCGGGTTCCCAGCCGAGGGTCCGGCGGGTGATGAGGTTCGACGCCGGGTAGCTCTGCGTGACGATATTCGTGAGGAACCCGAAGTATCCCGGCGTCATCAAGGCATCGTGGGGAACGCTCACGGCGGGCAGGCCCAGGCGGCTGGCGATGGCCTCGGCGATCTCGCGGAACGGGATGGCCCCGTCCCCGACCGCGTGCCAGTATTTGCCAGCCGGCCCCTTCTCCAGCGCCAGGCGGAACAAGGTGGCGGCATCGCGGATGTGCACGGCGTTCCACAGGTTCGCGCCGTCGCCGTGGTAGCCGACGAACCCCTTTTCCTTCGCAAGCGCGGTCAGCGTGGGGAGGAAGCCGGCACGATCGGTCGTGCTGTGCGCGATGTTGGCGATCCGCACGACCGAAGACCGCACCCCCTGCTCGGCGAGGTCGACTACGGCCCTTTCCACGACGTTGCGGATCCGCAGGGTGCCTTTGTGCTCCTCGCCGGCGGGGAGGGCCGGGTCCTCCTCGGTGGCCGGCCGGCCCAGCTGCTGCCCGGGTGAGCCAATGCTCCCCGCCGTGACCAGTGGCTTTCCGCTTCCCGCCAGTGCCTCGCCGTACGCGAGCATGATCGGGAGCTCCGCAGCGGCCACGGCGTCCATCCCGCCGGAGGGCAGCAGATCCTGCCTGTGAGCAACGTGGATGACGCCATCGGAGCCCGAGGCTGCCTCCTTGAGCCCGTCGAGATCCTGAAGGTCGCCGCGACGCACCTTCGCGCCGAGCGCGGACAAGGCCGCCGCGGAAGCGTCCGACCGGGCCAGGCCGGTGACCTCGTGCCCGGCGGCGATGAGCTCGGGGATGATGTACGAACCGGAATGGCCGGTCCCCCCGGCGACGAATACACGCATCTAACTGTCCTTGTGAGGGTAGGTGCAGGGTCTTCCCGTGCCGTAAGTACTGGCGTGATGCGGCACGAGAGATAGTGGTAGGGGTTTGCTCAGCCAAGAAGGGTGATACCGAGGGAGAAATTGGTGTGCTTGACGGAGTGGTTCATGAGGCCCAGCTCCAGCAGACCGACGTTTTCCAGCGCCCGCGCCATGAACAGTGCCCCGGTGTCCCAGGGGCGCAGCCCCAGGTTCTCGACGAACGCCGACACGCGTACCTTCGCCTGCGCGTCGTCGCCGGCGATGAACACGTCCAGAGGGCGGTCCTCGGCCGGGCCGGCCGCCAGAACGTGGGAGAACACCGTGTTGAACGCCTTGACGACATGTGCGTCGTCGGGAGCCGCCTTGGCGATCTCCTGTGCGCCGGAACTGTCGTCGGGGACGACGAAGCCCTGCAGGTCGGGGGCTACGGGGTTGGTGATGTCAACGATGATCTTGCCGCGTAGTGCGTCCCCGTACTCCCTCACCACCGCCGCGGCGCTGGCGTACGGCACGGCGAGGACAACGACGTCCCCGGCGGGAGCGGTGCCGGCCGTCCCGACAGTGGCGCCACCGAGCGCAGCGGCCAATTCCTTGGCCTTGGCCGAGTCGCGGCCGATGATTTCGACTGCGTTGCCGCCGGCGAGCGCCCGGGCGGCCAGGGCGCGGGCCACGTTCCCCAGGCCGATAATGCTGATGTTGCTCATGGAGTTCCTGCTTTCTGGAGCTGGATAGGACGCTATGCCCATCCCGTCGTTGTTAACGGTTGTGTCGTCGGCGCCGTCGAATGACGCGCGAAGGGAGGGGTGCCCAATTCCCGATGTGCTCATTCTGAGCATGCACCCTCCGCTGTCGAATTCTTGTGCCGAATTCGCTCGGACCATCAGGCACCTATTCAGGTTGCCACTGGCCTGAGGGGGCGTCCAAGACTTCTTTCAGCCGTGGTGATACCCTGGAGGCATCACCAGCTGGGAGACGCCATGGATCTGGACCTGCGCAAACTGCGTTACTTCGTCGCCGTGGCCGACCAGTTGCACTTCGGCCGCGCCGCCGATGAGCTTCACATCGCACAGCCGGTGCTCAGCCGGCAGATCCGTGCGCTCGAGCAGGATCTCGGCGCCTCGCTGTTCACCAGGGATCGCCACGGCGTAGAGCTGACAGAGGCAGGCCGGCAACTGCTGGCCGACGCCGGTCCGCTGCTCGCCTCAACCCACGCGGTCCGCCGCCGGGTGTCCGCGGCCGCCAGCGGCAAGCGGCGGCTGATGGTCGGTTTCCGGGCCGGCGTTGCAGTCACCCCGGCGGCCCGTGCGTTCGAGGACCGGCACCCAGACGTGGTCGTGGACGTGCAGCGGATCGAAGGGGACGACCAGGCTGCGATGCTGCTCGACGGCCGCATCGACGTCGGCTATGTGCGGCTGCCCATCGACGAGGCCGGCCTGCGCGTCACCCCGCTGTACACCGAGCCGCGGGTAGCAGTACTGCCCGCCGGACACCGGTTTGCCGGTAAGGAGCAGGTCACCGAGGCCGACCTGGTCGGCGAACCACTGGTCTGGCACGGTGACCCGAGCACGCAGCCCACCAAGCGCCCGCTCCCCAACGCCGGGTACCCGGTGCGCGGGGTGGACGAGACGCTCGAGCACGTCGCGGCCGGACGGGGCGTCTCCTTCCTGGCCCGTTCGGCGTCCGTGTTCTACTCGCATCCGCAGGTCGTCTATGTGCCCATCCCGGATCTGGCTCCCGACCAGGTGTGCCTCGCAGTGGCGGCATCTCACACCTCGCCGGTAGTAGAGGACTTCGTCACTGCGGCCCAGTCGACGGCCGAGGTCACGGCAGAATGCGGGAACTATGAGATGTGGCAGCTTGGAGGCGATGTCGTCTCAAGGCACGCCTGAGTAGTTCGGCTGACCCCCGCTCACCGGTTACAGCCGGACGTGTTGGCTGCCCGCCTATTGGCCTTCGTTTCGGGCTGGCGTGGCCCAGATGGGCCACTCCACTGATGCTCAGCGTGGATGGTTCAGCTCACTCGGTCCAGAAGTCAAGGCCGTGCTGCCCCGCGAGGAGAGCGCCGCGGTGGAGTGGATAAACGGACGTATGCGATCAGCCGTCCGTTCGAACCGGCGGCCCGTCAGCGCCCTGGGCCGGGATGACGGCCTCGAGCTCCTGAGGCCTTCGGGGTCGCCGTCTCCCCGCCCGCTTCTGTTGCGGCCTGCAGCAGGCGGGCGGGCAGCGTAAAAGCCAGCAGATCCGGGCGAGGTGCCCGGCGGCTGGTGTCGCGAACCAGCGGGTGCAGCCGCCCGATCGGCAGCACGTCCAGCCCGGCCGCGGAGTGCCAAGTCAACTCGACACTTCCTCCCGTCGCCGGTCATCGCTGGCCGTGGCGGGGATGGCGTTGTCGATGAGGACGGCGGCGATGGCGGCGGCGGTGGGGAAGGCGTCGGCGTTGAGGACCCGGGTGCGGGCCGCGGCGCCGTCGATGAGCAGCGCGAGCTGCTCGCCGAGCTGTTCAGGGTCGGCGGCGCCGGCTTCGCGGGCGGTGTCGGCGAGTCGCGCGGCGACGGCCTTCTTGTAGTCGCGCGCGTACTGGGATGCGGGGTGCTGGGGGTCGTGGAGTTCGACGGCGGCGGCGATGTAGGGGCACAGGGGGGTGGTGGGGGGGACGTCGAAGGCGGCGAGGAGCCGTTCGCGGGGCGTGAGGTCGGTGCGGTCGAACACGCCGGACAGAACGGAGGGGTCGAACCGGCGCAGGTACTCGGCGACGAGCTCGTCCTTGCCGGTGAAGTGCTGGTAGGCCGTGCGCTTGGACACCTCGGCCGCCGCGCAAAGCTGGTCCATGCCGGTGCGGTTGATGCCCTGCTCGCGGAACAGCTGCTGAGACGCGCTGAGGATGCGCTCGCGGGCGCCCCGGCCGCGGCGGCGGCCCGTGGGGCCCTTCTCCAACTCCGTCATGGATCCACAGTACCGCCGCTAGGTAACGACCGGTGTACATAGTTGCACCCCGACCACCCGTCCAGTACCGTAAGCACACAGAGCGGTGTACATAACGCCGTCACCCCAGGTGCACACGGCACCACCGACCCAAGGAAGCGACTATGGGAAAGCTGGACGGCAAGGTAGCGGTCATCACCGGCGGCACCACCGGCATGGCGCTGGCCGGAGCGAAGCTGTTCGTCGACGAGGGAGCACACGTCTTCATCACCGGCCGCCGCAAGGACGCCCTGGACGAGGCCGTGAAGCAGATCGGCCGCAACGTCACCGGCGTCCAGGGTGACGCCGCCGACCTGGACGACCTGGACCGCCTGTACGACACCGTCAAGCGGGAGAAGGGAAGCCTCGATGTGCTGTGGGCCAGCGCCGGCGGGGGCGAGCCCGCCCCGCTCGGCGCGATCACCGAGGCCCAGTTCGACGCCTGGTTCGGGCTCAACGCGCGCGGCACCCTGTTCACCGTCCAGAAGGCCCTCCCGCTCTTCAACGACGGCGGCTCCATCCTCATGACCGGCTCCAACGCCTCCCTCGGCGCCTTCCCCGGCTGGAGCGTCTACGCCGGCAGCAAGGCCGTCCAGCAGGCCTGGGCCCGTATCTGGCTCAACGAACTCAAGGACCGCCGCATCCGCGTCAACGTCCTGACTCCCGGCCAGGTCGCCACCGCCAAGCAGGAAGAACTCTTCGACGAGGCCACCAAGCGCCAGTTCGAGTCCCTCATCCCCCGCGGCCAGATGGGCCGTCCCGAGGAGATCGCCACCGCTGCCCTCTTCCTCGCCTCCGACGACTCCAGCTACGTCAACGGCATGGAACTCGTCGCCGACGGCGGCACCACCGCCATCTGAACCGAACGACCCACAACCAGGGCAGGACATCTCATGAGCAATATCAGCATCATCGGCACCGGGAACATGGCCCGCACCATCGGCGCGCGGGCGATAGCGGGCGGCAACACCGTCGAGGTCATGGGCCGCGATCAGCCCAAGGCCGCTGACCTAGCCAAGGCTCTCGGCGGCGGCACCACGACGGGAGAATGGGGCACCGCCCCGGCCGGGGACATCGTCATCGTGGCCCTGTTGTACGACGGTGTCGTGCCGGCCGTCGCCCACTACGGAGACGCTCTCGCGGGCAAGGTCGTCGTCGACATCAGCAATCCCTTCAATTCCACGTTCGACGGGCTAGCCCACCGCGAGGAGACCTCGATCGCGCAGGAAGTCGCCAAGGCGGCCCCGGCCAGCGCCAGCGTGGTGAAGGCGTTCAACACCGTCTTCCGTCATGTCCTGGAGAAGGGTCGGCCCGACGTCTTCGTCGCTGGTGATGATGCGCAGGCCAAGGCAAGTGTGGAGGCGTTCATCGAGAGCCTCGGGCTGCGCCCGCTGGACGTCGGCGGCCTGAAAATGGCGCACTGGCTGGAAGGAGCGGGCGTGGTCACGGTGGGCCTCGCCAACCACGGGGTGGGGAACTCGGACTTCGCCCTCAGCATCACCGAACTTCCCGTCTGAGTTAACGGTTGTACGGATCACCGAACGGATTCGCCAAGCAGCGGCGGGGCGGCTGTAGGGTCTCAGCTCGCCCGACATGTTGATCATGTCTGACCTGGGGTTGCTCGGCCAGTCTCACGTGATGTCACTCGAGATCAGTCTCAGCTCCGTGTCATTTCTTCAGCCAGTGCCTTCGGATGGCCGCGATGACCTTCCGGCCGAGAGGCACGTCAGCACCATTGCAGTCGATGCCAGCGCCGGGGCGCGGCACGCCGGAAGCCTGCACCACCGCCGCCGGCCGCGACCAGCTGGCGCCGCTGGACCCCGTCCGGGAACCCGGAACCCGGATACTGCTCCGACGGATGTCACACATGGAGCAGCTGGACCGATACCTTCTGTGCTGGCAGGACTACTGAGGGGAACACACGTGGCGCGGGATCGGATCCCGGTCGCACAGGAGAAGGTCCTGGCGATCAGAAGTGGCAACGCGTGTGCCTACCCGAGGTGCGGCGAGAAGCTCGTGCTCGGAGCGCTTCACCCCCAAGACCAGGACAAAGCTGTTGGCAAGGTCGCCCACATCGCAGCGGCCAGTGAGGGCGGCCCTCGCTACGACCCGTCGATGACGACCGCGCAGCGTGGCTCGGCCGACAACCTCATCTACCTGTGCGGTCCCCACCACGACGGGATCGACTCACAACTGCACTTCCACACGACAGCGTTCTTGCTGGAGGCCAAGCGCGTCCACGAGCGCAAGGTCGCGCGGGCAATCCAATACTCCATGGGCGAGGTGCGGTTCGAGCACCTGGAAATAGTTTGCAAAAGCCTCGCCTTGCAGGATATGGCCGTCGAGGGCGAAGTTGAACTTCCTCTTGAGATTGACGACAAAATCCGCCTGAACGAGCTGGGTGATGACACTCGCATTCTAATATTGCTCGGGCTGGCTCAGGTTAGCGAGGTGCGCCGGTTCATCACGACGATGAACAACTTCACCAACGACTTTGGCAACCGCCTGACCGCCCGCTTCAAACACGAATATTACGGCGGGGTTGCAGCTGGACTAGGAGGCGACGAACTCTATAGCTACGTGTATAGTTCGGCGCTTGAGCATGCCGGTCCTGTGGAGAGTGCTGAGGTGCAAGCAGCGGTTCTGGCAGTGGTTGCGTATCTCTTCAGCCTATGCGAGATTTTTGAGCATGAGCCGACTGCTGCCTGACAAGCATGTGGCGACCCGGGATAGCCTCGTCGGCCAGTCGGCACAGCTGATGGCCGCGCTCCCCGAGGCGGTGTCCGTCCCGCGTGCCTGGGCGCTTGCCCGTGATCTCTTTCCGCAGCAGCCATTCGGCCGCTTTGTGCTGATTTTGGATGTACTCGTAGCTTTGCGGCTCATCGAGCTTCGGGGGGAACTGTTGGTCAGGTTGGGTCGCAGTGCTGCGACGTCTTAGCTCAAACCACAACTCCTTCACCCCTTTAACCTTCACCGACGGCTTCAACGTCATCTTGGCGCACCGGTCCCCAGACGCGACGGACCAACACAGCCGCAACGCCCGTGGCAAGACGACCGTGCTTCAGATCATCAACTACTGCCTGGGCGGCAACCTGCCCGCGGCGCTGAAGCCGTTGGTCGAACACGAGTGGGTCTTCACGCTGGACCTCGACCTGTTCGGCGGGGTCGTGTCCGTCACCCGTGCACTGCGGGGCGGCACGCGCGTCACTCTCGATTACAGCGGTGATCCGGCTGCGGTCCTGGACAGCTACGTCGATGAAGAGCGGCGTACGAGCTTGGACAACTGGAAATTCTTGCTCGGACTGGGGCTATTCAGTCTGGACGCTGAGGCCGAAGAGAAGACCTTCCGGCTGTCGCCACGTACTCTGATCTCCTACATCGTCCGGCTTGAAGCGCTGCGCGACCCCCTCAAGATCGTGCCCGCACAGGCTGCGTGGAGCTCGCGTGAGCACGTGTCCTACCTGCTGGGGCTGGAGTGGCGGCACGTACGAAGCCTGACCAAGATCGCCAAGGAGACTGAGGCATTCAAGGCGCTGGAGTATGCCGCCTCAGAGAACCTTCTACCGGGCACTCTCGGCAATGAATCTGAGCTTCTTCTCGCTCGTGCCCAGGTGGCGCGCGAGGTCGAAGAGCTGCGGGCCCGCATCAGCGGCTTCCAAATCATCGACGATCCTGACCGGCTGCTACAGCTTGCCGACTCTCTGACTGAGCAACTACGGGAGCTGCGGAACGAGTCGTTGATCGACCGCCGGCTGTTGGACCTGTACCGCACCTCTGTCCAAGAGACCGACGGTGACAGCGACGCAGGCGACCTGCGAGACCTATACAACGAGATGGGCGCGGTGTTCAACGAGACCGCGCTACAGCGGCTCGAAGATGTTCAGGCCTTCCACGTAAAGCTAGTTTCAAACCGTCGGACCTTCCTACAATCAGAAATCACCACGCTCGAGACGGCCGAACGAGAACGGCAGGCGGCCATCCTGCAGGTGACAGAAGAGCGTGGCCGGGCGATGGCTGTTCTGCAGGCCGGCGGCGCACTGGAAGAGCTGAATGCCCTGTACGCGCAGCTCAACGAGGCCTCAAGCCAACTGACAGAGATCGACGCGGCTTTGAACACCCGTCGAGAGATTGCCGCTGCGAAGGACGATGCAGAGGTGCGGCGTGCCCAGGTACGCCAGATCGCCAGCGCCGAGCTTCGCCTGGAGCGCGGCAAGGTCGAGAGTCTGTCCGCTCGGTTCGGCCAGATGATGCTGGAGCTGTACAACCGCACGGGCGTGCTGACGGCCTCGGTCGACGACTTCGGCTACAAGTTCTCGCTCAAGGTGTCAGGTGTGGCCAGTAGCGGGATCACGCGGATGCAACTGCTGTGCTTTGATCTGGCGTTGCTTGCCGAGAACTCAGACTGGGTTCGTCACCCTAATTTCTTGGTCCATGACTCTGTTGTGTTCGATGGCGTAGACCCCCGTCAGATCGCTACAGCTCTTGGTCTCGCACGGCGGACTGCGAACGAGCTCGGGGCGCAGTACATCTGCACGATGAATAGCAGCGACATTCCGGACGATGTCGGCACCCAGGACTGGTTCAGAGACGGCGTACGCAGGACCGTGCTCGACACTGATGAGGGCGGCATACTCGGCGTCGCCTTCTAGGTCAATGCTAGACCCTTTCAACCGGTCATTTCATGTCCGCGAGTGAGGTTACATGCCAGGCTTGCGGATCGCGGAGGATCAGGGATCTCCGCCCGAGGCGCGGAGCCGGTCGCTGCAGGGTTTCGGTCGCCCTCAGCGAACAGCTGCCTTCAGTACGTCAGGTTCCTAGCTGGGGGAACGCGTCGCGCAACTGACTGAACAGCTGCCGGTACCCCATCCCGTACGCGCCGGCCGCGCCGGACAATGCTTGGTACGCAGCGGTCATCGAGTCGGGGACTGCACTGTGGAACAGCGCGACGATGGCCCAGTCCTGCCGCGTCTGTTCGA
Organism: Pseudonocardia sp. OZ21; assembly: GCF_059359135.1. Classification (NCBI taxonomy): domain Bacteria; kingdom Bacillati; phylum Actinomycetota; class Actinomycetes; order Pseudonocardiales; family Pseudonocardiaceae; genus Pseudonocardia; species Pseudonocardia sp. OZ21. Next base: position 362,393 of record NZ_JCADBN010000003.1, read on the forward strand.
TCTCGCCGTCGGGAGGAAGCATGACGGTGGTCCGCGGCACGGCGTCTGCGAACCTTGACCACATGTAGCCAGAGTCGTCAAACGGAGGCGGCACCGGTCGCCCCCGGCGCAATGCCGCAATCGCAGGTGCCAGCGCCGGCAAGTCAACCATCCCGGCCACCTCGGCCGCGCGTAGGGCCGCCCAGCAGGCGACAGCGCGATGCACGCTGTCGTCGGCCTCCGAGAGTGTGAAGACCAGGTCCATGTCCAGCGGCTCAAGGAACCCCGCAGAAATTCCGTTCACCGCGCGGAGTCGCTCGTTGGGGACTCGATCTCCCCAACGGTCCCGGTCGTACCGCTCCCGCCGCTCGCGTTCGTCTCGTGTCTCTTGAGCTTGTTCCTCAGCGGTGAGCGGTCGCTTGCTGTTCGCGCGGTGCCAGTACGCGGCGGTCTTGCTGGTCTGTCGGATGATGCGATCGGGCGCGGCTGTTCCTGGCCAGAACTGCAGCAGGTAGAAGTCGACCGGCTGATCGCCGGCCAGAGTGTCCTCGGCCTTGCCTTGGTCCATGCCGCGGGCGCAGTACCGGACTCGGTAGTCGCCGGGTGGCAGGTTGAACAGATACTGGTCTTGGAACGGGTGGAGTCCGATGTCTTCCGCCGTCGAGGTGAACGAGACTTCGACAGCTTCCTCCCAGACCTCGTCGAGTGGAGGCTCCGCCGGGTGCAGTTCCACGGTGAAGCCGACCTTACCCGTGTGCAGCCCTGTGACGAGGTGGAGCAGGCCGGGAACAGCGGCGCCGCACAGCCCATTCGCCTGGCCCCGGCACTCGTCGCCGATCTCCCACTCCCATCCCTCAGCGTCGTGGACGTTGACGAACCGGTAGTGGACCCATACCTCACCGGCGAACAGGGCCATCGCAACCATCGCTACCCCCGATACGGTGCCTCGCGCGCATGATCCTTCCAAGTGATGGAGCATCCTCCGCCGTGGGGGCCACCCACCTATGGTCTCCTGCCGACGTTTCGTCTCCGTCGACCCGCAGTGGCCCTGGGACAGATTCCCTCGGCTTGCGCCCGTAAGGGCAAGGCCTGGCGGGCGGGAAGGGCGCTGTGCGGCTGTGCGTCACGGCGCACGCTGGCCACGTGCTCAGGCGGCGAGCGCCAGCGCCAGGGAACCGACCACCGGCGCCGCGTACACCAGTGGGAACGGGAGGTGCGAGTACCACCGCGCGCGGAACACGGTGACGACGGCCCCGGCGAAGTACAGCACCAGCCCGACGCCGGCCAGGACACCGATGACCGGCACGAACAGGCCGACCACCAGACCTGCCGCCCCCGCGGCCTTGGCCGTACCGAGCCAGGGCCACCACGGGCGGGGCACGCGGTAGTCGGCCAAGGGCTGCACGATCCACTTGGCGTGGAAGAAGACGGAGCCGGCGGAGAAGGCCGCCATGGCGGCTCCCACGAATGTGACGACGGCGTAGGGGGTGGACATCAGAAACTCTCCTCACCAGGTCTCCGGAGGGCGGTGCGGGCCCGCTCCGGCCAGGGACTCGGTTGCTGTAGACCTGACCCCTCGACGCGCGCGGATGTGACAGGACGGGGGCGGCAGGTCTGCGCAGATGAGGCCTCGGTCGCGCTAGCCCGCCGTGTTGGGGGTCTCGAGATTGACGGAGGGCGTGGTGGTCTCGCTCATCGGGTCTCCATGGATCGGGCGAGCTCTCCGTTCGTGCAGTTTGATACGAGAGAACTCCGTCACTCCTGTAGATACCCGGAGGGCGGGGTCCTCCGCGGTGTGGAGCGCGCCCGTCAGGCACTTCGAGGTGGCGGTAACGACTGCTGCGAGCCGGGGGTTGGGGGCATGATCGCCCGAGATGTCATGGGAGAGGAGCACACCGCCATCCCATGCTCGGCGGCGACGCGATATCGCATCCGCCCATTGACCAGTCTTGGCTGGCCCACTCGAAGATCGCGTCCTGCCTGTAGATCCGGCCCAGTGCCACGGCGTCGGTCCTGGACAATCCGATGACGCCCGCACTCGCCTCGAGGTGACATCGGTCCTCGCTGCCGCCCTCCGGCGGATACCAGCGGAGTCCACGCTCGGTGAGGTCGGCCTCCAGCGCCTGCTGCGCGGCCCTGTTCGTCTGGTCGTCGCTGTCGGTGCCCCGCGGGTTCCAGGCGGTGATGACGTGGATTCGCGCCACCGGGCCGGCCGGGAAGTACGGCCCGCGTGTTCTGGCGGCGCCGGCTCCACGTGGAGGACCGAATCGGGAAGCTCGGCGATGAACAGCTCGCCGGGCAGAACCCGCGTAGGCCCGACCAGACCGAGCTGGTCGACGAGCATACGCAGGGTCTGCCACCCGACCACCCGGATCCCCAACGGCAGCGAGGTCAGCCCGTAGGGATCAATCTTGGTGCTGCCCCCGTCAAGCACCGCCCAGCCGTACACCGTGGACGAATACATGCCCGGCTGACCACGCACACCCCCTACAGGAGTGCGTCCGGTCCCGCAGGATCTGCGCCTGAGCGTCGGCGAGGGCCTGTCGCCGACAAACGGAGAAGGTCATGCCGTTCGGTTCCGACGCCTGCCCGAGCTGTGAACGCGCCTGCGGTCCAGGCTGGGCACGCCGTCCAGACGCTGCTGGACGAACAGCGCCGCTCATCAGGTCCCGGACGATTAGCGGTCGCGCGTGCCCCGGCCCGTGCGACCAACCCGAAGTATATGTTGGGCATCAACCGCGCGTTCGGGATCACAGAGTACAGCCCCGAAGGAATGTTCGCCGAACCGTGCGGAAAGCCCAAGGTCTACGGCGACGACGACGGGAACGGCACGCCGTCTCACGAGATGTCATCCAAGATCAGTCTCAGCTCCGTGTCGTATCTTCAGGGCAATGCTGTCGGATGGCCGTGATGACTTCCCGGCCGAGGAGCGTCAGCACCATAGGTTGTCCTCGCTCGGCGCGTGTCAAGAGCTGTCCACCGAGGTCGCGTTCGAGGCGGTTGATCTGCGTGACAAGCACAGACGGGCTGAGTCCGAGGGCCGTGGCTGCGGTGCCGATGGTGCAGTACTCGGCTGCCGCCGCGAATCGGTGCAACCGGCTCCATGCTCCGTGACCGGTGAATGCTGGTCGGAGGACGCGGGGCGCTGTGGTTGCTTGATCGAGTGTGAGTCGGACCTGGTTGTGACTTCCTCCACCGCGCGACCGGAGAGGAATGCGGTGAGTATTTGCCCAGCGGGCCATGTTCGCGGTGCTCATTCCGGTTTCATCAGCGAGGTCAGCAAGGGTGCGTCGACGGTTGACGTACTGATCGTGGAGCCAGTCACGGCTGATCACGATGCCGGAGGGGCGGCGGCGTTCATGACGGGCGATGCCGTATTCGTCGAACAGGCGGGCGATAGTGCCGCGACTGACGCCAGCATGTTGGCCGATTGCTCGGAGGGTGAGTTGTTGCTCGCCGTAGAGGTGGGTAAGGAGGTCTTTCGATAAGGTGCGGCGGGCTGTAAATCGATGGTGTCCCGTGGCTTGGGCTTGAGTGCCGGTCAGCGGACGCGGGGGCGCGGGATGATGTTCGAGTACGTACCGGACCATGTCGAGTGTGATTCCGAGCCTTCGCGCGGCGTCGGTGAGGGGACCGCGGCCTTCGCGGACGAGGCGGTGCAACGTCGGGATGTCAATGAGGCCCGGGTTGTCTCCGGGGAGATCGAGGCCGTCGAGCAGACTAGTGGATGGCTGCCAATCCACAGGTTCGTCGCGGACCCCTTGGTGTGCCAGGAAGTCCTGAGCAGCCTCTCGCAGATGCGTCGCTACCTCGGGAGTGAGAAGGGCGGCAAAATGCAGAAGCCGATCCCGCATATAAGGGCCATCCACAGCGAACGACCCAGGTGCTCGGTCGGCCGGCATTCCGCTGATCTTTTCGAATAGTAGACCTCGTGCGAGTCGAAGACGGCGTTGTTGACCGGCGAGGAATCCGGTCTGCCGGCAGAGGTGACGCCATTGCTCGTCAGGGAGCAAGCGGCTGTAATCGAGCTGACGGCGGCGGTGATAGTCGATCGGAACCAGGACAGAGTCCAGATGATCCGCGAGCCGGATCAGTGCAGCCAAGATGTGGGGCCAGCGAAGATTTGCTGCCAACCCTTGGAGGACGCGTGAGGTGTCGCGAGGATCGGCGACCGCATTCAAGGCATGAGTCGCATCGCGCAGGGTCCGACGGGTTCCGACGAGTAGCAGCGCGACTGATAGCGCGGGTCTCAGTGTGGGCAGGTATACGCCCTTGCCCGGTCGTAGCCGCAGTGCCCAGTTGGTCCAGAGCATCGTTGGGAGGCGATGGTGTCGCGATGATGCTTTCTCAGCGGGAAGCCGGTGGTGGGGCGTCTCGGCGGTCGTCCGGTAACGCACTTGATCAGTGGGTTTCAGCATGGGGCCGAGCGCGGAGATTTGGACCGCTTTCAGTGTTGCGCTGGTACCTTTTCCCCAGCGCCCAATGGTGGTTGGGGTAACCGCAGCGCCGTTTCGTCGGGCGGTTTCCAGCAGCCAGCGAAGAGATGCTCCGGCGATTCGGATCGTGTCCGCGTCCAGGATGGAAACCGCTGCGGTGACGCCAAGCGCGGCGATAACGCCGTGGGCCGGGGCCATGAAGCCGGGGCGTGCTGCAGCATGGGTAAGTCGGTGATGACCGGCGGGTTGAGCTAGGGCGTGGTCGTAGTCGGCCAACAGGTCATCCGGGAGAGCGTTCAAGTCGCTCCGGTCCGCATAGCGGAGGATTTGAGCTGCGAGGGCACGCAGGTCCGACAGTGCCGTCGGCGTGGGCTCAGGTTCGACGGAGTAGACCCCGAACCGAGCCTTGCCCTCGTTGATGATATTGAGAAGAAGCTGCTGGGAGTGAAGTACCGGATGGCCTTCCGGGAACTGCGTCGTCGTCGCACTGGTCAAGTCGGTCCCGCAACGGGGTGCGGCCTTGCCGAGCGCTTCTGGGCCAGCGGGTTGGACACACGTCCCTGGCCGGGACAGGTCAGTCAGCAGCCGGCGGCGAGGAACACGTCCACAGCCAGGACAGCTATCAGCGAGTAGCCGCCGGTGGATAGTGCAGGCGAATGACCATCCCAGCCGCCAGCTCAACTGCCAGCGACCCCCAGTCTCGGCAAGGCAGTCGGGACAGTAGCGGGACCCGGTGTTACGTCCCCAGAGCCGCCCTCGCCGTACCTGGCGTGTGGCGTGGTCGATGAACAGGGCTTGACCGTCGTAGCGGCACAATGTCATTGCCTCAATGGTGCTGCGCCCAACTCCGGTGACCCCGGCCAGAGCGTTGATCTCGGATGGCCGAAGCAGCACCGTCCACTCGGTCGGGATACCGCCGGCGTGATCAACACTGCGGCGCGGCGATCCAAGTTCGGGCAACAGCTCACCGAGCGGGGTGTGCAGTCGGTAAGCGAGGGCCGCCAACCAAGAGTCGAGAGCTTCGCCCGAGATCGGATCCAGGCGGATAGGTAGCGCACGCTGCTTGCTTTCAGGCATTGCGTCGATATCGAGTAGCGATGCGGGGGCGAAGCCATCGCGGAACGCGCTTGTGCGGGCCATCTCAGCTGCTTCGGATTTTTCAGCAGTTCGCGAGATCCTGGTCAAGTCAATCAGCTCACGTGATAAGAGGCGGAGCGCCGAGAACCGCTACTCATAGCACTCCTGCTCAACTCGAGAGCATTGTCATAGGGGGCCATCGGCACTTGCCGATTCGACGACGAAAGGTTGATCGTCAAACGCCAACACACCTCCGCATCCTTGCCAAGTTCGGCTGTGAACCTAAGTCCTCGGAGGCGCATCGTACGAGCCGCGCACACGCCACTCTCGCGACGCCGGGGAGTTTCCCGAAATATCACCCTTTCAGGGTGTTTTCAGGAGCGTACTATCTCCGAAAGTGTGGTCCGGACGTATTTGACCCATCAGGTTGGAGGCCTACCGATGACGTGACCGGCGACTAGGGAGGGGTCCGTAAAGGGTTACCACCCGTGGCGATAATCATATAACTGATAGGATGTGGGATTCTGACCGATCAGGCCTAGCCGGCCTGCCGTCGACGCCAGACCAATGGTCCTGGTTGCGGCCTCGCGACCTCCTGCACGTGTCAACACGATGGGCTGATCTTGTCAGAGCGGGGCCATAGCAACCACGACTGGCGTTAGCGCCCCCACCCTAGGCACAATCAACGCAGGCGATCATCACGACCAGCGGACTGCATGTTGCTCGATCTTGTCGATCCGTGCAGCCAGTTCACTCAGACCTGCATCATCAAACCTGAAATGGAGGACCTCCGAACCCGCGTGTTGAGCACACATCCCATTCGGACTGTCGCAGCTGACAAGGTCGACGTAGATCTGGAAGTTGTCCAGAAATCCGTCAGTGTCTACGGACTCGCTGCACACGAGCAGCGTGGTCGGATGGACGTCATCATCGGGGTCCGGTGAGCTCGACGAAGCGAAGTGCCTCAACGAGTCGGGGAACTCGAACCGCATCTGCGCTAGCACGCCGTCCGCTGGCTGCTCGACCCATCCGCGGCTCAGCAGCAGCTTCCGCAGCGACGGCACCGGGTTCGAGCTGGCCGGCGCCTCGTCGGGTTGGGGGAGGTGCGGGTCCCGGCGTTCGGTCAGCACGCGTTCGGCGCAACGCTGCTTTCTCAGCCTGCTTCCTTTGCCCACCGCGTCATCGTGGCCCACGCTCGGCGGCTGTTGCCGCTCGACGCGCCGCAGACACCCGCCTGGGCGACGGTCCACCCTGACAGGCCACACTCTTCGGCCCCAGCGCGTGCCGGCCAACCCCCCTCTCATCGAGAACTCGAGCGAGTCGTCACGCAGAGCCACTTCGAGACCCAGCAGATCAGAACCATTCCGAAATGTGTATCGAGTGTTGCACCGGAGATCTACGGTTTGGATCATCGTGGAACCTGCAGGAGAATTAGGTTAGCCACTGCGCTCGGGAGTAGTCACCGGTTTCGACATTCTTCCAGTTCGAAAGTTGTGACGGTCGAGTTCGTAGAGGGCGGCGCGACGGCCGCTGTCGGTGAGGTTGTAGTAGCTGCGGCGTCGTCCAGGCCCACGTCCGGGCGGTGCACCGGCGAGCCAGGATTCTTCGTCTTCGGGGCGACTGGTGAGCCAACCTGCTCGATGCAAGCGGTGCAGCATCGGATAAAGGGTGCCTTGGTCGATCCCGGTGCGATCGAAGATTTCCAGGCCATAGAGCTCGCCCGGATGGTCGATGAGGTCACGCAGGAGGGTGAGGACTGGGTGGCTGATGCGGAGTCGGTAGGCGACAATGTCGACGGAGCCTGCAGGTGGAGCGGTGTCGTGTGGAACAAGCTCGCGTGGAGCGCTTTTACGGAGCTTTGTGATGGCCTGGGACTCCGCTTCAGCGAGGGCAATGGCCTCAGGCATGGGGCGGAACTGGTGGTCTGGCAGCGCAGCGCGCATGAGGGCTTGGATGTGGTCGTGTTCGAGGTCGAGCAGCAATGACTGGCCGCGTTGGTTGGGGCGGTGGGGCTTGCGAAACGTGGACCGGTGAAACAGCGGTTCGCCGATGTCATGCTCGAGTCGTTGAAACTCGGCACTGAGAACACTACGTGCAGCGCCGAGGTAGCTGGCGGCGGTTAGGACACTGGGGAACGCCATGGCGATCTGGAAGCGGTGGAGGCGCAGCCAGCCGTGCAGTGTGCCTTCGACCGCTGCCCGGATGTCCGGCGGGACTTCCTCGTCGAGAACCCTGATCATTTGCTGGACACTGGTGACGCCCTGCGGGCGTACCGGGATGCCCAGTCGGTGCAGGGCATTGCTGACGGTCTGTTGATCGACACCGAGCCCGACGGCGATATCGATGGTCGAACGCAGCCGTTCGCAGTATTGCTCGCGGAGCCAGTCCGGATCGACAAGGAGCCGATTTTTACTATTCAGGGTGACCCCCGCCCGTTTGGCGAAACGGGCTATGATGTGTCTACGGATTCCGGTGTCCTCGGCGAGCTCACGAAGGTTCCGTCTCTTGTGGATGTATTCGCGGTCGAAGAAGTCTCGGGTGAACAATCGAGCGGCCCGTTGTTCAACGAGCCAGGCAACGGGTGTTGCTCCCTGAGTCCATTGTCGATGCGGGCGGTCCAGGCGTTCCAGCGCGAGCCGAACGTGTTCGCTGTGAACGCCCAGCGCTCGCGCCGCCTCGCTCACCGGGCGGTGTTCATCCACGATCAGACGAGCGATCGTAGCCATGTCGAGCGTGTCCGTGTCTATCCCAGGCAGGTCCAACCCGTCGGCGAGACTGGCGGGAGGTGACCAGTTCAAAGGTTCGTCGATCCCGAGATCGGTCAGCAGCTCGGTGGCACGGTCTTTGAGTGCCTGCCGCAGTGGTTTGGTCAACGACGCGGTGAAGACGACGTAACGGCTGCGGTCGCTGACGCCGCGAAAAGCCAGGGAGTGCCGAGGGTCGGCGAGGTCGGCCCCGGTGATCAGTTGATGGAGATGGCGTTGGGCCAGTAGGAGCCGCCCGGCGGGACCGCTGTCGCCGGGATGGGCTCCGACCGAGCAGGCGAGGTCTCTCCACCGCGGCCAGCTGATCGTTTCGGCCGGGACGTGCTCACGGCGGTGCTGGTAATCGATGGGTGAGCCGACCTGGTCGAGGTAGTCGGTGATGCGGCAGAGCATGGTGAGGACACGGCAGAGACTGGGGTGGCCAAACTCATCCATGAGGTCGGTGAGCATCTGCGTGATCTTGATTCGCCGGACCCTGGGGTTGAGCCGTGTGGTCAGGGCGGATAGGTCGCGGTCGGGGTTGCCTGGTATGAGCAGGCAGATACTGAACGCGGCCCGAAACAGCTCGGGGCGGAAACCGGCGACCGGCAACAGGCGTGCTGACCAGTCCGGCCACAACATCTGCGGGATTGTCTGGACCCGCCCGCCGACCTCGGTGGGCGGGATCGTCTGGACCCGCCTGCCGACCTCGATGCCCGGGTCACGAGCTGCAGGTGTCACGGTTCTCATCCGCAACCGTTCGGTCGCCAGCAGGTCGGGGTCGGCGGCACGGAGATACCGGTTGCGGAATCGGGTCGACAGGGCCTGCCAGTGCGAGGCGGACATGCCCGGTGGCGGGATCCTTGTTCTGGTCGGCAGTCCGGACAGGACCGGGCGCACCGCGATGATGGCCGCCTGGTCGCTGCCGTCCAAAATGGCCTTCACGTGGATCAGGGCGGCCGCGGTGAGCGCGGCATCGATGGTGGCATAACTGCGGCGCTGCCCGCCCTGGTTTGTGGGGCGATCCGGGTTCAGCCCGCTGGCGGCGGCGTACAGCCTGTCCCGATTGTCCAGGAGCAGCCAGGAGACCACGAGCGGAAGGTCGGTGAGCACCGTCGTGGCGTGCTGCCGGTCGGGTTGTCCGAGAGCGGTGACTAGTTCCTCGATCCACACCTGGACGTTGAGGACGTCGTTGGTGACCGGGATGACGGCCGCGGTGGTCAAGTCCGCGCCGCACCGGGTCCGACGAGACGGGCCGCGACTGTGCGTGCAGGTGGCCGGCGGGATCGCGTTGACCCCCCCAGGCACTTTGCGCCGGGGTGGGGCACGGCAAACCGGGCAGGTGTCGTGCAGCAGCACTCGGTGCTGCCGGCAGGCGACGGTCCAGTTCAGCCGCCAGGACAACTGCCAGCGGCCGTGGGTGTCGGCCAGACAGCGCGGACAGTACCGGGAGCCGCCCGGCCGGAGTCGGAGCACGGTTCTGGATGAATCGCCGACCGCACTGTCCAGGCGCCCGGCCGCCAGCCCAGTGGCGCGCTCGACGTGCCGCCACAGCTGCGGGGCGACGCCGTAGAGCAATCCGCTAATGAATACTGGGGGCTGGGCTAGGCCGACCATCACCAACAGCGCTCGCGGAGCAACTCGGTGGCGGCGCGCCAACTCCTCGATCCACGAATCCGCGCTCTCCCCCTCGCCAATACCAGCGCGCAGCGGCAGCGTCCTGATCGCTGGGCCGTTGATCATGACTGTCCGCTGCCGAGTCGTGCACGTCGGGCCATCCTTGCTGTTCGGCCCCACCGCGACCGCACGCGGTTCATCCCGCATGGCGCCGGGCCGACCTGGTGCGCGTGGTGATTCGGCGGGCAGCAATGGCTGCTTCCAGTTCACGCCGGGCGATTTCAGCGCCGTCATCGTTCTTCACTGCGTCGAGCAGGTCTTGGTTGAGGTGTTCGGTCCGGGTTCGGACGGCGCGTTGACAGCCGCGGACGATCAGCGTCATCAGCGAGCCGATATGGCCGGTGCTGCGGGCGAACAGGTAGTCGCAGAGGTCGTCGGCGAGCATGCCGGGGTGTTTCTCGGCCAGCACGAGTCGTTGTTCGAGAGCCAAGAGCAACTGGCGCCACTCATGCCGGCCCTTCTCGGTGTCCACGGCGAACGGGCGCATGTCCAGCCGGGTTGTGCGTCGTCCGGTCTGGGCCAGAACCGCGTTGGCGTAGGAGTCACCTTCGGAGAACAGGCCGCGCTCAGCCAGGCCGACGCCGATGAGCACCAGCGTCACCGGGAACTCGTTGGCGACATACTTGAAGTGGTTGCTGATCTCCACTCCGGACGTCGCGCGCCACCGGAGAAAGTGCAGCTCATCCACGATCAAGAGCTTGACCTCGCACGACAACACGCAATCCAGAGCCCGGTGGGCGAACTGGGCAGTCGTCCCGGTGGTTCGTCCCGGGTGGGCGAAGTATTCGAGCATGGCGCGGTTAAAGTCCTTCATCCCGGTGTTGCCGTTCAGCCCGACCCGGCAGACCGGCCACCGCTCATGGCCTTCCTCGGTGAACTCGCCGGCCTCAGCGATCTCGCGGCGGTGGAACTGCTTGGCGAACGCCAGCACCGAGGTGGTCTTGCCCAATCCGGGGAACGCATCGATTGCGATCGCGCCCTTGGCCTTGTCTCCGTCCTGAGCGTTGCTGTCGAGGATGTCCCACAAGTCCTCGTGTAGCTCGGCCAACTGCGGGGTCTTGATCGGCCCGAGGTTGGCGTGCCAGACCCGCCGCCGCTTGTTGTAGTCGATGCGGGCAGCCTCCCCAAGGCGCCGCAGGTCCTTGCTGGTCAGCAGTTCTGGCTGGGTGCGGGTGGCCGCTTCGACGAAGGCGCGCCAGCCTTCCTTCCGCGCCAGGGTCAGGTTGTCCAACTGTGCACGGCCATTGGCCGGCCGTAGTTCGCCTGCTGCGGGTTGCTTGCGGCGTGTGATGGTCACGCGTCCCCCAGGGCGTCGGCGTAGAAGTCGTCCCCGGCGTCGACAGCTTCGAGGTCATCGGCGTCGTCATCGCACGCCACCGGTTCGCCGGGTGGTTCGGCCAGTGCTTCGTCGCGAGCCGCGGTAGCTGCCAGGACGCGCGCCACTGATGGCAACGCCAACGCCGGATGCCCCTGGGGTGATTCATGGGGCAGATCGATGGCGGCCTGTTCGCGGGAGAGCCGCAGCGCGATCCGTCGCTCCGGCAGCGTCTGGCCCAATCCGATGTGCCATCGCTCCAGCAGGTCCGCAACGGCGATCTTGTCATCGGGGTAGGTGTACTTGGTCGCGGCTAGCTTGCGCGCGAACTGCAGTGCGTCCTCACTTAATGGCATCTCCAGCGACGGGGCGTGCTCCCACGTCAACGTGTGCCACTTCCTGGTCTTCGGAGCTCGGAAGTAGACGCGGGTGATGTCATCGGGATCCACCTGGAACGGCCAGCGCCCCTTGGCGCTGCCAGCGTGAGGGCTCGCTTCATTCTCGTACTCCTTGAGTACCCCGCTCTTGTCGCGATAGAGGCGGCCGTCGATCTCCACCCCGTAGTGCTGGATCGTGCGCCAGTCGGTCTTGAGGAACTCGTAGCCCAAATCCGGGTCACGGGGAGCCTCGATGTAGCCCGCCCGCGCGATGCCGTGTTCGAACATCATCGCCGGGGACATCCGCATCTTCGGCAGATGCGGATCGAGTAGGCTCCTATGGGGTCTGTGGTGATAAACGGTCGCAACCCACTCACGGATGATGGTCTCGAGCTCGTCGAGGAAGAAGAACGCGTCCCCTTCAGGATTCAGTCCACGGGAATGGAGATCCGGCCCCTTGTAGCCCGGCAGGGCCTGCAACAGATCCTCCCGCAATGTCCGGAAGAACCGCTCCACCGGCGCCTTGTCCCGGCCCGTCCGCAGCCGAGCTGGCTGGATCGAGATCCCCATCCGACGACAGACACTGGTCAGATGCTCGGACAAGTAGATCTTGCCGTGGTCGACCACGATCGTCTCCGGCACCACCGCCGGCGACGCCGCGCCCGGTCGCTCGATCACGGCCGTGTCCAGCAGCACCGACCGAGGGATACCGTGCTCAGGCCAGACCGCATACGCAGGCCAATCCCGGCCCGCTGGTCGCGGCCGAAACAGCTGATAAAGCACCGAAGCCGCGTCGACCGACTTGGTCGACACCGGTGTGAGCCGCAGTCCGACGACACAACGGTCGTACCAATCCATCGCCACGGTGAGCTCGGTGTTGATCCATCGCAGCGTGACCGGGTCCAACGCGAACGCATCCAGCCGTGTGGTATCCATCAGCACGTACTCGCCCGGCCGGGTCGGCCGCAGCTTTCCGTAAGCCTCTCGTGGCCGGTCCGCGATGTCCCGATTGCGCTTGCTGCTCAGCCGGAATGTGGGATGCCGCCGCTCCAACTCCGCCAACACCCGAAACGCCGCTGCCCGACTGGGAAGCTTCACCACATCCGGCCCGCAGCGAGCAATGACCCGGGCATTGGCCCGGTTGATGACCATCGTCCGGGAGGGCTTCGACTCGCCGGTGTGCTCGATCATCACTTCCAACGCCGTCTCCACCCAGCGCCGGTCCGCGTGTCCGATCGGTCCGCTTGACGTCAAGTCTTTCTTGGGGACCAGACCGGCCTCGCCGTCGTTCTGGAAGGCCTGAACCCAGCGCTGCACCGTTCGAACGACGATGCCCAGCTCGGCAGCTTTCGCTTCGTAACGCTGATAGAGAGGCAGATCCGGTGAATACTCAGGACGCGGCTCGTTCTCCGTAGCTAACTCGGAGCTGCCAGACCGATAACCGGTCAACACTTCACGGACGTGGGCTGCTCGTTCCAGCACGTGCGCTCGTTCGGTGGCAGCCAGCTCCGCCAACCTCACGCTGGCGATGTCACCAGGATCATCAGCAGATGGTCCTGGTCCATCCGGGATCACCCGCGCCCTCTCGGAAGTCAATAGCTCCCGGACCGACACTCGGATGATCTGGCAGCTGCTGGCGTTTCTCAGCACCACCTCGATGCCGGCCGTCGTGCTCAGCATCTCCGCTACCTGGACAACCTCTCCGTCAAAGAGGAAGCGAGTGCCGACACCAACTCGTATCGCCGCGCCACTCATCCCGCCCTCCTCAGCACATGCGCGGTGCTCAACGGCTGGGTGAGATCAACCAAGAAGCATCACCGCCACAGCAGATGCAACATCGCCGACCGCACCAGCGGCCGTGGTCGCCCGGGCAGGCTCCCGAACGCCTGTCCCACTGTCGCACCGTCCAGGTCGGTCGCGCGTAGCTCCTCCACCAGGGCCGAGTCGAACAACCAGTCGCGACGGTAGCCCGCCAGGAGCTTCACGTTCGCCAACTCCGCAGGCGGCGGCTCGCTCCAGATCTCGTACCGCCACCCGCGTGACTCGACCAGTCGCCTCGTCCAGCCGATGATGAAGGCACTTTCTGGCTTGCGGGCGCGACGGGCTGGCTTGACGTCCACCACGATCGGCACGTCGTCGGTGAACAGCAGATAGTCCGGAATGCGCCTCCGCACAACCCCCGCAACCGGGACCGACAACAAGAACGGCTGGGCCACGATGTGCTGCACCGAGACGTCGAAGTCCGCGTACAACAGCCGGGCCAGTTCCAGACGGGACTCGTAGATCACGAAGTCCCGCTCGGTCGCCGTCCACAGCAACCCCGAGTAGTGCTTCTGACCCTTGTACCAGCGGAAAGTGCGCCACGGCAACGCCGAAGACAAAGCTTCAGCGCCGACTGTATGCCATGATCGGACATGCTCTTCGGCCTCGCCTGGGCTTCGGAAAGACACAGATGCTGACCGTAGGTCAACGTCTTCCGTCACGGCCGCTCCTCCCCCACATCGTCAGCTAGCCACGTCAGCAGGAGTTACGCTCTACCTTCGATTCCTCCCCAGACAGAATCCGAGTCGGCGCGTCTGATGAAAGTCACCCTAACGGCCTAATATCAATCAGACCTGGGTGCCGTCGGGTCGAATATACCCGTGTGGTGCGTGTATTCTTGGTGGATCTTGATTCGTACGCGGTAGTGATCGACGAGACTGATCGCTATTCGGCGCGAAGCGGCGAACCTCAAACCGGAGCACCTATATTCGAATCGGTGCCGACGCCCCTCCCAGCCATGCTCGACACCGTGCTGATGCCAAACACGCCTTGCCCGCCCCCCGATGTCCGCAGCTGCACCGCTTCGAGTCCGGACCCGACCCCGTCAGCACCTTGGAGCGCGAGGCCAGGGGTTGGCGGGGACGCGACGTCGTTCCTCACACCACCCCGCAGCGACCTGCTCGGACGGCGTCCCGGCGAGGATGGTGTGCACCGCGTCGAGTGTCGGCCATTCCTGCTGATGGTCTCTGCCGCGAACGCCTCGCGATGCTAAGCGGCGAAAGACGGCTCTCGGGTCGTCCAGACACAGCGCCGGCGCCGGGCGACCGTGACTGCTCGAGATCGGCCTTGTTGCCCTCGACGAACCACCGAGGCCGAGCGGTGACCGGCCCCTGTTCCATCGGGGATGGTGGTGATCAGGTCTTGCGGACGATGCCGGTAAACCCGGCCACAAACAGCGCTGCCAAGGCCCAGGCGGCGACCTGCAGCAGCCAGGTGCTGACGGTGAGGGCAGCACCGGTGGCGGTGCTGGTGGCTTCGCAGCGGGTAGCCGCGGCGCGGGGCAGGAATGGGGTGCCCAGGTCGAGGCCTTTGCCGATGCGCTCGAGCAACGTGCACGTCTCCGCGAGCACCGGCGCGGGAGCCTGCCCAGCGACTGCCGCCGTCATGGCGGGGGCGGCCGGGGTGGGGCCCGCGGAGCGGGCGAGTGCGCCGTAGGCGCCGAGCGTGACGGCGAGCGTCACGGACGCGGCGAGCACTGCGCCCAGGTACAGCAGGGCCCGCCAGGGTTGATAGCCGTATCCCAATAACAAGCCGGTGATCCGCGCCCACCATCGGTCGCCCCGGCTCAGGCCACCACGGGCGATCTGGTCCTGCCGTTGCGCGATCAAGATGGCCCGCACGTCACTGTCGTGCCCCTCCGATCGATAGGCGGCTGCGAGCTGCTGATAAGGCTGCGCGGCATAGGCGGGGGTGGCGGTGTGCAGCAGCTCCAGCCAGGCCTCCCGGTTTCGCGTTCTTTCCCGCGCCAGCTGCGGGACCCCGCTGTAGGTAAGCCCGTCGACCAGCCATCGGTGCAGCGCATCAGACGAGCTGCGCACATTGCCGCCGACCAGGGTGAGCTTGCCGCTGATCCGCCCACTCAGGCGCACCACGCCACGTTCGCCGGCGCCCTCGGCGAGGAAGCCCTCGTCAAGAGATACATCCCCGCCGGTCTGAAGACTGCTGACCTGCAGGGCCGGGCCGGCCGGGTTCCGTAGGGTGGCACCCGAGAGGTGGAGCCCGTCGCCGATCCGCGCACCGACCATACGGACCGCGCCATCCTCGCCGGTGCCCTCGGCGGTGAAGCCCTCGATCAGATACACATCCCCGCCGGTCTGCAGACCGTCGGCGAACAGGGCCGGGCCGGCGGCGTTCCGTAAGGTGGCATCCCAGAGGTGAAGTCCGTCGCCGATCCGCGCACCGACCATACGGACCGCACCACGTTCGCCGGCGCCCTCTGCGGTGAAGCCCTCAGTCAGATACGTATGGCCGCCGGTCTGCAGCCCGTCGGTGAACAGGGCCGGGCCATTGGCGTTCAGTAGGGTCGCGCCCTGCAGGTGGAGCTGGCTGCCGATCCGCGCACCGAGGAGTCGGACTGCACCATCTTCGCCAGCGCCCTCGGCGGTGAAGCCCTCGGTCAGGAACACATCCGCGCCGGTCTGCAGCCCGTCGGCGTGCAGCGCCGGACCTGTGAGGTTGCGGATCGTTGCGTTCCGTAGGTGTAGCTGGTTGCCGATCCGCGCGCCAAGCAGTCGGACCGCACCATGCTCGCCAGCGCCCTCGGCGGTGAAGCCCTCGGTCAGGAACACAGTGCCGTGAGCCTGCAACCGGTCGGCGTACAGCGCCGGACCGTCAACGTTGCGGATCGTCGCACCCGACAACTGCAGGTGGTCGCCGATCCGTGCACCGAGCAGTCGGACCGCGCCAAGCTCACCGGCGCCCTCGGCAGTCAAGCCTTCGCCGTCGAACGCCCCGATACTGTTGTCCAGCATCTCGGCGTGCAGGGCCGGGCCACTTGTGCTGCGTACTGTAGCGCCCGAGATGTTCAGTGGGCCGCCGATCCGCGCCCGGGTCAGGCGGATCGCGCCATCGTCGCCAGCGCCCTCGGCGACGATCACCGAACCGTCAAGCCGCAGCGGCCCGTCAAGAACGAGGGACTCGGCGCCAAGGGCCGGCTGATCAGTCTGGTGCAGCCGACACCGCACCAGGCCCAGCCGTGGCAGATGGGCCTGTTCTGCGGAGACGCCTTCCTCGAGAAGGCAGCCATCTAGCCATAGCGCCACCGGGGTGTCGACAAGGTCGAGATCGAGCCGACCTCGGATCCGGGCGCCGCGCAGGCGTAGCCCGCGCGGATCGACCGCGTCGGCCCCGAGCCCGCGGCACAGCAGCAGCTCGCGTAGGAACTTGGCGTCCACGTCGTGGTCAGACCCCCAACCGCGCATCACCTCCTCTTCGAGCATGTCCTCGACGGGGGTTCGCGGGATCAGGTTCACCTCGGTGCCGCTACGCAGCGCGGCAGACAATCGGGCATCGATCGACGCCGAGCCACTGGCCGTGGTCACGCCCTCGCCAACCCCCCGCCTGTGTTCAACGTCGGGCGCTGATCTTGGCAGACCAGCGCCACCAGTAGCAGAAGGGCCACGCAGGTGTACGTGGTGTTCGGCAGTCATCACCAGGAACGTCAGACCGAGCATCTAGAAGACGGCCGGAGAACGCATCGGCCTCAGTCGCTCGCAGTCGAGCGAGCGAGCCCGACCTGCAGGATCGGTGTGTCGAACAACGGGTCCAGATGCCTGTCAAACAGGTGGAGGCTCCAGCGACCAGGGCCGAGGGCGTTTTTCGCGAGAGGCGAGAGCGGCGCGCGGTCTGTCGCGCGGTTCGAGCCTCGCAATACACGGACACCGCACCTACCAGCCGAGATCAGCCTACTGAAACCATTCCCATCGCGAACTGTCTCGGGTTCGCGCAGCCTTCGCCAGTTCTGGCACTACCTCTGGAACCGACCGATCATGAATGCGCACAAAAAGGGCAACCGCCTCACTGCCAAGTTGATGCAGTGCGGCCCCGATCGAGTCCTTCGGGCGCTCGCCGCACTTCATACACAAATAAGAACGGCGGCGAATCCAATGTGTGATTACTTGGATTTGACAGTCGCGGTCTAAGGACGGCATGACCTCAAGAACCGTTCGCCAGTAGTCCTTCGAGCGCTTTGCGATCGATAGTTGCCCTCGCGCGTCGAAGTCAGCCGGACTCAACCAGGGCCGCAGTAGAGTCGTCCATTCGCGAGTAACGCTGTTCGCTGCCATCTGCACTGACGGGATGACCAGCCCGTTCTCGTCCCAGATTGGCTGGTCTGGGCTTCCCCACACCATGTAGCGGCGCTCCCGTTGCGCCTGCTCACTTTTCTATCCCCGCTCCCACCGGTATCGGTAGTAACGGAGCTGGCCCTGCTACAACTCCTCAGTCTCGAGAGCGCTGGCCAGACGGATCGCATGCTCTCCTGCCGCACGGAACACCTCAGGCTCAGTCCGGGCAAGCTCCTTATAGAGGTTAACGGCTTCCTGGGCGGCGGTCAGTCCTTCGGCCCGCCGGCCCGCCTCGCCGAGCCGGACGGCGAGGTTGTTCACCGACATGGCGAGGTCGGGGAGGTAGGCGTCACGATTGAATGCGACCAGCTCCCGGCGGAGATCGACAGCTTCCTGGGCGGCGGCCAGTCCTTCGGCCCGTCGACCCGTCTCTGCTAGGTCAACGGCGAGGTTGTTCACCGACATGGCGAGGTCGGGGAGGTAGGCGTCACGATTCAATGCGACCAGCTCCCGGCGGAGATCGACAGCTTCCTGGGCGGCGGGCAGTCCTTCGGCGTGTCGGCCCGCCTCGCCGAACTGGATGGCGAGGTTGTACACCGACATGGCGAGGTCGGGGAGGTAGGCGTCACGATTGAATGCGACCAGCTCCCGGCGGAGATCGACAGCTTCCTGGGCGGCGGCCAGTCCTTCGGCCCGCCGGCCCGCCTCGCCGAGCCGGACGGCGAGGTTGTACACCGACATGGCGAGGTCGGGGAGGTAGGCGTCACGATTGAATGCGACCAGCTCCCGGCGGAGATCGACAGCTTCCTGGGCGGCGGCCAGTCCTTCGGCCCGTCGACCCGTCTCTGCCAGGGCAACGGCGAGGTTGTTCACCGACATGGCGAGGTCGGGGAGGTAGGCGTCACGATTCAATGCGACCAGCTCCCGGCGGAGATCGACAGCCTGCTGGGCGGCGGCCAGTCCTTCGGCCCGTCGACCCGTCTCTGCCAGGGCAACGGCGAGGTTGTTCACCGACATGGCGAGGTCGGGGAGGTAGGCGTCACGATTGAGGGCGACCAGCTCCCGGTAGAGATCGACAGCTTCCTGGGCGGCGGCCAGTCCTTCGGGCCGCCGGCCCGCCTCTGCCAGGTCAACGGCGAGGTTGTTCACCGACATGGCGAGGTCGGGGAGGTAGGCGTCACGATTGAATGCGACCAGCTCCCGGCGGAGATCGACAGCTTCCTGGGCGGCGATCAGTCCTTCGGCTCGTCGACCCGTCTTTGCCAGGGCAACGGCGAGGTTGTTCACCAACATGGCCAGATCAGGCAGATACTTGTCGCGATCAGCAGTGGCCGCTTCCCGCAGCGTGGTGACCAGGGCTGTCGCGATGCTCACGCTGATGTCGGCCAGGAGCAGGCTGGATCGGGGGAGCGCGATGGCGAGGTTGATCAGGGTGGGCGGGTCAGCGGTGGCGACGAGTCGGCGGAGGGCGTCCAGGAGTGGACCAGGCTCGACGAGGCGAGGGGCGACGGTGAGCGCGGCGGCGCCCCCGCCGCCAAGCACGATCTCGGCGATGGTCCCGGCGAGGTGGGGGTGTAGGGGATGGGCTCGCCCGAGCAACGTCAGGCTGTGTTCGAGTTGCGCGCCGGACGCGGCGGCGAGGGTGTCGCCGACGAGGGTGGGGCAGCGGCCCTGCCTGTCAAGGGCGGTACCGATGAGGTGCTCGGCCAACGAGTCGGGTTGTAGGCCCGACCAGTACTGCTGGCTGTCGCTGTAGAGCGTGGCGAGCCATTCCACGATGTTGGAGAGGAGATCTGGGTCGGTGCGGGGCAGCAGCGCCGCGATCACCCGTCGGGCCTCGTCCGCGGTTGCGGCGCCCCAAAGCGTGGCGGCGGCGACCAGGCTGTGCCGGGTGATCGGGCCGAGGGCGACCTCGTGCCGTTTTGCGACCCGTGACCAATATCGGCTCTCGTGCGCGAGTAGCACCTCGCCCGCCCCACCACCTGCGTTCGGGGCGACCGGATCACCGGCCTGCAGCAGCGCGGCGAGGGCGTCGGTCTGCACGGCGAGGATCGTCCGGAACCGCGTCCCCTCCAGCGGTGGTGCCTCAAGCCCTGTCCGAAGGGCCGTCCAGTCGATGTGGCTGTAGCCGTCCAGCTTGCCGAGGCGCGGCGCGATCGCGGCGGTCGCCTGCTCCCACGCCTTTCGGCGGCCGTCGGGGGTGGCTTCGAGCGAGCTAAGTTCGACCACGATGTCGTCCTGGTTCAGGACTTCGAGCTGGGGGTTGGCATCGATGCGGTCGGTGCGCCATGCGCCGGCGGTGCGTGCGAGCAGTAATAGTCGGACCTTCGCCTCGGCGCGTCCCATCGCCGCGACGAGCGCGGTGAGCTGGTGCGTGCGACCTTCGGCGTAGTCGACGACCACCAGGGTAGGTTCGCGGACCTGCCCAAGGACTCTGATTGCGTCCGGGGTGGTGGTCTCGGCCAGCATCAGTGTCGACCAACCCTCGGCGGCCATCGTGGTGGCGAGCTGGCGAGCCAGGCGGGTCTTGCCCTGCCCACCGGGGCCGGTGACCAGCCGGAGTCCCGACCATGCCGGTTCCCGGCACCAGGCGACGAGCTGGGCGAGCTCAGGGCGGGGCCGAAACGGGGTATCGGCCACGTCAGCGCGCAACAGGCCCGCTGGCGATGCTGGCGCCTTAACCTCTGTCCCGAGCCCGGCGAGCTCGACCGGCTCCACGATCGGTGCGACGCCGGTGTGCTCGGCGACGAGTGCGGCGAAACTCGGGTCCGTGGCGACCGTCGTGATCGGCACGACGATCAGCCGGCGGCTGTCGAAACCTGCCGGATCAACCGTCACGACTCCGACCAGCACCTCCCGCTCCAGGAGGTCGGGACATCGCAGCGCGGCACCGGACATGCCCGCCCATGCTGACTCACCCGGCTCCGATCGGGCGGGCGGGTTGGTGACCTCTACGGCGTACAGATTGGACTTGACCATGCTGCCGGGGTTGAGCAGGCCGACTGCTTCGTGGCTGTCTCGCTGTCCCGGTGTCGCCACCACCTTCGGGAAACCTGTCGCTCGGCAGTCTTGCCCGACGCGGGTAGTGACCAGCCGACCCCACCGCACCGGATGTCGCCACGACGGCACCGACCAGCCAGGGGCTATGACAACTAACAGCGCGACGTCGACATCGCCGACGTACCGGTGCCACGCCACCTTCGCCTCGACCATTCCGGTCTCGGTGCGCACCTGCACTCGCGGGATCGGCCGGCCGTGAACAGTGACCACGTGGGCGGCGGTCAGGACCATGCGGCCCCCCAGTAGATAGCCCGACCCACTCGACCACCGCCGACCGTCCGCTTGGTCAGGTCGATAGCCATACACCTCGACCGCGCGCCGCATCCCGAGCCGCCTACTCGCAGCCTCTCGTCGCTACTTTGCGGGCGGAGCGTTGATGTCGTCGTTGACGACATACTGGCTGCCGTCGGGATTCTGCGGGAGCAGCTCGATGCATACCTTGTGCACCGCCCCCCGGGTGCGTTCCGACTTCGCATCCGCCGTGAGCACCCAGAACTTCACCCCACCGCTCCCGCCGGCAACCGTCTTGACCTCACCGCTGAACTCGAGCACGACCTTGCCCACCCCGAAGGTCAGCACCTGACCGGCTACAACCCGTCGACCAGCAAGCTGCGCCTCCACCAGCTGCTCGCGCACAACCCCGATCGCGTCCGCCAGCTCGACAAGTCCGTCCTCACCCATGCCAATCCCCTCCCCGGTGCCCTATCAAGATTCGCCGCGCCAGCCGCGTCGTTACACCGGTCCGGCAACAAGGCCCCTGTGTCCTATACGCGGGTGCCGGTGCTCGTAGTAGGACCGGTAGTAAAGACAGGGGCCGGACTGCTGCTTGTGAGCTGGACGATGTGGAACGGCACGGGCGGTCAGCCCTGGCCAAGAGCGGGCGCCTGATACAACGGGCGTGTCTTGGGACGGTGTCCGAGTACCTCTACTACAGCAGCTACCAGGCTTGCTCGGCGTCGGCTGGCCGCGCGTCGCGCGGTCCGACGCCATACCGGTCGGTGTGACGCCAGCCCTCACACGCCGTCCACTTCCTGTGGGTGCGGCGCTACTCGGCCACCTGCTGTGCCAACTTCCACCCCCGAACTCGCTCGTGGTATTTCCGACGGCCCTCCGGTTCTTCGTGGTCTGTCGGCGTTCGGACCTCGAACAGCTCGGCGATGAGGTTCACGCACGCTACGTGCGCCGTGTCCATGAGGTGTTCGAGGGCGGCGGCATTGGACGAGGCGTTGATGTTGATCGCGGTGGCCCACGTCGTCGGTCGGTAGCGCGCCAGCTCGGACAGGCCGAAGAGGACCGCGTACCAGGTGACGAGTGGGTGGAGTGGCCCTGTGTTGCCTGACAGCGTCGGCGGGAGCCACAGGCTCCCCTCCTACCAGTTCGCGTAGGCACGCGGTCCCATCTCGCCCATCCCGGACATCTCAGTGATCTGTGCGGGCCTGGCGCCGCGGTCGAACGACAGCGACGCGCAGAGCCCCGGGGGGTCGAGCAGGAGTATCAGTGGGCCACGTCGGGGCACTGTTGCTGGTTGCGATGACGTGGAAGTTTCGGAGCACTGGGTAGCGTTCGATCACTTGCCGCTCGACGCGTGCCTGAAGGATGAACGGGAGTACCTCGTCGACGCTGCTGGCGCCGACGTTCAGCCGTGGTCGACGGACAACCTCAGTTGGCCGAACCGCCCACGTCGCAGCGACTGAACTCAGACCACGAGCGTCGGAACCGCCGCCGTGGCAGCCGGCTGGACCGTCATCTCCTTCATCACCTGAGCTGGCGGGCGCGGCGCTCGCGAAAGCAACACAGCTCCTCAAAGGCGGCGATGTCGACCCGGGAGACCGCGATGCGTATCCGCAGGTCGAGGCGATCCGGAGAATCTCAGACGTGCGGTCTCCAACTAGAAGACGCCTCAGGCCAGTCATGGTTCCAGCTGATGGTCGGGGTGCACCCGCAGAGGCACGACCTTGTACAACTCTGTTGTACGGGGGCCGGCGGCGGGGTAGGCGTAAGACACGGGGCCGTGTTCCTGCCAGCTCACCCTGCCATGGCCGCCGCGCTCAGCCCAGTGTTCAACACCGGCCTTCGCCTTCTCCTGGCTGAGATAGACGTGTGCGAAGTACTTGGTGTACGGCGCGGGTTCGGAGTCGGTGTGGTCTTCGACCAGGTACACCATGGCCAGTTCGCTCATGATCCTGATCATTCCGCATGCCACCCAGCAAGTGCATACGACGATACGGCTGCGCCGCATCGCGCCAGCTGCGGCGTATGCAGAAGGAGAGCATGACGACCAGCTTGGACACCGAGGTCGCCGCCCGCGTGCGCCAGTGCGGCGCCAACAATCGCAGTGGTGTCTCCGGCTTCCTCGAGCCCTTGGGGCGCCAGGATGAGCTGCGCGAGGGGCGTCGATGCGATGGTCCGCTGATATGCGCAGCACTCCAGCTACGTCGAAGCTAAGCGCGTCGCCGCGACTGATGAGCTGGGCGAAATCGCGTGAGGCGTGGCGAGGTCTGGCGCTACGAACCCGTCATAGCCCGCGATGGGCAGTCCACAGTCCGGTTGATCGTCTCGGCGGACTAGGTCAACCTCAACGAGGGTCTGCCGATCGTGTACGTCATGCACGTGGTGGGCAGCGACCCACAGTCGCTGCTCGCCGTGCGAATCGGTGACCTGGGTTGGGCTCTCGCCACCGAGATCGACCGACCCATCCGCAAGCGCCTCACCGAGAAGCTCGGCGACGCCACACAGCTGAGATGGACCAGGTCGACTACGCCCTGCGCGCCTTATTCGACGTCCGACCGAGGTTGCCGCGGCTCGGGCCCTGACCTTGCCCGTCAGCCGTCAGAACAGGACGGACGTGCGCCGAGTCGATGCGCAGCAGAACGGCGGGGAACACACATCGTCGTCCCAGCCGTCGAGAACCGCCTCTAGGTAGGTCGGTCGTGGGTTTCCTGGGACTCACGCCAGAGTCTGCTGGGTGGCTGCCTCGCCAAGGTGCGACGCTGTGGGTACTACAGCCAGTGCCGTTCGAGTAGCGCGTCGAAAACTCGTTGAGGGCACGGCACCCTTGTCGAGCCCGCGGCTGGCGGCGAGGTCGTCGGCGAGGGCGACGAGTGGCGCCACGTGCGGTTCGTCGAGCCGGTCCCAGAGGGCGGCGCGTGCCGCTGTGCGGTTAGCAGGCCAGCGGCTTACACCGTCACCTCGGCGGCGTCGTCGAGCACTCGGTAAAGGGTGGCGCGGCTGCACCCGACCAGCTCGGCGATGAGGCGCGGGGACGGGACACCCCGCTGGGCGTGGGGACGGTCGTAGAGCACGGCCCAGTTACCGCGCGGCGACCTTGCTCGCGAGCCCGAGCAGGTGCTTGGCCGAGTCGGGGGAGGCGCCCAGGCCGAACTGATAGCTCACGACGTACTCGGCGTCGAGGTCCGGCGCGACGTCACGCAGCTCCCGGAGCAGACGTTCAGCGTCGCGCTTGCCGGGCCTGTCGAACCAGCCGTTGTTCCCCGCGAGGTTCAGCCGATCGAGCAGCACCATGACGTTGTTGGCGGGCTGCGGGGTGATCTCGCCGGTCACGAGGTTCAGCGCGCCGCGTGCCGCCGCCCACCCGGCCAGCGGGCCACCCGGCCACTCGGTGGCGCACAGCGACGAGCCGCGGGCCAGCGACTCGGCGTAGTCAAGATCGTCGAGCAGCAGGTTGTAGCCAAGCACTGGCCCGGGGGCCGTGCGCTTGCTGCGCGAGCAGGTGGACCGCGAGGGCGTGCCCCGTATGCCTGAGACCGGCAACTCGCTGTTCACCTGCGGCGGCAATCGCACGCACACCGTCGTCACAGCGCTGCCGGGGCATCCGCGGTGGATAGGTGCTCGCCGGTGGGCATAGGCCCCGACCTGGGCGCGGCTGGCCGCCGACGACGACCGCCGGGTCTGGCTGACGGAATCTCAACCCGATGTCGTATACGACATCGGTACGACATCGGCTCCGAGATTACGACATCAGATTTGAGACCCTACAGCGGCCGGTCAGCCGTGGGCCAGGTCGGCGAAGCGGCTGTAGTGCAGCTGGTGGGCCACGGTGATGGTGCTGGTGGGGCCGTTACGGTGCTTGGCCAGGATCAGGTCGGCCTCGCCCGCCCGGGGGTCGTCGCGCTCGAAGGCGTCGGGCCGGTGGAGCAGGATCACCATGTCGGCGTCCTGCTCGATCGACCCCGACTCACGCAGGTCGGACAGCATGGGCCGCTTGTCGGTGCGCTGCTCCGGACCACGGTTCAGCTGGCTGATCGCCACCACCGGCACCTCGAGCTCCTTGGCCAGCAGCTTGATCTGGCGGGAGAACTCCGACACCTCCTGCTGGCGGGACTCGACCTTGCGGCCGGACGTCATGAGCTGCAGGTAGTCGAGGATCACGAGCTTGAGGTCGTTGCGCTGCTTCAGCCGGCGGGCCTTGGCCCGGATCTCCATGAGCGTGAGGTTGGGCGAGTCGTCGATGAAGATCGGGGCCTCGCTGATCTCGCTCATCCGCCGGGCCATGCGAGTCCAGTCGTCGTCGCTCATCCGGCCGGCGCGCATGTCAGCGAGGCGGATACGCGCCTCGGCCGACAGCAGGCGCATGACGATCTCGGACTTGCTCATCTCCAGCGAGAACACCGCGCTGGTGAGGCCGTGGGCGACCGAGCAGGAGCGGGCGAAGTCGAGGCCGAGCGTCGACTTCCCGAGACCGGGCCGTGCGGCCACCACGATCATCTGCCCGGGGTGGAGGCCGTTGGTGGCGGCGTCGAGGTCGGCGAAGCCCGTGGGCACACCGAGCGCGACCCCGCCACGGGAGGCGATGGCGTCGATCTCGTCCATCGTGGGCTGGAGGAGCTCCTCCAGCGCCACGTAGTCCTCGCTGGTGCTGCGCTCGGTGACGTCGTAGATGGCGGCCTGGGCGCGGTCGACGACCTCGTTGACCTCGGCCCCGTCAGCGCCGTGGTAGCCGAGCTGGACGATGCGGGTGCCCGCCTCGACCAGGCGCCGCAGGATGGCCTTCTCGGCGACGATCTCGGCGTAGTAGGCGGCGTTGGCCGCGGTGGGCACAGTGGCGATCAGCGTGTGGAGGTAGGGCGCGCCGCCGAGGCGGATCAGCTCGCCGCGACGCTGCAGCTCCGACGAGACCGTGACGGCGTCGGCCGGTTCGCCCCGGCCGTAGAGATCGAGGATGCAGTCGTAGACGGTCTGGTGGGCCGGACGGTAGAAGTCGTCGGGCTGCAGCACCTCGACGACGTCGGCGATGGCGTCCTTGCTCAGCAACATGCCGCCGAGGACCGACTGCTCGGCCGTGAGGTCCTGCGGCGGCTGCCGGTCGAAGGTGCCACCCGGTTCCGAAGGCTCGCCCGCCGCGCGCACCGGGCGCGGTCTGCCAGCCGGACGATCGTCAGCCAATGCCATACGCAGCGTCACCCCCAGTCACCACTATATCGAACATTCGTTCGACGCGCCTCTCGGAACCCGAGTAACACCCGGGTGAATCACAGCTGACGTCGCACAGAGTCCTCGCACCCCCGCACGGCAGGTTATGGGGCAGGACCGCCTGGTCAAAACCGCCCTGTGCACGGACCTGGGGACGGCGTGGGGACGGATCCGACGCCGCCCAGGAAGGCGCAGGTCGCAGCCTGTGGACGAGATGTGGACAACTGGCCATCTTGATGGGTCTGACCAGTTCAGAGCCCGATTCGAAAGTGTGGACAACTTTCTTGTCACGACACGCCGACGGCGCCGTTTCGGCGTGTCGGGGAGGGCCTGTCAGCACGCACCTGGCGCGTCCGGACGGTCACTCGGCGATGCCCTCGTCACTTTCTCCCGAACCGGCCGCCGAGGGCAACCGGCGTGGTGGCAGGAAGGCGACCAGAAGAAGAACGGGGCGGGACGCGGGCTCATGGCCCGCGCCCCGCCCCGACTACTGATCGTGACGGATGTGCACCAGTCAGCTTGCGACGACGGCGATGTCCAGCTCGGCGGTGACCTCAGGGTGCAGGCGCACCGTGACCGCGTGGGTGCCGACGGACTTGATCTGCCCGGACACATCGACGGAGCGCCGGTCGAGCGGCGGACCGCCGGCGGCCCGGACGGCCTCGACGACGTCAGCAGCAGTGACCGAGCCGAACAGGCGGCCGGAGTCGCCTGCCGCCTTGGCCTTGACGGTGACGGACAGGTCGCCGAGCTGACCGGCGACCTCCTTGGCGTGGCCGAGGTCGCGGATCTGACGGGCCTGCTGGGACCGCCTGATCGAGGCGACCTGCTTCTCCGCGCCGCGGGTGGCCACGACGGCCAGCGAGCGGGGCAGCAGGTAGTTGCGGCCGTAGCCGTCCTTGACCTCGACGATGTCGCCGGGTGCGCCCAGGTTGGGCACGTCGGCGGTGAGGATGAGCTTCATTGTGGGAGTCCTCCGCTGTACTGAGGTTCGCTCGCGAGCTCGCTCAGCGGGCGGTCGAGGTGTAGGGCAGCAGCGCGACCTCGCGGGAGTTCTTGACCGCGACCGCGACGTCACGCTGGTGCTGACGGCAGTTGCCGGTGACCCGGCGCGCCCGGATCTTGCCGCGGTCGGAGATGAACTTCCGCAGCAGGCCGGTGTCCTTGTAGTCGATGTCCTGGGCCTTGTCCTTGCAGAACGCGCAGACCTTCTTCTTCGGCTTGCGCAGGACGGGCTTGGCCATGGGGTGCTCCTGCTTGTGCTCGTGACCCGCCTACGAGGGCGGGAAGTGGTGTCTCTGTCAGAAAGGGGGCTCGTCGTCGGCGGCCGGGCCGCTCCCGGCGGGCGGGGCCGAACCCCACGGGTCGTCCATGGGGGCGCCACCGCCGCCGCCGGAACCACCGGAACCGCCGCCGAAGCCACCGCCGCCGCTACCCCGGCTGACCTTGTTGACCTTGGCCGTGGCGTAGCGGAGGGACGGGCCGACCTCGTCGACCTCGAGCTCGACAACGGTGCGCTTCTCGCCCTCGCGGGTCTCGAAGCTCCGCTGCCGCAGCCTGCCCTGCACCATCACGCGCATGCCACGGGTGAGCGTCTCGGCGACGTTCTCCGCCGCCTGCCGCCACACGTTGCAGCGCATGAACAGGGCGTCGCCGTCCTTCCACTCGCCGGACTGGCGGTCGAAGGTGCGCGGCGTGGCCGCAACGGTGAAGTTGGCGACTGCGGCGCCGGACGGGGTGAAGCGCAGCTCCGGGTCGGCGGTGAGGTTGCCGACCACGGTGATGACGGTCTCGCCGGCCATCGCGATCGCCTCAGCTCGCTGCAGCAGCGGGCGCGGGTGCCCGCTTCGGCTCGCGACGCAGCACCTTGGTGCGCAGCACGGACTCGTTGAGCCCCAGCTGGCGGTCGAGCTCGGAGACCGTGGCCGGCTCGCAGGTGACCTCGAGGACGGCGTAGATGCCCTCTGCGTTCTTGGCGATCTCGTAGGCGAGGCGACGCTTGCCCCAGACCTCGATCTTCTCGACGGTCCCCTTGTCGTTCTTCACGACGTTGAGGAATGTCTCCAGGGACGGCGTCACAGTGCGCTCGTCCAGACTGGGGTCGAGGATGACCATCAGCTCGTAATGACGCATGAGAACCACTCACCTCCTATGGACTGGAACGGTCGCGGTCCATCCGCGACAGGAGGTTCTCAGGAAGCCCCGACAGAAACGGACACCCGCGGGCGGGCGGCGCGTGCGACACCCAGGGGGATGCCGGTCAGGTCGACGTGCCGAGGCTACCAGGGAGAACTCTGCCGACCGTGCCCGCCCCACCGGCGGCGGAGCCGGTGTTCCGGCACCGCGGACCGGGCCACCGACGGGAAGCGGACACTGCGGACCGCACCCGGCGGACCACGCCAGGGAACGGGTGTCGGGGGCGGTCACTACGCTGGCCGCATGCTCATCGGGGCCCACGTGCGCGAGGACGACCCGCTGGTCACGGCGGCCGACCGTGGGGCCGACATCGTGCAGATGTTCCTGGCCGATCCACAGGGCTGGAAGAAGCCGCCTGCACACCCCCAGGCCGAGCAGCTACGCGACGGCGACCTCACCGTGGTGGTGCACGCACCGTACGTCATCAATCTCGCGTCCCTGAACAACCGCATCCGCATCCCGTCGCGCAAGCTCGTCGTGCAGCACGCGGAGGCGGCCGCCGAGGTCGGCGCCATCGGGCTGGTGGTGCACGGCGGCCACGTCACGCAGGCCGAGGACGCGGCCACGGGCTTCGACAACTGGCGCAAGTTCGTCGAGCGGCAGATGGGCGACGGCGGCTTCGCCGTGCCGGTGTTCATCGAGAACACCGCAGGGGGCGACAACGCCATGGCCCGCCGGTTCGACGCCCTCGCCCGGCTCTGGGAGAGCGTCGGGGAGTTCGGCGTCGGGTTCTGCCTCGACACCTGCCACGCCTTCGCCGCCGGTGAGGATCTCGTCGACGTCGTCGACAGGGCGAAGGCCATCACGGGGCGTATCGACCTGGTACACCTCAACAACTCCCGCGACGAGTTCGGCTCCGCGCGCGACAGGCACGCCAACGTCGCCGACGGCACGATCGACCCCGACCAGTTGGCCGCCGTCTGCTCCGCCGCAGGCGCGCCGGTCGTCGTCGAGACGCCGGCCGACGGCCAGGCGGCCGACATCGCGTTCCTCCGTGAGCGGCTGGGTTCGTGACACCCGCCCAGGCGGTGCCGCGCGGCATGGAGGCCGGCCGGTGACACGCACTGCCGTCGGCTCCGTCCGGACCGACCGGTTCCGAGCCGCGCTCCCGGCCGGTCCCCGGGCCGGGCGGGCCATGCTGGTCGTGCTCGTGCTGCTCACCGGCCTGGTTCTCGTGCTGGGCTACGTCAACAAGGCCCGGTGCACCGGCCCGGAGTTCGATGCCGCGGGGCGGAGCCAGCCCGACTACGACGTGCGCATCGACCGGGACGTCTGCTACTCCGACATCCAGCACCTGTGGCTGGGCCGCGACATCGACCACCACATCTTCCCGTACCTCACCGGCTCGATCACCCCGGACGGGCGGCTCGTCGGTGGCACGGTGGAGTACCCCGTGCTCACCGGCCTGCTCATGTGGGCCGGAGCGCTGTTCGCCCACAACGACGCCCAGTTCCTGCTCGCCTCCGCCCTGCTGATGTCTCCGTTCGGCCTGCTCACGGGCTGGATGTTGGGCAGGTTGGGCCGCTGGCGGGCGCTGGTGTGGGCGCTCGGCCCGCCGCTGGTGCTCTACGCGTTCCACAACTGGGACCTGCCCGTGGTGGCCTGTGCGGTGGGCGCCGTGTTCGCCGTGCACGGGTGGCGCACCGACCGGTCGTTGGCCCAGCGCGGGGTCGTGGCCGCCGTCCTGCTGGGGCTCGGTTTCGCGTTCAAGCTCTACCCCGGCGCCTTCGTGCTGCCCCTCGCTCTCTACGTGCTCACGGCCTCGCGCCCGGGGACGCTGCACTGGGGCGCGGCGATCCGCGTCGCGCTGGCAGCGGCGGGCACCGTCGTCCTCGTGAACCTGCCGTTCGCGCTGGCCGGCTACCAGGGCTGGCGCGCGTCGTTCACGTTCCAGGAGCTGCGGAAGGTCGACCTCACCACCAACTCGATCTGGTACTGGGGTTTCCGCCCCGAGTCCGATCCCGACAACGTCGCCTTCCAGTCCACGATGGACTGGCTCTCACCCGGCCTCGTGCTCCTGTCCTTCGCGGTGGCCGCGGCCGTCGGCTGGTGGCGGTGGCGGCGCGACGGCGTCTACCCGTGGGTGGCGGTGAGCGGGGCGATGCTGTGCGGCTTCCTGCTGCTGCACAAGGTGCACTCGCCGCAGTACACGCTGTGGCTGGTCCCGTTCTTCGTGCTGCTGCAGGTGCCGTGGCGGTGGGTCGTGGGCTACCTGATGGTCGACCTCGTGATGGGCATCGGCATCTTCCGCTGGTTCTACGCGCTCAAGACCGGTGTCGGGATAGGCATCTACGAGGGCTTCGCCGCCCAGGCCGTGACGATCGGCGTCTGGGGACGCGCAGTGCTCCTCCTCGTGCTGTTCGTGGTGTTCCTCGGCCTCCCCGACCGGCTCGCCGACGGAGGAGCGAACCGGCGCACCCCGCTCGCGGAGTCGGTGTAGCGAGGCCTCGGCGCACCTACCGCCAGGCGAAGACCGGCTGTTCCAGGTGCGCCACCCGGGTGGGCCGCCCGTGCAGCACCACCTCCCGGAACTGGTGCAGCACCGCGCCGGTGGGCGCGTGCACGAACCGGCCGAACAGCGGCAGCTGGATCACCGGGGCGTCCGACTCGGGAATGGTGAGGAACCGCGGTTCGACGTCGATCAGCTCGAGTGGCACCCGGTGCAGCTCACTCACCTCGGCCGGGCTCGGGTGCAGCGCAGGGTCGGTGCCCGCCCACAGGACAACGGGCGTGATGACGTAGCCGGACCGGGTGGGGTAGTCGTCCAGCAGACCGAGCTCGGCCTCCTCGCCGAGCTCCAGCCCGAGCTCCTCGGCGAGCTCGCGCCGCGCCGCATCGCCGTACGTCTCACCGGGCTCGGTGCGCCCGCCCGGCAGTGCCCACTGGCCGGCGTGCCCCCGCAACGTCGAGGCGCGGCGCGTGAGCAGGAACGCCGGGCCCGGCTCGATCAGCGCGATCGCGACCGAGGCCGGTTTGAGGTCCGGCCGGTCGGCCGGGCGCCGTTCGAACCGGCGCAGGGCATCGGCGACACGGGATCGCAGGCTGTCCATCTCCTGATCGTGCCCCACCGGCCACCTCGCCGTCCTGTGCCGAGCCGCCGTCAGGTGCCCGGGCCGGGGCGGGTGTACCGGTGCTTCACGCCCACCGGGAAGTACTCGGGGTCGCCCAGCTCGCGCAGGTCGACCTGGGGCAGCTGCCGGTCCACGGGGACGTAGTGCGCGTACTCGCTGTTGGTCCGCGGCAGTTGCTTCCGGATCGACTCGGCCACATCGGCCGTGGAGGATGCCGTGTCGACGGTACTGCCCGGCGCGACCACCGTGATCGGGTATCCCTTGGCCGCCAGGTGGCGGACGCAGGATGCGGTGAACAACCCGCCGACCCAGGTGCCCAACGGGAAGCAGATCACGGCGAGGGTGCTGCGGCCGTCCGCCTGGAAGCCGTCCCGGAAGATCTCCTCGAAGCGGCGGACGATGTGCAGTTCGTCGACGAGCGAGCACGGCCAGATGCTGGGACGGCCGGTCGAGCCGGAGGACACCGCGATCATGTCGCTGTCCTCGATCCGGCCGCCGCGGCAGAGATCAGGCAGCGGGTAGCGCCGGTGGTAGGTGTCCTTGGTCATCAACGGGAGCCCACGGAAGTCCGCGAGCGTCCGGATCGACGCCGGGTCGACCTCGTG
Source organism: Pseudonocardia sp. OZ21 (assembly GCF_059359135.1). Lineage (NCBI taxonomy): Bacteria > Bacillati > Actinomycetota > Actinomycetes > Pseudonocardiales > Pseudonocardiaceae > Pseudonocardia > Pseudonocardia sp. OZ21. The sequence continues at coordinate 394,467 of NZ_JCADBN010000003.1, forward strand.
CTCGCGGAGGAACTCACGGTAGGCAGGCACCGAGCCGACCACGTCGTGGAACAGCCGAACGGCCTGCTCCCCACCGCTGCCCGCGCCCTCGAAGAACCCCTGGAACGCGGAGAACCTCCGCACGCCGCGCATCAAACATGACGCCGAGGCTAGCGTGCGGTCGGTTAGGCTGAACCGACTGTACGACAGTCTGATGATCGGACATGGAGGTCTGAATGATCGATCCGGCTGTGCTGGCGCCGGCCGGCGAGGTGCTCTCGGTGAGGTACGCCGAGCGCCGCGTCCGCCGCAGCGACGTCTTCCACGACTACGGGTCCTACGGCGACCCCGACGGCTGGCTCGACATGGACTACAACTTCTGGGTCATCCGGGACGACGACGGCATCACCCTCGTCGACACCGGATACGACGTGGCCGCCCGCGACTGGCTCGGCGAGATCCCGGTGACCACCACGCCGGAATGTCTCGAACTGCTGGAGATCGACCCCGCCTCCGTCGCCCGGGTGATCACCAGCCACTTCCACTACGACCACATCGGTCACCTGGGCCTGTTCACGGCGGCGGAGGTGGTCTCCGGCGGGGCCGAGTACGACTACTGGTTCGCCAAGCGGGACAGCGGCGCACTCGGCGGCGAGTTCACCACCGAGGCCGACCTCGCCGTCGTGGAACGGGCCGATGACGCCGGTCGCCTCCGGCTGGTGCGGGAACCCGCCAGGGTGGGTCCCTCGGTGGCGGTGCACCCGGTGGGCGGCCACTGCCCTGGTGAGTTGGTCGTCACCGTGCAGACGGCACGCGGGCCACTGGTGCTCGCCTCCGACGCGGCCCATTTCTACGAGCAGATCCAGCACGGATGGCCGTTCTTCGCCTTCACCGACCTCGACGAGATGCGGGAAGGCCTGGACACGATCAACCGGATGGCCGACGAGTTCGGGGCCACGGTCGTTCCGGGCCATGACGCCCGCACGCGCGAGCGTTTCCCCGCCGCGGCAGGACGCGCCGGACAGGTGGCCGTCGTACTGGGGTGACGCGAACGGTCAGGAACCGTTCCGGGCCGGATCGGCACCGGGAGACACGGTGCCGGCCCGGAACGGGTACGGCTCCGACCGTGTCGACCTCGGCAGCGGGGGCCAGTCCGGGTCGTCCCGGTCCGGGCCGCGCAACCGCACCGCCCGCACCGGATCCGTCTCGGGCCGCAGGACGGACCGCACGACCAGCACACACAGGAGCACGACCATCGCGTCGCGGAGCACGACGGCTCCGAGGAACCAGTCCGGCGGCAACCCCTTCGACGCGGGGGTGAGGTAGTAGAACATCCGCGGCACCCAGACCAGCGCGTCGATCAGCATCCAGGCCAAGAGCAGCCGCCACCGCGGGAGCGCGAGCACCGCGAGAGGTACCAGCCACAGCGAGTACTGCGGGCTCCACACCTTGTTGACCAGCAGGAACGCGGCCACAACGAGAAACGCCAGCGACGCCAGCCGCGGGGGCTGCGGTGCCCGCCAGGCCAGCACGGCGAGTCCGGCACAGCACAGCACGAACAGCACGGCGCTCACCGTGTTGAGCACCGTGGGCGGCTGTCCCGATGCCAGTTGACCGTCGAAACCAGGCCAACCCGTGAAGTACGAGACGACGAAGTAGAGCGAGTCGGGGTCGGCAGGCCGCGTCTGGTTGAGCCGGAAGAACTCCCACCAACCTTGCGTGAACGTCACCGCGACCGGCGCGTTGATCATCACCCACGTGACGACGGCCGCCACGGCCGTGGTGATGCCGGTGGCCGCGTCGCGGCGGCGGAACGCAACGAGCACGATCGGAAGCAGCAGTAGCAGCGGGTAGGCCTTGAAGGCCCCGCCGATCCCCAGCAGTACGCCGGCGAGCCCGGGGTTCCGGCGGGCCAACGCGAGAAGGCCCAGCGTGGCGCATGCGACCGCGAGCGTGTCGAAGTTGGTGAACGCATGCACCACCACGAGTGGCGACACCGCAACCAGTGCCGCGTCCCACGGCCGGGACGGGCGCAGCATGCGCACCCCCCACACCACCACGAGCCAGGCCATGGCCAGCCAGATCGCCGAGATGTTGAAGTACACGACGACGGGTAGTGCTGTCGGGAGGGTCTGCACCTGCTTGGCGAGCCACAGCCAGCCGTCGGCGAGGCGCGCGTTGGCGTACTGGAAGTACCCGGTGAGGACCGGGTACTCCATGTAGCGCACCTGCTCGGACGGGGTGCCGCCGTTCTCGACCCACGAGTCCCGGTAGGGCACCGCCCCGCTGTCGAGACCCTCGACCCCGTACAGCGGGACGGTGTCCGAGTAGCACATCGCGACGTACTGGCGGCCGTTGCGCCAGTCGAGCATCAGGCCGCCGTCCGATGACGGGCCCTGCTGCAGGCAGGGCGCCTTACCGAGCCAGCCCAGCGCCAGCACGACCACGGCGAGGAGCAGCACCGCACGCAGCGGCGTCCAGAACGCGCTGCGGCCGATCAGGGCGTGCCGGCCCAGCGGACCGCCCACGATCCGGCTGGCGGTGGCCACGAACGGATCGGTCCAGGTCGGGACGACCCGGGTGGGCGGCGCGGGAGGCCGCCCTGCCCCCCGCCCGGCTCCGGTCACCGCGTGGACCCGGCCGGGTTGTTCGCCGGCGCGTTGCGACCGCTGTCGCCGCTGCCTCCGGTGGGTTGGTCGTTGCTGTCCCCGCCGCGCGGGTTGCCCCCGCCTCCGTTGCCGCTGCCGTTGCCGTTGCCGTCGCTGTTGTTGCCGTTGCCGTCGTTGTTGTTGCCGTTGCCGTTGCCGTCGTTGTTGTTGCCGTTGTTGCCACCGTCGCCCGGCAGGACCCCGAACGGGTTGTCCGAATCGTCGTCAGAGTTGCCGTTGCCGTTGCCGTTCCCGTTGCCGTTCGAGTCGCCACGACCGTTGTTGTCGTCCTCGTCGTCCGTCGACGGTGACCCGCTCTGCGGCGAACCCGAGGTGGGCGGGGCGCCCGAGGCGTTGGTGCTGGGGTCGGCAGCCGGGGGCTTGCCCAGCGGCACGAACTTCGAGAACTGCTCCTTCGGCGTGCCGCGCAGGGCGTCGTTCATGAACTCCTGCCAGATCGACCCGGGCAGCATGCGCCCGAAGATGGGGCTACCGGAGGCGTTCTTGATCGGGTCGCTGTTGTCGCTGCCGACCCAGACGGCGGTGGAGACGGACGGCGTGTACCCGACCGTCCACGCGTCCTTGTTCTGGCCCGGCTTGTCCGCCTGCACGGTGCCCGTCTTGGCCGCGACCGGCCTACCGTCCGACAGCGCGATTCTGGAACTGCTCGCGACATCGATCATCGACTCGGTGACGTTGCGCGCCACCTGCTCGGGGACCGCCTGCTCGCCTGCGGCCTCCCCGCGGTCGTAGAGCACCCGGCCATCGGCCGCGACGACCTTCGCGACGATGTAGGGCTCGTGCCGCTGTCCGTCGTCGGCGAACGTCGCGAACGCCGACGCCATGTCCACCGGGTGGACCTCCGAGTCACCGAGCGCGATACCACCGCGGGCAGTGAGCTCCACGTCCTGGGGGATGCCGGCCTGGTGGGCTGCATCGGCCACGCGCTGGGTGCCGACATCGACCGCCATCCGATAGAAGATCGTGTTGATCGACTTCGTCATGGCCGTCTGCACCGTGCACTCGTCGCAGTTGAAGCCCTCGGAGTTGCTGACGGTGACCCCACCGTCGAACTGTTGAGGCGAGGAGCCGTCGTAGGTGGAGCCCAGTCCGATGCCCTTGTTGCTCTGCAGCGCCGCGGACAGCACGAACGGCTTGAACGACGACCCGGGCTGGCGCATGGCGTTGGCGTAGTCGGTGCCGAGGCCGTTGGCTCCGCCGTAGTACGCCAGGATCGCGCCCGTCTTGGGGTCGACGGAGACCAGCGCAGAACGCAGGTTGTCGGGCTGGCCCTCCATCACCTTCTTGATCGCCTTGACGGCCTGCTCCTGCCGTGGCTGCTGCACCGTGGTGGTGATCGTGAGGCCCTCGGTGTCGATCTGGTCCTCGGTGATCCCCTTGGCCGCGAGCTCCCCGACGGCCTTGTCGTAGATGTGGTAGCGGTCGTCGCCGGGCACTCCGCCCAGCTGCGGCGGCTCAGGGAGCCAGTTGGTGGGGAACGTCTGCTGAGCGCGTTCGGCCGGGGTGAGGTACTTGTTCTCCACCATCCGGTCGAGGGCCCTGTTCCAGCGATCCGTCGACTTCTGCTCGCTCTTGGCGGGGTCGTACGCGGACGGCGCCGAGATGATGCCGGCCAGCATCGCGCTCTCGGAGACCGTCAGGTCCTTGACGTCCTTGTCGAAGTAGGCCTTCGCCGCAGCCTGGATCCCGTAGGCGCCACGGCCGAGGTAGATGGTGTTGAGGTAGTTCTCGAGGATCTGGTCCTTGGTCTGCTCGCGGGAGATCTTCACCGCGAGCACGACCTCCTTGTACTTGCGCAGCAATGAGACCTCGTCGTGGCCGGTGGACACCTTGATGTACTGCTGGGTGATCGTCGAACCGCCGCCGATCCCACCGGTGAGCTGGTTGTAGACCGCGCGGAAGATGCCCGTGATGTCGAAGCCGGGGTTCGAGTAGAAGGTGTTGTCCTCGGTGGCCACCACGGCCTGACGGGTCTGCAGGGGAATCCGGTCGAGCGTGACCTTCACCCGGTTGACGTTCTCGGGCCGCACCGTGGCCAGCGGCTGACCGTCGGCGAAGGTGAACGTGGCGACCTGGGTGAGCGTCGCCTCGTCCGACGTGGGCACGTCGAAGATCATCCAGCCGACGGCGAAGGCGAGGAACGGGCCGATCACCGCCAGACCGAGCAGGACGTAGAGAATCCGGCGGATGCGACGCCACCGGCTGCGCTTGCCGGACGGCGGCACCGGCGTGCCCGGTCCGGTCCCCCCGGTCGTCGCCGTTCGTTCGGCGAGAGCGAGGGCACCCTCCCTCGCCACCGAGGCGGCACCGGTCTCGTCGTGGGTGAGCAGTGGCATGTCCCCGGACGTGTACGGAGCCCTGGGCCCGCCGGGCTGCTGCGGTACGGGTGGGCCGTCCGGGCGGTAGCGCTGCGGTGGGGCGGGTCCGGGCGGAGGCGCAGCGGGGGCCCGGCCGCGCTGGGGCGCGCCGGGGGGAGGCGGATAAGGCGCTCCCGGGTGCGGCGGCCTCGGCTGCTGGGCTCCGGGACGAGGGGCTCCGGGCGGCGGGGCGCCATGCGGCGGCATGGGACGCCCACCGGGGAGCGGGCCGCCAGGCATCGGGGGCCGTGGCGGAGGGCCGGATCGGGGACCAGGGGCACCCGGCGGCATCTGGCCGGGGCCCCCGACCATGCCGAACCGGGGGTGGTGCTGATCACTCACCGGTGCTCCGGAGGTTCGGGGGTGGGGGAGTCGGTCACTCGGCGGCGGTCCTGCGTCGGTCGGATCTGCGACCACTGGTGGGGGGAGCGTCACCAGTGCCCATGACGTAGGACAGCACGAGATGGTTCCAGCTACAGGTGCGGCAGACCTCCACCACGTAGACGGAGAAATCGGCGTAGGAGTTCGCCAGTTGCTCGATCTCCTCGGGCTTGCGGGCCGACCCGGCCGCGTGCTTGAGCGCGTCGCCGAAGATCCACGAGACCTGCGTGAGCCGCTCCTTGCGGCAGACCGGACAGGTCTGGTCGGTCGGCTCACCGTGGAACCGCGCGGCTCGGAGCAGGTACGGGCTGGCGTCGCAGACCTCGGCAACCCCGACCCGACCGGAGTGGACCTCTGCGAGCAGCGCCCGACGCTGCAACGCGTAGTCGACCACCTGTCGCTGGGTGCGCACCCGGCCAGGGTACGCGGGCTGTCACGCCCCCTGTTGAGAACGCCTCCGGTGCACTCGTTCAGTGGGTGGCGTACTTCTCGACACAGCGGGTAGATGTATCGAGCCGATACAATGGGCGTCGGCATCGGGCAGAGAGGCAGGTGGGTCGTCGTGCTGGAGCTGGCGATCCTCGGTCTGCTGCACGAGGCCCCGGTACACGGCTACGAACTGCGCAAACAGCTCGGGTTGCGGCTGGGCGGGTTCCGGGTTTTCTCCTACGGCTCGCTCTACCCGGCGCTGCGTCGCCTGACGCGCGCCGGCCTGATCGTCGAGGATCCGGAGCAGGCGCCCGAGCCGGGCGCGTGGTCCCGGCGCGCCCGGCGCGTCTACCGCATCACCGCGGAGGGCAAGGAGCGCTTCGCGGAGCTGCTGACCGAGTCCGGCCCCCAGTCGTGGGACGACGAGAGCTTCGGCGTGCACCTCGCCTTCTTCTCCCGCACCCCGGCAGAGGCCCGGATGCGGATCCTCGAGGGCCGCAGGCGAGCCGTCGAGGAACGCCGCGAGGGACTGCGGTCCACGCTGGCCAAGGCAGGTGCACAGATCGACCGCTATACCAGGGAGCTGCACCAGCTCGGTCTCGACTCGAGCGAGCGCGAGGTGCGCTGGCTCAACGAGCTGATCGCCACCGAGCGAGCGCAGCAGGACAGCGCCACCGGCGACGCTGCCGATCACCACTCGGATACCGACCACCCAGGGACCCGCGAGCCAGGGCCTGGGCACACCGAAACATGAGGAGGAGCCGGCCATGACTCAGGTCCGTGTCGCCGTCGTCGGCGTCGGGAACTGCGCAGCGTCGCTCGTACAGGGCGTTCACTACTACGCGGACGCCGACGCGTCCACCCGCGTTCCTGGGCTGATGCACGTCGACTTCGGCGGCTATCACGTCCGGGACATCACGTTCGTCGCCGCCTTCGACGTGGACGCCAAGAAGGTCGGTCGTGACCTCTCCGAGGCCATCGGCGCAAGCGAGAACAACACGATCAAGATCGCCGACGTGCCGCCGCTCGACGTACCGGTGCAGCGTGGGCACACGCTCGACGGGCTGGGCCGGTTCTACCGGGAGACCATCACGGAGTCCGACGAGCAGCCGGTCGACGTCGCGCAGGTGCTCCGGGACACCGGAGCCGACGTACTCGTGTCCTACCTCCCGGTGGGAAGCGAGGCGGCCGACCGGTTCTACGCGCAGGCCGCCATCGACGCAGGCGTGGCGTTCGTCAACGCACTACCGGTGTTCATCGCCTCCGACCCCGTGTGGGCCGAGAAGTTCCGCGTGGCGGGCGTGCCCATCGTGGGTGACGACATCAAGAGCCAGGTCGGCGCCACCATCACCCACCGGGTGCTGGCGAAGCTCTTCGAGGACCGCGGCGTTCAGCTCGACCGCACCATGCAGCTCAACGTGGGCGGGAACATGGACTTCCTGAACATGAAGGAGCTCGAGCGGCTGGAGTCGAAGAAGGTCTCCAAGACGCAGTCGGTCACGTCGCAGGTCGACCGGGATCTCGGTAAGGACAATGTCCATATCGGACCGTCGGACTACGTGGCGTGGCTCGACGACCGCAAGTGGGCGTACGTGCGGCTCGAGGGCCGCGCTTTCGGGGACGTGCCGCTGAACATGGAGTACAAGCTCGAGGTATGGGACTCGCCCAACTCGGCCGGCATCATCATCGACGCCGTGCGCGCGGCGAAGATCGCCAAGGACCGGGGCATCGGCGGCCCGCTGCTGTCGCCGTCGAGCTACTTCATGAAGTCGCCGCCGGAGCAGTACAGCGACGACGAGGCCCGGCGGGCCGTGGAGGAGTTCATCCGCGGCGAGCGGGAGCGCTGACGAACCCGCCATCCCTCGCACCGACCGGCCCCGGCCGCGGCACCTGCCGCGCCCGGGGCCGGTCGGCTGTACCGGGCTTTTTTCGTTCCGCGGGCACAACCTTTTCGTGCGATCAACTTCATTTCATAACGCAATTGATTTTCACTCTTTCGGATCATTGGCAACGCCAATGGCCCCCTGGCCGACGGTAGGCCGAGGATGATCCACACAATTGCCGATCCCGGGTGGAAGATCACCATCGCGACACTCCACTATTCGGGTGGAAATTGCGGTGATCACGATCACACAGCAGGGTTGCTTTCTTGAGAGATACGTCATGCCGATTTGGTGAAACGCCTTCGTAGCGTCTCGGACGGCCCTGCCGGCACCGCCGCTCACCCGGAGCGGTGGACGCAGGGTCACCGTCTGACGGGCGGGGTGTGGCACGGCCGGAAACATCGGCGGCTGTGCGTACTCGCTCCCCGTTGACGCCGCCAGCTCCCCGGTTCGGCGGCCGTGCGTCGGGCGGTGCTCACCCCGAGGAACCGCATCCGTGCCCATGCACATCCCTGCTCTGGCAACCCGCGCCGCCATCACGGCCACCGCCACCGCTGCCGCCGCTCTCGTCGGCGTCCTGCCCGCCCTCAACGGCGTGGCCGCCCCCACCGCAGCACCCACAGCAGCACCTGCAGCAGCACCAGAACTCGCAGCGACCCCCGAAGCGCCGGTGAACTCCCCCGCCACCGTCGCGCTGCCGGTGGAAACCGTCGCCCTGTCCAGGCCCAGCGCCGTCGCGGCGAGAGCCGTCGGCCACGCGATGAGCAAGATCGGTGCCCCGTACCGCTGGGGCGCCACCGGCCCCAACGCCTTCGACTGCTCAGGACTGGTCAGCTGGGCCTTCAAGAACGCCGGCGTCTCCCTGCCCCGCAACAGCCGTGCGATGTCCAGGGTGGGCAGACCGGTCTCGAAGTCCGACCTCCGCCCCGGTGACCTGGTCTTCTTCTACAGGCCCGTCAGCCACGTCGGCATCTACATCGGCGGCGGCAAGGTCGTGAACGCGGTGAACTCGAGGACTCCGGTCAAGGTCTCGAACATCAACGCCATGCCGTTCAACGGCGCCCGCCGGATCTGACCAGCGACGCGCGGTCCGCCCGTCTCGCGGGGTTCTCCCGCCCACGGCCGGGCGGACCGGCGTCCCCGGAGGTAGGAGCAGGTCAGGACGGTCGTAGAGTGCGCGGCCGTGACGGAGCTCGACCTACGTCCTCTCGCCCTGGTCACCGGGGCGTCCCGCGGCATCGGCGCCGCCGTGGCGAGGGCGCTCGCTCCCGGGCATGATCTGCTGCTCGGTGGCCGGGACACGGAGGCGCTGAAAGCACTGGCGGCCGAGCTACCGGGCGCGCGCCCATGGCCCGTCGAACTCACCGACACCGCGGCGCTGGCCGAGGCGGCAGGTGGCGTCGAGCGCCTCGACGTGCTGGTGCACTCCGCCGGCATGAGTGCACTCGGCACCGTCGCCGACACCTCCGTGGCCACCTGGCGACGCCAGTTCGAGGTGAACGTCGTCGCGGTGGCCGAGCTGACCAGGTTGTTGCTGCCTGCGCTCCGGGCCGCACGGGGACGGGTCGTGCTGCTGAACTCCGGCGCAGGCCTCGCCGCCAACCCGGGCTGGGCCTCCTACGCGGCCAGCAAGTTCGCCCTGCGGGCGTTCGCCGACGCGCTGCGGGCCGAGGAGGCCCCGAACGGTCTGCGGGTCACCTCGCTGCACTGCGGCCGCGTCGACACCGGGATGCAGCGCCACGTCGTCGCCCAGGAGGGAGGCGAGTACCGGCCGGAGGCCTACCTGCGGCCGGAGTCGGTGGCCGGGGCCGTGCTGCTGGCCGTGACGGCGCCCGACGACGCCGCCCTCACCGAGCTCGTGCTGCGGCCGGCCGCAGGCTGACCCATGAACCCTCTTAGACCACCACGTTGACGAGGCGGCCGGGCACCACGATGACCTTGCGGGGAGTGCGGCCGTCCAGGAGGGCGGCGACCTTCTCCTCCGCCAGCGCGGCTGCCTCCACCACGTCCGTACCCGCGTCCGCCGCAACGGTGATCCGGCCACGCACCTTGCCGTTGACCTGGATCGGGTACTCGACGGTGTCGGCCAGCAGGTACTGCTCGTCGGCCACCGGGAACGGACCGTGGGCCAGCGAGCCCTCGTGGCCCAGCAGCGTCCACAGCTCCTCGGCGACGTGCGGCGTCAGCGGCGCCATCATCAGCACCAGCTGCTCGGCGACGCTCCGCGGCACACCGGTGGTGCCGTAGGTCTTGGTCAGGTGGTTGTTCAGCTCGATGAGCTTGGCCGCCGCCGTGTTGTAGTGCAGCGCCGCGAAGTCGGCGTGCACGCCGGCGATCGCCCGGTGCAGCGCACGCAGCGTCTCGACGTCGGGCTCCTCGTCGGTGACGCGGGCCGTGCCGGTGTGCTCGTCGACCAGGTTGCGCCACACGCGCTGCAGGAACCGCTGCGAACCCACGACGTCGCGGGTGGACCACGGACGGGAGACGTCCATCGGCCCCGTCGACATCTCGTACAGGCGGAAGGTGTCGGCGCCGTAGCGCTCGCACATCTCGTCGGGAGTCACCACGTTGCGCAGCGACTTGCCCATCTTCCCGTACTCCCGGCGCACCGGCTGTCCGTTCCACGTGAAACCAGGGGTGCCGTCGGGGTCGACGACCTCCACGACCTCCTCGGCGGGAACGTAGGTGCCACGCGCGTCGGTGTAGGCGAACGCCTGGATGTAGCCCTGGTTGAACAGCCGCCGGAACGGCTCCTCGGAGGTGACGTAGCCCAGGTCGTAGAGCACCTTGTGCCAGAACCGGGCGTACAGCAGGTGCAGCACCGCGTGCTCGACGCCACCGACGTACAGGTCGACGCCGCCGGGGTCGCCCGGACCGCGGGACGGGTCCTTGCCCAGCCAGTACCGCTCGACCTCGGGATCGACGAAGCGCTCGGCGTTCTCCGGGTCCAGGTAGCGCAGGTAGTACCAGCACGAACCGGCCCACTGCGGCATCGTGTTGGTCTCGCGGCGGTAGCGCTGCGGGCCGTCCCCGAGGTCCAGGTCGACCGCCACCCAGTCCTCGGCCCGCGACAGCGGCGGCTCCGGCTCGGTGTCGGCGTCGTCGGGGTCGTACGTCTTCGGGGAGTAGTCGTCGATCTCGGGCAGCTCGACGGGCAGCTGGTCGTCCGGCAGCGGAACCGGCAGGCCGTCGGTGTCCCACGCGATCGGGAACGGCTCGCCCCAGTACCGCTGCCGGGAGAACAGCCAGTCGCGCAGCTTGTACTGGACGACCGACTCACCGGACTCCCGGGCCGCCAGCCAGTCGATGATCGCGCGCTTGGCGTCGGTGACGCCCAGGCCGTTCAGGCTGATCTCGTCGTTGGCCGAGTTGATCGCCGCGCCGTCGCCCGTGAAGGCCTCGCCGTCCCAGCCGTCGCTCGGCTGCACGGTGCGGGTGATCGGCAGGCCGAAGGTCGTGGCGAAGTCCCAGTCGCGCTGGTCCTGCGCAGGCACCGCCATGATCGCGCCGGTGCCGTAGCCCATCAGCACGTAGTCGGCGACGAAGACCGGGATCGGCTGCCCGTTCACCGGGTTGGTGGCGTAGGCGCCGGTGAAGACGCCGGTCTTCTCCCGGTTCTCCTGCCGGTCCAGCTCCGACTTGCGCGCCGCCGCGTCCCGGTAGCCGGTGACGGCCTCGCGCGGCGTGGCGGCCCCGCCGGTCCAGCGCGCATCGACATCGGCGGGCCACGCCTCGGGGGTGATCGCGTCGACCAGCGGGTGCTCGGGCGCCAGCACCATGTAGGTGGCGCCGAACAGGGTGTCGGGGCGGGTGGTGAAGACCTCGATCGGTGTGCCGACGCCGGTGACTGGGAAGCGGACCTGCGCGCCCTCGGAGCGGCCGATCCAGTTGCGCTGCATCGCCTTGACCGAGTCGGGCCAGTCCAGCCGGTCCAGATCGGCCGCCAGCCGGTCGGCGTAGGCGGTGATCCGCATCATCCACTGCTTCAGGTTGCGCCGGAACACGGGGAAGTTGCCCCGCTCGCTGCGGCCGTCGGCGGTGACCTCCTCGTTGGCCAGCACCGTGCCCAGCCCCGGGCACCAGTTCACCGGCGCCTCCGAGATGTAGGCCAGCCGGTGCCCGTCGACCACCCGGCGCCGTTCCACGCCCGTCAGCTCGCTCCAGGCCCGCCCGTCGGGAGCGGTTCGGGTGCCGTCGGCGTACTCGGCCTCCAGGTCCGCGATCGGACGCGCCTTCTGCTGCGCCTCGTCGTACCAGGAGTTGTAGATCTGCAGGAAGATCCACTGCGTCCACCGGTAGAACTCGACGTCGGTGGTGGCCACCGAGCGGCGCTCGTCGTGGCCCAGGCCCAGCCTGCGCAGCTGCGCCTTGTAGCGCTGGATGTTCTCCTCGGTGGTCTTACGCGGATGGGTGCCCGTCTGCACGGCGTACTGCTCGGCGGGCAGCCCGAACGCGTCGAAGCCCATCGCGTGCAGCACCGTGCGGCCGTTCATCCGCAGGTAGCGCCCCAGCACGTCCGTGCCGATGAATCCCAACGGGTGACCGACGTGCAGCCCGGAGCCCGACGGGTACGGGAACATGTCGAGCAGGTAGACCTTCTCGCCAGCGGTGGCGGCCGGATCGGCCCACGGACCCGACGGGTTGGGGGCGTGGAAGGTGCCCTCGCTCTCCCACCGGTCCTGCCAGCGACGCTCGATCTGCGCGGCCAGCCGCGCGTTGTACCGGTAGGGCAGCGCCCCGTCGTCGGCTGGGCCGTCGGCGCGCTCCGGCGCAACTGCGGTCGTGTCCGTGCTCATGTCCCACTCCTGGGAGGTGTCTAGTCGGCCCGAAAACCAGAAGACCCCCCTGCCGCTCGGGGCATGAGGGGTCGGCCGCGCCGGGTGCTGCTACTGCGACGCGGCCTCGACGAGGAGTCGATGGGCCACGCCTTCAGGGTAACTCCGCTGACGCAGGTCCCGCGCCCGGGTTCGTCTAGTGCGGCGGCCACAAACGTCCACCGGCGTTCGTGGCCACCGCACTAGGCTGGCCACGTGCCGCAGTCACTCCGTCTGGTCCTCGGTTCGCTGCTCGTGCTGGCCGGGCTCGCGCTCATCGCCGTCGCCGTGCTCGGCGCCCGCTCGCGCCTGCGCCGCAACGCCTGGATCGGGGTCCGCACGGAGACGACCCTGAGCTCGCACGCCGCGTTCGTCATCGGCAACAGGGCAGCGGCCACGCCTGCCGCCGCCGCGGGTGCGATCGCGGTGGCGGGCGGAGCGGTGCTGCTCTCGGGAGCGGGTGGCGTGCTCGGCTGGGTGGTGCTCGCCGTGGCGGTCGTCGGGACGCTCGGGCTCGCCGGCGTCGCCGGTGTCGTGGGCGACCGCGCCGCAACCTCCGTGGCCCCGCCGGCCGCCGGGCCGTCCGGCTGCTCGGGCACGTGCGCCGGATGCGACCTCGTGGCCGGTTGCCGCGACACGGCCACCAGTGTCCCGAGCGGCGCCGAACAGGGCTGACCCCGCCTCGCCGAGCGCCGGCCGTCAGTTGTGCCGGACGTCGGACGGGTAGGTCGCCAGCAGCGACAGGGGCATGCCCTGCCTGCGCAGCACGTGGCCCCACAGCGCGGCGTCGTGGCCGGACAGCACGTCGTCGGGCAGCGCAGGGACCACGATCCAGTCACCACGGTCGATCTCCCCGGCGAGCTGTCCCGCGTCCCAGCCCGAGTAGCCGGCGAACACGCGCAGGCCACGCAGACTCGGGCCGATCGCCGCCGGATCGGTGTCGAGGTCGACCAGGACCACCGGACCGCGCACCCGCACCAGCCCTTCCAGGTTGCCCGGGTGGAGGCCGGTGCGCACCGCCCCGAGGCAGAGCGCCGTCTCCCCCTCCACCGGACCACCGACGAACACCGCGCTGGGCTGCGCGGACAGCGGCGCCCAGGCAGGCAGCACGTCGCGCACCGGGACCTCGCTCGGCCGGTTCAGCACGACGCCGAGACTGCCCCGGTCCCGGTGCTCGATCATGAAGATCACCGTGCGGTGGAAGTTGGGATCCTGCAGCCCCGGCGCAGCAACGAGCAGGCTGCCCGGCCCCGGCTCGGAACCAGGAGAAGCACCAGAGCCCGAGCGGTCGTCCACCACGCGGTCCATCGTCGCATCCGGCAGTCCGCGTAGCCTTCGCCCGTGCCGACATCGGGACCACCGACGCCGCCGGTCGCCGCTGGAAAAGCCGCGACCGAGGCGACCGAGCGACTGGGTTTCGCCCGGCTCGTCCGCACCCACGGCCTCCGTCGCCTTCTCGCCGTGCGCTTCGCCACACAATGGGCCGACGGCGTGTTCCAGGCCGCACTCGGCGGCGCGGTCCTCTTCAACCCCGAGCGGCAGGCCGATCCGATCGCCGTCGCCGCCGGGCTGGCCGTGCTGCTGCTCCCGTACTCGTTGATCGGCCCGTTCGCCGGGGCGCTGCTGGACCGCTGGGACCGCAAGCGCGTGCTGATGACGGCCAACGTCGTGCGGGCAGCGCTCATCGTCGTGGTCGCAGCCACGGTCTTCACCGGCGTCTCCGGTCCGGGCCTGTACCTGGCCGCACTCGCCGTCGCCGGGGTCAGCCGGTTCGTCAACTCGGGCCTGTCGGTGGCGCTCCCGCACGTCGTCCCCCGGCGGCACCTGGTCGAGGCCAACACCTTCGCGGTCACCGTGGGCGCCGGCATGGCCGCGCTCGGCGGGGCCAGCGCGATCGGGATCCGCGCGATCGTCGGGCCCGACGACACCGGCTCGGCGATCACCACGCTGGTGGCCGTGGTCGGGTCGCTGCTCGCCGCCGCGCTGGCTGCGGGGTTCAGCCGCGGGTCGCTCGGGCCCGACCGGACCGACCCGGGCAGCCGCACCGCCGTCACCGTCCTGCACGGGCTCGCCGACGGGGTACGCGCCACCGCCGCCACCCCCTCGGTGGCCGCGTCCTTCCTCGCGCTGGCGGCCCACCGGCTGTCCATCGGCATCACCACACTGCTGTCGCTGCTGCTCTTCCGGTACGCGTTCACCGACAGCGGCCTGTTCCGCGCCGGGCTGGCGGGCATCGGCGAGGCCGTCCTGCTCGGCGCAGCGGGTCTCGGGGTCGCGGCGCTGCTCGCGCCGTGGATGGTGCGGCGCTGGGGCCGTCCCCGCACGATCCGCACGGCGCTGGTGGTCGCCACCGTCACGCAGGTCGCCCTGGCGCTGCTGCTCTCCGCTCCCGCCGTGCTGGCGGCGGCGTTCGTGCTCGGCGCCACGGGCCAGATCGTGAAGCTGTGCACCGACGCCGCGGTGCAGAGCGAGGCGGGCGACGGGTTCCTCGGCCGGGTGTTCGCCCTGTACGACATCGTGTTCAACGTCGGTTACGTGCTCGCGGTGGCCGTCGCCGCCCTGCTCAGCCCGCCCGACGGCTACGCCCCGTGGCTCCTGGGCGCGGCGGCCGCCCTCTACCTGCTGGGGCTGCTGGCCCACGACCAGCAACTGCGGCGCACCCGCGAGGCCTGACCGCCGTCAGCCCACGCCGTTCTCGGTCGCCCAGATGCGGAGCTCGGCCTCCGCGTCCTCACGCGACAGCGGGCCGCGCTCCATGCGCACGGCGAGGAGGTGCTTGTAGGCCTTTCCGACGAGCGGGCCGGGCGGGACGCCGAGCAGCTCCATGATCGCGTTGCCGTCCAGGTCGGGACGGATCGCGTCGAGCTGCTCCTGCTTGCGCAGCTCTGCGATCCGGTTCTCGAGGGAGTCGTAGCTGCGCTGCAGCGTGGCCGCGCGGCGTCGGTTGCGGGTGGTGCAGTCGGACCGCACGAGCTTGTGCAGCCGGTCGAGCAGGGGCCCTGCGTCGGCGACGTAGCGCCGTACCGCGGAGTCGGTCCACTCGCCGGTGCCGTAGCCGTGGAACCGCAGGTGCAGGAACACGAGCTGGGCGACGTCGTCGATGACGGCCTTGGGATAGCGCAGCTCGCGGAGCCGCCGCCGCACCATCTTCGCCCCGACCACCTCGTGGTGGTGGAAGCTGACGCGCCCGTCGGGTTCCTTGCGCCGGGTGTCGGGCTTGCCGATGTCGTGCAGCAGGGCCGCGAGGCGCAGCACGAGATCCGGGCTGCCTGGCTCCTCGCGCTCGATCGCCTGCTCCATGACGACCAGCGAGTGCGTGTAGACGTCCTTGTGCTGCATGTGCTCGTCGACGGCCAGCCGCATGGCCGGCACCTCCGGCAGCACCTGCTCGGCCAGCCCGGTGTCGACCATCAGCTCGACCGCCCGGCGCGGGTACGTGCCGCAGATCAGCTTGGTGAGCTCCACCTGCACCCGCTCGCGGGTGATCCGGCGCAGCTCGGCCGCCATCGCGGTCATGGCCGTGAGGACCCGGGGGGCGGGCGCCAGCCCCAGCTGGGAGACGAAGCGGGCGGCCCGCAGCATCCGCAGCGGGTCGTCGGCGAAGGACTCCTCCGGCGTCGCAGGCGTGTCGAGGACCCCCGCCGCGAGCGCGGCGAGCCCACCGTGCGGGTCGACGAAGCGGCGCTCGTCGCCGGTGAGCTCCACCGCCATCGCGTTGACGGTGAAGTCGCGGCGCACGAGATCGTCCTCGATGGTGTCGCCGAAGGCGACCACCGGGTTGCGGGTGACGCGGTCGTAGGCGTCGGCCCGGAACGTGGTGATCTCCACGGTGTCGCCGCGCTTGCGCGCCCCGACGGTGCCGAAGGCGATGCCGGTGTCCCAGACCGCGTCGGCCCAGCCGGCGAGCACCGCGAGTACCGCGTCTGGCCGCGCGTCGGTGGTGAAGTCGAGGTCGCCGGACTCGCGCCCGAGAAGGGCGTCGCGGACGCTGCCGCCGACGAGGTAGAGGCGGTGGCCGGCCAGGGCGAAGCGGGCCGCCAGCTCCTCCGCGACCGGCCCGATCTGCACCATCTCCACGACCGCATTCTCCTGGGCACGAACGAGGTCGGGGGGAACGGCACCGGACGCCAGGGCTGCTGCGGACACGGCGGGCCAGTGTAGGCGCCCGGGTCGGACGCAGCGACGAGGATGGTGGCCCGGCGCTGGCCGGGCACCGGAACCGGTCTGCTCGATACGATCGCCGCATGTCCACATCCCGCGGCCGTTCCGGGGGGCGCCGCGCGAGCCGCCCTTCGGATCGCAGGCGGCGGCTGCGGACTGTCGACGAGACGTCGGCAGGTGGGCTCGTGGTGGACCCCGCATCGGGCACGGCCGCGGTGATCGGGCGGCTGGACCGGCGGGGACGGCTGCTGTGGTCGTTGCCCAAGGGCCACATCGAGGCCGGTGAGACGGCCGAGGAGGCGGCGGTGAGAGAGGTCGAGGAGGAGACCGGCATCATCGGCCGCGTGGTCGCACCACTGGGCACCATCGACTTCTGGTTCGTCGCCGAGGACCGGCGCGTGCACAAGACCGTGCACCACTTCCTGCTGCGCGCCCTCGGCGGCGAACTGTCCGACTCCGACGTCGAAGTCTCCGAGGTGGCCTGGGTGCCGCTCGAGGAGCTCGAGTCGCGGCTGGCCTACGCCGACGAGCGACGCTTGATCCGGCGGGCCACGGAGCTCCTGGAGGAGACGGCGTGAAGCCGATCGCGACCCTGGTCGCGATCCCGGTTCGGATGCTCACGGCGCTGGCGCTGACGGGGCTGGCACTGACGGGACTGCTGCTCGTAGGGCCGTCGGCCACCCCGGCGTACGCATCTCCGGCCCGGGCCGCGCCCCTACAGTTCCCGTTCCAGCTGGATCCGGACGGGGCCGCCGGGCCGCTGCGACTGGACCTGACGCAGCTCACCCCGCGCGTCGTCACCACGGCGGGGCCCCGCATCCTCACCCTCGCCGGCACACTGACGAACACCGGCGACCAGCCGATCGGGGACCTGGTGATCCGCGTGCAGCGCGGCGAACCGCTGGGCACGGAGGGCGCGCTCCGCGACGCCCTGGACGGCGACGCGAGCACCGATGCGGTCACCCCCCAGTTCACCGGGCTCCCCGGGGAGCTCGCACCGCGTGGCCAGATGCCGATCCGGCTGACCGTGCCGCTCCGGGGCGCGCCCGGTACGAGCCTCGCTCTCGACTCCGTCGGGGTGCACGAGCTGCTCGTCAACGTCAACGGGGTGCCGCGCGACGGCCAGCGGGCGCGACTGGCCGCGGTCCGGATGCTGCTGCCCGTGATGTCGCTGCCGCCTGCCCCCGACGGGGCGGGCAGCGTTCCTCCGCCTCCCGCGGGCGCGGCGATCCCGTTCTCGCTGCTGTTCCCGATCACCGACACCCCGCGGCTGGTGGCGACGGTGCCGGGCGAGCCCACCCTGCTCACCGACGACGACCTCGCCGCGTCCATGGCTCCCGGCGGCAGGCTCGGCAGCCTCGTCTCGGCGCTCACCACGAGCGCGCCTCCGGGGTCCAGCGTGCGGGCGGCCACCTGCCTGGCCATCGACCCCGATCTCGTGGAGACGGCGTCCCTGATGCGCGCGGGGTACGAGGTCGAGCGGCCCGGTGGCGGCGGCCCGGTGCCCGGGACGGGTGCCGAGGTGGCGGGGCGCTGGCTGGACAGTCTCGAAGCGGTGGCGAAGGGCGGCTGTGTGATCGCGCTGCCGTACGCGGATGCAGATCTCGTCGCTCTGACGAGAGGTGGGCTCGGGGACCTCGCGACGACGACGATCCGGGAGGGCAGGCAGGTCCTGTCCGACGTCCTGCACAACACGGTCGTGCCCGGCGTCACGTGGCCCGTCGGAGGCGTGGCCGACGACCCCGCGCTGGACCGGATCGCCGAGGCCGACGGCCGTTCACTGGTGCTCTCCGCGGACGGCGTCGACCAGGGCCGCGTGCAGCGTCACAGCGGCGTGGTTCCCATCGCAGGCGGAAGCCTGCCCCAGTTCGCGGTGCTGACCGATCCGCTGCTCACCCGCGCCGCCTCCGGGCCCAGCAGCTTCTCCGGCCCCGACCCCGGCCGCGGCGGTGCCGTGGTGTCGACCACCCCGGCAGGCACGGTCGGTCCGCTGTCCACCCAGGACCTCATCGGCGCCCTCACCTTCCGCACGGAGGAGGCGCCGGACGGGACCGCCGCTCCCGGCCCACTCGTGCTCGCACCGCCACACCAGTGGGCGGTCGAGGGCGACGGAGCCGACGCGCTGCTCGCCACCGTCGACCAGCTCATCGAGGCTCGCCGGATCGTGCCCCGCGCGCTCGACGGGGTGCTCTCAGCAGGTCCGCCTGCCGGGACCGCCCCGCTGGCGCCCGCCTACCCCTTGCGGGCGGGCGGCAGTGAGATCCCCGGCAGCGCGGTCGACATCGTCGGCGAGACCGCACGCGACATCGAGGACCTGAGCTCTGCCGCGGTACCGCGCTCCGGCGTGGGAGTCAGCCCCGACGACGCGTTCGACCCGCTCCGGCTCGGCCTCGCCCGGCCGGTCTCGGCGGCCTGGCGGGGCCGGCCTGCCGCCGCCACCGCGTCAGCCACCGCCGGCGCGGCGAGGGTGGCCGAACTGCGGGCATCGGTGCGCGTGCTGGAGCCACCGAGTCCGTACTCGCTCGGGACCTCCGACGCCCCGATCCTGATCACCGTCGCGAACGGGTTGCCGGTCACGGTCGAGGTCCACGTCCAGATCCTCCCGTCGGCAGGCCTGCGCGTGGCGCCGATCCCGCCCCAGCAGGTGCCACCACTCGGCAGGCGGCAGGTACGGGTGAGCGCCGAGGTCACGCGCTCGGGCCAGTTCATCGTCCAGGCCGCGGTACGCACTCCGGGTGGAGAACTGCTCGGACCACCGAGCCGCCTGCGGGTGCGGTCCACCGCTTACGGCACCATCACCGTGTGGCTGACGGCGAGCGCGGGCGGACTGCTCGTGGTGCTGGCGGTCCGTCGGATACTCCGGCGGGTCCGCGGCGAACCGGGCCGGGGCCGTCCGGCACCGGAGACGGACGGCCGCCCGGAGCCGCTGCGCCCCCGCCCGGACCACCCTGGTCCCCCGGGCCCTGGGCGGGTCCCCCCGTCGAAGACGGGCGACCCGTTCCCGGACCCCCTCGAGGTCACCGACCGCCTCCCGGTGCCCCACCCCCGGCCCGACGGCCCGCCCCGCCCCCCGGGTCGCGGCCCGCAGCCGCCCCGCGTCCCCAGCCCGTGACCAACCCCGTTCCGGACGACAGCCCCACGGAGCAGTTGGTGGTCGTGACGCCGCGGAAGGAGCCGTCGCTCGGGCGGTCCAGCAGCCTCATGGCGGTCGCGAGCCTGGTCAGCCGGATCACCGGGTTCCTGCGACAGGTCGCGCTGTTCACGGTGCTGGGCGCCACGATCATCAACGACTCGTACACGCTGTCGAACACGCTGCCCAACATCGTCTACGAGTTCCTGATCGGCGGCGTGCTGACCAGCGTGATGATCCCGCTGCTGGTGCGTGCCCAGACCGAGGACCGCGACGGCGGCGAGGCCTACACCCGCAAGCTGCTCACCCTCGCCGGGATCGCGCTGGTGGTGGCCACCGCGGTCGCCATGCTCGCGGCGCCCCTGCTGACCCGCATCTACATCGGCAGCCAGAGCACGGGCACGGCCGACCCGGCGCTCGCCACGACGCTCGCCTACATGCTGCTGCCGCAGATCTTCTTCTACGGCATGGGCGCGCTGCTCGGCTCGATCCTCAACAGCCGGGGCGCGTTCGGCGCGTTCGCCTGGGCCCCGGTGCTCAACAACGTCGTCGTCATCGGGGTCGTCGCGGTCTACATGGTGGTGCCGGAGGGCGCGCGCCTGCTCGTGCTCGGTCTCGGCACCACACTCGGGATCGCCGTGCAGACGGTCGTCCTGATCCCGGCGGTGCGCCGAGCCGGGTTCCGCTACCGCCCGGTGTGGGGCTGGGACCCACGACTCACCACCGCGGGCGGGCTCGCCGTGTGGGTCACGGCGTACGTGCTGATCGGCCAGGCCGGGCTGATCATCACCTCCCGGGTGGCCTTCGCCGCTGACCAGGGGGCGTACGCCGTCTACGCGAACGCCTGGCTGCTCCTCCAGGTGCCCTACGGGGTGCTCGGCGTCTCGCTGCTCACGGCGCTGATGCCGCGGATGAGCCGCTCCGCCGCCGAGGGCCGGACCCAGGACGTCGTGGCGGACCTGTCACTCGGCACAAGGCTCTCCGCGGTGTTCCTCGTGCCGATCTCGGTGCTGCTCACGATCTTCGGCACGGAGGTCGGAGTCGCGCTGTTCGGGCTCCGGCAGGCGAACCTGGACGGCGCCACCCTGCTCGGCACCACCATCGCGGTCTCCGCCTTCGGGTTGCTGCCCTACGGCGTCACGATGCTGCAACTGCGGGTGTTCTACGCGCTCACCGACAGCCGGACCCCCACGTTCATCCAGCTGTTCACCGTCGCGGTCAAGGTGCCACTGCTGCTGCTGTGCCCGGTCCTGCTGCCCCCGCAGGACATCGTGCTCGGGCTCGCTGCGGCCAACGCCGTGTCGTTCGTGGCCGGCGCCGTGGTCGGCCAGGTGTTCCTGCGGCGCCGGTTGGGCCGGGTGCCGACGGGGCAGGTGCTGGGCACCGTGGGCCGGTCACTCCTCGCCTCGGTCGCAGCCGGGCTGCTCGCTCTCGGGGCCGTCACCCTGCTCGACCGGATGCTCGCGGAGCTTTCGCCGTTGGCGAGAGCGTGGATCGAGCTCGCGGTGGCAGCGGTCGTGATGGCGATTCTGACCCTGATCGCGATGAAGCTGCTACGAGTGCGCGAAATAGACTCCGCGCTCGCTCGCCTCGAACGGCTCGTCGACCGGCGCAAACCTCGGCGTAGGGCCTCCCCCTGACGTACCCTTCGAGTGGGGCGGGAGTGGTTCGCGGTGTCTGGGGAGGTCGTGGAAGTGAGTGAGTTGGCGAGCCCACCGTCGGGTGCGGCGGCGCCATGGGAGGGGGGAGCGCCCACCACCGATGCGGCGCCTACACCATTCGTCCCGGAGCAGAAGCGTCCGGAGGATGCGCCCACGGTTCGGCTGGGGCCGTCTTCCGAGACTCCCACCGTTCGCGCGGTCCCATCCAGCACCATCGCAGGCACCGAACTCGCCGGCCGTTACCGGCTGCGCACGCGCGTCGGTTCCGACACCGCGGCAGGCGCCGAGTTCTGGCAGGCCGAGGACACGATCCTGCGCCGCGACGTCGGCGCCACCGTGCTGCGGAGGTTCAGCGGCGAGAGCATCTCGGAGAGCGAGGCCGCTGCACGCGCCGACGAGATCGTCGCGCGAGCCCTGCGCGCAGGCAGTTTCGAGCACAGCGGGTGCGCCCGGCTCCTCGACGTGCTGGCTCCCGGCACCGGCGGCATACCCCACGACGTGCTGGGGGTCGCGGTCACCGAGTGGGTGCCCGGACGGAGCCTCGCCGATGTCGTGGCCGACGGGCTGATCAAGCCGATCGCGGCAGCTCGCGCGGTGGCCCCGCTCGCTGCCGCGGCCGAGGAGGCACACCGCCACGGCCTCGTGCTGGGCTGCGACCACCCTCAGCGCGTGCGGATCACCCCGGAGGGGCGTGTACAGCTCTGCTTCGCGCTGCCCCGTCCCAACGTCACCGCGGCCGACGACATCCGTGGGCTCGGCGCAGTGCTCTACACCCTTCTCACCTCGCGGTGGCCGCTGTCCACCGCCGACGCCGCGCTGGCCGGTCTCGGTGCGGCCGAGCGCTCGCCGGGCGGCTCTCTCGTGCCCCCGTCGGAGCAGCGACCGGGCGTACCCGTCGAACTCGACGCGATCACTGCGGGCACGCTCGGCCCTGCCGGCGCACCCGGCCAGGTCCACACCGCCGCCGCGGTCCACCGCCTCCTCGACGAGGTGGTCGCCGAGCAGGACCGCATGGCGCTGTTCCCCCCTGCCGACGACGGCGTGCCCTCCGGACCGGGCGACGTGTGGCAGGACAAGGGACGCGCCGTCACCCCTCCCGACCCGCGACGCAGGCGCAAGCTCGCCACCGGGCTGACCGCGCTCGCCGTAGCGGTCCTCCTGGTGCTCGGATACGTCGCGGTTCAGCTCGGCTCGGTGTTCTCGGAAGGCAACGCGCCGCCCATCAAGGTCGACGGTGGAGCCATCTCCGCCCCGGCCGCCGACGTCGCGCAGCCGGGTCCGGCGGCCGCGCCGGGCGCCGTGGCGGCGGTCGCGGGCGTCCAGGTCTACGACACCGTGGGCGACCGCGACAACTCCGCGCGCGTGTCCCGCGTGATCGACGGCGACCCGTCGAGCGGGTGGAGCACCTTCAGCTACAAGCAGCAGTTCCCGGCGCTCAAGCCCGGTGTCGGGGTGATGGTGTCGTTCGCGTCGGCCGTGCAGCTCTCCGAGCTCACGATCGAGTCGCCGAGCGCGGGCACGGTGATCCAGGTCCGCTCGGCTCCCGCCCCGGATGCGGCGTTCGACGAGACCGTGCCGATCGCCGAGGTCACGCTCAGGGACCACAGCACCCCGGTGTCGCTCGCGGGAAGCCAGCCGGTCACGCACGTGCTGCTGTGGATCTCGAAGCTCAGCGGTGGCGGCGACGCCCATTCCAGCGAGATCGACGAGGTGCAGTTCCTCCGCGCCGGTACGTGATCGTCGTCGGTTCTTCGGAGCAGTCACGGGTGATGCGAGGGCGCCCAGCTCGTGGGGCGTCCTCGCATCAGGCGATGGAGCTGCGGGAGAACGCGGCTTAGGACGGCTACTTGACCGTCTTGTCCAGCCACCTGGAAATGCGAGCGGCGACATCCTCCCAGATGGGATTCAGAATGACGCCGTGCCCTTGCTCGGGCAGGATATCGTACTCTGCGCCCATTTCCTTCGCGAGGGACTCGACATACTCGTGGGGTACGACCGAATCGCACTCCGCTCCCAGTAGGTACGCGGGAGCGGTAATACTGCTCACGTCGAGATCAACCGTCCACCGAGTGGCCTCGATGACCGCCCGAGGGGATTCCGGGACGACCAGAGATGCATATCTCTGCGCTTCGTCGTCGGCCACCGCGTCCCAGAACACCTCACGGAGCGCTCGGGCTGGAATCAGCCACATGCTCGACGGGTCGACCGGCAAGGGGATTTCTGCGCCGGCATGCTTCTCGGGCACCACGGGAGTGAGCAACACCAGGGCTTTCACGGGACTTTCGCTCGCATATGCCAGAGCCGCGAGACCGCCCATACTGTGGGCTATGAGGACGGGATCCCCGGGCAGCCGATCAGTCACCACACGTATCTCTCGCGTGACATCCATAATGGAGCGCTGAAGTGCCTCTGCGGGCGCCAGAGCATCAGAACCGTGGTGGCCGAACCAATTGAGACAGGAGGAATGCCATCCGCGGCCGGCCAGATCCGGAGCGACATGTTCCCAGGCCCAGCTCCCCTGGGTACCGCCGTGCACGAAAACCAAGGAGGGCAGCGACGATGGCTCTCCGTACCGTTCGACCCGCACACCTTCGATCTTCTCATCTGCATAGAGCAGGTGCATTCTTTCCTCTGCGCGGTCAGACATCGAACGCCCCGTTTCGGTTGGATCTCTCACCGGCGTCCGCCTACCAGGCACAGAGCCGTCGCTCGGTCTTCGCGGCAGGCGACCCCCTCACCTGCGCCGAAGGCCCTAGTTATTACGATCGATCGTTCTTTCTTGCTGAGGTTACGAGCGCTCGGGTCTACTTGTCAACATGGACAGTCAGACGCCTGAGCGGGGCGTCACCACCGGGGGTGCCCCCCGTTCTTCCGCATCACGCCGCCCCCGGCGATCCGACGGAGAGCGCAGCTACCGGGCCATCATGGAAGCGGCAACCAGGCTGGCCACCGAGCGAGGCCTGGACGGACTGTCGATCGCGGATCTGGCGGTCGCAACCGGGATGAGCAAGGGAGGGCTCTATGCCCACTTCGGCGCCAAGCTGGAGCTCCAGCTGGCCACCATCGCCGCGGCAGCCGACATCATGAACGCTCAGGTGATCGGTCCGGCCCTGAGCGCGCCCGAGCCGATCGCCCGACTACGCGCCTTGTTCGAGAATTTCCTGAACTACGCCCAGCACACGTTCCCCGGCGGCTGCTTCTTCGCGGCTGCCAGCTCAGAGTTCGGCGCCCGTGCCGGTGATGTCCGCGAACTTCTCGTCAAACACCACATCGCATGGACAAGTCTGCTCACCGACATCATCAAAGATGCCTGCGAAGCAGGTCAGCTGGCCATCCGCGACAAGGAACCCGCCCAGCTGGCGTTCGAGTTCGACAGTTTTCTCCACCTGGCCAACGACAACTACGTCCTGCACCGGGACCACGAGCCCATCCAACGCGCCCGCCGGGCCGTTGCCTGGCTCCTGGAATACCACTCGCCGGACCAGTGCAGATCGAGCTGAAGAACCACGTGAAGTGGGGATTTCGCTCCTGCGTTCACGCCGGCGGGGACTCGACGATCCCGCGACAACACGACTCGCGAGACCTGCTCACCGAGTCACCGGCACGTCGCCCCGGTTCCTGATCATCACCAGTTCTCCGGAACGGCCACGGGAGACGGCGGCCGCCACCTAGTCTCCGGCTCGTGTGCTCCCCGGCTGCCACCGATGCGGAGCTGTTGTTCGCACACCGGGCGGGCGACCGGCACGCGTTCGCCGAGCTGGTTGCGCGCTACCGGTCCCGCCTGTGGGGGCTGGCGCTACGCACCCTGCACGACCCGGAGGACGCCGCCGACGCCGTCCAGGAGACCCTCGTGGCCGCGTTCCGGTGCGCCGGCTCGTACCGAGGGGACGCTTCGGTGCGCACCTGGCTCCACCGGATCCTGGTCAACACCTGCATCGACCGGATCAGGCACGAGCGCAGACGCACCACCGTTCCGCTGCCGGACCGCGACGTCGCGGCAGGGCAGCCCGATCTCGCCTCCGAACTGGTCACCCGCCTGACGGTCGACGCCGCCCTCGCGGCGCTGCCCGTCGAGCAGCGGTTGGCCGTGGTGCTGGTGGACGTGCAGGGTTGGCCGGTGATGGAGGCCGCAGAGCTGCTGGAGGTCCCGGTGGGCACGGTGAAGAGCCGCTGCGCGCGGGGCCGCGCACGCCTGGCGGTGCTGCTCGGGCACCTGAGGGAGGAGGTGCGATGACCGCCGA
Source organism: Pseudonocardia sp. OZ21 (assembly GCF_059359135.1). NCBI lineage: Bacteria > Bacillati > Actinomycetota > Actinomycetes > Pseudonocardiales > Pseudonocardiaceae > Pseudonocardia > Pseudonocardia sp. OZ21. Next base: position 420,172 of record NZ_JCADBN010000003.1, read on the forward strand.
ACACCCTGACCTCGCGGAACTCGCCGACCTGGACGCCGGGCTGCTCGACCCCGGCCGCGCCGCGCGGGTACGCGCTGCGGCGGCTGCCGACACCGACGCGACGGCAGTGCTGGACGCGCTCGCCGCCGCCCGCGCCGAGCTGGCGGCGCTGCCCGCCCCGGCCGTGCCCCCGGAGATCGCCGCGCGGTGGGATGCGGCATTGGAGCGGGAGGCGGCCTCCGCCGCCCTGGATGCTGCAGGCCCGCGGGTGGACACCGGGCGCGCCGCGGGTGATCCCGGTCCGCGTCGCGGGGCACCATCTGGCCGTCCGGGGGGCACGTCCCGGCCGGCGCGCACCCGCCCGTCACGGCGGTGGCCCCGACCGTCCGTCGGCGCCGCAGCGGTGCTCGCCGCTCTCGTCGTCGCCGGTGGGGTATGGGGCCGGGCCGCCCCGCTGCCGTCCGTCGATCGTGTGAACCTGGCCGCTGTCGCACGGGCGGCGGTCGGCGCCACCGACGCAGGCGACCTCGCCGACCCCGAACGACGTGCGGGCTGCCTGCGCGCCGTAGCCCCCACGCTGGAGCCCGACGCCATGCTCCTCGGTGGGCGTCGAGTCGAGCTCGACGGCCGCGAGGGCGTGCTGCTGGTGCTCGCCACGGGGCGGCTGGGCACCTTCGACGTGGCGGTCGTCGACCCGGGCTGCGGGCCCGCAGGAGGCGTGCTGCTGGCGTCCATGCGGATCGGCGGGTGATCCCCGCCACCCGCGGGCGGTGCCCGGTAGCTGTCGGAATGCTTGCCCCTGGGATCGTGTTGACAAGCACAGACAAACAGGGGAGGCATGGCGCCAGTGACCACCGACGAGGTGCGTGAGCTGATCATCATCGGGTCCGGGCCGGCCGGGTATACCGCGGCCGTCTATGCGGCTCGGGCTCAGCTGAGGCCGCTGGTCTTCGAGGGCACCCAGTTCGGCGGCGCCCTGATGACCACCACCGAGGTCGAGAACTACCCCGGCTTCACCGACGGCATCATGGGCCCCGAGCTCATGGAGCAGATGCGTGGCCAGGCCGTGCGCTTCGGCGCCGAGTTGCGCGCCGAGGACGTCGAGGAGGTATCGCTGGAGGGCGAGGTCAAGACCGTCCTCGCCAACGGCGTCACCTACCGCGCCCGCGCGGTCGTGCTGGCCATGGGCGCGGCCGCCCGCTACCTCCACGTTCCCGGGGAGCAACTGCTCCTGGGCCGTGGTGTGAGCGCTTGTGCCACGTGTGACGGCTTCTTCTTCCGCGACAAGGACATCGCCGTGATCGGCGGCGGTGACTCGGCGATGGAGGAGGCCATCTTCCTCACCCGGTTCGCCCGATCGGTCACGATCGTGCACCGCCGCGAGGAATTCCGTTCCTCCAGGATCATGCTGGAGCGGGCGAAGAGCGAGCCGAAGATGCGCTGGCGCACCAACGCCGAGGTCGTCGAGGTCGTGGGCGACAAGAGCGTGGCCGGCCTGAAGCTGCGCGACACGGTCACCGGCGAGGAGTCCCTCCTGGAGGTGTCGGGCATGTTCGTCGCCATCGGGCACGACCCCCGCAGCGCACTCGTTCGCGACGTGCTCGAGACCGACGAGGACGGCTACGTGAAGGTCCAGGCGCCGAGCACGCGCACGGCCATCCCCGGCGTGTTCGCCTCGGGTGACCTCGTCGACAAGACCTACCGGCAGGCGATCACCGCCGCGGGCTCCGGCTGTGCCGCGGCGATCGACGCCGAGCGCTGGCTGGCCGACGGCCCGGTGCCCAGCGAGTTGGCCGGCGGCGGCTACGGCCAGGTGGCCGAGCAGGTCGCCGCGGTCACCGGCTGAACGAATTCTTTGATCCTCACCGACGAACGGAGATTCCAATGGCCAACACGGTGAACGTCACCGACGACTCATTCGACGCTGACGTACTCAAGAGCGACAAAACAGTCGTGGTCGACTTCTGGGCCACCTGGTGCGGGCCGTGCAAGATGGTCGCGCCCGTTCTCGACGAGATCGCCGGTGAGAACAAGGACAAGCTGACCGTGGCCAAGCTGGACATCGACGCCAACCCGTCGACAGCCCGGGACTACCAGGTCATGTCCATCCCGACGATGATCGTCTTCCAGGACGGCAAGCCGGTGAAGCAGATCGTGGGAGCCAAGCCGAAGGCTGCGTTGCTCTCGGATCTCGCCGACTACCTGGGCTGATTCGATCCACCCCGAGTACCCCGCTTCCGAAGCCGGAAGCGGGGTACTTGTCTATCACGACACAAACATCGGCCGACACGGCCCGCCATCCCCCATCGGGGAACCGGCAGGGCACAATGAGCGACGATCCGAGCACCGCAGCGACGGTGCCTGACGAACGAGCGAGGAGTGCATGCAGCTGCTGCGCCGAGGTGACAGCGGTCCGGCCGTCGTCGAGATCCGGTCCACGCTGCGACGGTTCGGCCTGCTCGGCGACAGTCCGGAGAGTCCGGGGGACGACCGCTTCGACCACGCCGTCGAACAGGCCGTACGTGCGTTCCAGCAGCAGCGGGGCCTGATCACCGACGGGCTCGTCGGACCGGCCACCTACCGCGCACTGCGGGAGGCCGGGTGGACCCTCGGCGACCGGATGCTCGCGCTGATGATCTCCGCCCCGATGAGCGGTGACGACGTCGTCGCTCTGCAGGAGCGGTTGCTCGAGCTCGGGTACGACCCAGGGCGTCCTGGTGGCGTCTTCGACGAGCAGACCGAGGCCGCGCTGCGGAAGTTCCAGCGCGAGTACGGTCTCGTGCCCGACGGTCTGTGCGGTCCCGCCACCTTGCGCTCACTCCGCCAGCTCGGCCGCAAGGTCACCGGCGGCCGGCCCCACCTGCTGCGCGAGCAGGAGCTGCTGCGCCAGGCAGGCCCGCGGCTGCGCGGCAAGCGGATCGTCGTCGACCCCGGCCACGGCGGGCCGGACCGCGGCATCATGGCGGCCGGTGTCGCGGAGGCCGACCTCATGTGGGATCTCGCCCGCAGGCTCGTCGGCCGGATGACAGCCACGGGTATGGACGCGATGCTCTCCCGGCAGGAGGACACCTGCCCCGCCGAGACCGAGCGGGCAGCGTTCGCCAACAGCGCCGGCGCCGACCTCGTGCTGTCGCTGCATACCGACGCCAACCGCAGCATGCACGCCCAGGGCCTTGCCACTTTCCATTTCGGCAACGGCTCCGGAGCCACGTCCACCGTCGGTGAGGCCCTCGCCGGCTTCATCCAGCGGGAGCTGCTCACGCGCACCGCGATGTACGACTGCCGCACCCAGGGCCGAACCTGGGAGCTGCTGCGGCTGACGCGGATGCCGACGGTTCGGGTCGAGATCGGGTATCTGTCCCACATCGGTGACCGCAAGCGGCTGCTCGATCCGGCGTTCCGCGACGTGGTGGCCGAGGGCATCCTCGTCGCCGTGAAGCGGCTCTACCTGTTGGGTCAGGACGATCAGCCCACCGGCACCTTCACGTTCTCCGATGTGCTCGCACGCGAGCTGGAGCGCGGAGCGCAGGCGATCTGACCCGTAAGATCGGGCATATCGGTCATTACGGGCACTCGTACATCCACTTTTCTTGATGTACGGGCCCGTGAGCCGCGACACGGCAGGGTCCAGCCCCTCGCACCGGCACGGGGCCCGCAGCCCGTCAGCGTCCGCTACAGGGCGCCCTGTACGGGCGTGAGAGCTCCGCTCAGGAGCGGGTGGGTACCTGCCGGCGCGGCTGATCGCTCACGCTGGAAGCCTGCATCGGGATGGTGATCGTGCCGAGCAGTTGCTCCAGCGCGGCCTCGACGTCTTCCTTCCACGTCATCGCGGAGCGCAGCTCCATCCGCAGACGCGGGTACCGCGGGTGGGGCCGGATGGTCTTGAACCCGACGCCGCGGAGGAAGTCGGCGGGGATGAGGCAGCCGGGCTCGTCCCCGGGCCGCTGCTCGCCGAACACCTCGATCGCCTTGACACCGCGGCGCGTGAGATCCCGCACGACGGCCTGCGCGAGCATCCGGCCCAGACCCTCGCCCGCGAACTCCGGCATCACCTGCATGGTGGTGAGGAGCACCGCGTCGGCGCTGACCGGACCGGTCGGCAGCTCCGCCGCCCGCGGCGACGCCGAGGGCGGGGCATAGATCACGTAGCCGGCCGGGACGCCGTCCATGTGGACGATGCGCCCGCACGATCCCCACTCGAGAAGCACCTCGGAGACCCAGGCCTCCTTCTCGAGCTCGGTGGACCCGAAGTCCGCCGCCTGCTTAGCGAGATGCTCCGACAGCTCCCAGAACACGCATCGACGACACCGCTTGGGCAAGTCGTCGAGATTGTCCAGGGTGAGGGGCGCCATGTGCCACGACAAGAGCAACCTCCGGCGACCAGATCCATTGAGAGAACGCCGCCGCCCCTCGCGTCGACTTCTCGACCATAGATCGATCCAGCAAGAACCGACACCCCGAGTACTGCGACTGGTGTCTCACCCACGACGAACTGAAGGAAGTTCCCTCTTCCCGGTTACACTCGGTGGGCCGCAGCCCCCGATCGGCGTCCCCGCTGCCGAGGAAACCCCGGGAGGATCCACCGTGCCGCAGTCGGCCGTGCCCCCGTCACAACGACCGTCCGGCATCGAATCGGCGGCGGCACCAGTGCCGGCCGAGCGGTTCGCCGCTCGCACGGCGGGCATGACCGCATCGGAGATCCGCGCGCTGTTCGCCGTGGCGAGCAGGCCGGAGGTCGTCTCGCTGGCCGGCGGCATGCCCAACCTCGCCGCCCTGCCCCTCGGCGCCCTGGCTGCCGAGGTGGCCGACCTCGTGCAGCGCGAGGGAGAGGTCGCGCTGCAGTACGGCTCCGCACAGGGCGTGCCCGCGTTGCGCGAGCAGATCTGCGAGGTGATGGCGCTCGAAGGCATCCGCGCCGATCCGGACGACGTGGTCGTCACCGTCGGCTCGCAGATGGCACTCGACCTCGTCACGCGCATCTACTGCGACCCGGGTGACGTCGTGCTCGCCGAAGGCCCGTCCTACGTCGGCGCGCTCGGCAGCTTCGCCGCCTACCAGGCCCGCGTCGTGCACGTCGCGATGGACGAGCACGGCCTCGTCCCGGAGTTGCTCCGCGAGGCGCTCCGCACGCTCGCCGCGCAGGGGATCACACCGAAGTTCCTGTACACGATCCCGAACTTCCACAACCCCGCAGGCGTCACCCTCGCCGTCGAGCGCCGGGCCGAGATCCTGGAGATCTGTGCCTCCTACGGGGTCGGCGTCGTCGAGGACAACCCCTACGGGCTGCTCGGGTTCAGCGGCCGCACCTACCCGGCGCTGCGCTCCCTCGACCGCTCGGTGGTCTACCTCGGATCGTTCTCCAAGACCTTCGCGTCCGGCCTGCGCGTGGGGTGGGCGCTGGTGCCGCCCGCGGTGCGCGACCGCCTCGTGCTGGCCGCCGAGTCGGCCACCCTCTGCCCACCGAGCTTCACGCAGATGCTCGTGTCGCGTTACCTCAGCGGGCACGACTGGCGCAGCCAGATCAAGACCTTCGCCGAGGCCTACCGCGACCGGCGCGACGCCCTGCTGGACGCTCTCGACACGTACCTGCCCGACGGTTGCACGTGGAACGTGCCCGACGGCGGCTTCTACGTCTGGGTCACGGTGCCGGAGGGGGTAGACACGAAGGCAATGCTGCCGCGAGCAGTCACCGCCCGCGTCGCCTACGCCTCCGGCACCGGTTTCTACGCCGACGGATTCGGCAGCCGGCAGCTGCGCTTGTCCTACTGCTACCCGACCCCGGAGCGCATCACCGAGGGCGTCCGCAGGCTCGCGGGCGTGCTCGAGGCGGAGCTGGACGTCATGCGCACGTTCGGCTCGCCTGCCCGTCCCGCGGTGGGCCCCGCGCCGGCACGCAACGGCCCCCAGACCCCCAGCCCCCACACCCCCTGACGCCAGGCCCCCGACCCCGCGCGGATCGTGCTCCCGCGCGGGCCGCAGGACCGCCCGCGAGTCGCCAAGATTCTGCGCGCGAGTCGCCGAAATTGGGTGCGCGAGTCGCCGAGAACCGGTGCATGAACCGCCCGGCCGACGCCCATCTCTCCCCGCCTAACGGCCCTGATCGCGACATGGACACACATCGCGGCCGGAACCCGCCTCCCAGCAGCGACATGTGGCCATGTCGCGTAAGCGGCCGGCACCGGGCGTCCGTACGGTTCTGACCGCGGTCAGAACCCGCCTTCGAACAGCGACATGTGTCCATGTCGCGCGCGGGGTGGTTTTCCCCTGTGTCCGAGGCGCCGGTTCAGTAGTGCAAGTCCCGTGACTCCGTACGAGTCGGCCATCCGACCGTCGACTCGGGCCCGGCTGCTCACCGCGACCGATGCCGCCCTGAGCGCATCGCTGAGGCACCTGGCTCCCGCACCACCCGCTCCTGCCTGGCGGACCGCGAATCCCGTGCGAGTCACCGCGACGCTCGCAGGGACTCCACCTGTTCCACGTGAAACAGCCGCGCCCACCGAGTTCGCCTGCCGCCCACGTTCTCCTGAGGCCGGGCGGGTGCCGGCCGTTGTCGGCGCCCGCGGCTCCGTGGATCCCTCGCGCGCCCGGCCACTCGTAGCTCCGTCGAGCCGGGACCGCATCACAGATCGCCGTACCGGAGAATGCGGCGGTGACCGAAAGAACTGTGGCCGTGCTGGCTGGGGGCCTGTCGCACGAGCGCGAGGTGTCCCTGCGATCCGGACGGCGGCTGGCCGCCGCCCTGTCCGATGCGGGTGCGTCGGTACGGGAGTGGGACGTCGACGCCGCGCTCGTCGAGCGGCTCCGGAGCGACCCGCCCGACGCCGTCGCGATCGCGCTGCACGGGGGCGAGGGGGAGAACGGTTCGGTCCAGGCGGTGCTCGAGCTACTCGGGGTGCCGTTCGTCGGGACGCCTGCGCAGGCCTGTCGGCGCGCCTGGGACAAGCCGACGGCGAAGGCGGAGTTGGCCCGCGCCGGTCTCGACACACCGGACTGGGTCGCGCTGCCGCACACGACGTTCCGGGCGCTCGGCGCGCAGGCGGTCCTGGACGCGATGGTCGACCGCCTCGGTCTGCCGCTGATGCTGAAGCCCGACCAGGGTGGCTCGGCGCTCGGCTCGCAGGTGGTGACGGAGCGGGCGGAGCTTCCCGCCGCGATGGTCAGCTGTCTCGCCTACGCCGACACGGTGCTCGCCGAGCGGTTCATCGCCGGCACGGAGGTCGCTGTCACGGTCGTTCATGACGGCGACGAGCCGCGGGCGCTGCCGCCGGTCGAGGTCGACGCCGTGGGCGGCGTCTACGACTACACCGCCCGCTACACACCGGGCGCCGCGACGTTCCACTGCCCGGCGCGCCTCGACCAGGCGACGCTGGGGATCCTGGCGGAGACCGCGCTCGCCGCCCACCAGCTACTCGGGTTGCGGGACGTATCCCGGATGGACGCGGTGGTCGATGCCGACGGCCGGGTGCAGATCCTCGAGGTGAACGTCTCGCCCGGGCTCACCGAGACCTCGCTGCTGCCCACCACCGTTCGGGCGGCCGGGATGAAGCTGGGCGACCTCTACGCGGCGCTCGTCGAGCGGGCGGTCGCCCGCGGCTGAGCTGTTTCACGTGAAACACGATGCGCCCCCGAGCGAACATCGAGACCGACATCGCGGTGAGGCCGGCCGGACCCGGGGCGGCCGCTGACCCTGTTTCACGTGAAACAGGGTCAGGGGGTCACTCCTCGTCGGGCCGGTCCATCAGCCTCGCGATCCGCTCCAGATCCTCGACCGACCCGAACTCCACGACGATCCGGCCCTTGCGCTGACCCAGCTCGACCTTCACGCGCGTGTCGAACGTGTCGGACAGCCGGTTCGCCAGGTCCTCGATGCCGGGCGCCAGCATCGGCTTGCGACGGCTCGGCTTCGCGGGCGCAGGAGACTCGCGCCGCAGAAGGACAACGGCCTCTTCGGTGGCGCGGACCGACATGCCCTCGGCGATGATCCGGGCGGCGAGCTCCTCCTGCCGACCCGCGTCATTCAGCCCGAGCAGCGCGCGGGCGTGGCCGGCGGACAGCACGCCCGCCGCGACCCGGCGCTGCACCGACACCGGGAGCTTCAGCAGCCGGATCGTGTTGGTGACGACCGGCCGGCTCCGGCCCAGCCGGTCGGCGAGCTCGGTGTGCGTGACGCCGAACTCCGCAAGCAGCTGCTCGTAAGCGGCCGCCTCGTCGAGCGGGTTGAGCTGGACGCGGTGGATGTTCTCCAGCAGCGCGTCGCGCAGCATCGCGTCGTCGCCGGTACGGCGGACGATCGCCGGCAGCTGCGCCAGCCCTGCCCGCTGCGCGGCGCGCCAGCGGCGCTCGCCCATCACGAGCTCGTAGGTACCGGGGGAGGCCGCCTCGCGGACCACGATGGGCTGCAGGAGCCCGAACTCGCGGATCGAGTGCTCCAGCTCGGCGAGGCTCTCGTCGTCGAAGTTGGTACGCGGTTGCTGGGGGTTGGGACGGATCGCGGCGAGGTCGATCTCGCGGTACACCGCACCGGCCACCGAGGAGGTGGCCGGGTACGCGGGGATGTCGACGGGGTGGGATGCGCGCCCCTCCGACGGGGATCCCGTCGGCACGGCCGGGGCGACGGTGAGGACCGCGGTAGGCGCCGGAGCCGCCGGTGCGGTCGGGATGAGCGCGGCCAAACCGCGTCCCAGCCCGCCCTTGCGCTGAGTGGCCACGCGCTCCACTGGCGTCCCCCGCTCGGTCATCTGACTACCGCCCGTCCGGATCAGCAGGAAGGTTCATCCGCGCTCCGCGGTCGGCGATCTCACGCGCTGCGTCGACGTAGCTCATCGCTCCCCGCGAACCGGGGTCGTAGGCCAGCACGGTCTGGCTGTAGCCGGGCGCCTCGGAGACCTTGACGCTGCGCGGGATCACCGTGCGCAGCGCGGTGGTGCCGAAGTGGCTGCGGACCTCGTTGGTGACCTGGTCGGCGAGCTTGGTGCGGCCGTCGTACATCGTCAACAGGATCGTGGAGACGTGCAGGGCGGTGTTGAGGTGCGACCGCACGAGGTCGATGTTGCTCAGCAGCTGCCCGAGCCCTTCCAGGGCGTAGTACTCGCACTGGATGGGGATCAGCACCTCACTCGCGGCCACCAGGGCGTTGACGGTGAGGAGCCCGAGCGACGGGGGACAGTCGATGAACACGTAGTCGACCCCGAGCTCGTCGAGCGAGCCGTCGGTCAGCGCCTGCTTGAGCCGGTTCTCCCTGGCGACCATGCTGACGAGCTCGATCTCCGCACCGGCCAGGTCGATCGTGGCCGGGACGCACAGGAGGTCGGGAGAGGCGGAGCTCCTGACCGCCGCGTCGACGATGCGGATCTCTCCGAGCAACGCCTCGTAGACCGACGGCGTGCCGAGCCGGTGCTCGACGGCGAGCGCGGTGCTCGCGTTGCCCTGTGGGTCGAGGTCGATGACGAGCACCCGGACCCCGTGCATCGCCAGCGCGGCAGCGAGGTTGACCGTGCTCGTGGACGGTCATCACCCGCCGATGTGCCGGACGGGGCATCCGGTGCCGGTCGGGGTGCAGCACCCTGGCCGCGCGTTCGGCCTCCTCGGCAATGGGTGTCCATCCCGGTGTTTCACGTGAAACGGGAGGGAGCATCTCGCGCTGGGACATCTGGTGTGGGGACATCTCGTGCTGGGACACTCTGAACGTCACGCTTGCCCTCTCCTGCGCCGCGGTCGGTCGGGCTTCCCGGCCTCCCGCACTCGCTCGATGACGACCACCGTGCTCGGGGGATCGATGACTCCGACGCCGGCTCGCTCGATCCGTGGGACCCCACCGCCCAGCCTGCGGACAGCCGGGGCGTCCCGCTCGACCTCAGCCGGGGCGGTGGCGCCCTTCATGGCGAGCAGAATCCCGCCGGGCCGCAGCAACGGAAGGCTCCAACCGGCAAGCCGCGCCAAGGGCGCGACCGCGCGAGCGGTCACCACGTCGGCACCCTCCCATCGCCGCCGAACCACAGTCTCCTCGGCCCGACCCCGCTCCACTGTCACTGACAGGCCGAGATCGGCGATCACCTCGCGGAGCCACTCCACGCGACGCGCGAGGGGTTCGATGAGGACGATGCTGAGATCGGGCCGAGCCAGCGACAACGGTATCCCGGGGAGGCCCGCTCCCGAACCCACATCCACAAGACGCGCGCCATCCGGCACAAGTTCCGCGACGAGGGCGCAGTTGAGGACGTGCCGATCCCAGACGCGGGGCGCTTCGCGGGGTCCGATCAGACCGCGCTCCACACCGGACGTGACGAGATGCTCGGCAAAACGACGAGCGAGGGGTAGCCGGTCACCGAAGACGGAACCGGCTACCCCATCGATCGGAACAGAGGTGGCCGGGAGGTCAGGCACCGCGGAAGACGACGACCTGCCGCCGCGGCTCCTCGCCCTCGCTCTCGCTCGACACACCCTTGATGCGAGCGACGGCGTCGTGCACGACCTTGCGCTCGAAGGGGGTCATGGGGCGCAGCCGCACGGACTCCCCGGACGCCAACACGTCCTTCGCGGTACGGGTACCAAGCTTGGTGAGCTCCTCGCGCCGCGCCTCACGCCACCCGGCGATGTCGAGCATCAGCCGGCTCCGATTGCCGGACGACTGCTGGACGGCGAGGCGGGTGAGCTCCTGTAGTGCCTCGAGCACCGCGCCCCGTTCGCCCACCAGCTTGTCGAGGTCCTCGCCGCCGTCGATGCTGACGATCGCCCGCCCTGCCTCGACGTCGAGGTCGATGTCGCCGTCGTAGTCGAGCACGTCGAGTAGCCGCTCGAGGTAGTCACCGGCGATGTCGCCCTCGCGCACCAGCTGGTCCTCGGCGGTGCTCGCCGCGGGGCTCGCGGCGACGCTCTCGGTGGCCCCGTCCTGCGCAGTCTTCGGCACGATGCGTCTCCTCTCCGAAACGGTTGCGATGACGCCGGGCACCCGGCACACCGCTGCGGCCGCCGGCGAGGGCGGGCCGCGGATGGCTCGTGTTCAGCGGCGCTTGCGCGGGCGCCGCGCGGGCGAGCGGGTCACGCCGCCGCTGCGCGGGCTCTTCGCGGAGTCGCCTGCTGTGCTGTTCGCGCTCGCCGCACCGTTGGCGACGGATCCGTCCCCGTTGGCGACCGACCCGTCCCCGCCGACTGCCGCCGCTGGCGGAGCAGCGGGGGGCGCGCCGTTGGAGGCGCCGTTCGTGGAAGGTGCGGCGGGCTTGGAGGGGGGCGTGGCCTTGCGGGTGACAGGCTTCGCGCCCGGCCGCTTCGTGGTGGGCTCCTCGACGGCCGGCTCCGGGCGGACCGGCTTCTGGCCGGGGCGAGGTGCCAATGCCTGCCGGGTGGCCGTCGTCTGCTCGCGCTTCGTCGACTCTTCGGCGTCGATGCGCCGGTACACGACGTACTGCTGGCCGAGGGTCCACAGGTTGTTGGATACCCAGTAGAGAAGCACAGCGAGCGGCAGGAACGGTGCACCGACGACGACGCCGATCGGGAAGACGTACAGCATCAGCTTGTTCATGATCGCGGTCTGCGGGTTCTCGCCCTGCGCCGCGGTCTGGCGGGCCACGGAGTGCCGCGCGGTGATGTGGGTGAAGATGCCCGCGGCGATCATCAGCGGGATCATCACGATGAGCATGTTGGCGATGGTGGTGCCGCCGCCGGGGAGCGCCTGCAGCTTCTCTTCGCCCAGCGTCACCCAGGCGCCCAGCTTGGCGCCGAAGAGGTTGGCGTCATTGAAGGACGCAACACCGCTGGCGTCGAAGTAGTAGTTCTCGGTGCGCGCCGCCCCGTTGGGCAGGATGGGCCCGAACTCGCGCAGCACGTGGAAGAGGCCGATGAAGACCGGCACCTGCACGAGTACCGGGAGGCAGCCGGCCACCGGGTTGACGCCGTGCTCCTTCTGGAGCTTCTGCATCTCCTCGGCCTGCTTCTGCCGGTCGTTCGCGTACTTCTTGCGCAGCTTCGCGATCTCCGGCTGGAACTCCTGCATCTTGCGCATGGAGCGCACCTGGCCGACGAACGGCTTGTACAGGATGGCGCGCAGCGTGAAGACGAGGAACACGACCGCGAGGGCCCAGGCGATGCCGCTGGACTCACCGAACAGGTAGCCGAACGCCTTGTGCCATACCCAGAGGATGAAAGAGACCGGGTAGTAGATGAAGTTCAGCACGGCGCTTGCTCCTCGAGGTGGTTCCGGGCCGGGCGGGGACGGCGCGGTGGCACCGGGTCGATACCGCCAGGGTGCCACGGCGCGCACCGCAGCAACCGACAGAGCGTGAGCCAGGAGCCCCGCAGCACGCCGTGCACCTGCAGCGCCCCTACCGCATAGGCACTACAGGTGGGGTAGAAGCGGCACGTCGGGGGCAGCGCGGGCGAGACCCAGCGCTGGTACCCGTGAAGCAGACCGATCAGGACCCGCGCCACGACCGAACGGCCCGCGGGGTTACTCACCGCGTGCTCCGGAGAGCTTTCGCAGTGCGCCCCGCAGGCCGGCGTCGAGGTCCTCGCCCAGCTCGGCCGACGAGGCGCCGGCCGCAGGCGGGAGTGCCCGGACCACGAGGAGGGTGTCCGGCGGAAGCTGCCGGAGCCGGGGCACGACGAGATGCCGGAGCCGACGCGTCACCCGGTGACGGACGACGGCGTTTCCGACTGCTTTGCTCACGACGAACCCCGCTCGTGGCTCGCTGCCGCCGTTGGCGCGACGGAGGTGGACGACGAGCCGTGATCGGCCGCTGCGTCGACCCCGTCGGACGACGGAAGCGAACTCGTCCCGGCGCGTGAGCCGGGATCCGGCCGGCAACACCGGGACGGCCGAATCAGGCCGAGAGCCGCTCGCGGCCCTTGCCGCGGCGGGCGGCGACGATGGCCCGGCCGGCGCGGGTACGCATCCGCAACCGGAAGCCGTGGGTACGGGCCCGGCGGCGGTTGTTCGGCTGGAAGGTGCGCTTGCCCTTGCTCACGGTCGGCTCTCCTGGGGTCGACGGGCGACAGAGCGGCCGTCGATGATCATCGTGCTTCGGGTTCGGACGGTGGTGCTGCGACACCCGCACGAGCCGAGACCATCCTTGGACAGCACTGGGCTCACCTGCGCGGGCGCGGTTCAGTCCAGGGTACGCAGCCGCCGCACAGAGGGTCAAACCAGGCTGGTCCTCGTCATCCCCTTGCAGCCTTGCGCGACCAGGCGGCTTGTGGCAAGCCGTCTCTGTTGTTAGCGTCCCCCCTCCACAGTTCGATCCGGGGGGATCGCCGACACCGGCCAACACCACCAGCACGGGCCCGCACGCATTCAGCGCTGCTTGCCCGCGTAGCGTCTTGCGCACAGGTGTGGACAAGCCTGGGGATGATCGACCGATCGGGCGCCAGAACGTCCGGGGTGAACGACCGGAGGGGAGCGCGGACCGGTGCCCGACCAACCAGGAGACCTGGGTCAGGTCTGGAACCGCGTGATCGCGGATCTCTCGGGAGCCTCGTCAGGCTCCGGAGCCCACACTCTTTCCCCGCAGCAGCGGGCGTTCCTCCGCCTCACCCGCCCGCTCGGGCTGATCGACGGCACCGCGCTCCTCGCCGCACCGAGCGAGTTCGCCAAGGACGCGATCGAGCGGATCCTGCGCCGTCCCATCAGTGATGCGCTGGGCAGGCACCTCGGGGTGGCGGTGAACCTCGCGGTCGTCGTCGACGCCTCGGCGGCAGGCGGCGGCACCGAGGTGCCCGACCCGCCCGGCGCCACCACGCGGCCCAACGCAGCTGTCCTCGGCGGGGGTCACGGGCCCATGCACGGCGGCGGACAGGGCAACGGCGGACAGGGCGGTGCCGACCCGTCGCAACGTGACAACTTCACCGGCGTGGACGGATCGGTACTGCCGATCACCGGTCCGCTGGCGTTGGGCGAGCCGGCGGGTGCCCACCTCGGCGGCGGCAACGGCGGACACCTGGGCGGCGGCAACGGCGGCTCCGGCATCGACGGTCGCACGCCGGAGGTGTGGCCCACGTACTCCGGGCCGCCTGCCGGCGAGCAGGTCACTCCACGCTCGCAGACGCGGCTGAACGAGAAGTACACCTTCGACACGTTCGTCATCGGTGCGTCCAACCGGTTCAGCCACGCGGCCGCGGTCGCTGTCGCCGAGGCACCGGCGCGCGCGTACAACCCGTTGTTCATCTGGGGCGACTCCGGGCTGGGCAAGACCCACCTGCTGCACGCCGTCGGGCACTACGCCCAGCGGCTGTTCCCCGGAATGCGGGTGCGGTACGTGTCCACCGAGGAGTTCACCAACGACTTCATCAACTCGTTGCGCGACGACCGGAAGGTGGCCTTCCAGCGCCGCTACCGGGACGTCGACGTGCTGCTGGTGGACGACATCCAGTTCCTGGAGGGCAAGGAAGGCACCCAGGAGGAGTTCTTCCACACCTTCAACACGCTGCACAACGCCAACAAGCAGATCGTCGTGTCCTCGGACCGCCCGCCGAAGCGGCTGGAGACGCTCGAGGACCGGATGCGCACACGGTTCGAGTGGGGCCTGATCACCGACATCCAGCCGCCCGAGCTGGAGACGCGGATCGCCATCCTGAGGAAGAAGGCCGCACAGGATCGGCTCGCGGTGCCCGGTGACGTCCTGGAGTTCATCGCCGAGCGCATCGAGCGCAACATCCGGGAGCTCGAGGGTGCGCTCATCCGCGTCACGGCGTTCGCGTCGCTGAACCGGCAGCCGGTCGACACCCAGCTCGCCGAGATCGTGCTGCGTGACCTGATCCCCGACTCGGCTGCGTCCGAGATCACGGCGCCCACGATCATGGCGGTCACCGCCGAGTTCTTCGGCGTCACGATGGACGAGCTGTGTGGGCCGGGTAAGACGAAGGCGCTCGCGCAGTCCCGGCAGATCGCCATGTATCTGTGCCGGGAGCTGACCGACCTCTCGTTGCCGCGGATCGGCCAGACCTTCGGCGGCCGCGACCACACCACGGTCATGCACGCGGACAAGAAGATCCGCAACGAGATCGCGCAACGCCGCAAGACCTTCGAACAGGTCCAGGAGCTGACGGCGCGGATCAAGCAGCGCGCCCGCCACTGATCGCGGCTGTCACCCGCCTCCAGCGCACCCCGTAGTAATAAGGCCTCTCCGCCCCACTCCATCCCGCCTCGCCCGCATCGCGTGGTGTGCGCCCGGTGCGGAGACGTTGCTCGGTCGTCCTCGAGCCGGTGGCGCTCGTTGCGGCGCGGGTGCCGGGCTGTGGATCCAGGTCGAGCCGCCTCCGGGCGCTCGGAAGTGCGCTTGTGTACCGCCGTTCGGCGCACGCCGGGGGTCCGTCGGCGTTCCGTCTCATGACGCGCCGTGTTCAATACGGCCAAACCGGTGACTCAGCGTCCTCAACGTTGTGTCGGGAGGGAACTCTGTGAGTTCAGCACCGTCCCGCGACCCGTGTGGAACGCGGGAAACCAGTCGCACAGCGTTCTCACACGACCACTCTTCACCCACATCTGGGGACAACTCTGTGGATGGACGAGTTGGGGCCCGTGGACGGATCGGTCCGAAACGGTGGACAACCGGTGTTCATCCGGGGGACAGATCGAGTACGAACGCCGCCATCCACCGAGCAGGCGAGCAGACCACCTAACGCCCCTCAGGTTGCTCCACAGGCCGCCGCACCGTGTGACCTGCGGAAACGTCGTCCATCCACACAATCCACAGGCCCTAGTACTACTGCTGTTGCTCTCTCCATGAAGAACTACACAAGAACAAGCGACGTGGATGGATTCGGAGCGGAACCTGGATCGGGTCGCACCCTGGCCGGGATGACACCTGCGGTCCGGAGGCTCTACGGTGGGCTTCCGGCTCAGGCCGTGCCGGCGAACCCAGCGGGTGCCCGGTGCCTCGACCGGCACGACCACTCGGCCTCCCGCCGATGGGTCCACCCGAGCTCGTCCCCCACACCGCCAGTGCGAGAGGTCCCCCATGAAGTTTCGGGTCGAACGCGACGTCCTGGCCGACGCGGCCGCCTGGGTGGCTCGCAGCCTTCCGGCGCGGCCACCGGTCCCGGTGCTGGGTGGCGTCCTGATCGAGGCGTCCGGCGGCGCCGACGGTGACCGCCTGACGGTCTCCGGGTTCGACTACGAGACGTCGGCCCGCGTCGAGCTGGACGCCACCATCGGCGATCCTGGCCGCGTGCTGGTGTCCGGCCGGCTGCTCGCCGACATCACCCGTGCGCTGCCGTCCAAGCCGGTCGACCTCGTGGTCGACGGGTCGCGCGCCACGATCAACTGCGGCAACAGCCGGTTCAGCCTGCCGACCATGCCGGTCGAGGACTATCCCCAGCTACCGGCCATGCCGCAGCTCGCGGGCACGGTGGCGGCGGGCGAGCTCGCCCAGGCGGTCGCCCAGGTCGCGGTCGCGGCCGGTCGCGACGACACGCTTCCGATGCTCACCGGCATCCGGCTGGAGATCGAGGGGGCGCGGCTCACGCTGGCCGCCACCGACCGGTTCCGGCTGGCGGTCCGCGAGCTGGACTGGACCCCGGAGGACACCGCGCAGTCGAGCGCCGTCCTCATCCCGGCACGCACACTGGCCGAGGTCGCCAAGACGCTCGCCGGTGCCGGCACCGTGGAGCTCGCGCTCTCGGCGGGCGACGGGATGCTCGGCATCACCGGCGCGGGCAGGCGCGCCACCACCCGGCTGCTCGACGCGGAGTTCCCGCGGTTCCGCCAGCTCATCCCGGCCGAGCACACCAGCGCCGCCGTCATCGAGGTGGCGCCGCTGGTCGAGGCGATCAAGCGGGTGGCGCTGGTCACCGACCGAGTGGCTCAGGTGCGGATGGAGTTCGGCGAGGACGGTCTCCGGCTCGCCGCGGGCGGTGACGACGTCGGCAGCGCGGAGGAAGAACTCCCGTGCGAGCTCGACGGCGGGCCGCTCACCATCGCGTTCAACCCCGGTTACCTGCTCGACTCGCTCGGCGCCCTGCACACCGCCCGTGCCCAGCTGACGTTCACCACGCCGAACCGCCCGGCCCTCGTCCGGCCGGTGCCTGCCGCGCCCGCGGAGGACAATGGCGGGGAGGAGACTGCAGAGCCGGTGCCCGGCTACCTGCACCTGCTGATGCCCGTTCGCCTCCCCGGCTGATCGGTACGAGCGCGGGCGAGCTCCCCCCGACGAGACACACCAGGAGTGGAACCGTGCAACTCGGACTGATCGGTCTGGGCCGGATGGGTGGCAACATGCGCGACCGGCTTCGTGCCTCCGGGCACGAGGTGGTCGGGTACGACCCCCGCCCCGATGTGACCGATGTCGACTCGCTCGCCTCGCTGGCGGCGGCCCTCACCGCGCCGCGCGTGGTGTGGGTGATGGTCCCCTCCGGCGAGCCCACGCGGGGCACCGTGCGCGCCCTCGCCGACGCGCTCGAGCCGGGTGACCTCGTGATCGACGGCGGCAACTCCCGCTACACCGACGACGGTCCGAACGCCGCGCTGCTCGACGAGAAGGGGATCGGCTACCTCGACGTCGGCGTGTCCGGCGGGATCTGGGGCAAGGCCAACGGCTACGGGCTGAT
Organism: Pseudonocardia sp. OZ21; assembly: GCF_059359135.1. NCBI lineage: Bacteria > Bacillati > Actinomycetota > Actinomycetes > Pseudonocardiales > Pseudonocardiaceae > Pseudonocardia > Pseudonocardia sp. OZ21. The sequence continues at coordinate 437,686 of NZ_JCADBN010000003.1, forward strand.
GGCAGGCGGGTCGGCGGAGCACGTGGAGCGCGCGCTCCCGATCTTCGACGCGCTGCGCCCGGAGGGGCCGCGCGAGGAGGGCTTCGTGCATGCGGGCCCGGTCGGCGCAGGCCATTTCTCCAAGATGGTCCACAACGGGATCGAGTACGGCCTGATGCAGGCCTACGCCGAGGGCTTCGAGCTGCTCTCGGCGGTCGACCTGATCACCGACGTGCCGGGTGTCCTGCAGGCCTGGTCCCGCGGCACCGTCGTGCGCTCGTGGCTGCTCGACCTGCTGGTCGCCGCGCTGAAGGACGACCCGGGGCTCGCCTCGCTCGACGACTACGTCGAGGACTCCGGCGAAGGTCGGTGGACGATCGAGGAGGCCATCAAGCACGCGGTGCCGCTCCCGGTGATCTCCGCGGCGCTGTTCGCCCGGTTCGGCTCGCGCCAGGAGGTCTCCCCCTCGATGAAGGCCGTGGCCGCCCTGCGTCACCAGTTCGGTGGGCACGCGGTGAAGTCGGCCGCCGGACCGTCCGGCACGCCTGGCGAGCACGCGGGTCCGAGCTCGGGCACGGGCTCGACCCAGAGCTGATGCACCTGCGGCGTCTCGCCGTCGCCGACTTCCGGTCGTGGGAGAAGGCCGAGCTCGAGCTGGAGCCCGGGGTCACGGTGCTCGTCGGTCCGAACGGGGTGGGCAAGACCAACCTCGTCGAGGCCGCCGGGTACCTGGCCACCCTGGGTTCGCACCGGGTCGCCACCGATGCGCCGCTGATCCGGCGGGGCGCGGAGCGCGCGGTGGTGCGCGGGCTGGTCGTGCACCACGGGCGTGAGCTGGGCATCGAGCTGGAGATCACGGCCGGCCGGGCCAACCGCGCCCGGGTGAACCGGGCACCGGTCGCGAAGACGCGTGACGTGCTGGGGATCCTGCGGACGGTGCTGTTCGCGCCGGAGGACCTCGCGCTGGTGCGGGGCGATCCCGGCGAGCGCCGCCGGTTCCTCGACGACCTGCTGGTGTCGCGGTACCCGCGGTACGCCGCGGTGCGGGCCGACTACGACCGGGTGCTCCGGCAGCGGTCGGCGCTGCTCAAGACCGCGCGCAACAGTCGCTCGGCGGGCCGCTCGGCCGCTGCCTCCGGCGGCGACCTGAGCACGCTCGACGTGTGGGACGGCCATCTCGCCCGGCACGGGGCGGAGCTGCTCGCCGGCCGCCTGGAGCTGGTGGCCGCCGTCGGCCCACGCGCGGTCGACGCGTTCGCCGAGGTCGCGCCCACGTCCGACCCGATCGCACTGGTGTACCGCTCGAGCGTCGAGGGGGAGCTGCCGACCTCGGTCGCCGAGCTCGAGGTCCTCCTCGTCGAGGCGCTGGCCGTGGTGCGCCGCCAGGAGGTGGAGCGCGGGGTGTGCCTGGTCGGCCCCCACCGTGACGACCTCGAACTGCGGCTGGGCGACGGGCCGGCGAAGGGGTACGCCAGCCACGGGGAGTCGTGGGCGTTCGCGCTCGCGCTCCGGCTCGCCTCCTATCGCCTCTTGTGTGACGACGACGTGGAGCCGGTCCTCGTGCTCGACGACGTGTTCGCCGAGCTGGACTCCCGCCGGCGCAGCGCGCTGGCCGCGGTCGCCCGTCGCGCCGAGCAGGTGCTGATCACCGCCGCGGTACCCGAGGACGTGCCCGACGGCCTGGCGGGCGTCCGGTTTGCGGTGGGCGGCGGTACTGTCGAGCGACTTCCGCAAGACGCCACGTCAGCGCAGTCTGTGTGATCTCAGCCACCTGTGTACAAGGTTGTGGATACTGTGGATAACTTCCGCTCCCCTGGTGATGACGAGCAGAAACGACCGCCCGTCGTGCGTCGACAACCGCCCAGCGCGCCCTCTTCGAGTGCTGCTGTCCCCAGGCCTGGGGATGAATCGAGTGGAACCGTTGGGCGTACGGCCGCTGCGGGCAGGGGTGCCGACATCGCCCGCGAGGCGCTCCGTGCCGCCCGCGAGGCGTCGGCGGAACGCACCGCGCAGCGTTCCGCGGAACGGCAGGGGCGCAAGCCGGCGGCGGGCCGGAGCAGGCGCAGGCGGTGGTCGGGTCCGGGACCCGACGACCGTGACCCCCAGCCCTTCGGCCGGCTCGTGTCCCGGGTGTCGCTGGACCGCGGCTGGTCACCCCGCCTCACGGACGCCACCGTGCTCGGGCGGTGGCCGAACCTCGTGGGCTCGGAGATCGCCGACCACTGCACCCCGCTGTCGCTGCGTGACGGTGAGCTGGTGCTGCAGGCCGAGTCGACGGCGTGGGCCACCCAGCTGCGCACGTTGCAGCGTCAGCTGCTGGTCCGGCTCGCGGCCGCGGTGGGCAAGGACGTGGTGCGCAGGATCCGCGTGGTGGCTCCGTCGGGGCCGAGCTGGCGCCACGGTCCCCGGAGCGTGCGGGGTCGCGGACCGCGCGACACCTACGGCTGACCTGGGCGGGGACCGTCGTCGGGGGCAACCGGGCGGCAGGCGGCGACTCAGCGCCACGTGACTGCCCCGCAGCCCGTTTGCAACCCCCGCGCCGCCGTCGTGACCCGCCGAAGTCCACGATCGGCTGTCTGAGACGATTTGAGGGGTCTCCTAGGCGCGTTTCTGTCGCAGCGCACCGGTATGATGGGAGACGTGTTCCGGGCGCTCCCCGATCGCCCGGTCGTAAGGCCCCGACGTCGGACGGCGCTCACCCGCGCGTTCCCGGCCGACGGGCCCTCGTGGCGAGGAGACAGGCAGCCCGTGCCGGAGAAGAAGAACGCCTACAGCGCGTCGTCCATCACTGTGCTCGAGGGGCTGGAGGCGGTTCGCAAGCGCCCCGGCATGTACATCGGGTCCACCGGCGAGCGCGGTCTGCACCACCTGATCTGGGAGGTTGTGGACAACGCCGTCGACGAGGCGATGGCCGGCTACGCCACGCGCGTCGAGGTCACGCTGCAGGACGACGGCGGGGTGCGCGTGGTCGATGACGGCCGTGGCATCCCCGTCGGCATGCACCCGGTGGAGAAGCGTCCCGCTGTCGAGATGGTGCTCACCATGCTGCACGCGGGCGGGAAGTTCGACAGCGACTCGTACGCCGTGTCGGGCGGCCTGCACGGCGTCGGTGTGTCCGTGGTCAACGCGCTGTCCACGGCGCTCGACGTCGAGATCCACACCGACGGCTTCGTCTGGCGGCAGCACTACTCGCGCTCGGTGCCCGGCCCGCTGCGCAAGGGCGAGCCCACGAAGAAGACCGGCAGCACGGTCACGTACTGGGCCGACGGCGACATCTTCGAGACGCTGACCTACAACATCGAGACGATCCGCCGCCGCCTGCAGGAGATGGCCTTCCTCAACAAGGGCCTCACGATCACGCTGCGCGATGAGCGCAACGGCGACAACGGCGAGGCGGAGGAGCCCGACGCCGAGGGCTACGTCGCGAAGGTCAAGGAGTACACGTTCTGCTACCCGAACGGGCTCGAGGACTTCGTCGCGCACCTGAACAAGAGCAAGGACCCGATCCACAAGAAGCTCGTCTCGTTCACGGGTGAGGGCACCGGCCACCAGGTCGAGGTGGCGATGCAGTGGAACTCCGGCTACACCGAGTCGGTCTACACGTTCGCCAACACGATCAACACGCACGAGGGCGGCACTCACGAGGAGGGCTTCCGCTCGGCGCTCACCACCACGGTCAACCGCTACGCGCGCGACAAGAAGCTGCTCAAGGACAAGGACCCCGCGCTGTCGGGCGACGACATCCGCGAGGGTCTCGCCGCCATCGTCTCGGTGAAGGTCAAGGAGCCCCAGTTCGAGGGGCAGACCAAGACGAAGCTGGGCAACACCGAGGTCAAGTCGTTCGTGCAGCGCGTCAGCAACGAGTGGCTGGCCGACTGGTTCGAGCGCAACCCCACCGAGGCCCGCACCATCGTCAACAAGGCGGTGCAGTCGGCGCAGGCCCGGGCCGCTGCGCGCAAGGCCAGGGAACTGGTCCGGCGCAAGAGCGCGGGCGACATCGGTGGCCTGCCGGGCAAGCTGGCCGACTGCCGGTCCACCGACCCGTCGAAGTCCGAGGTCTACATCGTGGAGGGCGACTCCGCGGGGGGCTCGGCCAAGTCGGGTCGCGACTCGATGTTCCAGGCGATCCTGCCGATCCGCGGCAAGATCATCAACGTCGAGAAGGCGCGCATCGATCGCGTCCTCAAGAACACCGAGGTCCAGGCCATCATCACGGCGCTGGGCACCGGCATCCACGACGAGTTCGACGTGGCGAAGCTGCGCTACCACAAGGTCGTCCTGATGGCCGACGCCGACGTCGACGGCCAGCACATCCGCACCCTGCTGCTCACCCTGCTGTTCCGTTTCATGCGGCCACTGGTGGAGCACGGGCACGTGTTCCTCGCCCAGCCCCCGCTCTACAAGATCAAGTGGGGTGGCCGGGGGTCCGAGCCGGAGTTCGCCTACACCGACCGCGAGCTGCAGGGCCTGCTCGAGACCGGCCGGGCGGCGGGCAAGAAGCTGCCCAAGGACGAGGGCATCCAGCGCTACAAGGGCCTCGGCGAGATGAACGCCAAGGAGCTGTGGGAGACCACGATGGACCCGGCCAACCGGTTGCTCCTGCAGGTCACACTCGACGACGCCGCCACGGCCGACGAGCTGTTCTCGATCCTCATGGGCGAGGACGTCGAGTCGCGCCGCTCGTTCATCACCCGAAATGCCAAGGACGTGCGGTTCCTGGACGTGTAGTCCCCGCGCCCACCGCCCGAGCCGCACGAGCAGAGAAGGACCATGACCGACACCCTCGACCCCACCCTGCCCCCACCGCCCGGCGGTGGCGACCGAACCGAACCGGTCGACATCCAGCAGGAGATGCAGCGCTCCTACATCGACTACGCGATGAGCGTCATCGTCGGCCGCGCGCTGCCGCTGGTCGAGGACGGGCTCAAGCCGGTGCACCGGCGCGTCCTGTACTCGATGGGGGAGAACGGCTTCCGCCCCGACCGCAGCTACGTCAAGTGCGCGCGCGTCGTGGGCGAGGTGATGGGTAACTACCACCCGCACGGCGACTCGTCGATCTACGACGCCCTCGTGCGGCTGGCCCAGCCCTGGGCACTGCGGTACCCGCTGATCGACGGGCAGGGCAACTTCGGGTCCCGGGGCAACGACCCGGCCGCGGCGATGCGGTACACGGAGTGCCGCCTGTCTCCGCTGGCCATGGCGATGCTGCAGGACATCGACGAGGAGACCGTCGACTTCGCCGACAACTACGACGGCAAGACGCAGGAGCCCCTCGTCCTGCCGTCGCGGGTGCCCAACCTGCTCATCAACGGCAGCGCCGGGATCGCCGTCGGCATGGCCACCAACGTGCCGCCGCACAACCTGCGTGAGGTCGGGGCCGGCGTCGTGTGGGCGCTGGACAACTGGGAGGCCACCGACGAGGAGCTGCTCGCCGCGCTCATGGAGCGCGTCAAGGGCCCCGACTTCCCCACCGCCGGCCTGATCGTCGGCCGCGACGGCATCGAGCAGGCGTACCGCACGGGTCGCGGCTCAGTGCGGATGCGCGCCGTGGTGGAGGTCGAGGAGGACGCCAAGGGGCGCGCCATCCTCGTGGTCACCGAGCTGCCCTACCAGGTCAACCCGGACAACCTGATCGAGTCGATCGCCGCACAGCACCGCGACGGCAAGATCGCCGGAATCGCCGAGATCAACGACGAGTCCTCCGACCGCGTCGGCATGCGCATCGTCATCACGCTCAAGCGGGACGCCGTCGCCAAGGTCGTGCTGAACAACCTCTACAAGCACACCCAGCTGCAGTACGGCTTCGGCGTCAACATGCTGGCGATCGTCGACGGGGTGCCGCGCACCCTGCGGCTCGACCAGGTGGTGCGCAACTACATCCGCCACCAGATCGAGGTCATCGTCCGGCGCACCCGCTACCGCCTCCGCAAGAAGGAGGAGCGGGCCCACATCCTGCGCGGATACGTCAAGGCGCTCGACGCGCTCGACGAGGTCATCGCGCTGATCAGGGCGTCACAGACCGTCGAGGTCGCCCGCGACGGCCTGATCCAGCTGCTCGACGTCGACGAGATCCAGGCCCAGGCCATCCTCGACATGCAGCTGCGGCGCCTCGCCGCCCTCGAACGCCAGAAGATCATCGACGAGCTCGCCGAGATCGAGCTGGAGATCGCTGACCTGCAGGACATCCTGGCCAGGCCCGAGCGGCAGCGGCAGATCGTCCGCGACGAGCTCACCGAGATCGTCGAGAAGCACGGCGACGACCGGCGCACCCGCATCGTGGCCGACGACGGTGACGTCACCAACGAGGACCTCATCGCCGTCGAGGACGTGGTCGTCACGATCACGCAGACCGGCTACGCGAAGCGTACGAAGACCGACCTCTACCGGGCGCAGAAGCGCGGCGGCAAGGGCGTGCAGGGCGCCACGCTGAAGCAGGACGACATCGTCGCCCACTTCTTCGTCTGCTCCACGCACGACTGGATGCTGTTCTTCACCAACAAGGGCCGGGTCTACCGGCTCAAGGCCTACGAGCTGCCGGAGGCCAACCGCAACGCGCGCGGCCAGCACGTCGCCAACCTGCTGGCGTTCCAGCCGGACGAGCACATCGCCCAGGTCATGCAGATCAGCGACTATCAGGCGGCGCCCTACCTGGTGCTCGCCACCCGCACCGGCCTGGTGAAGAAGTCGCGGCTCACCGACTTCGACTCGCCCCGTACGGGCGGCCTGATCGGCATCAACCTTCGCGAGGACGACGAACTGGTCGGCGCGGTGCTCTGCTCAGCGGAGGACGACCTGCTGCTGGTGTCCGCCGAGGGCCAGTCCATCCGGTTCACGGCCAGCGACGAGGTGCTCCGGCCCATGGGGCGTGCCACGTCCGGGGTGCTGGGGATGCGGTTCAACTCCGGCGACCGGCTGCTCTCGCTCGGCGTCGTGCAGGAGGACAAGTTCGTCCTGGTCGCCACGGCGGGCGGCTACGCGAAACGTACGCCGATCGAGGACTACCCCGTGCAGGGTCGCGGGGGTAAGGGTGTTCTCACGCTTCAGTACGACCGGCGCCGTGGCACTCTGGTTGGCGCGCTCATCGTCGGGATCGACGACGAGCTGTACGCGATCACCTCGACCGGAGGGGTGATTCGCACGTCGGCCCGCGAGGTACGCAAGGCCGGCCGTCAGACGAAGGGAGTGCGCCTGATGAATCTCGGTGAAAGCGCCACCCTGCTGGCGGTCGCCCGCAACGCGGAGGACGACGCGGACGATGCGGAGCTGAACGGCGCCACCACCGCCGAGCAGTGATCCGTCGAGCCGGCAACACCCCACCTGGCCCCGAGGAGACGTTCACCTCGTGAACGACAAGACGCGAAAATCGAGTGAGCCCGACGGCCGTAGCCGGGTGGCCACCGGAGAGTCCGCTGCTGCTCAGCAGCGTGCGGGTGGCGCCGAGGTCGCCGCTCCGGAGGGGGCCGCGGGTTCCGCAGAGGCGCCTGTCGCGAACGGGGCAGGCGCCCCTGCCGGTGCACCGGCTCCGGAGCCCGTCGCTCCTACGGTGCGCGTGTCGGAAGGTGCCGTCTCACGACCGGGGGACGCGCACGACTCCCCTCGGCTCGATCCGGAGGGGCCGGAGGCGGTCACCACGGAGCTGCGGCTGACCACGGCGGACAACGGCTCCGGCCCACGGCAGGCACCGGAGGCCGCCGAGGCGTCTCATGCTGCGGCGACGCGTCCGTCCTCGGGAGCGTCGGGCGCGCGTCCCACCGCGTCTCCAGGTCAGGTTCCGTCCCCGGGCCCGGCAGCGGGCCCGCCGCCGTGGCACCGGATGCCCGGCAAGGACGCGCCGGAGAAGCACGAGAAGGTCGCCGACGAGCGACCCGCCGGTGGTCTGCTCGAGGAGGCCCCCACCACCTTCCTCGAGCCTGCCACCAGCACCGACGGTTCGTCGGAGACCGACGAGCCGGCGTCGGACAGCGACTCCCTCTCGGCCGGTCGGCCGAGGCGCAGCCGCCCGCCGCGCCAGGCGGCGCTGCAGCTCAAGCGACTCGATCCGTGGTCGGTACTGAAGCTCGCCCTCGTGCTGGCCGTGGTGCTGTTCTTCATCTGGATGGTGGCGGTCGGGGTGCTCTACGGCATCCTCGACGGGATGGGTGTCTGGGACCGGCTCAACGGCACCTACGCCGACCTGGTGTCGGGTGAGACGCCGACCGGCAGCCCGCTGATCAGTGCGGGGCGCGTGTTCGGGCTCGCTGCGGTGATCGGCGCGATCAACAGCCTGCTCTTCGCCGTCGCCGTCACGATCGGGGCGTTCGTCTACAACGTGTCGGCCGACCTCGTCGGCGGCATCGAGGTCACGCTCTCCGAGCGCGACTGATCCCCGACCGGCGGTCCTCCGGAAGGGGGAGCCGGTGGGGGGCGGCTGGAGACGCTGGGGTAATCTCGTCTCCGCCGCAGGGGCCCATAGCTCAGTTGGTTAGAGCGCGTCGCTGATAACGACGAGGTCGCTGGTTCAAATCCAGCTGGGCCCACTCCCCATCCCCGGGACAGGCAGGACGTGAACCCGTGAAGAAGATCATCGCTGTCGTCGCCGCTATCGCCGCAGGTGCGCTTGTGTTCTCGAAGGTCCGTGCGTCCCGTTCGGACAACGACCTCTGGCATGACGCCACCAACAACTGAGCCTGGTGTGCTCCCGCCCACGGCGGGCGGGTAACGTCCTCGCTCAGCACGGGGACGTAGCTCAATTGGCAGAGCACCGCCTTTGCAAGGCGGGGGTTAGGGGTTCGATTCCCCTCGTCTCCACCAGTGGGAACGCCCCTGGCGATCATCCGGCCAGGGGTTGAGGCCTCACGCTGGCCGCGTTCATCGCCGGCGTCCGGGGGCTGCACCAGTCGGCTTGAGGAGGGCCCGGCCCGCCGGATTTGTCGGGGTCGACTCCTACGATCGATTACATGCCGTTGTCCTTGGAAGAACGACAGCAGTTCTTGGCCGAGCCGCGCATCGCCGCACTGTCCGTATCCGCAGGTCCGGAGCGCGGGCCTGTGACGGTGCCCATGTGGTACCAGTACGTCCCTGGTGGCGAGGTCTGGGTGCTCACCGCGGTCGCATCCGTGAAGGCCGAGCTCATCCGGACTGCGGGCCGCTTCACGTTGATGGTCGATCGTGTCGAACCGACGATTCGGTATGTGGCGGTGGAAGGGCCGGTCTCGCGGACGGTTCCGGGCACCGACGAGCACCTGTTGGAGCTGAGCAGGCGGTATCTGCCGCCGGACGAGGTCGCCGCCTATATGGAGGTCGCGAAGGCCGACCACGGTGAGCAGATCTGCATCTTCCTACGGCCGGAGCGCTGGGTGTCGGCGGATCTGGGTGGCTCGTCCTGACCGGCTAGGAGTGGGCGGAGCGCAGGGTGCCCGACGGGCTCTCGCCGTAATCGGCCTAGTGTGCGGCGGCAAACCGGCTCAGGTGCATGAAACCCCACCGCTGGGCGATCGATCCCACGCTGTCCTCATGGGGACTGGTCGCCACCAGGTCGTCGTGGGCCCGGCGGAGTCGGACGGTGCGCAGGTACTGCAGGGGTGACACGCCGACGTGCTTGCGGAAGCCGGCCTGCAACCCACGCACGCTCACGCAGCACGCGGTCATGATGCGCAAGCGCGTGTCGTACCCCGACCTCGCCGAGGAGGACCGGTCCCATCCGGCCCACCACCATCGTCATGTCGAGGTGAGAGGACCGGTCGAGCATCTCGAGCCGCTGCGGGTAGACGTACTCGCTTCCCCACCGCCTGCGCCTCGTCGACGTCCCGGACGTGAACGGTGACGAGTCCTTCCTGCCTGCGCATCGGTCTCGTCGTCCCTCGGAGCGCTCCGCGCGACTCGCCGACGACCCCACCTTCGCCCGGTATGGCGCGCCGGCCACACCGTCCACGGGGATTCGTACCATGTGCCCATACCGTCCCTGACGTGCAGTTTTGGCTCCACACCGGCTCCGCGGAGAGGACTAGTGTCCGAAGTGGGGAATGAAGCGCGGAGGACGACGTGGCCGACTGGGACGGGCGTGGGCTGCCGCCTGTAGCTGCCGAGCGGGCGCGGCGGGCCGCGGCAGGTGGAGCGTGGACGTCGCTTCTCTCGGCGCCGGCGGCGGCCGGCCTGCAGGTGGCCGGGTTCGAGCCCGTCGGCGAGGTGATGGGCTCGATGGTTCAGCAGATCGGCTGGACCGGGTTCCAGGGCTGCGGTATCTACGGTGGCGTCTACGGCGGGTGGGCCACCCCCACGATCACGTCGTCGGCGTCCACGCGGTTCGCGGGCTTCCGTCCCTACGTGGACGCGCTCTACCGCGGCTATGGCACCGCGATGAGCCGCATGGCCCAGGAGGCGGCGACGATCGGCGCCGACGGCGTCGTCGGGGTCGGGCTCGTGATGTCCCAGCTCGACGGCGGCGCGCGCGAGTTCACCGCGCTGGGCACCGGTGTGCGGGCGCGGGGCAGCGTCAGACCGTCCCGGATCTTCAGCACCCACCTGCCGGGACAGGACGTCGCCAAGCTCGTTGCGGCCGGCTGGATGCCGACCGACCTCGTGTACGGCATCTCCGTGGCCATCCGGCACGACGACTGGCAGACACGCCAGCAGGCCGCGTGGGGCGCGGGCAACACGGAGGTCTCCGGTTACACCGAGCTGATCAGCCACACGAGGGCGGACGCCCGGCACCGGCTCGCCGGGCACGTGCGCGAGTCGGGGGCCGACGGCGCGATCGTGTCGTCGATGGACCTGCACGCCTGGGAGATCGAGCCCGGAGAGAACCACCGTGACCACGTCGCCGAGGCGGCGGTCTTCGGCACCGCCCTGGTGCGTTTCCACACCGACACCGCGGCGCCGACGCGCACGTTGACCTACCTGTCGCTCCGTTGACCCACCCTGGAGATCCTGTGACCGCCGACCCGACAGAGCTGGGCATACCCGAGGATGCGATGCGTCGCCTCGCCGAGATGCGCCCCGGCCAGGCGACCAGCCTGTTCACCTCCGACCTCTCGGTCAACGAGTTCCTGCTGGTGCGGGAGGCCGGTTTCCGGCCGGTGGGGCTGGTGCTCGGGTCGAGCATCTACCACGTCGGTTTCCAGATGGGCCGCTGGAACCGCAACCAGGAGCTCACCACGCTGTCGCAGGCGATGTACCACGCCCGGGAGCTCGCGATGACCCGGATGGAGGCCGAGGCCGACCAACTCGGTGCCGACGGGATCGTCGGGGTCCGGCTGCACATCGAGTTCAAGGAGTTCGGCGCCGACCTCGCCGAGTTCATCGCCGTGGGCACCGCGGTGACGGCCGACGAGCCCCGCACGCCCGAAGGCGTGTCGTGGCGCAACAACAAGAACCAGCCCTTCACGTCCGACCTGTCCGGACAGGACTTCTGGACGCTCGTCCAGGCCGGGTACGCGCCCCTGGGCATGGTGATGGGCTCGTGCGTCTATCACATCGCCCACCAGCGGTTCTGGCAGGCGATGGGCAACGTCGGGCAGAACGTCGAGCTGCCGCAGTTCACCGAGGCGCTCTACGACGCCCGCGAGCTCGCGATGAGCCGGATGCAGGCGGAGGCGGAGCAGCTGCACGCCGAGGGGATCGTCGGGGTGCAACTGCTCTCGCACGGTCATCGGTGGGGCGGCCACACCACGGAGTTCTTCGCCATCGGCACCGCGGTGCGCCCCCTGCGCCCCGACCACCGCATCCCGACCCCCCAGCTCGTGCTGCCGCTGACGGACGGGTGACGCGGTGACGATGGAGCCGAGCGGCCTGGGGCCGATGGGCGACGTGCAGCTGCTCGCGGCCACCCTGGGATCCGACCGTACGGATGTCGCCTCGTACGCGAGGGTCCTCTCCGGGGCACTGGCCGGTGCCCTCCCGGCCGAGATGGTGGAGGTGGACCACCGGCGCGGGATGGGCGACCGGATCGCGGGCCGGAAGGGGCGCGTGGTCGCGGTGGTCGTGCACGGCGAGGGCAGGCAACTGGCGTTGCACGAAGGACCGCACGGCACCGTGGAGGCCGAGGTGCGCCAGGTCGTGCGGGACGTCGTGATCAGCAGGCGCACCGTCACCGTCGAGCAGTGGTTGCAGGCACTCGCCGAGGACCTCACCCGGGTCGCGGCCCGTGATGCCGCGGCCCGGGTGGCCCTGGAGCGGCTTCTCGCCGGCGGGGCCTGAGCCGGGTCAGGTCGCCGGTTCGGCGGCGGCCTCGGCCTCCTCGATCACGAGCGCCTCGGCCACCCGCTCGGGCGGGAGCGCCACCTGAAGGCCGATGAAGAAGATCACCAGCGCGAACACGGCCACCACGCCGAGGTCGACCCACGGCGGGATCACTCCGATGCCGCCGTACTGGCCCAGGTAGGAGATGATCCCGAGCCCGACGAACCACGGCAGGACCCAGAGCATCGCGCGCCCGTCCAGCGAGTGGTTGGAGGAGCTCTTGCCCAGCAGGTTCGAGAGCGTGAAGACCACCATGCCGGCGGCGAGCAGGATCAGCAGCTTCTCGACGGTCTGCCACGACGCCCAGTAGACGATCTCGCTCGCGAATATGAAGGCGATCGGCGAGATGACAGCAGCGCCCTTGAGCCGGTACGGGCGGAGCCGGTCGGGGTCGTTGCGACGCAACGCCATGAGCGTCACCGGCGCGAAGCCGTACATGATCACGGTCGCGGAGGTCACGAGGCCGACGAGGCTCTGCCAGCTGGGGAACGGCAGGAAGCAGATGATCCCGACCACGAACGCCAGCAGCAGCGACACCCACGGCACCCCGGCCTTGTTGAGCTTGGCCGTCGACCGTGGGACCTGGCCGGAGCGGCCGAGCGCATACGACAGGCGCGATGCGGTGCCGAGGTACACCAGACCGGTTCCGGCAGGCGAGATGAACGCGTCGATGTAGAGGATGACGGCGAGCCAGCCCACGCCGAGTGTGGTGGCCAGGGTGGCGTAGGGGCCGTAGTCGCCCTTGCCGACGGGAGTCGCCCAGCCGTGCAGCAGGTTGGCCGGGTCGAGCGCGCCGACGAACGCGATCTCGAGCCCGATGTAGATGACGGTGCCGATGAGGACGGCCCCGATCACGGCCCGGGGGAGGTCACGCTGGGGGTTGCGCGCCTCGCCGCCCAGTTGGACCGCCTGCTCGAAGCCCTGCAGGGCGAACACCACACCGAGCGGCAGCGCCGCGAACACGCCGTGGGCGCCGAACGGGGCGAGGCCACCGCCCGCGGTGAAGTTGCCGGCGTGGAAGGACACCACGATCAGCACGATGACGGTCAGGATCGGCACCGCCACCTTCCACAGCACGGTGACCCGGTTGGACTCCGCCAGCCACTTGACGCCCATGATGTTCACGACGGTGAAGATGGCTATCAGCACGACGGCGATGACGAGCCCGAGGCCGGTGAGGGCGCCGTCCCCGTTCACCAGTCCGGGCCAGGCGTGGTCCAGGTAGCTCAGCGCGGCCTCGACCTCGATCGGAGCGAGGGTCACCGCCTGGAGCCACCCCACCCAGCCGGCTGCGAACCCGGCCAGCGCGCCGAACGCGAGGCGCGGGTAGCGGGCCGTGCCGCCCGCGAAGGGGTACGCCGCCGCGAGTTCGGCGTGCACGAGGGCGAGCAGCACCATCACGACGCCCGCCAGCAGCCATGACAACACCGATGCGCCGCCTGCGGCGGTGGCCGCGGTGAGTGCGCCCAGCAGCCACCCAGAGCCGATGATGGAGCCGAGGGAGATGAACATCAGTGGGATCGGCCCGACGTCACGACGCAGGCCGGGCGCCGCCGTTCTCTCACGTCCGGTGGAGATTTCGGTCATGGGGAATGACTCCGATCAGGGAGACTGCGGACAGCGCACGAGCAAAGTAAATCCGGCTTTGCTATTCGGCCGCTCGATGGGTGGAAGCGTACGTGTGAGCTAACGTCAGTAAAAGGTGTAGCGGCGCCCAGCTCCGCGGATTTCCGAGAGGACTGTCCGAAATGCCAAGTATTGATTGACCGGATGTGCTCAGCGCAGCCAGAACCAGGCCAGACACGCAAGACCCGCGACGATGCAGTAGATGCCGAACGGACGTAGTGAGCGCGTCTCGAAGTAACGGGTGAGATACCGCACCGAGACATATGCGCCGAGCCCGGACAGCAGGCTGCCGACCAGGATCTGGGGCCGGATGCCGTCGCCGAGCGGGCCGGCGAGGTCGCCCACCTTGAGCAGGCCCGCGGCGAGGATCACGGGCGTGGCCAGCAGGAAGGAGAAGCGGGCCGCGTCGGCGTGGGAGAGCCCCTTGACCAGGCCGGTGACCATCGCGGAGCCGGACCGGCTGATGCCCGGCGCGAGCGCGGCGATCTGCGCCGCGCCGATCAGCACCGCTCTACCCAGGGGAAGTTCGGCGAGACGACGGTCCGCCAGTTCCTCGGCGGTGGCGGGCTCAGGTGCGCGATGCGTCGCCCCGCCGTGGCCGAGGTCGGCCCGGACCCGGGACAGCGGGACGGTGGCGGGATCCTGGACCAGCGGGACGGTCGCCGGTTCGGGGTCGCGCATCTCGGACCGCTGTCTCAGCCGCTCCCCCACGAGCAGGAGCACGCCGTTGACGACGAGAAATGCAGCAGTCGGCTGCGGCCTGCTCAGGTAGACCCGGAACACGTGCTCCAGCACCAGGCCTGCGAGTGCCACCGGAATGGTCGACACGACCAGTAGCCAGCCCAGCCGCTGATCGGGTTCGGTCACCTCACGGCGGACGATGCTGGTGACGAGACCCCGGATGATGCGGGCCCAGTCGCGCCAGAAGTACACGACCAGAGCGAGGGCTGTGGCCACATGCAGGCCGACGACGAAGGCCAGGTACGGCGACTCCGGTGAGCTGACGTCGAGATCCTGGGCCCAACTGCCCCCGATCACCGCGGGAATCAGCACGCTGTGTCCGAGGCTGGATACCGGAAAGAGCTCCGCGACCCCCTGCAGGCCACCGATCACGATCGCTTCCAGCCAACTCAAGGTGCCCACTGCGGTGCTCTCCTCGTTGCATATCGGTGCTCGGTCCGCACCCTAATGGAAATGGAGCATCGAGGTTCGGGGGTCGGTGCGAGGGGTATGTCGGGAAAGACTGGATATACGCCGCCCGACGGGAATTTCCGGTCCGGGCAGAGATTCCGATCGGCTCGGCTCCCGGTCGCTGCTCACGCGGAACAGGACGCAGAATCGACGGCATGGTGAACTCGCACGGCCGGCAGGCCTGAGCCATGGCCTTCGTCGCACTCGACACCGCGGTCCGACTCGGCACCGACGCGCTGCGCGCCCTCGGCTTCGGCGAGCCGGAGGCCGCGATCATCCTCGACCACCTCATGGACTGCGAGCTCCGCGGGCTCTCCTACAGCGGGCTCGCCCGGATCCTCAGCATCGCCGATCGGTTCGCCCACACCCCGTTGACCGACGCGGACATGCGGATCACACGGGAGTCGCCGGTGTCGGCGCAACTCGACGGCGCTGACCGCATCGGCTACCTCGTCGGCCGCCGCGCCACCGAGATCGCGGTGGAGAAGGCCCGGACGTCGGGTCTGGCCGTGGTGGGGGCGAACCGTACCTGGTACACGGGCATGCTCTCGTACTACGCGGAGATGGTCACCGGGGCCGGCATGGTCGCCATGCTCGCGTCGAACGCGACGCCGTGGGTGGCGCCGTACGGCGGGACCGAGCCGCGCTTCGGCACCAACCCGATCTGCTTCGGGTTCCCGACCGGCGGCGGGGTCCCGGTGATCTGGGACATCGGCATCTCCGAGATCATCCACGCGCAGGCCGTGCTCGCCCACCGCACCGGGCGCCCGCTACCGCCCGGCTCGGCCTACGACGCCGCAGGTGAGCCGACTGACGACCCGGTGGCGGCGCTGTCCGGTGCTTTCGCCGCCTGGGGCGGCCACCGGGGCAGCGGGCTCGGCATAGTCGTGCAGCTTCTCGGCATGTTGGCGGGGTCCCCCGCGTCGCCACCGCAGCTGGAGGACTTCGGCATGCTCGTGCTCGCGCTGCGGCCGGATCTCTTCGGCTCGCCCACCGAGTTCGAGCAGCGGACCGCGGAGTTCGCGGCCGCCGTGCGGGCGACCCGGCCGATCGATCCGGCAGTGGCCGTGCGCATGCCGTTCGAGCGATCGGCCGCCGTGCGTGCCGAGCGGGTCGCCACAGGGGGCATCGACGTCGAGCCTGCGGTGCTGGATGCGCTCCGCGAGCTCACGTCCAGCCCTTGACGTCGCCGCGGCGGGGGCACTGCGGACGGCGCCGGTCTCAGCCGAGGTGGCGTAGCTCCGGCCAGAGCCGGTCCCACGGCACCAGCTGGTCGCGCGCCACCCACACCGGCGTGCCCTGCTCGTCGTTCTCGAGCCCGACCCCGTTGTCGACCCGTCCGGCGTGCTCCACCCGGCCGAACCACCTGCGCAGCTGCTCCTCCTCGAACCCTACGGCGATCACGGTGGTGGCGTCGGTGGGCGGCCCCCACGTCCAGTAGGAGTTGTGGCCGCTGTAGGCCGGGCGGAGCTCGGGCAGAAAGCGATCGACGGCGCCGGCCTGCCCGTAGTTGCGCGTCAGGACGGCGACGCGCTCGGTGGCGGGCACGGTGTGGCGGGCCGCGGCGACGGTGGCCGCCAAGCGGGGCCAGCCGACGGTCTCACCCGCGTCGTAGTTGATGTCGACGATCGGTGTCGCGGCGAGCCGGTGGTCGGGCACCAGCGGCAGCATGAGGACGCTCGCCGCGGCCGCGCTCACTGCGAGCGCCACACCCAGGCTGATCGCCCGCCCCGTCTCGGAGCGCGCCCAGGCCAGCACCGGTGCCGCTCCGGCGGCGAGCAGCACGGGATAGAGGCCCGCCAGGTAGTAGGGCTTGCCGCCGGTGACGAGAAACAGCACCGCGAGCACCACGTAGGCCACGGCGAAGGAGCGCCACGTGCGGAGCCGGGGGTCACGAGCAAGGCGCCACCAGCCGAGCGCCCAGACGGGAACGAGCGCCGGGCTCACCAGGATCAGCTGGAACGGGAGGAACACGTACCAGGGCTCGCTGGTGCCGGAGCTGCCCGCGGCGATGGCAGCGGAGAGCGCCAGCTGCGGGAACCCGTTCGCGGCCTGCCAGACGAGGTTGGGCGCCCACAGCGCCAGCGCGAGCAGCCCGCCGAGCCACGGCCATGACGCTCGCAGTGCCGAGCGCGGTCCGGCCACCAGTACCCCGACCAGCAGGGCGCCCAGCAGGAACGCCGGAAGCAGCTTGTTCTGCAGCCCGACGCCGGCGACGAGCCCGACGGCGAGCCATACCGGGCCACCGTCGCGCAGGGCCCGCACCACGAGCCACGAGATCGCGGTCCACACCAGCAGGTCGATTGACGTGGTGGAGAGCATGTGGCTCACCACGGGGAGCAGCGCCGATGCCGTCATGCACGCGGCCGCGAGAACCTGGGCGCCCCGCCCGGCCCCGAACTCGCGAGCGAGCAGCCCGGTGAGCAGCACGACCATCCCTGCCGTCACCGCGGACGCGAGCCGCAGTCCGACGAGCGACCCGTCGAACAGGGTGTGGAGGGCGTGGGCGAGCAACGGGGTGAGCGGGGGCTGGTCGACGTATCCGAAGGCGGGCTCGGACCCGGCGCGGATGAAGTACAGCTCGTCGCGGTGGTAGCCGTACCGGCCGGCCACGGCGACCAGCAGCACCGCCACGGCTGTGGCGAGCGTGCCGAGCCAGATCCACGCGACGGGCTTCCGGCCGGGTGGACCGTCCGCAGCGCCGATCTCCCCCGTGGCGCCGATCACGCGTGGACGGTACCGCCCTGTTTGCCCCTTGGTGACCCTTTTTCCGCCGACTCCACGGCAGCGGACCGGTGCGCACTCCGTTGTTCCACGTGGAACAACCTGATGGTCATCGCTGCCTTGCGATGATCGCGGTATGACCGTGATCTGTGTGCTCACCACGGGTGATCAGGAGTTCCGGGTCCGTCGCGCCCGGCGCGCCGACGTGCCACACCTGGTGGCGCTGCTCGTCGACGACCCGCTCGGACGGGGAAGGGAAAGCGCCGAGCTCAGCGCCTACGAGGCTGCGTTCGCCGAGATCGACGCGTCCGACGAGCAGCTGTTGGTCTGTCTGACGACGAGTTCGGACGAGGTCGTCGGCACCATGCAGCTCTCGTTCACCCGGGGGCTCTCGCGTGGTGGGGCGCTGCGGGGTCAGGTGGAGGCGGTGCGGGTGCACAGCGCGTACCGCGACCGCGGGCTGGGCCGGCTGTTCGTCCGGTGGGCGATCGACGAGTGCCGCGCCCGCGGATGTGAGCTGGTGCAGCTCACGTCGGACCGCTCCCGCGTCGACGCGCACCGCTTCTACGAACGGCTGGGATTCGTCGACTCTCACCGAGGTCTCAAGCTCGTCCTGTCGTCCTGACCTCGGACGGCTCGTGCCGCGGCAACCAGGAGAGGTCGCCGCGGCACGAGCCGCGGGGTGCGTCAGGCGAGGATGTCGCCTGCGAGCGACGCAGCGTCGAACTGCAGGGCGCCGAGGTCGGTCGGGGCGGCGTCCGTGATGGCGCTCAGGGCGTCGAGGCTCGGGGTCGCCGGGAGCTCGGGCAGGTCGGCGGGGAGCGCCGGGAGCTCGGGCAGACCCGCCTCGGGGAGGGCCGGCAGCTCGGGGAGCCCCGGCAGACCGGCATCGGGGGTCGACGGCAGTTCGACCGCCGACACGTCGGGGAGTGCCGGAGTGTCCAGGCCGGCCGCGGCGAACGACGGGGCCTCGAACGCGAAGGCCTCCGGCAGCTCCGCCAGGCTGCTGGTCGGTGCGGCCGGCAGGCTCCCGAGGACGTCCGGGAGGGAGGCCGCATCCGGCAGGGCCGGCGCCTCGAGTCCGTCGACGCCGGGCACGGCAGGCAGCTCCGGGGTCTCGGCCGCGAAGGCGTGGCCGGCGAAGCCGACCCCGAGTGCTGCGATACCGGCCGCTGCGGCGGTCGTACGGATGGTGCGCCGGGCGAAACTGCTCATGTGGAGTTTCCCTTCGTACTGGGTGGCGTCGATGTCGATGTCGATCGACCGACGTTGATCAACTTGGTCAACGAAGGCTTCGCGGGCGGGGTGTGCCGATCAGCACGGAGTGATCACGATTCACTCTTTCCGGTGGTCGAGAACTCGGCGGGGCGAGCGGGTTCACCAGGACGGATGACCTCCGGACCCTTGACGATGTGACGCGGGTGAACGATCACGAACCGGATTCGGCATCATCACCGGAATGGCGTTGCTCGTACGGGTCGGAACCGGGATCGGTCTCGGGATCGGCGCCGGTGCTGCTGGAGTCGGTTGGTTCTACTCCTCGCTCCTGCTGGACACGTCCGAGCGTCCGCTGTACCCGGAGCGCGTTGTCGCCTCCGACGACGCCACGGTCACGCTGGCGGCATCGCGGTTGACCGCCCAGCCGGGGACGTGGGGCCTGCGGTGGCCCGGTCCCGACGGGGACGACGGAGGCGGGTTGGCGGTGCTCGGACCCGTCACGACGGTGCGGCGGGGCGAGGTGGTCCGGCCACTGCTCGGCGGCCCGGTCCCGCTGCCCGGCACCTCCGCCGTGCTCGACGCCGGCCCGTACGACCCCGATCCCGGGGCCCGCGGCCTGCCCTTCGACGACGTCGCGGTCGTCGGGCCGCTCGGGCCCTGCCCCGCCTGGCTCGTCCCGGCGGACGGTGACACGTGGGTGGTGATGGTGCACGGTCGCGGCGGCTCGCGCCGGGAGGCACTGCGGGTCCTGCCAGCCCTGCACGGGATGGGCTTCCCGGGGCTGGTGGTGACCTACCGCAACGACGCGGGCGCACCGAGGAGCCCGGACGGCTTCTACCACCTCGGTGACACCGAATGGACGGATCTCGAGGCGGCCGTCCGGTTCGCCCGGGACCGCGGCGCGCGGCGGGTCGTGCTGTTCGGCTGGTCCATGGGCGGCGCGATCATCGCTGCGCTGCTGGACCGCTCGCCCGAGGCAGCAGCCGTTGCCGCCGTCGTGTGGGACGCGCCGCTGGTGGACTGGCGCGCCACCCTGCGGCAGCAGGCCCGCAACCGGAGACTGCCTCCCGTTCTCAGCCGCCTCGCGACGGCGATGACCAGCAGGCGGATCGGAATCGACTTCGACCGCTTCGACCTGCGACGGCGGCCGCCGGCGCACCGCCCGCCCACGCTGATCGTGCACAGCACCGGGGACACGGCCGTTCCGGTGGGGCCGAGCCGGGACCTCGTGGCCGCGGCGCCCGCTCTCGACTGGCCGATGCGCTACCTGGAGGTGCCTACCGTGGAGCACACGGCGTCCTGGAACGCCGACCCCGCGGCGTACGAGCGGGCCGTCACATCGTTCCTGGCCGAGGTGCTGCGCTGACGTCCGGGAGACGGGCTGGCACCATGTAGACGTGACGGAACCAGGTAACTCCAAGCACACCGCGACGTTGCGGACGAACCAGGGCGATATCCGCATCACCCTCTTCCCGGACCACGCTCCGAAGACGGTGGAGAACTTCGTCGGACTCGCGACCGGTCGGAAGAGCTACTCGCAGCCCAATGCGAGCGGCGGCGACTCCGGCCCGTTCTACGACGGCTCGGTCTTCCACCGGGTCATCAGCGGGTTCATGGTCCAGGGCGGCGACCCCACGGGCACCGGACGGGGTGGCCCCGGCTACCAGTTCGGCGACGAGTTCCACCCCGACCTGCGCTTCGACCGCCCCTACCTGCTGGCCATGGCCAATGCCGGGCCCGGCACCAACGGATCCCAGTTCTTCATCACCGTCGGCCCCACGCCGCACCTCAACCGCAAGCACACCATCTTCGGTGAGGTGGCCGACGCCGAGTCCAGGGCGATCGTCGACGCGATCGCCACCACCAGCACCGACCGCTCCGACCGGCCGCTCAACGAGGTCGTCATCGAGCGCGTCGAGATCTCGGACTGACCGAGCAGTGAGCCACCCCGACGGTCCGCCGTCGCCCCCGCCTCATCCGGGGGGCCCTCCGCCGGGGGCGCCGGCCGTCTGCGTCCGGCACCCGGATCGCGCCACGGGACTGACGTGCACGCGTTGCGATCGACCTGCGTGTCCCGAGTGTCTGCGTGAGGCGTCGGTCGGCTACCAGTGCGTCGACTGCGTCGGCCAGGCCGCACGTAGTGGCAGGCGCGGCACCACGGTGGCGGGGGCCGAGCCGAGGGCCGGCCGCCCGTGGGTGGTGCCCACGCTGATCGGGATCAACACCGCGATCTTCATCTGGACCGTGGTGCAGGCGGGCAGTGTCAACGGAAACGCTGCCGCCCCGCTGTTCGACGAGTGGGCCCTCGTTCCCGTGCTGGTGCAGAACGGCGAGTGGTGGCGGCTGTTCACCTCGGGCTTCCTGCACATCGGGCCGATCCACCTGCTGTTCAACATGATCGCGCTGTGGGTGCTCGGCCGGGATCTCGAGATCGTGCTCGGACGGGGCCGGTTCCTGGCCGTGTACCTGATCTCGCTGCTGGGTGGCTCCGCTGCGGTGATGCTGTTCTCGGTGCCGAACCAGGCGGTGGCCGGCGCGTCCGGGGCCGTGTTCGG
This sequence comes from Pseudonocardia sp. OZ21, assembly GCF_059359135.1. NCBI lineage: Bacteria > Bacillati > Actinomycetota > Actinomycetes > Pseudonocardiales > Pseudonocardiaceae > Pseudonocardia > Pseudonocardia sp. OZ21. Next base: position 459,195 of record NZ_JCADBN010000003.1, read on the forward strand.
GCTGATGGGTGGGCTCGCCGTCGTACTGCGCAGGCTGCGGGCACCGGCAGGCCAGGTGATCGGGCTGATCGCGGTCAACCTCGTGATCAGCGTGCTCATCCCGGGCATCTCGCTGCTCGGCCACCTCGGTGGACTGGTGATCGGCGCTGTGGCCACCAGCGCGCTGGTCTACGCCCCCGTCCGGAACCGGACGGCGGTGCAGGCCGCCGCGCTCGTCGGGCTGACGATCGTGTTGCTGCTCCTGATCGCGGTGACCGCGCTCGTGTAGCGGCGCCGCGAGCCGACGGCGCGAACAGACGACGGCGGGGACACCCTGGGAAGGGTGCCCCCGCCGTGGCTCGTCGGGATGGATCAGGCGGGTGTACTGCAGCCGCAGCCCGTGGCGCAGCCGTCAGTGCCCCGCATCGGTGTCCTCGCTGCCATGCAGACTCCCTTCGTCGATTCCCCGTGATCCTAAACAGGTCCCGGGCGTCGGCACGACCGCTCATCCGGGCGGCTCCGGCTCACGAGCAGTGCCGGCGCTACGACATGTGAGGGATCCCGTCGGGGTGCTCGCGACGGGGTGACGCTCAGGGCCGGAGCGCGAGAAGTTGCGGTGCGACGTCCTCCGGGTCGGCGGCGAGATCGAGCCGGCCGAAGACGATCAGACGCTCGTCGCCGTCGGTCGTCACGGTGTCGACCTCCAGCAGCGAGGTCTGCCGTCCCAGCCTGCGCATCTGCAGCACCCGGACCTCACGAACCAGGGGCCAGGGGTGGTGGTGGGTGCGGAACATCCCGCTGACGGTCAGCCCGTCCGCGTCGACGCGCAGCCGCGGCCGGGCCCTGGTGCCGAAGGCCGCGGCGATACCGGCTCCGACGGCGGCCACGCCGGCCAGCAGCCGGCCGGCCGGATCGGCATCCGTCGCCGTGAGCGCGACGAACCAGCCGGCGGCGGCCACGGTGAACAGCCAGGCGCACACCACCAGGCCGGGGGCGGGACTCCACTCCCGGACCTGCTCACACATGATCACTCAGCGTGAACTTGTCCACAGCATCCGTCCACACTGGGGACTGCTTACATCCCTGTATTTCCGCTGGTCAGCGCCACCGCATGGTCATCAGAAGGCCGATTACGATGAGTACGAACCCGATGAAGAAGTTCCAAGGGCCCAGGGCGACCATGAAGTGGATCGAGTCGCCTGCGAGGTAGTTGACGACCAGCCAGATCAGGCCGACGAGCATCAGGCCGAGCATCACGACGACGTAGACGGGGTGGGTCGGCCCGGCCACCTTCACCGGCGTGCGGCTCTCGCTCGACGGCGGCGTGTAGACGGCCTTCTTCCGGACCTTGGACTTCGGCATGTCTGACCTCGCGGAATGTTCGGGGTGCTTGACCCCCACGGTAGCGCGCGGCCGGGTAGGACCCGGACCCGCAGGGCGTGCGTCCGCTCCGGGCTCAGGCGCTGGCGCTCAGAGCGGCCGTCTCCGCCGTGAGCGCCGCCACCGTCGGCTCGGCGGCCGGGTGCCCGGCCTCTGCCATCCAGTTGGCCAGGAGCCGGTGGCCGCCCTCGGTCAGCACGGACTCCGGGTGGAACTGCACGCCGACGACCGGGAGCTCACGATGGCGGACGGCCATGATCACGCCGGTCTCGGTGCGCCCCGTCACCTCGAGGGCGGCCGGCAGCGAGTCGGGGCGGATCGACAGCGAGTGGTAGCGGGTGGCGACGAACGGATCCGGCAGGCCGGCCAGCAGAGGGTCGCCCGAGTGGTGCACCAGCGACGTCTTGCCGTGGAGCAGTTCCGGAGCGCGCTCGACGATCCCGCCCCACGCCACGCCGATCGCCTGGTGGCCGAGGCACACGCCGAGCAGGGGAAGCCCGCGGTCGGCGCTCCGCCGGATCACCTCGATGCTGGACCCCGCGCGCTCCGGCGTGCCGGGGCCCGGGCTGACCAGCACACCGTCGACGTCGTCGAGCTCGTCCAGGTCGACCTCGTCGTTGCGCCGAACGGTGCTGTCGGCGCCGAGCTGGGCCAGGTACTGCACCAGGTTGTAGACGAAGCTGTCGTAGTTGTCGATCACCAGCACGCGCATACACGTAGTGTCCCCGAAAATGCGGACGGGCGTAGCGCGCTCTTAGTTGTTGCCGAACACGCCTTCGGAGAAGCGACCGCGCGTGAGGGTGATCTCGTCGTTCGGATCGGCCGTGGAACCGGCGGGGACGGACTGCTTGACCACCTTGCCGTCCTGGTCCGAGCTGTTGACCTCGGTGGTCTCCTGGCTGATGTTCCGGAAGCCCGCCCGCTGGAGGTCGCGCTGCGCGTCCGAGACGGACTCCCCGACCACGTTGGGCACCTCGACCTCGTTGCCGCGGGATATCTGCAGGGTGACCTGCGAGCCACGCGCCACCTTGCTGCCTGCCGGCGGATTGGTGCCCGCCACCGAGCCCTCGTCGCCGCCGCCGTCGACGTCCTGGGTCTGCACCCGGAAACCGGCTTGGGTGAGCGCCTGCTCCGCGTCGTCGGCGTCGCGGCCCGAGAGGTCGGGAATCTGGATGGTGGTCTGCTCGGCACCGATGACCACGGCGACCTCGCTCCCGCCAGGGGCCGACTCGCCCGGCCCCGGCGTGGAGGAGATGATCTTCCCGACGCTGTCGGCGTTCGAGGTCTCCTTCGTGGTTTGGGCGCCGATCTTCAGACCTTGCTTCGTGAGCAGTTCGGTGGCCTCGGCCACCGTCTTGCCCGTGAGGGCAGGCACCGTGGCCGTTTCGGGCCCCTTGCCCACCGAGATGTTCACGGCGGACCGCTCGGCGACCTCGGTGCCGACCGGCGGGTCGGTGGAGATGACCTGACCGATCTGGGCCACCTGGGACGGGACCTCCTGAACCGTGCCCAACACCAGGCGCGCGGCCAGGATCTGGTTGGTGGCGTCCACCTGGGTCCGCCCCACGACGCTCGGGATCGCCACCTGCTGGGGAGGTGGTGGCGGCCGCAGGAACTGGTAGACCCCGAACCCGACGACACTGAGCGCAACGAGCACCGCAACGACGATGCCGACGGTGCGGGCGGTGTTGCGCCGCGGTTCCTCGTCGTAGTAGTCGTCGTAGCCGCCGTAGTCGGCCACCGGCGCAGGCGCCGCGTTGTGCCGGCCGCCGTTGAGCCGGCGGGTGGGGCCGGTGGACGGGCCAGGCGCGAGCATCGCGGTGCGCTCGTCCTCGCTCATCACGAGCGGGGCCATCGGGCTCTGCCCGCTGCGCACCCGCACCAGGTCGGAGCGCATCTCGGCGGCCGACTGGTAGCGGTTGAGCGGGTTCTTGGACAGTGCCTTGAGCACCACGGCGTCGAGCGCGGCGGGGATGCTCGGGTTGACGTCGGACGGGCGGCGGGGGTCCTCCCGCACGTGCTGGTAGGCCACGGCCACGGGCGTGTCACCGGTGAACGGCGGGTCGCCGGTGAGCAGCTCGAACAGCACGCATCCCGCCGCGTAGACGTCGCTGCGGGCGTCGACCGCCTCGCCCCGCGCCTGCTCCGGCGACAGATACTGTGCCGTGCCGATCACGGCGGCGGTCTGGGTGACGTTCTGGCCCTCGCCGAGCGCGCGGGCGATGCCGAAGTCCATCACCTTCACCGCGCCGGCGCGGTTGATCATGATGTTGGCCGGCTTCACGTCGCGGTGGATGATGTTGTGGCGGTGGCTGAAGTCGAGGGCGGCGCAGACGTCCGCCATCACCTCGATGACCCGCTGCTGCGTCATCGGACCGGTGGTCTTGACGATCTCGCGCAGCGTCTGCCCGTCGACGTACTCCATGACGATGTAGGGGAGCGTGCCGGACTCGGCGCCCACCTCACCGGTGTCGTAGACCGCGACGATGGCGGGGTGGTTGAGCGCGGCGGCGTTCTGAGCCTCTCGGCGGAAGCGCATCTGGAACTGGGGGTCACGCGCGAGGTCCGCGCGGAGCACCTTGATAGCGACGTCCCGGCCCAGGCGCGTGTCGAGCCCGCGGTGCACCTCGGACATGCCGCCGTAACCGAGCACCTCGCCCAGCTCATAGCGCTCGGACAACAGTCGGGGGGTGGTCATCGCTGCCGGTTCCTGGGAGTCATGAGTGATTCGGACATCATGCCGGGCGCCATCGCCCAGTGGGGGCCGGTGTCGGCCATCTGAGCGCTGGACCGTCGATTTGACGGGTTCACCGGACGATCTTCGAGACGAGCGTGTGGTCGGACACCGCCGGTCCGGCCAGGACGCCCTCCCGGCTCGACACGGTACCGGTCGACGACCCCAGCGGGACCGGATCGGGTGACTGGCGACCGTCGGTCCGTGGACTGCGGACCAGGAACACTCCGACCAGTACGGCGGCCATCGTGAGCAGCACGAACAGCACGAGCAGCAATGTTCGCCCGGTGCGGGCCTTGGGCTGCAGGCGCAGTGGCTCGGTGCGGGCCGCAGGCGCGGGCACCGGTCGTTCCTGCGCGGTGCGGCGCATCGCGCCCGACGGCGTGCGAGGCCTGCGTTCCTGGCTCGGCTTGGCGGCCGGACGCCGCGCGGCGCCGCCGACCGCGGGCCGCGGCCGCGACGGCGTGGCCGGCGACCTCGTCGTGGTGAGGGGCATCTCGCCACTCACCGAGATGGGCTCGGGCAGTGGCTCACCCCGCCGGACCGCCGCGACGGCGAGGGCCAGTTCGCCTCCGGTGCCGTAGCGCAGCGTCGGGTCCTTCACGAGCACGGCCTCGATGAGCTCGCGGGCGCGCAGCGGGACCGTGGCGGGTAGGGGTGGGGGCAGCTCCCGCACCTGCATCATCGCGACCGCCACTGCGCTCTCCGCGCGGAACGGGCGGTGCCCGGCCAGGCACTCGTACCCGACGATCCCGAGCGAGTAGACGTCGCCTGCCGGGCCGGCCTCGGAGCCACTGGCCTGTTCCGGGGCGATGTAGTGGGCCGTGCCCATCACCATCCCGGACCGGGTGACCGGCACGGCGTCGGCGGCCTTCGCGATCCCGAAGTCGGTGAGCTTCACAAGCCCGTCGTTGCGGACGAGGATGTTGCCCGGCTTCACGTCCCGGTGCACGAACCCGCGCTCGTGGGCCGCCTGCAGCGCCCAGGCCGCCTCCTCGAGGAGGCGCAGCGTCTCGTCCGTCTCGATGGGTCCCCGCGAGATGAGTGTGGACAGCGGCTCCCCCCGCACAAGCTCCATCACCAGGTACGCCGTGCGGCGCCCGCCCGGCCCGTCGTCCTCGCCGTAGTCGTGCACCGCGGCGATACCGGTGTGGTCGAGCGACGCGACCGTGCGGGCCTCGATGCGGAAGCGGTGCAGGAACTCCGGGTCGTCGGACAGCTCCGGCCGCAGCACCTTGACCGCGACGCTGCGGCCCAGGCGGGTGTCGGACGCCTCCCAGACCTCACCCATGCCGCCGACGGCGATACGGCGGTCCAGCTGGTAGCGGTCGGCGATCTTCTGCCCCGCGGCGAGAACCGTCACGGCTGCTCCTCGCTGGTGCTCGTCGTGACTCCGGTGCCGTGCGCGTGCAGCCTCACTGCCCACCCCCGAGCGCGGCGCGGATCACTGCCCGGCCGATCGGGGCCGCGACCGCGCCGCCCGTGGCCGCCAGGTCGTTCGGGTCGCCGCCGGACTCCACCAGCACGGCGACGGCCACCTGCGGGTTGTCGGCCGGGGCGAACCCGACGTACCAGACGTGCGGCGGGGTGTTCTTGGGATCGTTGCCGTGCTCGGCCGTGCCGGTCTTGGCCGCGATCTGCACGCCGGTGATCTTCCCCGCGCCCGAGTAGCTGTTCTCGTTGTTGACCATCAGCTGGGTCAGGGTCTGCGCCACGGCGGGATCGATGGCACGGCCGAGACGATCCGGCTCGGTGGTCTCGACGGGGTCGAGCTCCTGGCTCTGGATCTCCTTGATCAGGTACGGGGCCATGACCTGGCCACCGTTGGCGATCGTGGCCACGATCATCGCGTTCTGCAGCGGGGTGAGCGCCACGTCCCGCTGACCGATGGCGGACTGCTCCAGCGCGGCGGTGTCCTGGATCTCGCCGATCGTGGAAGGAGCCACCGGCATCGGGATCGTGAGGCTCTGACCGATCCCGAACTTGTTGGCCTGGTCGCGGATGGCCTGCTCACCGAGGTCGGCGCCCAGCTGGGCGAAGGCGGTGTTGCAGGAACGCTGCAGCGCGTCCTTCAGGCTCGCCGTGGCCGCGGTGCCGCACGCGTTGCCGTTGAAGTTCTCCAACGTGGTGTTGGTGCCCTGCAGCGTGATCCGCGGCGCCGCCGTGAGCGGGCTGTCCGGCGTGTAGCGGCCACTGCTGAGCGCCGCGGCGGTGTCGATGAGCTTGAACGTGGAGCCGGGCGGATAGGTCTCGGAGATCGCCCGGTTGATCAGCACCGGAGGATCGGCGCCCTCGTCGCTCTTCCAGGCCGAGTTCTGCTGCTCGGAGTTGTGGCTCGCCAGCGGGTTGGGGTCGAACGACGGGGTCGACACCATCGCGAGGATCTCGCCGGTCTGCGGGCGGATCGCCACGACCGAGCCTGCGTACCCCTTGCGCTGCAGCTGGTCGTACGCGGCCTCCTGCACGGCGGGAACGAGGGTGAGCACCACGTTGCCCCCGCTGGGGTCGCGCCCGGTGATGAGATCGGAGAGCCTGCGGCCGAACAGCCGGTCGTCGCTGCCGTTGAGCACCGAGTCGGCGGCGCGCTCGATGCCGCTGGAGCCGTAGATCACCGAGTAGTAGCCGGTGATGGGGCCGTAGACCTTTCCGTCCGAGTACTGCCGCTGGTAGCGCAGCCTGTCGTCGGTCTCCACGCTGCTGGCCAGGATCTGGCCGTCGGCCTCGATCTGACCGCGCTTGCGCGAGTACTCGGAGAGCAGCACCCGCTGGTTGCGCGGGTCGTTGCGGTAGTCGCTCGCCTTGACCACCTGCACGTAGGTCAGGTTGGTCATCAGCAGCAGGATCATCACCATCACCGCGATGGCGATCCGCCGGACCGGAGTGTTCACCGTGGGCGCTCCACCAGCTCGGTCCCGGCCTCGGCGATCGGCGGCAGGGGGGTGGCCGGGCGGCGGGGCAGCGGTGCCCGCGCGGCGTGGGAGACCCGCAGCAGGAGCGCCACGAGCGCGTAGTTGGCCACGAGCGACGAGCCCCCGTAGGACAGGAAGGGCAGCGTGAGGCCGGTGAGCGGGATCAGCTTCGACGCCCCGCCGATGACGATGAAGATCTGCAGGGCGATCGCGAACGCGAGCCCGGTGGCCAGCAGCTTGCCGAAGCTGTCCCGCACCGCCAGCGCACTCCGCAGCCCGCGGGTGATGAGCACGAGGTAGATCACGAGGATCGCGGCCAACCCGATCAGTCCCAGCTCCTCGCCGAGCGAGGAGAGCATGAAGTCGCTCTCGGCGAACGGGACGAGATCCGGTCGGCCCGCGCCGAGCCCGGTGCCGCCCACGCCCCCGGTGCCCAGGCTGAACAGGGCCTGCCCGATCTGGAACCCGGTGTTGTTGAAGTCGGCGAAGGGGTCGAGCCAGACCTGCACACGCACGCGGACGTGGCCGAACAGGTGGTAGGCCAGCACACAGCCGCCCAGGAAGAACGTCAGGCCGATGAGCATCCACGACACCCGCTCGGTGGCCGCGTAGAGCAGCACCAGCAGGATGCCGAAGAACAGCAGCGAGGTGCCGAGGTCGCGCTCGAGCACGAGCACGCCGACGGACAGGCCCCACGCGAGCAGCAGCGGCGCGAGGTCACGGGCGCGCGGCAGCTCCATGCCCAGGAACCGGCGGCCCGCCGTCGTGAACAGGTCGCGCTTCTGCACGAGGAACGCGGCGAAGAACACGATCAACAGGATCTTCGCGAACTCGCCGGGCTGGATGCCGACCGGTCCGACCCTGATCCACAGCTTGGCGCCGTTGACCTCCGAGATCGACGACGGCAGCAGGCCCGGCAGCGCCAGCAGGACGATGCCGGCGAATCCCGCGGTGTAGCCGTAGCGCGCCAGCGTGCGGTGGTCGCGCACGGCCCACAGCACGGCCACGAAGAACGCGACGCCGATGGCGGTCCAGGCGATCTGCCGCGCGATGAGCTCGGCGGGTGCGTCCTTGCCCAGCGCGAGCGCCTGGTCGATCTCGGCCAGGTCCAGCCGGTGGATCATCACCAGGCCCAGCCCGTTGAGGAGCGCCACGCACGGCAGGATCAGCGGGTCGGCGTACGGGGCGAACCGGCGGACGGCGAAGTGCGCCACCGTGAACAGGCCGAGGTACGCGAGCCCGATGAACAGCAGAACCCGGGTGAGTTCCTGCTCCTGGTTGGCCTCGACCAGCACCAGAGCACCGGTCACCAGCACAGCGGCGAACGCCAGGAGTACCAGCTCGATGCCTCGACCGGTGGGCAGTGGCGCCGGCGCGGCCGGCGCCGGTTCGGCACGGAGGTCGGGAGCCGCCATCAGCTCACCAACCGGCAGGTCGTTCCGGGTTCGGGTGCCGGCGTCGGCAGCGGTGTCGTGTCGACGGGCGGGGCTCCCGCGACGGGTGGCTGGCCCTGGCCGGCCGCCGGGGGCGGTGGTGGTGGCGGGGGCGGTGGCGCAGGCGGCGGGCAGGGCTCCAGCATCCGGGACCGCAGCCGTTCGACGACGCCGCGGGCACCGGAGAGACCGTCGGCGGCCTCGATACCGGCGCGGACGGAGCTGCGGTCGGCCTCCGGCAGGTCGTCGAGCTTGATGTCGGTGTGCTCCGCGACCATGTGCAGGGGGATGCCGAGCACCTCCCCACGCACTCCCTGGAAGATCGCGATCTCCTGCGCGTCCGCGCTCACGTAGTACTGCTGCAGCACCCACATGCGCGCGAGCACGGCACCGCCGATCAGCACCGCGAGCACCGTGACCACGCCCACCACGAGCTTCACACGGGAGCGGCGGGCCGCGGGCGCCTTGGTGGCGGCCAGCACCCGCTGCGGTGCCACGCGGGTGAGGGTGGTGGCGGAGGCGCGGGCGGCTGCCGAGTCGGGTGGTGGTCCGTCCTCGCTGCCGTCGCCCACCGACCCGCCGATGATCGGGGCGTCCTCACCGAACTCGATGTCGACGACGTCCGCGACGATGCACGTGATGTTGTCCGGGCCGCCCCCGCGCAGCGCGAGCTCGATCATGCGATCGGCGCACTCCCGAGGGTCGCGGTAGGACTGCAGCGTGTCGGCCAGCGTCTCGTCGCTCACCACGCCCGACAGCCCGTCGGAGCACAGCAGGTAGCGGTCGCCGGCGCGGGCCTCGCGCACGGTCAGCGAGGGGTCGACGTCCTGGCCCGTGATGGCGCGCAGCAGCAGCGACCGCTGCGGATGCGTGTGCGCCTCCTCCTCGGTGATGCGGCCCTCGTCGATCAACGACTGGACGAACGTGTCGTCCTTCGTGATCTGGCTGAAGACGCCCTCACGCAGCTGGTAGGCCCGCGAGTCACCGATGTGCACCAGGCCCAGCCGGGAGCCCGCGAACAGGATGGCCGTGAGGGTGGTGCCCATCCCGTCGAGGTCGGGGGCGTCGGCGACGTGGCGCGTGATCGCCGCGTTGCCCTCGACGGTGGCGTCACGAAGCTCGGCGAGCAGGTCGTCGCCGGGGTCGTCCTCGTCGAGCGGCGCCAGCGCCGAGATCACGAGCGACGACGCCACCTCGCCGGCGGCGTGCCCGCCCATCCCGTCGGCGAGTGCCAGCAACCGTGGCCCGGCGTAGACCGCGTCCTGGTTGTTCTGCCGGACGAGCCCGCGGTCGCTGCGGGCGGAGTAGCGCAGGACCAGCGTCATGTCAGCGCTCCGCCAATACGTTCGGGGCAGATCGACCGGCGAGGCCGCCCCCGGTCGGACACCGGGGTGCGCACGTGCAGCGTTCGCCGACTCATGACCGGAGCTCGATCACCGTCTTGCCGATGCGGACAGGGACCCCCAGGGGAACCCGGGTGGGTCCGGTGACCTTAGCCCGATCAAGGTATGTCCCGTTCGTCGACCCGAGATCCTCGACATACCACTCGTCTCCCTGCATCGCGATGCGTGCGTGGCGGGTGGAGGCGTAGTCGTCGTCGAGCACCAGTGTCGAGTCGTCGGCCCGGCCGATGAGGATCGGCCGGGAGTCCAGCGACACGCGGGTCCCCGCCAGCGCTCCCTGCGTAACGAGCAGCTGACGGGCCGTGCGTCCGCGCCCGGTCCGGGTGGTGGTCCGCCCGCCGGGGACCAGGGCCCGAAGGCCGGACGCGGCGTACAGATCGGAGCGCACCACCCGGAGCGCGACAAGCACGAACAGCCAGAGGAGGGCGAGGAAGCCCGCCCTGGTCAGCTGCAGCACCAACTCCGGCACTCGCGGCGAACTCCGTTCTCTCCGATAGGTGTTTGTTGCCGAGCTCGGGTCCGCGCGACTACTGGGCGCGGAAGACGAGGCTCGAGTGGCCGACCCGGATGACGTCGCCGTCGTTCAGCTGCCAGGTCTGCACAGGGTTGCCGTTGACGGTGGTTCCGTTGGTGGAACCAAGATCCGTCAGCGTGGCGGTGTGACCATCCCAGCTGATCTCCAGGTGGCGTCGCGACACGCCGGTGTCCGGTAACCGGAACGAGGAATCCTGGCCGCGACCGATGACGTGGCTGCCCTGGGTGAGGTCGTAGGTGCGACCGGAGCCGTCGTCGAGGCTGAGCGACGCGGTCAGGCCCTGCTGGTAGCCGCCGTAGCCGCCGCCCTGCTGGCCGTAACCCTGGTCGTAGCCGCCGTCGTAGCCCTGCTCGTAGGGCTGCTGCTGGTAGCCCCCGCCCTGCTGGTAGCCGGCGTCGTAGCCGGGCTGCCCATAGCCGGGCTGTCCGTAGCCGGGCTGCGCGTACCCCTGCTGGCCGTAGCCCTGCTCGTAGCCGCCACCCTGCGGCGGGTAGCCGGGCTGACCCGGCTGACCCGGCTGACCGGGCTGGCCGTAGCCCTGCTCGTACCCGCCACCCTGCTGGCCGCCGTAGCCGCCGCCCTGCTGCGGCGGCGGGTAGCCGCCACCCGGCTGCTGCCCGTAGCCCTGGTCGTAGCCACCCTGCTGGGGGTGGCCGCCCTGTGGCGGGTAGCCGCCGCCCGGCTGCTGCTGGCCGTAGCCCGGCTGCTGGGGGTGCTGCTCGCCCTGGTCGTACCCCCCCTGGCGCTGGTCGTAGGCGGGCGGGGCGTATGTCTGCTGCCCGTATCCGCCGGGGGCACCACGGTCGTAGCCGTACTGCCCGTTCTCCTCGGGGTGGCCCGGTTGCTGGCTCATGGGTGCTTCTCCTGCGTCGCGTGCTCGGATGGCGTCCCGGCGGGAAGCGTCGGGGTCCACGGACGAGCGGGTGCGGAACTGTCCCGTGTGCAGCGCATCGGAGCGCTCCAGAAAGACTACGACCTCGCCGTAGGTGTCCCATCCCTGGTCGGCGAGTTGTTCGGTGACGGAGGCAGAGAGCGAGTTCACGATCTGCTCCCGATCACCGGCCATGCGATCGAGATCCGACGGGCTGAGGAGCACTGTGAAGCGGTTGGGCGCCAGCAGACGCCCTCCCACCAGCTCCTCGATGTGGTCCTCGGCTTCCCTGAGCAGCGCTTGCATGACTTCCTGGGGAACGACGCTGCCACCGAAGACCCGCGCAAAGGCGTCGCCCACCAGTCCCTGGAGACGGCGTTCGAACCTGTCCACGCGGCCCACCGATCTTCCTCCGTTCGCATCGGCGTGTTGCTGGCAGCGCAGATCGTATCTGTGCTAGCCAGCGGCGCCACGCCCACCGACCCGGGCCCCTGATCGGACCCCTCCGGGGGCGTGCTAACTTTCCTCCTGCCAGGGCGAGTGGCGGAATGGCAGACGCGCACGGTTCAGGTCCGTGTGTCCGTAAGGACGTGAGGGTTCAACTCCCTCCTCGCCCACAATCACCTCCTTTCCACCCGTCGGATCGCGGGACGGTCCGGGTGGTCGGCCAGCACCAGTAGATCGGCTGCTGCCGCCGGATCACGCTCCACGTCGTAGCGGGCGTAGGCCGGCAGGGTCCACTGCTCACCGTCGGCAAGGCTGCGAGCCAGGGCTGCAGAGCTCATCCGTAGGTGCACGCTCACGTCGAACGGCAGCCCGCGGCCGAGCAGCAGCGCACCGGCGATCACCACCACCCCGTCGGCCGGGAGGTCCGTGTACGCGTCCCGGTAAGCGCGGTCCGTCGCGGTGTCCCACAGCCGGGGCAGCAGCCGCCCGGAACCGTCCGGGCCGGCCGGCCCCAGCACCTCCCGGCGCAGCCCGGCCTCGTCCAGCCAGCCGTCGAGGAACTCGTCGGGGTCCTCGCGTCCGTACTCCAGCCGTACCGAGGCGGGCCGCAGGAAGTCGGCGGCCGCCACGACCAGCACGGCGCGCCCGAGTGCCCGCAGCTGTACGGCCACGCGCTCGGCGAGCACGACGGGCCCTGACGGGGGAGGCCCGTCCAGCGCGAGCCGCACGCGGCCGGACCGGCCCGCCACGAGGTCGGTGATCTCCTCGACGAGGAGGTCAGGGCTGACCGGAGTGATCCGCACACCGTCGATGCTCCCCGAGCGGAGCCTGCGGCGCATCCCATGTCCGCCGTGGTTGCTGCGCGCGGTGGTACCGGGCGCCCGGCGGTCTACTGGCGGTAGCCCTCGACCACGTCTCCGGCGCGCTCCTGCGCATCTTCGGGGTTCAGCCCGGCTCGCCTGCGGGCGTCGCGCTGGCGCAGCAGATCCCAGTAGCGGTCCAGCTGCACACCCAGCTGTTCCATGCGCTGGTGCTCGGACTCCGACAGCGGCTGGCCGACGTGGGCGCGCTCCAACCGGTGCTCCTCGGCCACCAGCTCGTCGATCCGGTGGTGCAGTTCGTCGTCGTTCATCTGGTCGTCCCCGTCCATCGATGAGGTGCGCGTGACGCACGTTCTACCCGACACTGGGGCACGTGGCACCGGCGCGCACGACCGGGTCCTCGATCACCCGCGCGCTCCGGGTCGTCGAGGCGGTCGCCGCCGCGGGCGACGGGGTGACCGCCAAGGCCATCGCCCGCCGTCTCGGCGCCCCCCTCCCCACCGTCTACCGGGCACTGGGCACGCTCGTGGAGGAGGGCTATCTCGTCCGGCTGCACGACGTGCGCGGCTACGGGCTCGGCTACCGCGTCGCCGAGCTGCACCGCGGTCTGACCGACCAGGTGCGCCCGCCCGCGTCCGTGCGCGCGATCCTCCACGAGGTGCACACCGCCGCCGACGCCGCCGCCTACCTCGCGGTGCTCCGCGACGTCGACGTCGTCGTGGCGTACGTCGACGACTGCGCCGAGCACCCCCGGCCCGACCCGATGCGCGTCGGCGAGCCCACGGCGCCACACGCCATCGCGGCAGGCAAGGTGCTGCTCGCCGACATGCGGCCCGGACGGCTGGCGGAGCTCATCACCCGCACCGGGATGCCCCAGCTCGCCCCGCACACGGTGGCCGACCGTAGAGCGCTGGACCGGGAGCTGATGAGGATCCGGTCCGACGGTGCCGCCGTCGAGGTGGAGGAGTACCAGCCCGGCGTGGCAGGCGTGGCCGCCCCCGTCCGTGGTCCGGGCGGGGAGGTCACGGGAGCGCTCGGCGTCTCCGTCACGCGTGCCGAGTTCGCCGACCGGCGCTGGGAGCTGGAACGGGTGGTGCGGCACGCGGCGGCCCGGATGGGCGCCGCCGGCCCGCGTCCGGAGTGAGACTCAGGCGACCAGTGCGGCCCACTCGTCCAGGAGGGGGAGCACCGTGTCGGCCCCCTCGGCAGGCAGCGTGAACAGCACGCCGTCCGCGCCGGCGTCGGCGTAGGCCTCGATCTCCTTCCGGTCGGGCTTGACGCCGAAGACGGTGACGAGCATGTGCCCGCGGCCCGCGTCGGCCGCCCGGCTCCGCAGCTCGGTGATCCGCGCGGCGAGCGCGTCCATCTCGTCCAACCCCGCCCGGCGCGGCATCCAGCCGTCACCGTGCGACAGCACGCGGTCGAGCACCGTCGGGCCCTCACCACCGATCAGGACCGGGGGGATGCGTACCGGCTTGGGCCACGACCAGAGCGGGTCGAAGTCCACGAACTCCCCGTGGAACTCGGCCTCGTCGTTCTCCCAGATCGCCCGCATCGCCGCGATGTGCTCCAGCATCCGCGCGGTGCGGGTGCGCGGATCGATGCCGTGGTTGGCCATCTCCTCGCGGTTCCACCCCGGCCCGACGCCGAGCTCGACGCGGCCACCGGCGATGTGGTCCACGCTCGCCACGGCCTTCGCCAGCCCGATCGGGTTGTGCTGCAGGATCAGCGAGACGGCCGTGCCCAGCGTGATCCTGTCGGTGACCGCCGCCATCGCCCCGAGCGCGACGAACGGGTCGAGCGTGTGCGAGTAGTGCCGCGGCAGCTCGAGATCCGGCCCGTTCGGCCACGGCGTCGCCCGGCTGGTCGGGATGTGGGTGTGCTCGGTGAGGAAGAGGCCGTCGAGACCGCGCTCCTCCACGGCTCTGGCCAGGGCCGGGCCGCCGATGCTGTAGTCGGTCAGGAAGGTGACGATGCCGTGTTCCATCCCGCCAGGTTCGCACGAAGGCGGAGAAGCGGTCTTCCACCATGTGGAAGGTCACGCTCCGAGAGCGCCCACCCTGGCGATACATTGCCGACCATGCATCGACGCAGTGAGCCGCCGTTCCGGGCCGATCACGTCGGGAGCCTGCTCCGTCCGCAGGCACTCCTCGCGGCGCGGGAGCAGTTCGCCGCAGGCAGCCTCGACGCCGACGGCCTGCGCGAGGCCGAGGACACCGCCATCCGCGACGTGGTGGCGCTGCAGGAGGAGATCGGCCTCCAGGCGGCCACCGACGGCGAGTTCCGCCGCACGTCGTGGCACATGGACTTCATCTACCAGCTCGGCGGCATCAGCAAGACCGACGAACAGATCCGCGTGCGCATGGTGAACGCCGAGGGCGAGGGCGCCTTCACCTCGGCCGGGCTCGCCATCCATGACAAGGTGCGCCTGGAGTGCCCGATCTTCGCCGAGCACTACAAGTACCTCGCCTCGATCACCACCACGGCCGTGCCGAAGCTGACGATCCCGTCGCCGAGCATGGTCCACTACCGCGGCGGGACGGCCGCCATCGACAGGACCGTGTACCCGGACGTCGAGGAGTTCTGGGCCGACCTGTCCGCTGCCTACGCCGACGAGGTGCGCGCGCTCGCCGACCTCGGATGCCGCTACCTGCAGCTCGACGACACGAGCCTGGCTTACCTCAACGACCCCGCACAGCGCGCCGAGATGGCCGCGAAGGGCGAGGACGCCGACCACGCCCACCTGCGCTACATCCGGCAGATCAACGCGGCCATCGCCGGGCGGCCGGACGAGATGAAGATCACCACCCACATGTGCCGGGGCAACTTCCGCTCCTCGTGGGCGGCGGAGGGCGGCTACGACTTCGTGGCCGAGGCCCTCTTCGGCGAGCTGGACGTCGACGGCTTCTTCTGCGAGTTCGACGACGAGCGCTCCGGCGGGTTCGCCCCGCTGCGGTTCGTGCCGCCGGGCAAGCAGGTGGTGCTCGGGCTCGTCACCACCAAGCGCGGCGAGCTCGAGGACGCCGACACGTTGAAACGGCGCATCGACGAGGCGTCCAAGTACGTGCCGCTGGACCAGCTCTGCCTCTCCCCGCAATGCGGCTTCTCCTCCACCGTCGAGGGCAACTCCCTCACGCAGGACGAGCAGGTGGCGAAGCTGCGCCTGATCGTCGAGGTGGCGCAGGACGTCTGGGGCTGACGCTAGTGCGGCGGCCACAAACGTTTACCGAGTTCCTCGCGGGCCCAGGCGGCCCCTCGCGGCGTTGCCGCCCTGGCGAATACCCCGGTATGAGCTGCGGGCGGCGCCTTGCGAGGAACCACCTGGATCCCGCGATCAACCCGGCACGTTCGTGGCCACCGCACTAGCCTCACGGCCGTGTCCGACGAGGGTCCGCGCGGCTGGGGCGCGCCCCTGCATGCGCTGGCACTGGAGGCGGCCGGGATCGGCAGGGGCACCACGCTGCTCGACCTCGGCTGCGGGACCGGGGCCTTCGCCAGGGCGGCCGCCGACCGCGGAGCCGTGGTGACCGGCCTGGACGTCGACCGCTCCGCCGTCGCCGCTGCCGCCACCGCGGTGCCCGAAGGCGACTTCCGGGTCGGCGATGCGCACGACCCGCCCGCCGGCCCGTTCGACGTCGTGGCTGCCGTGCAACTGCTCCCCCACGTCACCAACCCGCTCGCCGTGCTGCGCTCGGCGGCCCGCGTGGGGTCGGCCGTCGTCGTCACGGTGTGGGGGCGTGAGGAGGAGTGCGACGTGCGCGCGTTCGGCGAGGCGCTCGCACCGTGGTTGCCGCCGCGGGCGGCGCCAGCCGGCCCCGCGCCGCTCACCGAGCCCGGCCGCCTGCGCAAGCTCGTCGCGCTCGCCGGCCTGACGGTCGAGGTGTTCGACGAGGTCGTCTGCCCGTTCCGCTACCCCGACGCGGACGCGGTGCTCGGGCCGCTGCTCGCGTCCGGGATCGGGCGCCGCGCGTCCGCACGGGCGGGGGAACCCGCCGTCCGCCGGGCCGTGCTCGCCCGGCTCGCGGAGCACCGGACGGCCGACGGCGGCTACCGCCTCGACAACGTCTTCCGGGTGCTCACGGCCAGTCCCTGATTCTCGGACGCCGACCCTCAGACGCCGAGGCTGTCGGCCAGTTCGGTCAGCGACCCGACGGTCAGGTCGGCGTCCGGGTCGGCCGCCGGGGGCGGGGGTGCCTGCGGCCCGCGTTCGAGTGGCCGGTGGACGTAGGCCGTGCGCAGGCCCCGCGACCGGGCGGCGGCGAGGTCGTCGACGTGGGCGGCGACCATCAGCACCTGCTCCGGCGGCAGGCTGAGCAGCCGTACGGCGCCGTCGTAGACCTCGGCGTCGCGCTTGTAGTGGCCGAACAGCTCGGCCGAGAGCACCGTGTCCCACGGCAGGCCTGCGTGCTTCGCCATGTCCACCAGCAGCGCCACGTTGCCGTTGGAGAGGGTGGCGATGATGTGGCGGCGCTTCAGCCGCGTCAGGCCGTCGACGGAGTCGGGCCACGCCGGCAGCCGGTGCCAGGCGAGCACCAGTTCGGTACGGGTCGCTTCCGATGCCTCGCCCACACCGAAGTCGTCGAGCACGTCGTCGAGGGAGGCGCGGTGCAGGGCGTCGAGCGGGGTCCACGGCAGCTCGCCGCGGCGCACGCGGTCCATGGACGGGCGGTACCGGCCTCGCCACTCGTCGGCGAACGCCTCGGCGTCCACCTCCTCGCCGAGCAGCCGTGCGACCTCGCCCGCCACCCCGGAGCGCCAGTCCACCACTGTGCCGAAGACGTCGAACACGAGCGCGCGAACATCCACGGAACCGACCCTAACCCCGATCCCATTGCAGCAAAGCCACGTTCAGGCGACCTCGTTGCAGGAAAGTGGCTTTGCTGCAAGTTTGGCGGGGTGCGACTCGTGGCCGAACCGGAACGCGGCCTCGTCGACGAACCCGTGTCGTGGCACGTCGAGGGGGCGTCGACGGGTCTGCCGCTCCGGTTGCGGCTGACCACCACCGACGCCGCGGGCCGGCGCTGGCGGTCCGAGGGCACCTATCCGATTCGCGCGGACGGCACACTCGCCGTGGGCGATGGTGATTTCCCGTTCTCGAGCATGGAACCGGACGACGGCGACGCCCCGTCCGTCACCTTCACGAATCCGATTCCCGGGTGGACGGTGACGGCGGAGGCATTCGGTTACGGATTCTCGGCGCAGACCCGGGCCGAGCGGCTGTGCCTGCGCGACGTCGACCGGCACAGCCGTTCCGGCGACGGCTGGCGGCTGCAGGTGTACGTGCCCCGGGGCGCATCGGCGCCGCTGCCCGGGGTGCTGGTCGTCGGGGGCTCGACCGGCGCGGCGGCAGTCGCGCCGCGGGCCGCCCTGCTGGCCTCCCACGGCTACGCGGCCGCCGTGCTCGCCTACATGCAGGAACCGGGCCTGCCGCCCGCCATGGACCGGATCCCGGTCGAGGTGCTCGGCCGGGCGCTTGCGGAGTTCCCGGAGGCCGACCCGCATCGCATCGCGGTCTGGGCGCAGTCGGTGGGGGTCGGTCTCGCGCTGTCGGCGCTGGCCGAGCCGGACGCACCCCCCGTCCGGGCCGTGGTGGCCGTCGCGCCGACCGACGTGGTGTGGCAGGCGCTCGGCGCCGGTGGGGTACCGCCGAGGCACGCCGCGCTCGCGCGCGGTGGGAGAGAACTGCCCTGGCTGCCGATGCACGGCGAGCGCCTGCTGGGGCAGGTCGTGAAACACGCGGTGCTGCGCAGGCTGAGCGGGCCTCGGTACAGCGGCGCGCTGCGGCTGCACGACATGTACGCCCGCAGCCGCCGCGACGTCGGTGCGGTTGCCCGCTCGACCATCCCGGTGGAGCGGATCCACGCGCCGATGCTGGTCGTGGCGGGCGACGCCGACGCCATGTGGCCGTCGGTGGAGATGGCGGAGCGGATCGCCCTGCGCCGGGGCACCCGCGCGGGCGTCGCGGAGGACGACGAGTTGCTGGTGCTGCCCGGCGCCGGGCACTTCTGCGGGCTGCCCGGCACACCCGCCACCGTCGACCGCAACCTCGGCCTGATCTCCGGCGGCACCCCGGAAGGCAACGCGTCCGGCCAACGCGCGACGTGGCAGGCCGCGCAACGCTTCCTGGCCGGCGCGCTGAGCTGACCGGACTTCCTGAAGCGTCCGCTGCCCGACCGCGTTTTCCGGCTTTCTTCCGTTTTCCGTGGGAAGTTCCGGAGGATTGCGATGAATATTGTTTCCGAGGGCCGAAATCATGGGCTCCCCGTCGTGGACGCCGTGTGTCGCGGACGGTGACTGTGGATCGAAAGGCCACCGGCGACGAGGAGAACGAGCGTGACGACCAGCAATGAAATCGATTCGGCCCCGTGGTCCGACTACGATCTTTACAGCGACGCCGCCCTCCTGGATCCGTGGCCCGGATACCGGGCACTTCGCGACGCGGGCCCCGCCGTGTGGTTGCCGAAGTACGAGATGTTCGCGCTCCCGGTGGCCGTCGTACTGCCGGCGGGCTCACGGGCCATCGTGCTCTACGGGTCGGGCAGCCGCGATGAGCGCAGGTACGCGGATCCCGACCGGTTCGACGTGCAGCGCCGACCGGGCGACCACCTCGCGTTCGGTGCCGGGCCGCACGCGTGTGTGGGAATGAACCTCGCCCGGATGGAGATGCTCGCCATCTTCACCGCGCCGGCCGAGCGGGTCCGGCGGTTCGAGATCGTGGAGGCCGAACCGGTCCTGCACAACATCCTCCGCGGCTTCCGCACGCTTCGCGTCACCGTGACGTGAAAGAGCGGGGTGGCATCCCGACGCCGCAACGTCGTGATGCCACCCCGCTGGATCACCGGCCCGGCCCACCGCCGGCTAGTGCACTGCGTCCGCGTACCTCGTCTTCAGCAGGCTCTTGCAGTACTCCCCGTTCGTCTCGATCCCGATCCGCTGCAACCGCGCCCGCCGCAGGTGCAGAGGCACCTGGGCGGCCGTGACCCGGCTGCCGTCGGCCTGGACGAGCAGCGGAGCGTCGTCGTCGTGCGCCATCCCGATCGCCGCGCGCCGCTCGCGGAGCCGGTCCAGCTCCGGGGACGGCGGCACCGACCCGAGGGTCAGTGCCGCGAGCTCGTCGGGACCGGCACCGGCGTCGACCAGGGGCCGGGCGACCCGGTCCTGGCCGGCGAGCGCCGCCTTGCGGAGGAACTGCTGACGAAGCTCGTCGAGCTCCGCACCTGCCTCCTCCCCGAACGACCCGACGAACCCCGCCTGGGCAGCCACCCCGCCGTTGATCTCCGACGAGGCGTGGTGGTCGGCCAGCGTCACGTCCGCCCGTGTCACCCCGGGGACCGCCGCCACCGCGTCGAACGCGTCGGCGACCATCAGGAACGAGAAGTTCGGGGCGCAGAAGAACGTGGGCAGCCGCAGGACGACCGTCGCCACGACCTCGGGCGTGCCGTGCCCGGGAACGGCGGCGTGCTCGGAGACGGTGCACGACTCGATGAAGTCGAGCTCGGTGATGGGCTCGTCCAGCTCCGGGTCGAGCACCGTCCCCAGCGCGGCCCACACCGCGTCCCGAAGCTCGGAACCGGGTGGGCACCGCATCACGCCTGCGCCCCCGCGACGTCCTTGACCAGCTCCTCACCCGGCTGCAGGTCCTCGCCTGCCGTGGTGGCGAGCTGCAGCTCGGCGGGAACCGGGATGTCGTAGAGCCGCGCGGCGTTGAGCCCGAGGATCTTCTTCTTCGTCTCGGTGGTGAGCTTCGCGTAGTCGGTGAAGGCCTCGTCGTCGGGCATCTGCCAGTCGACGAACCCTTCGACCTGCCACTTCGGCACCCAGATGTTGTAGTCGCCGCCGTAGAGCATCTTGTCCTCGCCGACCCAGAACATCAGCTCACCGATGACCTTGGCGAAGAACTTCGGCCGCGCGTGCATCAGCCCGCCGATCACCACCGACAGGCCCGCGTAGACGTTGGGCTCCTGCACCGCCATGAAGCAGAAGTCCTCGATGCGCGGCAGGCCGACGTGCTCGACGATGAAGTTCAGGTCGGTGAAGTCGGTGGCGGTCTGGTCCACGTCGGCCACGTCGAACGCGTCCTTGTTCAACGGCCAGATCGTGGGGCCCTTGTGGACGTGGACGTTCTTGATCCCGAGCTCCTGGCACTTCTCCAGGAACCGGTAGGACTCGGGGTCGGTGAGCTTCCAGCCCCGGGAGCCGTTGTTCCATTCCGCGGTGTAGAGCTTTACGCCCTTGAGGTTGTACTTCTCGGCGTCGGCCTCGAGCTCGGCCATTCCGGCCTCGCCGTCACGCGGGTCGAACCGGCCGTTGACGATGAGGCGGTCGCCGTACTTCTCGAGCATCTCGGCGTTCTTGGCGGCCGTGTTGAAGCCGGTGGTGTACCACTCCTTGAGGTAGGTCGACTGGAAGATCGCGTGGTCGACGTGGCCCTCGGTGAAGATGTCGCGCTCGAAGTCCTCGGGAGTGACCTTCAGGTACTTCTCGTAGTCCCAGTGGGTCTCGGGCGGGCCGAGCTGGTGGTAGCCGTAGAAGCAGTCGATCCAGCCCTTCGCGTACTCCTCGGCTCCCGGCTTCCAGTTCTCCCGGCTGGCGTCCCAGTAGTGGATGTGCGAATCAACGATGAAGTACTTCTCGCCGTCCTTCTCGTACATGGTGGGCCTTTCGCGTCGGTGCGGACCAGCTGTTGTGTCGAGTTGCTACGGAACGAGAATCGCGCGACCGCGGACACGGCCGGCGTCGAGATCGTGGAGGGCGTCGAGCGCCGCATCGAGGGGGTACTGCTTGGTGTGCAGGGTGACCTTCCCGGCCTGGGCCAGGACCATCAGTTCGGCGAGGTCGTTGTAGGTGCCGACGATGTTGCCGATGACGTTCTTCTCGCCGCCGACGAAGTCGAGCGTCGGAATTCGCAGTTCGCCGCCGTACCCGATGATGAAATCCGAACCGGCGGGCGCGGTCATCTGCCACCCGTCGTTCTCCGCGCCCTGTTCGGCCACGAAGTCGAACACGACGTTCGCGCCGTTGCCGCCCGTCAGGTCCTTCACGGCCTCGACGTGGTTGCCGTCGGCCAGCACGGTCTCGTCGGCGCCGATCTGCTTGGCCAGCGCCAGCGCATCGGGGTTGCGGTCGACCACCACGATGCGGGTGGCGGTGAGCGCGGCCAGCGCCTGGATGCCGATGTGGCCGAGCCCGCCCGCGCCCTGCACCACGGCCGTCGTGCCCGGGTAGAGCAGGGGCACGGCCTTGCGCACGGCGTGGTAGGCGGTGATGCCGGCGTCGGCGAGCGCGGCGACGTCGGCGGGGTTGGTGTCGGGGTTGAGCTTCACGCACGCCCTGGCGGTGGTGCGCAGGTACTCGGCCATGCCGCCGTCGTTGTCGGACAGCCCGGGGAAGAACGCGTTCTCGCACTGCATGTCGCGGCCCGCGCGGCAGGCCAGGCAGAGCCCGCAGGACGGCTGTGGGTGCAGGATCACCGTGTCGCCGACAGCGACGTTCGTGACGCCCTCGCCCACCTCGTGCACCCAGCCGGCGTTCTCGTGGCCGATGACATAGGGCAGTTCGGGGCTCATCGCCTCGGCCCACTGCCCTTCGAGGATGTGCAGGTCGGTGCGGCAGACGCCGGCGCCACCGATCTTCACGATGACGTCGAGCGGCCCAGCGAGCTTGGGTTCCGGTATGTCGTCGATCGTGGGATCGACGTGGTACTCGTGCACCCGGACGGCTTTCACCGGCATACCTCCGTGGGAGTCGTCTCGATTCCAACCCGCATCCCGATCCCAATCCCGGGCCGTAGCGGTCACAACCGTGCCTATTCCACGGAGCGATAAAACGGACATGGTTGACCAGGTCCACCTGCGATTCGGGGGCCTGACCTGGGGTGACGACGGGCTCTACGGCCCGGTGGACCGGAGCTCCCCGTACCTGTCGGGTAGTGCTACCGACGAGTAACATCACCGCCGTGACGACGGACACGAGCGGGGTCGGCGCGCTGATGGGGCAGCTGGTCCCGTGGGTGCGCACGGTGGGCGTGGAGTTCGAGGAGGTCACGCCGGAGCGTGCGGTGGTCCGGCTCCCGGACACCGCCGAGCTGCGTAACCACGTGGGCGGTCCGCACGCCGCGATGATCTTCGGGCTCGGGGAGACGGCATCCGGTGCCGTCTCCATGGCCGCATTCGGGGCCGTGCTGGAGCGCGCGACGCCGTTGGTCGTCAGCAGCGAGATCCGGTACCTGCGGCTCGCCCGCGGACCGCTCACCGCCACCGCCGTGCCCGACCGGCCGGCTGCCGATGTGCTCGCCGACCTCGACACGGGGACCAGGCCGGAGTTCGCGGTCACCGTCGTGATCACGGGCGAGGACGGCATCGAGACCACCCGGATGTCGGTGGTGTGGACGCTGCGCCCCAACCGCCGGGACGCAACGGCATAAACCACCAGGGCACGAACGGGGGCAGCCCGTACCCGGGACGGGGCACTCGCCCGGCAGCCAGGCGGTCGCGCGACTAGCGTCGCTGCTGTGCATGTGGTGATCGCAGGGGCGCACGGCAAGATCGGTTTGCGGGTCGCCGCGTTGCTGGCGAGCCGCGGTGACGTGGTCACGGGGGTGGTACGCAACCCCGACCACCGCGCCGACCTCGAGCAGGCGGGTGCGGCCGTCGCCGTCGTCGACCTGGAGTCGGCGAGGGCCGCGGAGCTCACCGACCACCTCACGGGCGCCGACGCGGTGGTGTTCGCCGCGGGCGCCGGGCCGGGCAGTGGCGTCGCGCGCAAGGACACCGTCGACCGGGCAGCTGCCGAACTGCTCGCCGAGGCGGCGCGGCTGGCCGGTGTCCGGCGGTACCTGCTGGTCTCCTCCACGGGGGTGGACGAGACACTCGCACCCGGCACCGACGAGGTCTGGGCGGCCTACGTGCGGGCGAAGAAGGCCGCCGAGGAGGCCCTGAAGGCCACCGACCTGGACTGGACGATCCTGCGCCCCGGCCGCCTGACCGACGACCCGGGCACCGGGCGCGTGCTGCTCGCCCCGCCGCCCGTCGACCGCGCGGACGTCACCCGCGACGACACCGCCGCCGTGCTCGCCGCGCTCCTCGACGCCCCTGGCACCATCGGGAAGGTTCTGGAGCTGCGCGAGGGCGATGACGAAGTGCACGAGGCCATCGCGGCGGTGTCGGCATGAGCGAGGCGTCGGGCCGGACCTTCGACGTGGTCGTCGTCGGTGGCGGCGCGATCGGTGAGAACGTCGCCGACTACGCGATGCGTGCGGGGCTCTCGGCCGCGATCGTGGAGTCCGAGCTGCTCGGCGGGGAGTGCTCGTACTGGGCGTGCATGCCGTCGAAGGCGCTGCTGCGCACCGGCCACGCCGTAGCCGCGGTTCGCAGGCTGCCCGGCACGACGGCCGACTTCGACCCCGCCGCCGTGCTCGCCCGCCGCGACTCCTTCGCCCACGACTGGAACGACGAGAGCCAGGTGCAGTGGGCGACGGGCGCAGGCATCGCCGTCGTGCGCGGCACCGCCCGGCTGACGGGTGAGCGCACCGTCGCGGTCGAGGGCGCGACCGTCGGTACCGAGACGCTCACCGCCCGCCGTGCCGTCGTGCTGTGCACCGGGAGCGTCCCGGTCGTGCCGCCGGTGCCCGGCCTGGAGACCGTGCGCACGTGGGGCTCCCGCGATGCCACCTCGGCCAAGGAGATCCCGGCCAGGTTGGGGGTGGTGGGCGGTGGGGTCGTCGGATGTGAGCTGGCCCAGGCGTACCAGCGGCTCGGTTCGCAGGTGACGCTCGTGCAGCACGGGCCGCGTCTGCTGGCGGGGCTCGAACGGTTCGCCGGGGATCGGGTGGCTGCCGCGCTGCGCGAGGAGGGCATCGACCTGCGTCTGGAACAGGGGCTCGACTCCGTCTCGCCTGCCGGCGACGCCATCGAGATGCACCTCGGAAACACCTCGGTCACGGTCGACGAGCTGCTGCTCGCCACCGGCCGGCGCCCGAACACCGACTCCGTGGGGGTCGACGCCGTCGGGCTGGAGCCGGGGAAGCCGCTCACCGTCGACGACTCCGGGCTGGTCCAGGGTGTCGAGGGGGAATGGCTCTACGCCGCCGGCGACGTCACGGGCCGGGCGCCGTTGACCCACCAGGGCAAGTACGCCGCCCGGATCGTCGGGGCCGTCATCGGAGCCCGCTCGATCGGCGAGGAGCTCGATCTGGGGCCGTGGGGTGAGCACGCCGCCACCGCCGACCACGTCGCGGTGCCGCAGGTGGTGTTCACCGATCCGGAGGTGGCCGCGGTGGGGCGCACCGAGGAGGAGGCCAGGGCCGCCGGGATCGACGTCCGCGTGGTCGACATCCCGATCGCCGTGGGCGGGTCGTCACTGCAGGCCGACGGCTACGACGGGGCGGCCCGGCTCGTGGTCGACGAGGGGCGCGGCGTACTGGTGGGCGCGACGTTCGTGGGCCAGGACGTGGCCGAGATGGTCCACGCGGCCACCATCGCGGTCGTGGGTGAGGTGCCGATGGGCCGGCTCTGGCACGCGGTCCCGGCCTATCCCACGATGAACGAGGTGTGGCTGCGCCTGCTGGAGGCCTACCGCAAGCTCGGCTGAGTCAGCCGGCCTGGGAGAGTGCCGCGGCGAGTCCGAGGGTCGCCGCCATCAGCGCGGTCTCCAGTGCGGCCCAGCGCAGCACCGGGGTGCGCCCGGTGGCGAGCCGGCGCCGGGCGAGGCCGCCGAGGCACGCGAGCAGCACGAGGCAGCCCGTCTTGGCGATGACGAGCCAGCCGTAGCCGGTGGTGAACAGCGCTGCCCAGCTCTGCAGCCGGAGCTGGGCCGTCACGACGCCGGTCAGCGCGATCACGAGCAGGCAGCCGCCTGCCAGCCGCGAGAAACGAGGCAGCACCGCGTCGAGCACCGGGCGGTGTCGCGCGATCAGCACCAGCATCGCCCCGAGGCCGCCGACCCACAGGCCGGCCGCGCCGACATGCGCTCCCACGGTGATGATCGCGAGCTGGTGGTCGGGTGCGGCGCCGGCGTGCCCGGTCACGGCGGGGGTGATCAGACCGAGCAGCGCGGCGACCATGGGGACGCGCGCCTCGAGCCGGTCGCGGTCGTACAGCCGGACGACGCCGCACCCGAGGACGACGGCGGCACAGCCCGCGGTCAGCACCATGCCGCGACCCGCGGCGAGCTGGGTCGCCCACTCCACGACCTCGGTGCCGTTCAGTTCCGACACCGGACGGGCGAACGCCGACGCGACCCGGAACATCACGCCGACGATGACGAGCACCAGCCAGCCGCCTGCCAGCAGCACGAGCCACCGGTCGGCCGTGGCCTGTACCCGGGTCAGGTCCCGCACCGCTCCCCCCGGCAGGTCACGGACCTGAGGGAGGAGCGTGCAGAGGAGGGTCAGCCCGACGCACGCGACACCGGCGACGTCCATGCCGGTACGGGTGACGGACGTGCCGATCACCACCGGCAGGGTCGCGCCCACCAGCGCGCCGGACAGGATGCTGGCCAGGATGGCGGCTCCGACCGCGAGCCCGGCCCAGCTGAGCGGCAGCAGGTACCGGTCAGCCGGACGCGGACCCGCGGTCGGGGGCGTCATCCCCTGGCCATCCGCAGCGCGGCGAACACGCCGCCACCGACGAGCACCACGGCGCCCACGATCCACGGCCAGACGGGCGCGCCGCCGTCACCGGCGGGCTGCGCCGGGGCGCCCTCGGCCGCGACGGGTGCGGGCGAGGTGGGTGCCGCTGAAGCGGCGGGGGCGGCGGCCGGGCTCGCGGCGGCCGCGTTCCCGGGGCCTGCGGTGGTGAGGGTGAACCCGACGCTGCCGCTGACGGGGTGCCCGTCCTCCGACACCACCCGGTAGCCGATCTGATAGTTGCCTGCGGGCCCGAGCGGGCGAACGGCGATGCTCACCGTCTCGCCGTTCGCGGTGACGTCACCGGTCTCGTAGCGCGCCTGGTCGGGCCCGACGACGGTGAGCGTGGTGAAGCCGGGCTGCATCGACTCGTTGAATGTGAGTGACACGCGTTGGGGTGCGGTGGCGAGACTCGCTCCGTCGGCAGGGTCGCTGCTCTCCAGCCGGGTGTGGGCGAGCGCCTGCCCGGCGCCGAACAGCAGCGCAAGACCGCACAGCACCGTGACGGCGACGCCCCGCAGGACACCGGCGGTCACTTGCCTGCTCCTGCCGTGCGGCGGGTGCGCAGTACCGCACCCGCACCGACTCCGAGGCCGAGCGCCCCGACGAGCAGCCCCGCGCCACCGAGCCAGCGGGCCGTGTCGTCGGTGCCTCCCGCTGCGGTGGGGCCGGCGGCGGATGTGCCGGTGACCGGCGCGGTGGCCGCCTCGTCGTCCGCCGGGGTCAGGGTGACGCCGGGGGCGGGCCGTTCCGGTTCGGAACCGTCAGCAGCGGGCGGCTGGTCCCACGCCACGACCTCGCCGTTGTCGTAGGTCTGCACGGCCGGGAGCACGAGCCGGTCGGTGTCGGTGGGCAGCGGGCCGAGCGACAGCGGGAAGTCGACGAACTCGCCGGGGGCTATCCGGGTGCCGGGGTCGGCGGTCCAGGTGACCGTGCTGACGGCCTCGGTGATCGTGCGCCCGCTGCGCTGGATGGGCGGGTTGAGCGGCGCCTTGGTCATCGTCGCGGTCCAGCCGGGGCGTGGCGTGGTGCGGACGGAGGTGATCGGGTGGTCCAGCGGCAGGGTCACCTGCAGCTTGACGGTGCCTGCCGTGTCGGACTCGGTGGGCACGCGCAGGGCGACCACGGAGTAGCCGCCCTGCTGGGCGGTGCCGGGCTGGGCGGTGACGTGTGCGAGTGCCGGAGCGGCGCCGATGACGGCGACCGTCACGGCCAGCGCGGCGACGGTGCCGGCACGCAAGGCGTTCCGGCGGGTGGACGAGGACATGGGTGTCTCCCGGTGTGGGTCGGTGAAAGGGGCTGGTCAGCACCCCACCGGAGGGCCACGCCTGACATGGGCGACAGCGAGAGCGCGCGCGAGCCGCGCGGGCACGGCAGGGCCGGGCACCGGGCGGATGGGCAGTGGCCGGTCGGCCGGAAGCGGGCTCAGGCGCCGCGGCACCACCCGCCGCAGCGCGGCGACGAGCCCCGCCCCGGCTGCGTCGGCGTGCCGCAGGACGCCTGCGATGCACAGCGTGACGGCCGCGTGCAGACCCAGCATCCCGGCCCCCGACGACACCACCGGCGCCGCGACGTGGTCCATCGGATGCAGCAGCACCATCAGCAGGTGCATGACCAGCTGACCGGCGCCGAGGGCCGCGATCACGGCCACGGCGCTACGGGCGCGCTCCGCCACCGTGACGAACGCTGCCGCGAGCAGCGGAAACAGCACAACGAGCAGGGACAGCTCCGGCACGGTGCCGCCACCCGCCATGTGCCCGACGGCGGTGAGCAGCGTGCTCAGCACGGCCAGCGCCGCGCCGCGTAGCGGGCGGAGGCCGCCCGCAGAACCGCCGCTCATGGGGACGGACGGTAGTCCGGCTGCGCCGGCGCCGCGGAAACGAGGTCGTCCTGCGTGCCGGATCCGGGCAGGACGACCTCGTTTCGAGGTCAGGTGATGATGCCCAGGTGGGTGAGGAGGTCGATCTCGATCCGGTCGAGCTCGCCCCCGATCGCCCGGTACGCGGTGCGCCGGCGGGCGGTGGGCATCTGCTCGGCGGCCCGCACGGCGACCGACAGGTCGACCAGTCGCGGCCGCGTGTCGGCGACGAACCTGCGTGCCGCCTCCGTGGGGTGCGCATGCACCCCCGACTCCAGCTCACCCAGCGCCTCGGCCACCCGGGAGAGCCGGGCGTGCAGTGCACCGCCCGGGCCGGCGTAGGCGGACAGCTGCGTGGGGTCCACCCCCAGGCGCGCGGCCCGGTAGGCGTCCCAGCGGGCCCTGGCCACTCCGGCGGCCGCGAGGGCGTAGGGCGCCAGCAGCGGGGCGACAGCCTTGCTGACGCCGATGAGTCGCCTCGCCCTGGCCGCGGTGAAGGGCTGGCGGCCGCGTCCCTGGTCGGCCCCCGCGCTGTCGATGGCTGTCTCCGCCTTCCGCCGGGCGGCTCGCCCGGCCTTCTTCGTCGTCTGCTTCTTCTCGTCCGGGAGCGGCGCTGCCGTGGAGTCGGCGGAGCGCACGTCATCACCGGACCGTCGCCGGAGCCCCATCCGCTCACCCTTCTCGCGCCCGCCCGATGATCAGAACGGGGTGGTCAGCAGCTTAGGGCTCCGGGCCGGTGCCCGCTGCGCCGTCCACCCCGGCGCGTCCGCGGCGCGGATCACCGGTTCGGGTGGTCACGGCGCGAACGCCGGCTGTCGGTGGCGGTCATTACCCTCGTCCCTGTGACGGCAATCGAGAACCGGACCTGTCCGGTGCGGCCCACCGGTGACGCTCCCACCGGAGCGGCCGTGGTGTCCCTCGACGCCGCCGTCACCACGCGTTGCCGGCGGCGGGTCCACCTCGACCACGATCCGGAGGCGGCAGGCCTTCCGCGTGCCCTGCCCGATCCGTCGCTCGAACAGCGCCGGGCCGACGCCGCTGCCCACCGGGCCAGCATCGGCGAGCGGCTCGCGGCGGCCGCGGGCCCGGGCTGGCACGTGGTGCCCGCAGCGGGGTCCACCCGCGAGCGGATCGCCGCCACCGCCGCGGCCGTCCACGCCGACGCGCCGCTGATCTGGGGCGCGGTGCTGCCCGACGTCGGTGCCGCCGGGCGTCGTGGTGGGGCCGAGCTGCTGGTCAGGGTCGCCGGCGGGGGGTACCTGCCCGTCATCGTCGTGCGCCACCGCATCACCGATCCGGGCAACGGCGCGCTCACCTCCCCGCTCGTCGAGCCGTCACCGCGGCGCGCCCTGCCGGATCCGGCGCGGAAGGTGCGGTCCCAGCCGCGCGATCTGCTGCGCCTCGCCCACCTCAACCGCATGCTGCACGCCGCGGGCTGGGCGCCCGTGGCCGAACTCGTGCACGGCGACCACGGCGGCGTCATCGGCATGGACGCCGACGTCGTCGTCTGGCACGACCTGCGTGCCGGCCACTGGCCAGGAGCCCGGTCCACGCTCGCGGAGTACGACACCCGCTTCGCCGACCGCACCGCCGTCGCCGCGGCCGCAGCCACCGGAGCACCCGCGCTGGCCACACCGTCGCGCATCACGGAGTGCCGCCACTGTCCCTGGTGGCCCACCTGCGAGGCCGACCTCGAACGCGTCGAGGACGTCAGCCTCGTCGTGCGCGGTGAGCCCGCCGCCGTGCTGCGAGACCTCGGGGTGCGCACCGTCGGCCAGCTCGCCGCCCTCGATCCCGCGCTCGAACCGCCGATCCCGCCTGCCGGAGTGCCGTTCGCCGACATGATCGCCCTCGCGCGGGCCCGGCAGCGGGGGCTGTCGGTGGTGCGGCGCGTGCCACACACGCCGGTGCTGCGCGCCGACGTCGAGGTCGACGTCGACATGGAGAGCTTCGGCGAGGCCGGTGCCTACCTGTGGGGTGTGCTGTTGCACCACCCCGGCGGTGCGCGGCCG
The DNA here is from genome assembly GCF_059359135.1 of Pseudonocardia sp. OZ21. NCBI lineage: Bacteria > Bacillati > Actinomycetota > Actinomycetes > Pseudonocardiales > Pseudonocardiaceae > Pseudonocardia > Pseudonocardia sp. OZ21. The sequence goes on from NZ_JCADBN010000003.1 coordinate 489,201, forward strand.
GGCGACGAGCCCGCCGGCTACCGCGCCTTCGCCACCTGGGAGCCGGTTCCCACCGTCGACGAGGCCCGCTCCTTCGCCGAGTTCTGGGCGTGGCTCACGGCTGTCCGGGAGGCTGCCCGCGCCACCGGGCGCACCTTCGCCGCCTACTGCTACAACGAGCAGGCCGAGAACCGCTGGTTGCTGGCGTCCGCCCGCCGGTTCGCCGGGCTGCCCGGGATCCCTCCGGTGGCCGAGATCGAGGCGTTCATCACCGACTCGTGCTGGGTCGACCTCTTCGCCGTGGTCAGCGAGTGGTTCCTGTGCGCACACGGGAAGGGCCTCAAGCGCATCGCCCCGGCGGCGGGCTTCTCCTGGCACGATCCCGAGGCGGGCGGCGAGAACTCGATGCGGTGGTACCGCGACGCGGTCGGCATGGACGGCGCACCCCCCGACGAGGCGCAGCGCAGGCGCCTGCTCGAGTACAACGCCGACGACGTGGCCGCCACCCGCGCGTTGCGGCAGTGGATGACCTCGGCCGCCATCACCGAGGTACCGCTCGCGGCAGATCTCTGATCAGCCACGAGGTCGCGGCGGCGTGATCCGTGCCGCTCCTGACCCACGCCGGGGTGTTCCACGGGCAATGATTCGGTCATGTCGCCGATCAAGCACGAGCAGCGGGGCGCCAACGGCGCCGCCTCCAGCACCCATTATCTCGGCACGGCCACGGCCATGGCGGTCCTCGCCCGTGGTGGCAACGCGTTCGACGCCGCGGTCGCGGCGGGGTTCGTGCTGCAGGTCGTCGAACCGCACCTGTGCGGCCCGGGTGGCGACCTGCCCGCGGTGTTCGTCACCGCGGGCGACACCACCCCGCGGGTGCTGTGCGCGCAGGGTGTCGCGCCCGCTCGGGCCACCGTCAGCCTGCTGCGCGACGAGCTGGGCCTGACGATCGTGCCCGGCACGGGGCTGCTTGCACCCACGGTGCCCGGCGCCTGGGACGGCTGGCTGATCCTGTTGCGAGACCACGGCACGATGTCGCTGGCCGAGGTGCTCGGCCCGGCCCTGCGCTACGCGGCGTCGGGGTTCCCGCTGGTGCCGCGGGTCCCGACCACGATCGCGACGGTCGCCGACCACTTCCGGGAGTTCTGGCCGACCTCGGCCGCCACCTGGATGCCCGACGGCACCGTGCCGACGTCCGTCCACAGGCTGCCGGTGCTGGCCGCCACCTGGCAGCGGCTGCTCGACGCCGCCGCTGCGGCGGGTGGCGACCGCGAGCGGCAGATCGACGCCGCCCGCGACGCCTGGTACCGCGGGTTCGTCGCCGAGGAGATCGACGCGTTCGTCCGCACCCCGGTGCGCGACGAGTCCGGCCGGGACCACGCGGGCCTGCTCACCGCCGACGACCTCGCGGGCTGGGAGGCCACCTACGAGGACGCCCTCACCGTGGACGTCGGGGACGGCTGGACGGTGGCGAAGCCGGGCCCGTGGTCGCAGGGACCCGTGCTGCCGCAGACGCTGCAGCTGCTCAGGGACACCGAACTGCGCTACGACGACGGTGTCGCCTCGGTCGAGACGGTGCACCGGGCGGTGGAGGCGATGAAGCTCGCCCTCGCCGACCGTGAGGCCTGGTACGGAGACAGCGCGCCGGTGCCGCTGGAGACGCTGGTGTCCCCGGAGTACGCGGCCGCACGCCGAGCGCTGATCGGCGAGAAGGCCTCGCTGGAGCTGCGTCCCGGTTCCCCGGACGGGCGCGAGCCGCGCCTCGCGGAGTACGCGGCGAAGCCGGGGCGCAAGCCGGGCGACGGGGTGAGCGGGCCGGGTCTTGGCGAGCCGACCGTCAGCCGCTCGGGTGTGATGCGCGGCGACACGGTGCACGTCGACGTCGTGGACGCCGCAGGCAACATGGTCTCGGCGACACCGTCGGGTGGCTGGTTGCAGTCCTCACCCACCATCCCCGCGCTCGGGTTCTGCCTCGGCACGCGGGCCCAGATGTTCTGGCTGGAGGACGGCCTGCCGTCCTCGCTCGTGCCGGGCAGGCGGCCGCGCACCACGCTGAGCCCCTCTCTCGGTCTGCGTGACGGCGAGCCGCGGCTCGCGTTCGGCACCCCCGGCGGCGACCAGCAGGACCAGTGGCAGCTGTGTTTCTGGCTCGCCCACACCGTGGGCGGTCTGGACCTGCAGGCGGCGATCGACTCGCCGGCCTGGCACAGCACGGCGTTCCCGTCGTCGTTCGCGCCGCGCGGGTGGGAGCCCGGCGGGCTCGTGGTCGAGTCCCGGCTCGGCGCAGCCACCCTGGCCGAGCTGAGCCGCCGCGGTCACGTGGTCACCGACCAGGGCGAATGGGCGCTGGGACGGATGTGCGCTGTGGGCCGCGGGGACGGCCCGCTGCTGCGTGCGGCGGCGGACACCCGGAGCGGCGTGGGTGCTGCGTCGGCGTTCTGACCAGGCTGCGCACCCGTACCGGGGCCCGGTACGGGTGCGCCGTCGACCTCGTCGGCTCGTAGCGTTGAACTTGATGTTGTAACGTCATGCTGGAACGACGTTCCAGTGGAGGGTTCCATCAATACGCGCCGACGCAATACCGTCCGTAGCGAGCGGGCTCGGGCCACCCGTGCCCGCATCGTGGAGACAGCCGAAGCGCTGTTCGTCCGCGACGGCTACCTCGAGACCACGATGGCCGGGATCGCCCGGGAGGCCGGCGTCGCGGTGCAGACGCTGTACCTGTCCTTCGGGAGCAAGGTGGCCGTTCTGGAGGCCGCGCTCGGCCTCGACCCGGAGGACCAGCCCGCTGACGAGGTCGCGGAGCTCAGCGTGGAGCCGGACGGGCGCCGAGCGCTGGGCCACCACGTGGCCGCCAGCGTGTCGGCCATCGAGCGGACCCACCCCCTGGACACCGTGCTGCGTGCCGCGGCGGCCGACCCCGAGCTCGCCGAGCTGCTGGACCGGACCAGGCGTGCCGTGCTCGCGCGGCACAGCCAGGCCGTCGATGAGCTGGCCGAGAAGCCCGGCTTCACCGATCGGATCTCCCTGCAGCGAGCCACGGACGTCGTCGCCGCCCTGCTGGCGCCGGAGACGTACGGCCTGCTCGTCGTGGGCCAGGGGTGGACGCCGCCGGACTGGGCGGAGTGGGTGTGCCGGCACCTGGCCGCCGATCTCTTCCCGGGGGACCGTACGGAGCCGGTGCCACACTGAGGACGTGGCCATCGTCCGCACCGTCGTTCCCGCCCCCGGCCCGATCCGCGCCCTCACACTCGGTGTCTCCGACGCCGGTCTCGCTCTCGTGGCGTTCGGCGACCGTCCCGAGACGGTCGACCGGATGGCGGCGCGGCTCGGGGAGCCCGTCGTCGACGGTGACGGGGGAACGGCGGCCGCGCAGATCGCGGAGTACCTCGCAGGCGGCCGGCGGGCGTTCGACGTGCCCCTCGACTGGAGACTCACCCACGGCTGGCAGCGGACGGTCCTGCAGGCGTTGTACGACACCGTGCCCTTCGGGAGCACGGTGACCTACGGGGAACTGGCCGCCAGAAGCACCGACACCCCCCGCGGCCACACGGCTGCGAGGGGTGTCGGTGCGATCATGGGGTCGAACCCGCTGCCGGTGGTGGTGCCCTGTCACCGGGTGCTGGGAGCCGACTCGCTGGGTGGGTTCGGCGGGGGCCGCGCCACCAAGGAGTGGCTGCTCGCCCTGGAGGGGGTGCTCACCCCGGCCCTGGACTTCGGGCCGGAGTGAGCCCCGCTCAGGTACGGACGGCCTGGATGTCGATGTCGAGCCGCAGCGTGCGGCCCACGGTGAGCAGACCGGCGAGCACCGACTGGTTCCAGTCGATGGCGAAGTCGTCACGCGACACCTCGGTGGTCGCCGAGAACGCGGCGCGTACCTCTCCGGTGAGGCCGGGACCGGTGCCGTGGTACTCCACCCGCAGCGGCACCGGTGCACTCACGTCCTTGAGCGTGAGCACGCCCTCCACCACCCAGTGGGTGGCGTCGAGCCGACGCAGGCCGTCGCTCTTGTAGCGGATCTCCGGGTACCGCAGCACGTCGAGGAAGTCCGGGCTGCGCAGGTGCTCGTCCCGCATCTCCTCGGCGGTGTCCACGCCCGTGGGGTCGATGAGCACCTCGACCGAGCTGTTCTCCAGCGGGTCGGCCACCTGGACGTGGCCGCTGAAGCGGCGCAGCCGCCCGTGGATGCGGCCCAGCCCGATGTGCAGCGCGGTGGCCTGGATGCTCGAGTGCACCGGGTCGATCGTCCAGGTGCCCGGGGCGGGGAGTACCGCGCCGCCCGCCCTGGGCAGCTGGAGCTCCCCGAGCGCGGTGACCGGACCGGTCCCGACGGACACGGTGCGGGCCAGCGGGTCGTGGCCCGGCGCCGCGACGATCACGGTGTACGGGCCGGCCGGCAGCCCCTCGATGACGACCCGGCCGTCGGGTCCGCTGGAGCCACGGGCCCGCTGCACGCCGCTAGCGTCGACGGCCGTGAGGGTGCCACCCGGCACCGGCCAGCCGTCGAGCGTGGTCAGCTGGCCGGTCAGGGCGCTCACCGGACACCGCCGGCGTCGAACGGCTCGAACAGGTGCTCCGCGGGGGGCGTCCCGTTCGGGCCTGCCGGGGTCTGTGCGGCCGGGTTCTGCGCGGCCGGGTTCTGCGCGGCCGGGTTCGGCGTGCCCAGCTGCACCACGGTGGAGGCCTGTGCCCCCGCCGAGATGTGCACCACCTGTGCCACGGGCGCGTACCCGCTGGCGGTGAGCGTGTAGGTGCCTTCGGCGAGGTCCTCGAACGTGAACGAACCGTCCGGTTCGGTGACCGCGGATCCGACGACCGTCCCGGTGGAGTCCACGAGGGTGGCCATCGCCTCGGCCACTCCGCGACCGTTGCTCGCCGCGGTGACCGTGCCGAGCAGGCGCGAGCGCCGCGGTAGCTCGAGGTCGCACTCGATCGTCGCGCCGACGGCGAGTCGTACGCTCACGGCGACCGGCTGGTGGCCGGGGCTCGCGGCGGTCAGCGTGTAGCTGCCGTCGGGCACCCCGACGAGCTGGAAGCGACCGTCGGCGTCGGTGACCCGCGCCGCGGCGACGTCGCCACGCGCGTCGATCAGGGTGACCGCGGCTGCGGCCACCGCCCGGGTGCCCGAGATCAGGTCCGGGGTGCGCACCGTGCCGACCACGCCGCTCGAACCGCTGAGCGCGACGTCGTGGCGGGCCGGGGTGCCGCCGACGGCGACCATGGCGGCGTGCGGCTGGTAGGTGCCGGCCGCGGCCACCACGAGGTACGTGCCGCCGGTGCGCAGGTCCACGCGGTAGTACCCGTCGTGGCCGGTGGTGGTGCGGGCCTCCTGGCGGCCTGCCGGGTCGGCGACGGTGACGACGACCTGCGGCAGCCCGAGCCCGTCGCTGCGCGAGACCGTGCCGTACACGGCGGGCCCGTTGTCGTTGACCGGCTGCTCCGGCATCCCGGTCGCGGCCGGGTAGGCGGGCACCTGGGTGGCCTGCGTCTGCTCGTAGACCGGCGCCGGAGCGGCGTCGGGCACGTGGTGTCCGTTGGCCGGTGCGTGCCCGTTGCCGTTGCCGTTGCCGTTGACCGTGGCCGTGAGCGGAGTGGTGTCCTGGCTCATCAGTGCGTGTCGCCCGCCCGTCCCGTTGTGGGTTGCCGCCGCGTTGTACGCCGCCGCGCGGCTCGCCGTGTCGGATGGCGCAGCGGGAGGGAGTGCGGGGGTGTGGGCGGCGTCGGAGCTCGTGACCTGGGCGGCCGCCCCCTCGGCGGACATCGGCGATCCGGACGGTCCGGCCTCGGCCAGTCCGGCGTCCTCCATCGCCCGTGCCTGCGAACCCGACATCGTCCGCAACGGGAGCTCCTTGATGAACAGCACGAGCACGAACGCCACCATCAGCACGAACGCGACGATCAGGAAGGTCGCGGTCATGGAGTCGGAGAAGCCCACGAGGAACGGCCGGGCCAGACGCGCGTCGATCTGCTGCAGGAACGAGGAGTCGTTCAGGACGCTGGACGCGCCTCCGTCACCACCGCCGGACAGGGCGGCGATCACGGGCTGGTTGACCGGGTTGTCGCGCACGGCCGGGTCGGCGAGCGCGGCCTGGAACTGCGGGGTCGTGGAGGCCTTGCGGAACTCGTCGGAGATGTTGCCGGTGACCGTGCTGAACACGATCGACAGGAAGATCGCGACGCCGATCGTGCCGCCCAGCTGCCGGAAGAAGGTGGTGGACGCCGTGGCCACACCCATGTCCCGCGCCGGCACCGCGTTCTGCACGGCCAGCACGAGGGTCTGCATGGAAAGACCCAGCCCGAGGCCGAACATCAGCATGTAGAGGTCGAGCTCCCACAGCGGGATGTCGACGTTGACGCGGAAGTGCATGAGCAGCATGGCGCCGGCCATCAGAGCGACGCCGATGATCGGGAAGATCTTGTAGCGGCCGGTGCGTGAGGTGATCTGTCCGGAGACGATCGACGAGATCATGATCCCGGCAACGAGCGGGAGCGTGAGGAAGCCGGCTTCCGTCGGGCTGGCGCCGTGCACGATCTGCAGGAACTGGGGCAGCAGCGAGATGCCACCGAACATGCCGGCACCGATCACGATGCCGGCAGCCGCCGACAGCGCGAAGACGCTGTTGCGGAACAGCCGCAGCGGGATCAGTGCGTCGTCGCCGTAGTGCCGCTCGGCCACCAGGAACAGGGCGAGACCGACGAGGCCGATCGCGTAGCAGACGAGCGAGCTGGTGGAGCCCCAGCCCCACTCCCGGCCCTGCTCCGCCACGATGAGCAGCGGCACGAGGAAAACCGCGAGCATGAGGCCACCGGGCCAGTCGATCCGGTGCGGCCGCGGGATGTGCGGCATGGTGAGCACCCGCGCGACGACGATCAGCGCGATGGCGCCGATCGGCACGTTCACCAGGAAGATCCAGCGCCATCCGTCGATGCCCAGGATGGTGGTCTGGCCCGACAGGACCCCACCGATCACCGGCCCGAGCACGCTGGACGTGCCGAACACCGCGAGGATGTAGCCCTGGTACCGCGCGCGCTCCCGGGGCGGCACGATGTCGCCCAGGATCGTCAGTGCCAGTGAGAACAGACCGCCTGCGCCGAGCCCCTGCACCGCGCGGAACGCGGCGAGCTCGTACATCGACTGCGAGAAGGTGCACAGCACCGAGCCCGCGATGAAGATCGTGATGGCGGTCAGGAACAACGGCTTGCGGCCGTAGATGTCCGACAGCTTGCCGTACAGCGGGGTGGTGATCGTCCCGGTGATGAGGAACGCGGTGGTGGCCCAGGCCTGGAGGCTCAGCCCGCCGAGGTCGTCGGCGATGGTGCGGATCGCGGTCGAGACGACCGTCTGGTCAAGGGCGGCCAGGAACATCCCGAGGGCGAGGCCCACCAGGATCGTCAGCACCTGGCGGTGGCTCAGCTCGCCCGACGGTGCCGGTGCTGCCCTGGTGGCGGGCTCCGCGGCAACTTGGGTGGACATCAGTTCTCTCCTCCTGGCCGGCGGCTGACCCGCCGGCCCGCATCCTGTACATCGTCGGCGAAGCGGCCGAGCAGTTCGGCAAGGCGTCGGCGGGACTCTTCGGGCCAGCCGGACAGCACCGAGGCGACGAGCTCGACGCGCTTGCGCCGGCCGTCCTCGCAGATCCGGCTTCCCGCGGGGGTGACGGCAAGCAGGTGGGCCCTGCCGTCGTCGGGATCGGCGCGGCGCTCGACGAGGCCGGCGGCCACGAGCTCTGCGGCCTTCCGGCTCACCGTGGAGGCGTCGGTGCCCACGGCGTCGGCGATGGCGCTGACGCGCTGTGGCCCCTCGTCGATGAGCTGGACCAGTACGTGGGCCACTGCCATGTCGCCGCGGTGGCGCCGCAGCGCGGTGACCATCCGGCCGAGCCGGCTGACCTCTTGGGCGATGCGGTCGGCGATCAGGAGATCACTCTCGTCCATCACGCCTCCTTCACCAGCCGTTTGCCTGCGCTTTACTAGCGTTGTTTGTAGCAAGCAACAACTTGCTTGGGCCAAGCATGCTCGGGCGAAGTCCGATCGGCAACTTGTTTGGGGCCTTCGCGCCGTGATTCCGACCACCACGGTTCCGGGGCCGCCTCACGTGGCGTATCCAAGGGGCATGCTCGATGTGTTCGACCCCCGGACTTTCGCGCGAGGCGTACCGCACGACGATCTCCGGCTCCTGCGGGACACCGACCCGGTGAGCTGGCAGGACGAGCCCGAGGTCGGCATCTGGCCCGCCGGCCCGGGGTTCTGGGCCATCACCCGCTACGCCGACGTCCGCCACGTCCTGCGCTCGCCGTCGGACTTCTCCTCGTCGCTCGGCGCCACCCAGATCCGCGACCCGGACCCGGGCGACCTGCCGTTCATCCGCCGGATGATCCTGAACATGGACCCGCCGGAGCAGGTCCGCCTGCGCAGGCTCGTCACCGGCGCGTTCACCCGCCGCAGGCTCGAGCAGTTCACCGAGGTGATCCGGGAGCGCGCCGCCGCCCTGCTGGCCGCGGTGGCCGGGGACCGCCACTGCGACCTGCCCCGCGACGTCACCGACGACCTCCCGCTGCAGAACCTCGCCGACCTGCTCGGCGTGCCCGTCGGCGACCGCGCCCTGCTCTTGGAGTGGACCAACCGGGTGATCGGCTACCAGGACCCCGAGCACGGCCACGTCGTCACGGACGCAGAGGGACGGCCGGTCAACCCGCGCTCGCCCGCGATGCTCGCCGACATGTTCGGGTATGCGGAGGGCCTCGCCGAGCGCAAGCGCCGCGAACCGGCCGACGACGTGATGACGGCGCTCGTCGAGGCCGAGGTCGACGGCGAGCGGCTCACCGACGCCGAGCTCAAGATGTTCTTCTTCCTGCTGGTCGTCGCCGGGAACGACACCGTGCGCAGCGCTCTTCCCGGCGGGGTGCTCGCGCTCGTCGCGAACCCGGATGCCTACCGGCGGCTACGCGCCGATCCCGCGTTGCTGCCGTCGGCGATCGAGGAGATGCTGCGGGTGCACCCGCCGGTGCTGACGTTCCGGCGCACCGCCACCCGCGATGTCGAGCTGCAGGGACGGCAGATCGCCGCCGGGGACAAGGTGGTCGTCTACCACGTCTCGGCCAACCACGACGAGCGCCGCTTCCCCGACCCGTTCCGATTCGACATCGCGCGCGACCCGAACGACCACATCGCGTTCGGCCAGGGCCCACACCTGTGCCTCGGCGCGGCCTTCGCCAGGCTGCAGATGCGCGAGTTCTTCGGGGAGTTCCTGCGGCTGCCGCCCGTCGAGCTCGACGGCGAGCCCCGACGGCTCGTGTCGAACTTCATCAACGGCCTGACGAGCCTGCCGCTGCGCTGGTAGCCGGCCGCCCGAAGGGGTGAGGGCGCCCGTGTTCCCGGCCGCTACCCTCCGCGCCGTGAGCAGAACTGGGCCCCGTCTCGTCGTCGCGGTGGGGCTGGCCGCCCTCGTGCTCGTGCTGACCGGATGCGCACAACCGGGCCAGCTGGGCCACCCCGTGCCCGAACCTGCGCCGGCAGCGCCACCGGTGGCGCCGCCCCCGCCCCCACCGGGTCCGACCGGGCCCGCCCTGATCGGCAGCGGCCGTGTCGAGGAGCGGGTGTCGATGCGGACCACCGGTCCGGCCGTGTACTCGGTCGAGACCGTCGTACTGGGCCCCGGCGAGAGCACCGGGTGGCACCGGCATCCCGGCACGGAGCTGGCGATCGTGCGCTCCGGTGAGGTCACGGTCCGGCGGGAGGACGCCTGCCGGCCCACCCGCTACACGGCGGGCGAGGCCGTGTTCGTCGACGACGGTTCCCCGCACCGCGCGAGCAACGAGGGCGCGGTGCCCGCCGAGATGGTGGTCACCCACCTTCTCGACCCCGGAGTGCCGGACCGGAGCACCGTCCCCCCGGCCTGCTGACGTCCACCCATCGGGGCCCGAAGTTGTGGGAAAGTGGAGGTTGCACGGGCCCGACTCACGACGGCGGGGATCATGGGTAGTAAGACGGTGGCTGGTGTCGACGGGCGGATGTGGTTGGTCCGCCGCAACATCGAGTGGTCGCTCCCGGCCACGGGGGACGACTTCGAACACGACGTCGACGGCGGCCGCGGGGCGGCGGTGCTCATCCTGTCGGCGTTGTTCTTCTTCTGGCTGGTGGTCATCGTGTGGGCACCGGCGCAGGTGCACATACCCTGGTTCCTCTGGCTGGTCTTCGTCGCCGCGGTGCTGTTCTTCCCGGTGCGCTGGTACCTGCGCAGGCCGTGGACCGTCGTGGCCGAGACGGCGGGCAGCTACGACCTCCCCGCCGAACGGTGGACCGGGCTCGTCCGGGGCGGGTCGAAGTCCAAGGAGGAGCTGCGCATCGTGGTGCGCAGGCTGCGCACCCAGGGCACGCCGGGCCACGCCGACAGCCCCCTCCAGCCGGTGAACTAGTAGGCACCCATGCCCGAGCTGCCCGAGATCGAGGCGCTGGCCCACCACCTGCGGGAGCACGCGCTCTACCGGCCGGTGGCGCGTGTGGACGTGGCGAGCATGAGCGCCGTCAAGACGTTCGACCCGCCGGTGTCGGCGGTGGTCGGCCGGGTCGTCACCGGCGCCTCGCGCTACGGGAAGTTCCTCGCCGTCGAGTTCCTGGACCGGCCGGACGACCCGCTGCACCTGATCACGCACCTGTCCCGGGCCGGGTGGCTGCGCTGGCACGACTCGGCGTCGGCCACCCCGCCGAAGCCGGGCAGGGGGCCGCTGGAGCTGCGTGTGCACCTCGACCACGTCGGCGGCCCCGGGTTCGACCTCACCGAGGCGGGCACGCAGAAGCGGCTGTCGGTGTACCTGGTGCACGACCCGCAGGAGGTGCCCGGCATCGCGCGGCTCGGCCCTGACGCACTCGCGCTCACCCGCGACGAGTTCGCCGCGGTGCTCACCGGGCGCAGTGAGCGGCTCAAGACGCTGCTCGTGGAGCAGCAGGCGATCGCCGGCGTCGGCAACGCCTACAGCGACGAGATCCTGCACACCGCGAAGCTCTCGCCCTACGCGGCCTCCGGCCGGCTGAGGCCCGAGCAGATCGACGAGCTGTACGCGGCGATGCGCTCCGTGCTGACCGACGCCGTCGAGCGTTCCGTCGGCCAGGGGGCGGCACAGCTCAAGGGGGAGAAGCGCTCGGGGCTGCGGGTGCACGCCCGCACCGGGATGCCGTGTCCGGTGTGCGGGGAGACGGTGCGGGAAGTCTCTTTTGCCAACAAGTCCTTCCAGTACTGTCCCGGCTGCCAGACCGGTGGCAAACCCCTCGCCGACCGCCGGCTGTCGCGGCTGGTGAGGTAGGTAGGAAGGTGAACGTGACCGAGCTGCTCGGCAGCTCCACGGCGCTGCTCATCGCCGGCGGCGTCATCGTGATCATGATCGTGCTGGTCGTGGTGCTGATCCTGCGCAACCGGCGCAACACCTTCGCCACACCGCTCGAACGGGCCACCTTCGCCACCCTGCACACCGTCGCACTCGCCGCCCCCGCCCTCCGTGAGGGCCTGTCCCACAACTCGGCGGCGTTCGCCCTGCCCTACCTGCGTCAGCTGCTCGACACCTGCGCGCTGACGATGACCGACAACCGCGGCCAGACGCTCGCCTGGGACGGCGACGCCGACCAGCACGAGCCCGACGTGCGGGCCCTCGCCGACCAGGTGATCTCCACCGGCCGCCAGCAGGTGCTGTCCCACACGGCGATCATCTGCGACCACCCCGACTGCGTGGTGCGCGGCATCGTCGTGGTGCCGCTGGAGACCGACGGCGCGATCGTCGGCACGCTGGCCGCGCTCACCACGTCCACCGCGGGCCCGGTGCTGCTGCGGGCCACCGCCGAGGTCGCGCGGTACGTGTCGAGCCAGCTCGAGCTCGCCGAGCTCGACGAGTCGCGAGCCCGGCTCAACCGGGCCGAGGTCAGGGCGCTGCGGGCGCAGATCTCGCCGCACTTCGTCTACAACGCGCTCACCACGATCGCGTCGTTCATCCGCACCGACCCGGTGCGTGCCCGGGAGCTGCTGATCGAGTTCGCCGACTTCACCCGGTACTCGTTCCGCACCGCCGGGGAGTACACGACGCTGTCGGACGAGCTCACCAACATCGAGCGCTACATCCGGTTGGAGAAGGCCCGCTTCGGCAACCGGCTCAACATCAAGCTGCAGATCGCCCCCGAGGTGCTCTCCGTGGTGCTGCCGTTCCTCGCCCTCCAGCCGCTGGTGGAGAACGCCGTGCGGCACGGGCTGGCGAGCAAGCCCAACGGCGGCACCATCACGATCACGGCGGAGAACGCCGGAGCCGAGTGCGTGATCATCGTCGAGGACGACGGCATCGGGATGGATCCGGCGCGGCTCACCGACGATCTCGACGACGCCCACCAGTCCGGCGCGCACGTCGGTCTCGGCAACGTCGACGACCGGATGCGCTCCACGTTCGGCGATGACTTCGGGCTCGTGGTGGACACCGCGCCCGGTGCCGGCATGAAGATCACTCTCAGGGTCCCGAAGTTCCGCGCGGGTATCCGGGTCTGACCGCGTTACCGCAGTACCGGCGGATCTCGATCTTGTCAGGCGCCGGTTGACGCTACCGCGTAACGTGACGGTATGGACGCGTTGCGCCTCCCCGATCGACTTGCCGCCCGCCTCCCGGGACGGCTCGGTGACCGCGCGGACCGGCCCGTGGTGTCGATGGTCCGGCTGCACGGTGTGATCACGGCGACGACGGGCCCGGTGCCGCGCTCGGTGATCAACGCCAACGCGGTCGAGAAGATGCTCGAGCGCGCGTTCGCGCCGGACCGGCTCGCCGCCGTCGCGCTGCTGGTCAACTCGCCGGGCGGCTCGCCGACGCAGTCCGCGCTCGTGGCCGACCGGATCCGCGGTCTCGCCGAGGAGAAGGGCGTGCCGGTCCTCGCGTTCTGCGAGGACGTGGCGGCGTCCGGCGGCTACTGGCTGGCCTGCGCCGCCGACGAGATCTACGCCCACTCCACGTCGATCGTCGGGTCGATCGGGGTCATCAGCCAGGGGTTCGGGCTGCACAACCTGATCGAGCGGTGGGGCGTGCAGCGCAGGCTCTACACCGCGGGCACCTCGAAGGCCCGGCTCGATCCGTTCCTCCCGGAGAAGCAGGAGGACGTCGACTGGCTGCGTGACCTGCAGGACGAGCTGCACGAGATCTTCAAGCAGTGGGTCACCACACGGCGCGGCGACCGCCTGAAGACCGGGGCCGACATCTTCACCGGCGAGGTGTGGACGGGCGCGCGCGCCGTCGAGATCGGGCTGGTCGACGGCCTGGGCACGGCTCGTGGCGTGCTGAGCGGACGCTTCCCCGACGCCGAGCTGGTGCCGGTGGAGGGACGCAGGCCACTGCTTGCCCGGCTGGGCCTGGGCGCCGCCCCGGCCGCGGCGTGGACGCTCGGTGCCGATCAACTGCTGGGTATCACACAGGCGGCCGAGATAAGAGCCACATGGGCACGGTACGGTCTGTAGCGCGGTGTGACCGGTCGATCCCGATTGGTGCTGGCCCCTGGCACTCACACGGATTCGCCGTCACCATGGTCGGCGGGGCCGGGGCGTGGTCGTCCCGGCCCTGGCGCGAGTCCCGGACACGCAGGATGAGGAGATCGTGGACAGCAACGACAGCTCCGGCGGCCTGGTCGTCCTCGCGGTGGATGACGAGGAACCGGCTCTCGAAGAACTGGCCTACCTCCTGAGCGAGGACTCCCGTGTCGGGATCGTGCTCAAGGCCTCCGACGCAACGGACGCCCTGCGCATCCTCAACAGCCGCCAGGGCGTGCGTGAGGCAGCCACGGCAGGCCAGGTGAGCCGGGGGCTCGCCAACCCGATGACGGGCACCCGCGTGGCGGAGCGCACCGACGTCGAGGTCGTCTTCCTCGACATCCGGATGCCCGGCCTCGACGGACTCGAACTGGCGCGCGTGTTCTCGTCGATGGCCGTTCCGCCCTCGGTCGTGTTCGTCACCGCCCACGACGACCGTGCCGTCGACGCCTACGAGGTGGGCGCGGTGGACTACCTGCTCAAGCCGCTGCGTGCCGAGCGGCTCGCCGCCTCGATCGACCGCATCCTCGCCAACCGGACCACCGGGGTGGCGGAGCCGGTGCGCGAGGAGGGCGGCGAGGACGAGGTCATCCCGGTCGAGCTCGCAGGCACCACCAAGCTCGTGCCGCGCTCCGCCGTGCGGTACGTCGAGGCGCAGGGTGACTACGCGCGGCTGCACACCCACGAGGGCAGCCACCTGGTCCGCATCCCGCTGTCGGTGCTCGAGGACCGCTGGCGCGACGCCGGCTTCGTGCGCATCCACCGCTCGTTCCTGGTGTCGCTCCCGCTGGTCACCGAGCTGCGGTTGTCGGGATCGGGCTACGTCGTCCGGGTCGGCAACGGCCCCGACTGCGCGGAGCTGCCGGTGAGCCGGCGCCACACCCGTGAGCTGAAGGACCGGCTCGTCCGCGCGACGAAACAGGCGTGGAGCCAGCGGTGACCACGTTCACCGACGGCGTCCCGCCGTCGGTGACACCCGAGCCCGGGGACGATCCAGGTCCCCCCGGGCCCGGGGCGGCGCGTCGCGAGGAGAACCCGCCCGACGACCGCGAACAGGAGTCCGCGGAGGACCGCGAGAACGACGACGCGGACGCCGACGACGAGACCGACAGCGGAGCCGGGTGGCTGCGCGACGAGATCCAGCGCCGTATCGCCTCGGGCCACTCGGCCACCGGCGGGCGGCATGCCCGCCGGGAGAGCGTCGACTCCACCGGCTCGTTCGGGTACGTGCCGCGCCACTCCGTGGCCACCCCCGGACCCGGTGCACCGCGCCCCGAGCCGGTCGGCAGCCCGGTCGCGTCCCGGCCGAGCGGACTGCTCCGCCGGGAGCGCACCGGTGACGACCAGGTCTTCCCGCCGCTGGCCCCGGCCGCGTGGTCGCGCCCGCAGCAGCCGGACGACCCCGACCCCGGTCCCGAGACGGACGTGGACGCCACCCGTCCCGGCCTGCCCGTGCTCCCGGCCACGGTGGACCTGATCGCCGTCGCCCCCGCGCCGCCTGCGCCCGTCGAGCAGGCCACCGACCCGCCCGAGGAGGCCGAGCCCGGCACGGGCGAACCCGACGAGCAGGCCGCCGTCACGGACCTGTCGGGTGACCCGCTGTTCACCGCGCGCACCCCGGCCCCCGGCTCCCGCACCCGCGGACCGTCCGCCCCACCGTCGGAACAGGACGGCACCGACGAGGGGCCCGGCTCCGGCAGCCCGGACGACGTCGAGAGCAGGCGCGTGCGGGTGGTGCTCGCCGAGCGCAAGGGAGTGGCCCGGCCGGTCCGCACCGTGGTCGACATCCAGGAGGGTACGGGCGTCGGCGAGCTGCTGCGCAGCAACCTAATCGGTTCGCAGCTGGCCGTCGCGCTGCGGTTCGCCGTGGTCGCCGGGCTCACCCTGGGGGTGCTCCCGGTCCTGTTCTACATCTTCCCCGAGATCGGCCGGATGGAGGTGCTCGGGCTGCGCGTGCCGTGGCTGCTGCTGGGCGTGCTCGTCTACCCGTTCCTGTTCGGGCTGGGCCTCTGGCACACGCGTACGGCTGAGCGGGTGGAACAGAACTTCGCCGACCACGTGCAGGACTGAGCTCCGATCTTGAGCACGCCCGCGCTGGTCGCGCTGGTCTCGATCGCGCTCGTCGGCATCGCGTCCGCCGTGATCGGTTCGGTCGGGGTCCGGGTCGCGCGGAGCACGTCGGACTTCCTGGTGGCGTCGCGCACCGTCGGCTCGGTGGCCAACGCGGGCGCGATCTCGGGCGAGTACCTGTCCGCCGCGTCCTTTCTCGGCATCGCGGGCCTGATCCTCCGCGAGGGAGCCGACGCGCTCTGGTACCCGATCGCGTTCTCCGCCGGCTACCTGGCGCTGGTGCTGTTCGTGGCGGCGCCTCTGCGCCGGTCGGGCGCGTACACCGTGCCGGACTTCGCCGAGGCCCGCCTGTCCTCGCCTGCGCTGCACCGGGTGTGCACCGCGTGCGTGCTGGTGATCGGCTGGCTGTACCTGTTGCCGCAGCTGCAGGGAGCGGGCCTCGCGCTCACCACGCTCACCCCGCTCCCGGCCTGGAGCGGTGTCGCGGCGGCCGGAGTGATCGTCGTGCTGACGGTGATCGGGGGCGGCATGCGCTCCGTCACGTTCGTGCAGGCCTTCCAGTACTGGCTCAAGTTCAGCGCGCTGGCCGTGCCCGCCGTCATCGTGCTGGGGTTCTTCCTGTCCGACACCCGCACCTTCGACCGGGCTGCCCCGCCGAACTTCGTGGCCGACACGACCGTGCAGGTACGCACGCCCGTCGTGCTGGAGGTGGCCGCGCGGGTCCGCGTCGACGTGGACGGCGAGGTGGACCGCAGGCCGGTGAACGGCCGGGTGACGTGGGAGCCCGGCCGCTACGAGGTGGCGGCGGACACCAGCCTGGGCTTCGTCATCGGTGCGGCGGTGCCGACCGTGGTCGGGGCCCCGGCCACCGACCGGGCGTGGCTCGAGCCGATGTCCGGCAGCGCCCCCCACCAGCTGCTGGAGATCTACTCCATCCTCGTTGCCGGCTTCCTCGGCACGATGGGGATGCCGCACGTGCTGGTGCGCTTCTACACCAACCCGGACGGGCGGGCCGCCCGGCGCACCACGGTCGTCGTGCTCGCGATGATCGGGTCCTTCTACATGCTGGTGACCTTCATGGGGGCGCTCTCCCGGCTGTACACGCCGCAGCTGCTGGTGAGCGGGCAGACCGATGCGGCGGTCCTGCTCGTCCCGACGGCGGTGCTCGGCGAGGGCTGGGCAGGCTGGCTGCTGGGTGGCCTGGTGGCGGCCGGTGCGGCGGCCGCGTTCCTGGCCACCTCGTCGGGGCTCGTGGTGAGCCTGGCCGGGGTGCTGTTCACCGATCTGCTCCGGGGACGGCTGCGCGACTTCCGGTTGGCCGCGCTCGTGGCGGCGCTCGTGCCGCTGCCGCTGGCCCTGTCGGTCACCCGGCTCGACTTCGCCCTGACGGTGCCGCTGGTGTTCGCGGTGGCCGCATCCACGTTCTGCCCGCTGCTCGTGCTCGGGATCTGGTGGCGCGGGCTCACGGCGCGCGGTGCCCTCGCCGGGGTACTGGTGGGCGGGGCGCTGTCCGGCGTCGCGGTCTGCCTCACGCTGTTCGCGACGGTGCCGTCGGACTGGGTGGGAGTGCTGCTGCACCGGCCTGCCGCGCTCACGGTGCCTGCCGCGTTCCTCACGATGGTCGTGGTGAGCATGATGACGCGGGCCGAGATCCCACCGGGCGTCGACAGCACCTTGCTGCGCCTGCACGCTCCGGAGCGGCTCGGTCTCTCCCACGACCGGCTCGACCGCGAGGCATAGCCGTTCCGGGCGGATGGGCCTGGACCTATCGGACAGAGCGGATCAACCGCCCGGCTCGCGTAGGGATGCGGTGAGCGGCGCGCCGAAGACGATGTGGTAGAGCGACGACCGCGTTGACATAGTGGTGCGCGTGACGACGACCGGCCTGATCGCGCTCTTCGCCATGGGCCTCGTGGCGCTGGCGTCGGCCGTGATCGGTTCGCTGGGCGTCCGGGTCGTCCGCAGCACCTCGGACTTCCTCGTGGCGTCCCGCACCGTGGGCCCGGCCGCGAACGCGGGTGCGATCTCGGGTGAATACCTGTCGGCGGCGTCGTTCCTCGGGATCGCGGGGCTCATCCTGCGTGACGGGGTGGACGCGCTCTGGTACCCGGTCGGCTTCACGGCGGGCTACCTGGCACTCGTGATGTTCGTGGCGGCCCCGCTGCGCCGGTCGGGGGCGTACACGGTGCCCGACTTCGCGGAGGCCCGGCTGCGGTCGCCGGTGCTGCGCAAGGTCTGCACGGTCTTCGTGGTCATCATCGGCTGGCTCTACCTGCTGCCCCAGTTGCAGGGCGCCGGCCTCACCGTCGCCACGGTCACCGGGCTGCCGTCGTGGATCGGCGTCGTCGCGGCCGCGGTCGTCGTCGTCGCCACGGTGGTGCTGGGCGGCATGCGGTCCATCACGTTCGTGCAGGCGTTCCAGTACTGGCTCAAGCTCACCGCGCTGGCGCTGCCCGCGGTCATCGCCCTGATCTTCTTCCTCAGCGACCAGCGCACCTTCGACCGACCGGCCCCGCCGCAGTTCCAGGAGAACACCACCGTCGACATCCGCACGGACGTGGTGCTGGAGGTCGCGGACCCGGTCAGCTTCACCGCCACCGGCGAGGTCGACGGCGTGCAGCGCGTCGACAGCCTCGTCCGCTGGGACGTCGGCACCCACACCGTCGACGCGCCGGCGACGCTCGAGTTCCCCGGCGGTTCGTCCGTGCCGACGACGGCGGGCGCGCCCGCCTCGGACGAGAGTTGGCTGACCCCGTTCCCGGACGATCGCAACGACAGCCTGCTGGCCACCTACTCGCTGATCATCGCGCTGTTCCTGGGCACGATGGGCCTGCCGCACGTGCTGGTGCGTTTCTACACCAACCCCGACGGCCGGGCGGCCCGGCGCAGCGCGGTGGTCGTGCTGGCGCTGCTCGGCGGGTTCTACGGCGTGGTCACGCTGCTCGGTGCGCTCTCCCGGCTCTACACCCCGCAACTCCTCGTCAGCGGGGACACCGACGCCGCCGTGCTGCTCCTGCCCACTGCCGTGCTGGGCAGCGGCTGGGCGGGGGCATTGCTCGGCGGCCTGGTGGCGGCGGGTGCATGGGCCGCGTTCCTGTCCACGTCGTCCGGCCTCGTCGTGAGCGTCGCCGGGGTGCTCTCCACCGACATCCTGGGCAGCAGCAGGGTGCGGGACTTCCGGATGTCCGCTGTCGTGGCAGGCGCGATCCCGCTGGGGCTCTCGCTCGCGGTCACCCGCCTCGACTTCTCCGAGGCCGTCGCGCTGGTGTTCGCGGTGGCCGCGTCGACGTTCTGCCCGCTGCTCGTGCTGGGCGTCTGGTGGCGGGGGCTGACCGCCGTCGGCTCGATCGCCGGGGTGCTGGTGGGCGGGCTGACCTCGGCCGGAGCGGTGGCGGTGAGCCTGTCGGGATTCGGCGGGACGGGCTGGATCGGGGTGCTGCTCTACCGGCCTGCGCTGGCCACCGTGCCCGCCGCGTTCCTCACGATGGTGGTGGTGAGCCGGTTGACGGCGAAGCAGCGGCCTGCCGACGTCGACCAGGTGCTGCTCCGGCTGCACGCCCCGGAACGCCTCGGATTGACCAGGGACCGTCTCGAAGAGCGCGTGAAACGCGCAAGTGGTTGACGCCACACATACCAAAGCGCTAACGGTCGCGTGACTGCGCGGTCACATTTGTGACGCTCTGTCCATCATCGACCGCTCGTTGACCGCTCGTCCTGGTGATTCGACCGCTGATCGGGCCCTTGTCGCGCAACTGCGACGACCCTCGCGTTCACCCCACCGGAGTATTCCGACGAGCGAGTGTGACTGAACTATCGTTCGCTTCGTTGTGATACCCCGGATGGCGCGGCGGGACGCGGTGCGCAGCCGGATACGAGCGGGGAGGACGCCGTGAGCACGACAGGCGAGCGATCTACAGGCACCGTGTATGAACAGGTGCAGGCAAGTCCGGAGTTCGCTGACCTACGCCGCAGGCTACGGCGGTTCGTGTTCCCCATGAGCGTCGCCTTCCTGGCATGGTACTTGGCGTACGTGCTGCTCGCCTCGTACGCGCCGGGCTTCATGGCGATCAAGGTGGCCGGCAACATCAACATCGGCCTGATCATCGGCCTGCTGCAGTTCGTCAGCACCTTCGCCATCACCACCATCTACGTGCGGTACGCCAATAAGCACCTCGACCCGGCCGCCGAGAAGATCCGTCAGCAGATCGAGGGCGCAGAATGAACATGGACATCGCGCAGGCACCTGCCCCGCCTGCCGCCACCGCCGTCGGCGACGTCGGCCTCAACATCGGCATCTTCCTCGCCTTCGTCGCCGTCACCCTGGTGTTCGTCTACCGGGCGAGCCGCACCAACAAGACGGCGTCCGACTACTACGCGGCAGGCCGTGCCTTCACCGGACCGCAGAACGGGGTGGCGATCGCGGGCGACTACCTCTCCGCGGCGTCCTTCCTCGGCATCGCCGGAGCCATCGCGCTCAACGGCTACGACGGCTTCCTCTACTCGATCGGCTTCCTGGTGGCGTGGCTCGTCGCGCTGCTGCTGGTGGCCGAACTGCTCCGCAACACCGGCAAGTTCACCATGGGCGACGTCCTCGCGTTCCGCATGCGGCAGCGGCCCGTGCGTGCCGCGGCGGCCACGTCCACGCTCGTCGTGTCGTTCTTCTACCTGCTCGCGCAGATGGCGGGCGCGGGCGGCCTGATCGCCCTGCTGCTGCAGATCCCCACCAGCAACCGCGTCGGCCAGGGCGCCGTGATCGCCGTCGTCGGCATCCTGATGATCGTCTACGTGCTCGTCGGCGGCATGAAGGGCACCACGTACGTCCAGATCATCAAGGCCGTGCTGCTGATCATCGGGGCCGCTGTCATGACGGTCTGGGTGCTCGGCATCGCCGGCTTCAACCTCTCGGCCCTGCTCGGTGACGCCGCCGCGGCCAGCCCGAAGGGCGACGCCTTGCTCGCACCGGGACTGCAGTACACCAACCCGATCGACCTAGTGTCGCTCGGACTCGCGCTGGTGCTCGGCACCGCGGGCCTCCCGCACATCCTGATGCGCTTCTACACGGTGCCCTCGTCGAAGGAAGCCCGCCGCTCGGTGGTGTGGGCCATCTGGCTGATCGGGCTCTTCTACCTGTTCACGCTGGTGCTGGGCTACGGCGCTGCGGCGCTCCTGCCGCCGGGCACCATCACCAGCGCCACCCAGAACAACGCGGCGCCGCTGCTGGCCTACCAGCTCGGCGGCGAGGTCCTGCTCGGCATCATCTCGGCCGTCGCGTTCGCGACGATCCTGGCCGTGGTGGCAGGCCTGACGATCACCGCGTCGGCCTCGTTCGCCCACGACGTCTACGCCAGCGTGATCAAGCGCGGGCAGGCCTCGCCGGACGCCGAGGTCCGGGTCGCCCGCATCACCGCGCTGGTGATCGGGGTCGTCGCCATCATCGGCGGCATCGTCGCCAACGGGCAGAACATCGCCTTCCTGGTGGCGCTGGCCTTCGCGGTCGCGGCGTCGGCCAACCTGCCGACGATCCTCTACTCGCTGTTCTGGAAGAAGTTCAACACCACCGGCGCGCTGTTCAGCATCTACGGCGGCCTGGCGATCTGCATCGTCCTGATCGTCTTCTCGCCGGCGGTGTCCGGCAAGCCGGTCAACGCGGCCACCGGCCGGAGCGCGTCGATGCTCCAGGGTGTGGACTTCCACTGGTTCCCGCTCGACAACCCGGGCCTGGTCTCGATCCCGGCGTCGTTCCTCCTGGGCATCATCGGCACCTACATCGGTGGCAGGCGGCCCGTCGAGGAGGGCAAGTTCGCGGAGATGGAGGTCCGGTCGCTCACCGGCGCCGGCTCCGAGAAGGCGATCGCGCACTAGTCGCGCACCGAGTACAGCCGACACGCGTCCGGTACCTGTACCGGAACGGGGCGGGCCCACGGGCCCGCCCCGTTTCGCGTGTCAGCAGATCGTCACGATCCGGCGGGAGTGCACCGCCGTGGCCCATCCGCTCTGCGGAACGACAGCGCTCCACCAGCGATACCCCTGCTCGTCCACGAACGCGTCGTGCTGCGGCTCGGTGGGTAGCGCCTTGAACAGCGCGGACGCGAAACGGTCCGCGTTCGTCGGCCACGCTCCCGAGCTCGGATCGACGTCCAGGCGGTACCGGGCGGCGAGCTTGTGGGCGCCCACCCGGTACCTGAGGTAGAGCGCCAGGTCGATGCTGACCCAGGTCTCGTCGATGATCGGCGAAGACGTCTCGACACCGCAGCGGTGGACGCGTCGTGCCACGGACACCGCCCACTGCCCGGTCACACCGGCGTAGTCCACGAGATCCGACCGTAGTGGTGTCGGCACCCGATCGGGTCATCGTTGTCGCGTTCGCTGACCGGATCGTCACGTGGGCGCGTGGCAGGATGACACGCATGACTGGTCCAGCCGTCCCGGCGGTTCCCGTGGCGGATCTGCCCCCCGATGTTGCGCTGCTCGACGTCCGGGAGAACGACGAATGGGAAGCCGGCCACGCCCCCGGCGCCCGCCACCTGCCGATGTCCGAGCTCACGGCGCGTATCGACGAGCTTCCCGACGACGACCCGCTCTACGTCGTGTGCCGCTCCGGCGGCCGTTCCTCCCGAGTGGTCGCCTACCTGGCCGGGCAGGGCTACCCGGTGGTGAACGTCGACGGGGGCATGCAGGCGTGGGCCGCGCAGGGCCGTGATGTCGTGGCCGACCACGGCACCCCGCCAGAGATCATCTAGCCGCCGTGCCCCCGTCCGCGCCCTCACCCGGGGTGGCCCGGCTCGGGCCGCCCTGCCCGCGGTGCGGCCGGCGGGCACCGGCGGAGGGCGGCCCGTTCTGCCCGTACTGCGGCCGCTACCTCGCCGCGCTGCGGTGGGTGGCCGAGCCCCCGCCGTCCGCCACTCCGGCTAATCCCGCGCGGGTCCGTACCCGCTACACCGGGCCGCCCCGCTACCGCTCGCTGCCCCGCTGGGGGTTTCCGCCGCGGCGCTGGGAGCCACCGGAGCCGGCCACCCCCGTGGGGCCCGGTCCACTGCAGGGCGCCCGCTCCACGTTCGGCACCCTCGTGCCGCTGCTGTGGGCCACCGTCGCGGTGGCGCTGCTCGCGGCAGGAGCCGAGGTGTGGCGCTACGTCCTGCTGCTGGCCAGCCGGGACAACGCGCTGTCCGCGGGCTCGGTGGCCGCATCGGACGCCCTCGTCGGATCCGCAGGCACGGTCTCGCCCATCCTCACCGTGGCGACCGGTGTGCTGCTGATCCTCTGGAGCGTGCGCGCGTCGCGCGCCGCGGCCGATCAGGCAGGCGTCCGCCCGTCCCGCTCCACCCGCATGGTCGTGCTCGGCTGGGTGGTGCCCGGGCTCAACCTCACCGTGCCGGGCTCGGTACTCAGCGAGATCGAACACTGTGCGCTGGGCCTGCCCGTGGACCGGCGGCCCCGCCCGTCACGGCTGCTGCAGGTCTGGTGGGCCCTCTGGGCCGCCAGTGTGGTGCTCTCCGCCGTGGTGCTCCTGTGGTCGCTGCGGACCGGTGTGCAGGCCCGCGCCGACGGGGTCGTGCTCCATGCCGTCCTCGACCTGCTCGCTGCCGCCACCGCCGGCGTCACGGCCCGGCTCGTCACGCGGCTCACCAGGCTGCTGGCTCCGGTCCGGCCGCACCGCCGGGAGCTGCTGCTGAGCGTCAGGCCGCCAGCCGCAGCTCGCGCAGCCCGCGCATGACGAAGTCCGGGCGGCGGCTGGGTTCGGCGGCCAGCTGCATCCCGGGCAGCCTGGTCCGCAGCGCATCGAGCGCCGCGGCCACCTCCAGCCGGGCCAGCGGGGCACCGAGGCAGTAGTGCACCCCGGCGCCGAAACCGAGGTGCGGGTTGCGGCGCCTGCCCACGTCCAGTTCGTCCGGCCGGTCGAACGCCTGCGGATCCCGCGCCGCCGCGCCGAGCAGCGCGGCGATCTTCGTGCCGGCAGCCACCAGGTGGCCGGCGACCGTCGTGTCCACCACGGCGGTGCGCTCGAAGAGCTGGAGCGGCGGGTCGTAGCGGATCAGCTCCTCCACGGCCGTGGCGTCGAGGCCCGGATCACCCACCAGCCGCTGCCACTGCACGGGGTGCCGCAACAGCGCCAGCACCCCGTTGCCGATCACGTTCACGGTGGCCTCGTGGCCGGCCATCAGGAGCAACGCCGCGGTGCCGACCAGCTCGTCCACCTCGATATCGGCCTCGGCCAGGTCGGTCACCAGGTCGTCCCCCGGGTGGGCCCTACGGTGCGCGACGAGCCCGCGCAGCGCGTCCACGAAGTCGGCGGCGGCCTGCTCCGCAGCTCGCCTGCGGTGCTCGCCCGGATCCGGCTCGTACATGGTGACGATGGCATTGGACCAGCCGCGCAACGCGGAGCGTTCCGGCTCCGGAACCCCGAGCAGCTCCGCGATCACCTCCACCGGGAGCCGGGCCGCCACGGTGGACATCAGGTCGGCGCTCCCGTCGGCGTCGATCCGCTCGGCGAGCTCGTCGACCAGCCGGTGGGCCAGCCCGCGCACCCACGGCTCCAGCCGGGCCGTGTGGCCGCGGTTGAACGCGCCCGCCACCAGGGCGCGCAGCCGGTCGTGCGGGGGCCCCTCCCGCTCGAGCAGCGAGTTGCGGTGCAGCAGGTTGAACGCCGGGAAGTCGGCTGCCGGCTCGGCGTCCGCCCAGATCCGGCCGAGGTCACGGCCGCGGAGCAGCTCCGAGCAGGCGCCGTGCGACACCGCCACCGGTGTGCCGAGCAGGGCATGGGCGTGCACCGGGCCGAGCGCACGCAGCGCGGCGAACGCGGGGTAGGGATCGGCGAGGAAGTGGGGATCGACCGGGTCGAACGGATGCAGCAGAACCTCCCGTGGCCACCGGCGGTCGAGGACCCGCCGGCGGGCAGTACCGTATCGCCCCGGCGGGCAGCGACCCCTCCGCGGCAGCGGTGAGGGTCGGCACGGCGTACCGACAATGTCGAGTCGTACCCGATAGCGTCTGGGGAACCATGGCCAAGAAGACACGTGCCCGTACTCGCGAGGGCGCCTCCCAGCACAGCGCGAGCGGCGAGAACCCTCGCCGGCCCTGCCCCTGCGGCTCCGGCAAGCGCTACAAGGCCTGCCACGGGGCCGGTGACGACGTCATCGTCCTGCGACCGTTCGACGGTCTGGCGGCGGAGTCGGACCTGGTGGCGATGCGGGAGTTCCTGCCGTCGGCCACCGCGCCGCTGCCGCTGCGGGAACCCCTCGACGTGCCGGTCACCCTCGTGACCGTGCTGCCCGGGGCGTCGGCCGCGCTGGTCCGTCCTGACGGGTCGATCATGCTGGGGATGCAGGTGCAGACCCGCTCCGGGGACCTGTCGGCCGACCTCGGCAAGGCGCTGCGCTGGGCGCATAGCGCCGAACCGGGCAGCGCACTGCCCGTCGTCGGACCGGGCATCGGCGACGGCGACCCCGTCCGGCTCCAGGACGTGCTCGAAGCCGGCGCCACCCTCGACCTCACGCTGCACCCCGACTTCGGCTGGTGGGTCGTGCCGTCGGAGGCCGGCGCCGAGCCCGCCGCCGACGTCACCGCGGCGATCGAGCGCGCCAACGCCGTCATCCTGCCGACGGAAGCGGTGCTCGCCGACGGCGTGCGGTCCGCCTACTGGGTGGACACCGGCACCAAGGCACACCTGCGATGGGTGCGTCCGGAGCCCGAGGAGAAGCTGCTCGCGGCACTGGCCCGCCTGCACGCCCTCGGCGAGCTGGGCCTCACCGAGGAGGCTCGCTTCGCCGGTGTCTTCCGCGCCCACGGGCTACTGGTGCCGGTCTGGGACCTCGACCGGGAGCTGCACCCGAAGGAATGGGCCGACCCCGTGGCCGCGTTCGCCGCCCGGCTCGACTCCGCACTCGCCGAGGACGCCCCGCTGTCCGACGCCGAGCGGCGCGCCCGTGACGCCCTCGCCGGGAAGCAGATCACGCTGAGATAGCCCGGGACGAGGGCGCGGCCGGTGGTTACCGGCCAGTCATATGCTGCGGCGCATGGGACTTCTCGACGGAAAGGTCGTCATCGTCACCGGCGCCGGTCGCGGCATCGGGCGCGGTGAGGCGCTGGAGTGCGCGGCTCAGGGAGCCGCTGTGGTGGTGGCCGAGTTCGACACGGACGCCGGCGAGGCGGTGGCCCGGGAGATCACCGAGGCGGGCGGCCGGGCCGTGGCCGCGAGCGGGGACGTCGCCGACGCCGCGGTGGCCGACTCGCTCGTCGCCACCGCGGTCGAGCGGTTCGGCGCGCTCGACGCACTGGTCAACAACGCCGGGATCCTGCGCGACCGCACCGTCGCCAAGCTCTCCGACGACGACTGGGACGCCGTCGTCCGCGTGCACCTGCGCGGCCACTTCCTGCCCACCCGGGCCGCCGTCCGCTACTGGCGGGAGGCGAAGCGGCCCGGGCACGTCGTGCACACGTCGTCGACCTCGGGGTTGCTCGGCAACTTCGGGCAGGGCAACTACGGCGCGGCGAAGGCCGGCATCGCCGCGTTCTCCACGATCGTCGCCATGGAGGGGGCGCGCAGCGGGATCACGAGCAACGCCATCGCCCCGACCGCCCTCACCCGGATGACGCTCGACCTGATGCCCGAGGAGTTCCGCACCCGGCGCGACGCCTCCATCGAACGCGGCGAGTTCGACTTCTTCGCTCCGGAGAACATCGCCCCGCTGGTGGCGTTCCTCTGCTCGGACGCCTCGAGCCACATCAGCGGCAAGGTGTTCGGTGTGCAGGGCGACAGCGTCGAGGTCTTCCAGCCGTTCACCAGCGTCGCCGAGATCAAGAACCACGGGAAGCGCTGGGACCCGGAGGACCTGCCGGGGCGGATCGACGAACTCTTCGACGTGGCGGGCATGCAGCCCGGCGCCGAGAACATGATGCAGCGGATGCGCTACCAGATCCTGGCCGAGCACTAGCGCTCCCGGGATTGCAGCAAAGCCACTTTCACGCAACCTGCCGGCATGAAAGTGGCTTTGCTGCAACGGGCCGGAGGCCTACGGCAGCCAGCTCACCTTGCCGGCCAGTAGGGCGTAGCCGGTGAAGGCGACCACGTCGATGAGGGTGTGTGCGCCCACGAGCGCCCACAGCCGGTTGGTGCGCTGCCAGATCCGGCCGAACACCAGCCCCATCACCAGGTTGCCGATGAACCCGCCGAAGCCCTGGTAGAGGTGGTAGCTCCCGCGCAGGAGCGCCTGGACCACCAGTGAGCGGTTCTCCGACCAGCCGAGCTGGCGCAGGCGGGTGATCAGGTAGCCGATCATCACCACCTCCTCGGCCCAGGCGTTGGCCCCGGCCGAGAGGACGAGGACCGGCACCCGCCACCACGTGTCGCCGAGCGTGGACGGCTGCACCGTGAGGCTCACCCCGAGCGCCTGCGCCATCAGGTAGAGGCCGAGTCCGGGCACGCCGATGAGCGCGGCCAGCCCGGCCGCACCGAGCGCGTCCCGCCCGGGACGGCGCCGGTCCAGCCCGACGTCGCGGAGCGCGATGCCGGCGCGGATCAGCAGGTAGGCGCCCAGGGCTCCCCAGCCGACGAGCTGCAGCACCCGGGTGAGCTGAAGCGCCAGGTCGAGCAGGTTCGCCTGGGCCTCTGGGGCGTTGAGCGCCACCTGTTGCTGGTTCAGCGGCACCGGCTGCAGCAGGGCGTCGAGCAGGCTCAGCAGGCTGCGCAACGCCGACAGCCCGAGCGTCACCGTGAGGACGACGAGCACCTCGGTGCCGACGAGGCGCCGGGTGCGCGGGTCGGTGATCGGAGCGGCCACGGGCGACGGCGGCGAGAGCCACTGCCGCGCTGTCGTCGAGCGGAGGCTGGACACGATCGCGGACGGTACCCGGCAGGTACGCTGGTCCCGTGCGTCAGCTGGCCTTCTCCCCCCGCTGGATGCTGTGGCACGTGCTCACCCTGGGTGCCATGGTCACGTGTGGCTTCCTGTCGGCATGGCAGTGGCACCGCGCCGGGTCCGCGATGGGGTCCATGCTGAACATCGGCTACGGCCTGCAGTGGCCGTTGTTCGCCGTTTTCTTCGCCGCGATGTGGTGGCGGATGCTCAAGATGGAGTCAGTGCGGCTGGTGGAGGAGGAAGCGGCACCCGCCGCCGCCCCGCCCGCCGAGGGAGATCTCGTCGAGCACGGCGCCGAGCGCGCCCGCATCGCCGAACCGAGGCCGGTCCCGTCGGCCGGGCCCTCGCCGTTCGGACCCCGGCCCGTATCGGTCCGGTCGTCTCTGTTCGACGAGGACGACCAGGAGATGGCGGAGTACAACCGGATGCTGGCCCAGCTGGCCGCCCGCGACGCCGCCGACTGACGAAATACGAAACCCCGAAGGACGTCCGTGTCGATCGAGACCGCTTTACGGAACTACCGGGTGGCCGCCTGGATCACTGGTGTGGGACTGCTCGTGCTCGTGCTGGTGGCGATGCCGCTCAAGTACTTCTTCGGTCAGCCGCAGCTCGTCGCCATCGTCGGCATGATGCACGGCTTCCTGTACATGGCCTACATCGTCCTCACGCTGCTGCTGGCCGAGCGCTGCCGGTGGAAGCCGCTGGACGCGCTGCTCATCCTGGTCGCAGGCACCGTCCCGTTCGCGTCGTTCGTGGCCGAGCGCCGGGTGACCCAGCGGGTGCGGCTGGGGCGTTCACCCGTCAGCTAGCGTCCGCCGCGCTCGCGCCGGTGCCCTGGAAGGGGCAGCCGACCAGGAGCCCCATCTGCACGCGCAGCTCGTCGACCGTCGTAGCGGGCTCCTGCCAGGCCAGCCGGACGTCGTGGTCGGTGCCGGGGGTCGCGGCGCCTGCCGGGCCCTCCACCCGAAGGCGCAGGCCACAGCGGTCCACGCCGAGGGGGCGGATCCGCGCGCCGCGCAGCTCGCGCAGCCGTGGCGGCAGGTGCCGGGCCAGCGCGATGAGCACCTCGGGGTGTGACTCCTCGAGGTGGGCGAGCCAGTGCTGCTCGTAGCGGCAGAAGGGATCGGGTCGAGCGCCGGCCAGCTCGACGGGCGCGAGCGCGGCGCTGCCCTCGGCGTCGGACAGCACGGCGGAGCTGGGATCGAGCCGCACCAGCGTGGCGCCGTGCCCGAGCTGCAACAGCTCGGGATGCGGGCGAACGTCGGCGACCTGTAGCGCGACCCGCCGGGCGGCCTCGGGATCGGGCAGCCAGAGCCTGCCGGTGACCCAGAGCAGCGCGCGCACCGGCTCCCGGAGCTCGACCGGCGCGTGGTCGGTGAGCTCGAGCATCGCGGCGAACTCGGCGCCGGGGGCCTTCCGGATGCGATCGACGACCGGGTCGTCGTCGTCGAGTAGCAGCACCGCGGACCCGTCGGCGCGCACGTGGTGCACCAGCGGGGCCGTCCGTGGTGCCCCGGTGCCGACCAGGAAGGCCGAGCCACCCCGGGCGACCACGCTGCGGGCGCGCTCGGCATCGGTGGGGGCCGGTGGACGCCGCAGCCGGATGGATGCCAACGAAGTCACCTCCGAGATTAGGTGAGCCTAAGCTATCGCCAGGCCTTCGACGATGTCCAGCACGCGTGAACCGGCAGCCGTTGTGAAGCGCCGCGAGGCGACCCGTTAGCGTCTGGAACCGTGACGACGGCGGCAGGTGTTAACCCCTGGGCCATCCCACCGCTCTTCGCCCAGCTGGTCGACGACACCAGCCTGTTGCAACCGCGGTCGGTTGCACCCGGCGTCGACCAGGTGGTCTCGCGGTATGTCAGCGCCAGGGACGGCCGTTACGGCGGCCTGGTCGGGCAGCTCGTCTGCCCGGTCTCGCGGTTGCCGGCGCTCGTCGCCGAGCTGGCGAGATCGGTTCCGGCCCGGCCCATCGAGCTGTCACTGGTCGTGGACACCGGCCTCGGCGCGGTACCGAAGGCGCTCTCCACCGTCTTCTCCCGGTCGAACCTGGTCACCCCGCGCACCGTCGAGACGGCCGCGCCGCCCGACGTCGACGCGGTGTGGCTGGAGCGCGTGGCCGAGTTCGTGCCCGAGGACGTCGTCGCGGTCGTCGAGCCCCGCAGGCCGTCGGTCGCGGAGCCGGTGGGCACCGGTGCCTGGCTGGAGGCCGTGCGCCGGGTCGCCGCGCACGGCTGCGCGCCGAAGCTGCGCTGTGGCGGCCCACGCGCATCCGACGTCCCGTCGGTCACCGACATCGAGAGCTTCGTGCGCGTCGTGGTCGAGGCGGGGCGCGGGTTCACCACGCTCGGGCTGCGGCACGTCGTCCGCACCGAGGGCCCGTCGGCTCCGGCCCAGCACGGGCTGCTCAACCTGCTCGTCGCCGTGTCGAGGGCCCTGTCCGGCGGTGACGTCCGCACGGCGCTGGAGAGCACCGACTCCGCCGCGCTCGCGGTGGAGATCGGCGCACTCTCGGAGCCGGCCGTCACCGCGGTGAGGGGCCTGCTGTCGCGTTGTGGCGCCGACCCGGAGCCCGTGCCCGCCACGCAGCTCGCCGGCCTGGGTCTCCTGACCTGACCTGAGCTGCGTCGCTCCTGCCCGCAGGCAGCGAGTCGGTACCGGTCACCAGAACCAGGGTCGGGCGACCGCAGTCCTCCCCGTAGCATGGTCTTCCGTGCCCAGACTCGCGTTCCTCGGACCGCGTGCCACGTTCACCGAACAGGCGCTGCGGACGCTCCCCGAGTCCGCCGACGCCGAGCTGGTGCCGTGCGCCGGCAGTCCGGCTGTGCTGGCCGCCGTCCGCGACGGTTCCGTCGATGCCGGCTGTGTCCCGATCGAGAACACCGTGGAGGGGGCTGTGCCGGCGGTGCTGGACGGCCTGGTCGCCGATCCGCCGCTGGTGATCATCCGCGAGGCGGTGGTGAACGTCAGCTTCGCGGTGATGGTCCGGCCGGGCACCCGGGCCGCGGACATCCGCACCGTCGCCTCCCACACCCACGCCATCGCGCAGACACGCGGCTGGATCGCCGCCAACCTGCCCGACGCCGACGTGCTGCTGTCCACCTCCACGGCGGAGGCCGCCGCCCAGGTGGCGCGCGGGGAGTTCGACGCGGCCGTGGCCGCCCCGCTGGCGGCAGAGCAGCACGGGCTCGAGGTGTTCGCCCACGACATCGCCGACAACCCCGGTGCCGTCACCCGCTTCGCGCTCGTCGCGCCCCCCGGACCACCACCGGCTCCCACCGGCCACGACCGCACCACGCTCGCCGCCACCACCGAGAACCGGCCCGGGGCGCTGCTGGGCCTGCTCACCGAGCTGGCGGTGCGGGGCATCGACCTGACCAGGATCGAGTCCCGGCCCATCAAGGACCGCCACGCCGAGTACTGGTTCCACCTCGACTGCTCGGGCCACGTCGCGGAGCCGGCCATGGGGGAGGCGCTGGCCGCACTGCACCGCAGGTGCGACCAGGTCCGGTTCCTCGGGTCGTACCCACGCGCGGGCAACGGCGCTCCACGGCCCGTGGGCCACGGCGCTCCCGCGGTGCCGATCGGCAGTACGGACGTGGCCGACTACGCCGCGGCCGAGGACTGGCTGGCCGGTCTACGCGCCGGAAAGCTCGCATGAGCCCGGGTCCCCTGCGGTTGGTGCTCGTCCGGCACGGGCAGACCGACGCCAACGTGCGCCGCGAACTCGACTCGGTACCTCCGGGCGCTCCCCTGAACGAGCTGGGGCTCGCCCAGGCCGACGCGGTGGGGGAACGGCTCGCCACCCATCCGGTCACGGCGGTGCATGCCTCGCACGCCACGCGTGCCCAGCAGACAGCGGCCCCGATCGCCGCAGCGCACGGCCTCGACGTCACCGTGCACGACGGCGTGCACGAGGTCTTCGTCGGCGATCTGGAGGGCCGGTCGGACCGGGACGCCCGCGAGCAGTTCGACACCGTCTACGCGGCGTGGTGGACCGGCGACCTCGACGCGCGCCTCCCCGGTGGGGAGTCGGCCCACGACCTGCGGGCCCGCTACCTGCCGGTGGTGGAGCGGATCACGGACGACGTCCACGGTGACGTGGTGCTCGTCAGCCACGGGGCGGCGATCCGCCTGGCGGCCGCAGCGCTGCTCGGCGACACCGCCGAGACGCTCTACGTGCCGAACACCGGCCTCGTGGTGCTGGTCGCCGACCCCGCGACGCCCACCGGCTGGGCGCTCGACCACTGGGACAGTGCCGTGCCCGTGTCGGGCGACGTCACCGCGGGCGGCGCCCCCCGCTGACCGGCTCCCGGAGGGCCGGGGCTGCGCGTCAGCCCCAGCCCAGCTCGTGGAGCGTCTCCTCGTCGATCCCGAAGTGGTGGGCCACCTCGTGCACCACGGTGACCGCCACCTCGTGCACCACCTCGTCGACGTCCTCGCACACGTCGAGGATTGCGTCCTGGTAGATCGTGATCCGGTCCGGCAGCACACCGCCGTAGTCCGAGGTGCGCTCGGTGAGCGCAACCCCCTCGTAGAGCCCCAGTAGCTCGGGCTCCTCGGGGTTGCGCTCCTCCACCAGCACCACGACGTTGTCCATCGCGGCGGTCAGCTGAGGCGGGATGGCGTCGAGCGCGTCGGCCACCGCCTCCTCGAACCGCCGCCGCGTCATCTCCACCGGCGGGAGGGTGTCACGCCCCGTTGCCGGACGGGTTCTCCGGGTTGGCATCGGGCGGGGACGGCGGAGTCGGCGGAGTGGGAGGCACCGGCGGCGTGGGCGGGGACGCCGCCCCGCTGGTCGGCGGCCCTGCTGTCGGCTGTGCGGGATCGCTGACCGGCGGCGCGTCCCCGTTGGACGCGGGCGGCTGCTCGGCGGGCGGCCCGTCGGTCGGCTCGGCCCCGGAGGTGGGCTCGGCGGCGGGAACGCCCGGTCCCGGGGTCTGCGTAGCCGGGGGCGCGGGTTCGTCGCCCACGACCACGTCGCCGCGGACGGGCCCGGTGACGGGAGCGAAGCCGCTCCGGTCGGGCAGCAGCGCCGCCAGGTTGCAGTTGACCTTCCGGGTGCCCGCCTTCCAGGACTCCTCGGTGAGGTTGTCCCAGTACACGGTGAGCTTCTTGGCCGCGATCACATCGCTGCCGCCCGCGTAGTCGTTGGCGATCTTCCCGCACTCCGGCTGCAGGTACGCGTCCTGGTCGCCGACGGCGGGGAAGTCGCCGGTGAACTTCTGGGACAGGTCCACGATCCCGACAGTCTCCACGGCGTGCGGCCCCGCGCAGTCCACCGGGTCGCCGATGGTGCGGCCGTCGATCGCGAGGCAGGTGCCGGGTTCGTGCACCGCCGACTGGTCGGAGGTGGCGGCGCGCCCGGCCAGCGGGTACAGGGCCCCGGAGCGCGACGCGCTCTGCAGCCCGCAGCGCAGCTCCCGGTCGCCCTGGTTCCACTTCGTCGGCGAGGGCTTCAGTGCGCCCACCCGGTAGCGGCCGTCTGGGTCGAACTTGCCGCCCATGTAGTCGAGCACGAGCTGGCTGCACCGCTCGTTGACGAGCTGGCGCCACTGCCGGTCGTCGGGCAGCGCGACCTGGTCGGCGAGGGTCACCGAGCCGGCCTGCTCGAACAGGTGCGGCTGCGCGCAGTCGACCACCCGGGTGTCGGCGGCGTCGGGGCGCGCCCAGGTGAGGCAGGTGCCGGGGGTGGACGGCGGGGCCGGCACCTCGACGACGTCCGGCTCGTCGGCCGCGCCGGGCAGGGCCGCGAGCGACCCGAGCACGGGCACCGTGGCGCCGGCGAACGTGTCCAGCGTGGCCACCCCGAACATCGTCAGCGCGCCCACGAGGACGCCCGTGACGATCCGCCGCGCAGGCACCTGCTTCGAGGAGCGGGGAGCGCCTGCGGCGGGCGGCACCGGCGGCCGGTCGGCCGGAGTGCGTGGGGGCGGCGGCTGGGGAGCGCCGTGGCGGCCGCTGCGACGGGGAGCGGCGTCGGCAGTGGGCGGTGCCGGCGGCCGGGGCGGCACCTGCGGCTGCGGCGGCATCTGCGGCTGCATCTGCGGCTGCGGGGGGACCGCCGGGCGTCCGGGGTTCCACGAGGGTGCGACGCGCGTACCGCCGGAGTTGCGGGGAGCAGCGGGACGCACGGCACCAGCGCCATGGGTGGCGGGCCGGTGGGGAGCGGCGAGGAGTCGGTCCATGTCGGCCGTCATCATGCCGTTACCTCTGGTGGGACCAAGCGGTCGGACCGGACTACGCGACCATCGGTCGTCGGCGTGCTGCGAGCGTCAGCGTTTGCCGGTTGGCGTACTCCCGGTACGGTTTCGCCCGCAGGGGTGCCTGCGAACGGCAGACGAGCGCAGCCGAGGGGGATCGCGTGTCAACGGACGACAACCGACCCGGCGGCGACGGACCCGCCGAGGAGCAACCCGGCGATCGTCGCGAGCCGTCCACCGGACGGATGCGCTTCCAGGACGAGTCGACCACGCCGCGTGAGCCCACCCTTGCCGAGCGTCGCGCGCGGGAGCAGGCGGCGCGTCGCGAGGAGGAGGCGGAGCGCCAGCAGGCCGCGGACGCCGAGCGGTCGCGCAAGAAGCGCAAGCGCATCCTCGTCGGAGCCGGGGCCACCGTCGGCATCGTCGCGCTGATCGCCGTGGGCTACTCCGTCGCCCAGCCCGACGACGAGGTGCAGGCCCGCTGCGTCGACGAGGAGACGAACGTCGTCGTCGACGACGCCAACTGCGCGACGCCCGTGAACAACAGCGGCGGCTACTACGGCGGTGGCGGGATCATCCCGTACCCGATCTTCATCGGGGGCGGCGGCCGCCAGTACCGCTACAACTACGGCGGCAGCGGCAACATCGGCCAACCGGTGGCAGGCGGCACCGCGACGGTGCCGAAGGGTGGCACCCGCGTCACCACCCCGTCGGGGAAGAGCGTCGCGGGATCGTCGGGCAGCGGATCGGTGTCGCGCGGCGGTTTCGGCGTCTCGAACAACGGCTCCAGCGGCTCGTAGACGGGAACGACACCGGCAGATGGAACGGCACAGGGGGAAGCCTCGGCCGGACTGGGAGACCACGGTCCGTGAGCAGGGGATGGTGTACGGCACGCCCGGCCGCGGCGAGGGCGGTTCCCCGCGGCCGTACTGGGACGAGTCGGTGCACTACGTCTTCTCGATGGACGAGATCCTCTCCCTCGAGGCCGACGTCGAAGTGGTGCACTCGATGTGTCTCGAGGCCGTCGACCACGTCGTCACCACGGAGCGGTTCCGCGACTTCGCGCTGCCCGAGTGGTCGTGGGAGGGCGTCGCAGCGTCGTGGAAGCGCAGCGACCCGCACGTCTACGGGCGGTTCGACCTGCGCTACGACGGCAGTGGCCCCGCGAAGCTGCTGGAGTACAACGCCGACACCCCCACCACGCTGCTCGAGGCGTCGATCCTGCAATGGAACTGGCTGAAGGACACCCACGAGGGTGACGACCAGTGGAACTCCCTGCACGAGAAGCTCGTGGAGCGCTGGGCGCTGGTCAAGGCGCGCCTGCCGGGGGACGAGATCCACTTCACCTGGTCGACCGGCGACTCCACCGGCGAGGACCACGTGACCGTCGGCTACCTGCAGGAGACAGCGGCCGAGGCCGGGCTCGACACCGTCGGCCTCTCGATCGAGGACATCGGCTGGGACGCCGCGCTCGACCGCTTCGTCGACCTCGAGGAAGCGCCACTGGCTGCGGTGTTCAAGCTCTACCCCTGGGAGTGGATGCTCACCGACCAGTTCGGCAAGCACGTGCTGCGCAGCCTCCCCGAGACGCTCTGGGTCGAGCCGCTGTGGAAGACGCTGCTGTCGAACAAGGCACTGCTCGCCGTGCTCTGGGAGATGTACCCCGGGCACCCCAACCTGCTCCCCGCCTACCTCGACCAACCCGGCCTGCTCACCGAGTACGTCCGCAAGCCCCGCCTCGGGCGCGAGGGCGCGAACATCTCGATCGTGGCGCCGGGGATGGAGCACCAGACGGGTGGTGTGTACGGCGAAGAGGGATACGTCTACCAGCTCTTCGACCCGCTTCCCGAGTTCGACGGCTACCGTCCCGCGCTGGGCGCCTGGATCGTCGGCGACACGGCGGCCGGCCTGGGCATCCGCGAGACCGTCGGGCTGGTGACCGACGACGGGGCCGCGTTCGTGCCGCACCGCATCCCCGAATCCTGACGCTCCCCCTCTGGAGGTTCTCGTGACCCCGACTGTGACGCTGGCCCAGATCGACCCGGGGTTCTTCTCGGTGATCGGACGCGGAATCGGCGCGATCCTGCTCTACGCCGTGATCGGCGTGCTGCTCATGCTCGTCGGCTTCTGGGGCGTGGACATCACCACGCCGGGCAAGCTCAACCACATGGTGCGCGAGGGGCGGCCGAACGCGGTGATCGTCACCGCGGCCGGCATGGTGAGCATGGCGTTCATCGTGGTGGTGGCGATCTACGCGTCCTCGGGCGCGCTGCTGGAGGGCCTGCTCGCCTCGTTGATCTTCGGGCTGGTCGGCATCATCGCGCAGGTCGGCGGGGTGCGGCTGCTGGAGTGGATCACGAACATCGACATCGGTGCGGTGCTGGCGGCAGACCGCGTGCAGCCCCAGGCGTACGTGGTGGGTGCGGCCCACCTGGCCCTGGGCCTGGTGGTCGCGGTCGCCATCCTCTGACCCCGCGAGTCGCCCGGAACACACCCGCGAGTCGCCCGGAATCCGTGCGCGAGTCGCCCGGGATCGGCGCGAACCGGGACCTGCACGGTGGTCAGCTCGCGGTGACCTGCTCGGCGAGTGAGCGGTCCAGTGCCACCCGCACCAGCGCGGCGGCCAGCGGGGCGAGCTCCCTGCCCGGGGCGAGAGCGGCCAGCTCGTCCGGGTCGGCGGGCAGGCCGAGCCTGCCGGCGCCGTCGAGCACCTTGCCGTCGAGGGCGGGCCGCAGCGACGGCCAGACGTCCTGCGCCTCGCGGCAGAAGATGTCGGCGCCGACCGGCCCGAGCCGGGGAAACGCCCTGAGCGCCTTCCGGACGGCGGCGGGATCGCCGCCCACGGCGTCGCGCAGCCGCCGCAGGTCGCCGCCGTGCTCCGATCGCAGCAGTTCGGCGCCCTCCCCCAGCGCGGTGGCGGTGCTCTCGTCGTAGCGCTTGTAGCCGGCGCGCCCGAGCGCGTCCACCCGCTCCTGCCAGGACGCCGCGAGCATCCTGTCCGGCGTTCCCATGCCGGCGTCGCCGAGTTCACGGGCGGCCGCCACCGCGATGTCGGCCCGGATCCGCGTGGAGAGCAGCACCGAGAGCACCAGCAGCCGGTAGAGCGGGGCCGGGGTGTCGCGCAGCCGGATCCCGGCCTGCTCCGCGTAGGTGGTGCCGGCTCGGTCGAGCAGCGCGCGGACGGTGTCTCGGGCAGCGGTCACGATGACGAGATACCCGCTGCTGCTGGCCTACATGTTCCTCCAGTGCCGCTGCGACCGTCGCGCCGGATCCGTGGCGCGGATGTCGGGGCCGACCGGTTGACTCTCGACCATGTCGAGGCACGAGGTTCTGTGACATGGAGAGCTCGCGCGGGGACCTGGGGAGCTTGCGCGGGATCGGGCAGATGTCTCGCGAGAGCGGTCTGACCGTCAGTGCGCTGCGCTTCTACGACGGCGCGGGCGTGCTCGTCCCGGCGAGGGTGGACCCGTCCACGGGGTACCGCTCCTACTCGCCGGAGCAGGTCGCCGTCGCCCGGCTCGTCGCGATGCTGCGCCGGGTCGGAATGCCGCTGGCCGGGATCCGCCAGGTCCTGGCCAACCGGCGCGACCCGGCCGTGGTCGACGTGTTGCTGGCCGAGCACCTGCACCGCCTGGAACAGGGGCTGGCCGACGCCCGCCGCGAGCTCTCCTCCGTCAGATCCCTGCTCGCCGCCCACACCGCCCCGACGCGGTGCGGGCCGACTCCGGAGGAGAACCCTGTGCCCGCCACCACCGTCACCGTCCGAGGAAACGAACTGGGCGACGCGCTGCGCGCCGTCCGGTTCGCCGTCGGGGCGGACCCCGGGATACCCGTGCTGAGCGGCGTCCTGCTGGACGTCACCGCCGAGACGCTCACCGTCGTCGCCACCGACCGCTACCGGCTCGCGGTCTCGTCGGCGCCCGTGCTCTCGCTCGACGGAGCCGCGGTCGCGGTCGTCGTGCCCTCCGAGTTCGCCGACCGGATCCCCCAGGGGGACGTGGTGACGATCGCCGTCGACGGCTCCACGGTCACGGTTCACGCCGGGACCGACGTGCTGAGCACGGAGCTCATCCCGGACGACTTCCCGGACTACCGCAGGCTGCTCCCCGAGGCCGGGCGACCGGTGCCGGTGCGGCCCGCGCTGCGTGCGGAGCTTCTGGCGGCACCCGCGCGCACGATGCGCCGCGAGCCGGACGGCACGGAGTTCGAGGTCGCGGTGCTCAGGGCAGCACCGGACGGCGGCATCACGATCGACCCCGACGGCGACGGCGTCGGGGTGAACCGGGAGTTCCTGCTCCAGGCGTTGGACGCCGGCGGCCCCGGCCAGCTCCTGCTCTCGCTGGACGGGCCGATCGGACCGCTGGTCGTGCGGTCGGCACGCTCGGTCTCCCTGCTGATGCCGGTGCGCCTCTGACCGCCCGGTCCGCCCCGTTCCGTAACAGCCGAATGTGTGATGTGGCGGAATGATCGGTACTGGCCCGCCACGTCCGTAGGGTGGACGGTGTGCAAGCCCCCCGACTGGTCGCCACGGACGTCGACGGCACCCTGCTCGACCCGGACGACCGGGTCAGCGGGCGTGCGGCGGCGGTGATCGGCAGAGCGGTCTCGGCCGGGGTGGGGTTCGTGCTGGTCACGGGCCGCCCACCGCGGTGGATCCCGCAGGTCGTGGAACAGCTGGGGGTGGCGCGGCTCGCGGTCTGCGCCAACGGCGGCGTCCTCTACGACGCGGCGGCCGACCGGGTGCTCTGGTCGCGCACGCTCGACCCTGACGTCCTCGAGAGCATCGCGGACGCCGTGGCGGTGGCTCTGCCCGGCTCCGGGCTGGCCGTCGAGCGGGTCGGTAACGGGGCGTTCGACGACCCGGCGCCGTTCATCGCCGAGCCGGACTACCTGCACGCCTGGCCCGACTCCGACAACGCCGTGGTCCATCGGTCGGAGCTGCTGTCGCGGCCCGCGGTGAAGATGCTCGTCCGCTGCCCGCAGCTGTCGAGCGACGCGATGGTGGCCGCGCTCGTCCCGGTGGTCGGCGATACCGCGGACCTGACGTTCTCCCACCCCCGAGGGCTCGTCGAGATCTCACCACCGAACGTGACCAAGGCGTCCGGTCTCGCCGATGTGGCGCTGCGGTACGAGGTCGCCCCCGCCGACGTGATCGCTTTCGGCGACATGCCGAACGACCTGGAGATGCTGCGCTGGGCCGGACACGGTGTGGCCATGGGAAACGCGCATCCCGCGCTTCTCGAGGTGGCGGACGAGGTCACTGCGAGCAACAGCGACGACGGGCTGGCGCTGGTCCTCGAACGCTGGTTCTGAACGCGAGGGCAACGCGAGGTGTCGTAGAGGGCACCGCAACCGGCTACTGGTGGTGACCGGGCGTAGCATCAAGGCCCGACAGCGCAACGAGGCGTGCGGCGACGGGCCCGGCCCCGCGCCGCCACGCCGCACCGACCGGCGCGGGCCAGGCCCGCCACGCCGCACTGGAGGCCCCCGCACCGTGGCCGAGCTCCTCGACCGCCCCGGCCCGACGCGCCCCCCGGCCGTCATTCCGCAGGGCACTGTCACCTCACAGGGCACTGTCGACATCCCTCCCGCCGCCTTCGAGGTGCGCGTTCTCGAGGCCGTGCAGGGCAGGCTCGGTCGCCCACCGGTCGTGCGGGTCGCCCGCGGGATGTCCCTGTTCGGCGAGCACGCCGCGGGATGGCTCCTGTTCGGCGCCGCGGGTGCTGTGGTCGACCGCAGGCGCCGCCGCGAGTGGGTCACGGCCACCGCCGCCGTCGCGCTGGCGCACGGCGCGTCCGTCGGTGTGAAGCGCGTGGTGCGCAGGCCGCGGCCGCAGGACCCACGGGTGCAGGTGCTCGTCGGCACTCCCAGCAAGTTGAGCTTCCCGTCCGCCCACGCCACCTCCACCACCGCGGCGGCCGTGGTCTTCGGGGCACTGCTGCGCAAGCCGCTGGTGGCGGCGCTGGTGCCCCCGATGGCCCTGTCCCGGATGGTGCTGGGCGTGCACTACCCCACCGACGTGGTCGCGGGCTCCGTGCTCGGCGCCGCGGTGGCGGTGGTGACCCGGCGGGTGGCGAATCGCCGTACTGCTCTGCGTGCCCAGAAGGGGAACCGATGACCAGCACCGACGTGCCGACCGAGCAGGCGGCCGGTCCGCCGCGTACGCCGGTCGGCGTCACCCGCGGCGTGCTCAAGACGATGCGCCCGCGGCAGTGGGTGAAGAACGTACTGGTGCTCGCGGCGCCGTTCGTCGGCGGCGATCTGTTCACCCAGGGCATCGCGATCCATCTCGCGGTGGCGTTCGTGGCGTTCTCGCTGGCCGCCTCGGGCATCTACCTCGTGAACGACGCCAACGACGTCGCGGCCGACCGGGCGCACCCGACCAAGCGCAACCGGCCGATCGCGGCGGGGATCGTGGCACCCCGGCTGGCGCTGGGCGTGGCCGTCGTCCTGCTGCTGGGCGCGCTGGCGCTGAGCCTGCTGGCCAGCGTGCAGCTGGTGATCGTGCTCGCCGTGTACATCGCGGTGCAGCTGGCGTACTGCTTCTGGCTCAAGCACCAGCCGGTGCTCGACATCTGCATCGTCGCGTCCGGCTTCCTGCTCCGGGCCATCGCGGGTGGTGCCGCCACCGGAATCGCCCTGTCGCAGTGGTTCCTGCTGGTGGCCGGCTTCGGGTCGCTGTTCATGGTGGCGGGCAAGCGCTACGCGGAAATGATGCTGGCGGAGCGCACCGGCGCGAAGATCCGCAAGTCGTTGGAGAGCTACTCGGCGTCGTACCTGCGGTTCGTCTGGGCACTCTCGGCCACCGTGCTGATCACCACGTACTCGTTGTGGGCGTTCGAGATCCGCGAGGAGCAGCACAACACCGTCTGGTCGGTGATCTCCATCGTGCCGTTCGTGATCGCGGTGCTGCGCTACTCGGTGGACGTCGACTCCGGCAACGGCGGCGAGCCGGAGGAGCTCGCGCTCGCCGACCGCGTGCTACAGGTGCTGGCGCTGCTCTGGATCGGCACGCTCGTGCTTGCCGTCTACGCCTGACCTGTAGAGAAGAATGATCGAGGACACGTCGGGCAGCCCGCGGATCAGCGGTTTCGCACCGGACACACCGGACGCGGGGCGGCCAGCGTCGTCATATCCGACGCCGCTACCCTCGGCAGTCGTGAGTTACGCGGGATACGACCTCGTCATCGTCGGATCGGGTTTCTTCGGCCTGACCGTCGCCGAACAGGCCGCCACCGAGCTGGGTAAGCGCGTCCTGGTGCTCGAGCGGCGTTCGCACATCGGCGGCAATGCCTACTCCGAACCCGAACCGGAAACCGGCATCGAGATCCACCGCTACGGTGCGCATTTATTCCACACCTCCAACGAGCGGGTGTGGGAGTACGTCAACCGCTTCACCGACTTCACCGACTACCAGCACCGCGTGTTCGCCCGGGTCGGCGACCAGGTCTACGCGTTCCCGATGAACCTGGCACTGATCAACCAGTTCTTCGGGAAGTCGCACACGCCCGACGAGGCACGCGCACTGATCGCCGAGCAGGCGGCCGAGTTCGACACGAAGGCCGCGAAGAACCTCGAGGAGAAGGCCATCTCCCTGGTGGGGCGGCCGCTCTACGAGGCATTCGTCAAGGGCTACACGGCGAAGCAGTGGCAGACCGATCCCACTCAGCTCGACGTGTCGATCATCAACCGGCTGCCGGTGCGGTACACGTTCAACAACCGGTACTTCAACGACACCTACGAGGGTCTGCCGGTCGACGGGTACACGGCGTGGCTCGAGAAGATGGCCGACCACCCGAACATCGAGGTGCGGCTCGACGTCGACTACTTCGACGTGCGTGACGAGATCCCGGCAGGCACCCCCACCGTCTACACCGGGGCCGTCGACCGCTACTTCGACTACGCGGAGGGCGAGCTGGGCTGGCGGACGCTGGACTTCGAGCAGGAGGTCCGCCACGACACCGGCGACTTCCAGGGCACCTCGGTCATGAACTACAACGACGAGGACGTCCCGTTCACCCGGATCCACGAGTTCCGTCATTTCCACCCGGAGCGGGACTACCCCACGGACAAGACCGTGATCGTCCGGGAGTACTCCCGGTTCGCGGAGTCCGGCGACGAGCCGTACTACCCGATCAACACGCCGGAGGACCGGCAGAAGCTCCAGCGCTACCGCGAGCTGGCGCGCAAGGAGACCGCCAACGCCAATGTTCTCTTCGGCGGCAGACTGGGCACGTACAAGTATCTC
Source organism: Pseudonocardia sp. OZ21 (assembly GCF_059359135.1). Lineage (NCBI taxonomy): Bacteria > Bacillati > Actinomycetota > Actinomycetes > Pseudonocardiales > Pseudonocardiaceae > Pseudonocardia > Pseudonocardia sp. OZ21. Next base: position 531,096 of record NZ_JCADBN010000003.1, read on the forward strand.
GACATGCACATGGCAATCGGGTCGGCGCTGACCATGTTCGACAACCGCATCGCCCCCTACTTCGCCGACGGCCGTGCGCTGGCCGGCACCGAGAGCACTGAGGACTGAACTCAGAGGATGCAGGCCTGACTCGATGACCCAGACCATCGTCACCGCCGAGGAGACCGTCGCGCCCACCGGAGAGGCGGTCGCCAGCAGCCTGCTGCAGCGGGTGATCCTGCCGCGTTCCGGCGATCCGATGAGCGTCCGTTCCCTCTACCTGGACGAGCGCACCGGTCTCCGGATGACCACCGTGCCGGAACCGATCGGTGCGCCGCCCGGCCCGAAGGTCGAGCTCATCGGCTCGGCGATGAGTGCGCGGCGGCTACAGGTCACCTCGCGGACCTCCGCGGTGGTGCCCGAGCAGAGCGAGGTTTCGTTCGCGGCGTACTTCAACGCCTTCGCCGCCGGGTACTGGCGGCGGTGGAGCCGGCTCACCGAGGTCCACCTCCGCCTGGAGGTGGAGGGCACGGGCCGCGTCGACGTCTACCGGACGAAGGCCGACGGCTCGCAGATCTTCGTGCGCGGCGTCGTGATCAACGGGCCGGGGCGCCAGGAGCTGGATCTGGACCTCGACCTGCGCCCGTTCGAGGACGGCGGGTGGTACTGGTTCGACCTCACCACCGACTGCACCGAGCTCACGCTGCACGCGGGCGGGTGGTACGCGGCGGAGGCGGCCACCGGGCGGGCGGCCGTCACCATCGGCATGCCGACGTTCAACCGGCCTGCCGACTGCGTGGCCACCCTCTCCGCGATCGGTGAGGACCCCACCGTGCTCGAGGCGGTCACCGCGGTGATCCTGCCCGACCAGGGCACGAAGAAGGTGCGCGACGAGCCCGGCTTCGAGGCTGCGGCAGAGGTGCTCGGCGAGAAGCTGCGCATCATCGACCAGCCCAACCTCGGTGGGTCCGGCGGCTACGCCCGCGTCATGTACGAGGCTCTCGGCAGCACCGACTGCGAGCAGATCCTCTTCATGGACGACGACATCCTGCTCGAACCCGACTCGGTGCTGCGCGCTGTCGCGTTCTCCCGGTTCTCCCGCGAGCCGATGCTCGTCGGCGGCCAGATGCTGTCGCTGCAGTCCCGCTCGCAGCTGTCCACCATGGGCGAGGTCGTCGACCGCAACACGTTCCTGTGGCGCAACGCGCCGGGCACCGAGCCGCACCACGACCTGGCCGACCACACGTTGCGCCAGACCCCGTGGCTGCACCGGCGCACGGACGTCGACTACAACGCGTGGTGGATGTGCCTGATCCCGCGTGCGGTCGCCGAGGACCTCGGGCTGCCGCTGCCGCTGTTCATCAAGTGGGACGACGCCGAGTACGGCCTGCGGGCCCGCTCGCGCGGCTACCGCACGGCCACGGTGCCGGGGATCGCGATCTGGCACATGTCGTTCCTGGAGAAGGACGACACGAGCGACTGGCAGGCGTACTTCCACTACCGCAACCGGTTGGTCGCGGCCGCGCTGCACGGCCCGGACAACCCCAAGGCGCTGTTGCGCGACACCCTCAAGCGCACCCTGCGCCACCTGCTGCTGATGGAGTACTCGGCCGTCGCGCTGCAGGCGATGGCGCTGCGCGACTTCCTCGCCGGCCCGGAGGCACTGTTCCCGAAGCTGCCCACGGTGCTGGGTGAGGTGCGGGCCGAGCGCGCGAAGTACGACGACGGCAGGCCGCTCGACTCGGCCACGCAGGTGCCGCTGTCGGAGCTCGACGCGCTCGCCGCTCAGGTGTTCCCGCCGCCGCCCACCCGCAAGATCCCGATCGCGAAGGGCCTCGCCCGCAGCGTCCTGCACAATCTCCGGGCCCCCAACCCGGAGCACCAGGTGGTGCCGCAGCGCAACGTGCCGTCCCGGCAGGCGCAGTGGTTCGTGCTGTCGCAGCTGGACTCGGCCACCGTGTCCACACCCGACGGGCGCGGGGTGACGTTCCGTCGCCGCGACCCCGAGCTGTTCCGATCGATGATCAAGCACGCGGTTGCACAGCACCGCGAGATCGCGAAGTCGTGGCCGGAGCTGCGCCGCCGCTATCGGGACGCGCTGCCGGCGCTCACGAGCCGGGAGTCCTGGAAGCGCGAGGTCTTCGACCGCTGACCGAAACGAAGGGGCCCGGACGGCCGATGGCCGTCCGGGCCCCTTCGTCGTGGAGCGGGTTAGGCCGTGGTGAGGAAGTGCTGATCGAAGACCGCGATCAGGGGCTTTCTCAACACGACCTAGTCGTCCAGGCCGTAGAGCCGGGCCCAGTTGTCCCTGCTGGTGAGGTTGCCCATCTCGGCGCGGTAGCGCTGCGCCACCGTGGGGCCCTCCTTCACGAACCGGCGGAACGTCCCGGCGGCGCGCTTGGTGAGCTGCAGCGCCACGTCCTTGTCGCGGGTGCGGACGCGGATGCCCTGTTCGGACATGTCGGTGACCACGGCGCGCTCGAAGGTGGAGACGTGCCACCAGTGCGCGTCGCCTGCCGGGACGAAGCCCGATCGGTGCACCGACCGGTCGGTGAGCAGGTACGCGGCGCGCTTGAGCCACGTGAGCCGCTCGTGGCCGGGCGGGTTGGCCGCCCGCACCACCTGGAGCTCGCGGAAGTCGTCATGTACCTCGGAGACGGGGTGCATGGCGGTCTCGGCGTACCGGGACCGGATGCGCCGGATCTCGGCGGCGGCGGCCGCCGAGCCGTCACGCAGGATCTCGGGGCCGTCCAGGAAGTCCTCCATGGCCTGCAGCAGGGTGGCCGACAGGCCGTACTGCATGCTGATCACGTACTGCGACAGCAGCTGCCCGAGTCGCCGGGTGAGCCGCCGGACCGAGAAGTCGGTGTGCAGCGCTGCGGTGATCAGGCCGTTGCGCATGTTGAAGTACCGGTGCCACTCGTCCCAGTCCTTCCACCCGAAGTCGGCGTGCCACACGCCGGCGCCGGGCAGAGCGACGGTGGGGAAGCCGTGGGAGCGCGCCCGGTACCCGTACTCGATGTCGTCCCACTGGAAGAACAGCGGCAGCGGGTAGCCGATGGCCCGCACGATCGCGGCCGGGATCAGGCAGGACCACCAGCCGTTGTACTCGGTGTCGACGCGGCGCTCCTGGTTGATCGGCAACTGCCGCTCGTCGCTGCCGAGCAGGTAGGCCTCTTTGAGCGCGCCGGGCACCGGCATACCGACCTGGAGCAGCTCGGGGTCGGCGTACTCGGCGGAGATGTGCAGGTGGGCGGGGTGCAGCAGGTTGAGCATCTGCCCACCGACGATCGTGGGGTGCCGGGTGCTCGCGGCGAACGCGGTGAGCCGGATGAGGATCTCGGGGTCGAGCAGTACGTCGTCGTCCATGAGGAGGACGTCGGCGTGGTCGGCAGGGTCGCCCGCCGTGGCGTCGAACAGCCCGCGGGTGAAGCCGCCCGCCCCGCCGAGGTTGGGCTGCCGGACGTAGCGCAGCCGCTCGCCGAGTGCGGCGGCGATCTCCGCGAAGCGGGGCCGCGACTCGATCGGGTCGCTGCCCTGGTCGACGACCTGCACGGTGCCGACGCTGGTGAGGGCGTCCGGGTCGGAGGCCATCGCCTGCAGCGTGTTGAGGCAGTCCTCGGCCCGGTTGTACGTGCAGATCACCACGTCGGTGCGCGGCACGGGCCGGGTGACGGGGACGGTCCACGTGATGTCGGAAACGGTGAGGTGACCGGTCTCGGTGGTGAACTCCAGCCACATGCCGCCGCCGTCGACGAACCGGTCGACGGCTCCGGTGAGCCGGACCGCGCTGCCGTCGGCGTCACGGACGTCGTGGGCCTCGACGATGCGCCACACCTTGTTGGTGTCGGACGCCATCAGACGCAGCCGGCCCGTTCCGGTGACGACCGCCCGGACCTCGATGGTGGCGACGTCGGTCCAGCGCTGCCAGTAGGTGGCGTGGAACCGGCCGAAGTAGGTGTTGGTGTGGACACGGGTGCTGGGGTCCAACGTGACGCTGGTGCGCTCGCGGTGCGCTGCGCCCTTCTCGACGATCGAGTAGAGGTCCTCCGGCACGAGTGCCGAGGGCCCGAAGAAGAGACCGCGCTGAGCGGTGAGAGTGGGTCGGCCGTTGTCCTCGGACGGATCCGGGACAGCTCGGTCCGAGGCGGCGGGTGTCTCCGTCGCCGGGCTCGTGCTTTCCGGTATGCGAAGCATGTAGACAGCCGTCCTCGGTCGGGTGCGGAGCTGGATACCTCATTGTGGGGCAAGCAACGCGCTGAACCCCGGCGGGGTCAGCCGACGGGATCGAGCCCGGGGACGCGCGCGTGACCGTCCTGATGCCACCCGGACACGGTCTGATCTGTGACGACCGGAGCCGGTTGCACGAGCGGGACCAGCGGTAACCAGCGGTAGAGCTGCGCGGCGTCGCGTGTCGGGTCGCCGTGGAGGTACGTGGCCATCCGCTGTTCGGTGACCAGTTGGCGGGGTGCGGCGAAGGGTCCGCCGAAGCCCGGTGCGTACGTAATTAACCCGGACGGGTCGCTCGCCGGCGGTCCGACGCGCCATTTCGCGAGCGCCGCGGTGCCCAGCGGCAGCGGTTCCGGGGTGATGCAGGGGAAGAGGAACGCGACCGGCCAGTCGAGGATCGCGGTGGTGCCCGGCGGGAGAATCCCGAGCATCGGCGTGAGCCGCGGCACCCGGGGGAGCGACACGACGGCGGGGGGCCGGGGGCCCGCGTTCGGCGCGGCGACGGCGAGCCGCACGGTGTCGGCATCGCGGGGGGCCATCTGGCGGTCGTCGGTCGGTTCGACGGTGTCCGCGGTGACGGGCCGGCGCTCGAGCACCCGCTGTCCCGACCCGAACTCCAGGTACAGCGCGTCGCCCGGCTGGGCGGCGCCCGCGGTCGTGACGACCACGGGGAGCGCGCCGGAGCGCTGCTCGGGGTCGAGCCGGAACCAGGCGGTGGTCATCCGTCCCGCGACGACGACACCGGGCAGGGTGGTGCCCCCGATGTCGACGGGCAGGGTGCGGGGCGTCGGCGGCCCGGATGCGACCGGCAGCAAGCCGGCGGCCGGATCGGTCTCGACGGACAGCTGCTGCTCCAGGCCGCACGGCCGGCCCTGCAGTGTGGCGATGCTGTCGGAGGCGAGGGTGTAGCTGTCGCGATGCTCGACGGCGACGCGCACGAAGCTCAGCACCTGCAGCGCCAGCACGGCCACCAGGAGGACGGCAACCAGCGGCGCGGGGCCGGGCACGCGGCGGGGCACGGCGACGTCGGTGGCGCCCCCGGCGCGAAGCCACGCCGTCCGGGTGAGCAACCCGAGCACGAGGAGACCGCCGACGACGAGGCCGATGGTGGCCAGCGGAGAGTTCCCCACCGAAGGCGGCTTGGTGCTGAAGCTCAGGAGGAACCAGTTGCTCGCGTACGGCCAGGTGTTGTAGCCGGCCAGCACCAGCGCTCCGACGACCGTGACCGCGCCGAGCCCGGCCACCAGGTGCCGCGGTCGCTCGCGCAGGGTGGACGTGCGGGGCGCCGCCGACCAGGCCACGATTCCCAGCACCAGCACGGCGGCTCCGTAGCCTGCGACGTCGCCGAAGTGCTGGGTCCACTTGGTGGGGCTGGCGGTGAGGGTGGCCAGCGAGAGCAGGAAGCCGAGCACCAGCCGCCGGGCCGGCCCGGCGGCGATACCGGCCCGGGCCGTCCGCAGCGTCCACAGCACGCCGACGGCCGCGAGCAGGGTGACGAGCACCGCGGCGCGCCGTCCGAGCGAGCCCTGGAACGACGAGGGCTCGAGCAGGGTGGAGTACCGCGTGTACTCCTCGTACCACTCCATCCCGCCGCCGATCAGGGTGCGCACCCTGGTGGCCTCGAGCATCCCGGCGAAGCTCTGGTCGGGCACCATCAGCAGCACAGCGGCCGCCGGGGCGGCCACGAGCGCCGCGATCAGCGGCAGTACGTGCAGGTCGCGGCGGGCGCGCAGCAGCCGCACCACGGGCAGCGCGGCGGCGAGGAACGGGGTGAACGCCATGAGCCCGGCCGGGGTCAACGCGGTGGTGACCCCGGCGATCAGGAGCCCGACGGCGAGGGGCAGCACCGTGCGGACGGCGACGGCGCGCTCGACGGCCAGGAACACCGCGAGACCACCGACAGCCACCCACGGCTCGGGCCGCAGCCCGAGGTTCAGCGGCACCCACCACGTGGCCAGGCCCAGCGCGGCGAGCCACGGCACCGAGGGCCGGGTGGAGAACCGGCCCAGGCGGGGTAGCACGAGCCGGGAGAGCAGCCACCAGCACAGCAGCCCGAGCAGGGTGGACGGCAGCCGCATCCACAGCGTGGACGGCGACACCAGCGACCAGGCGTAGTAGATGTCGTAGAACCAGCTGAACGGCGCTTCCGGCGCGTTGAGCCAGCGGTAGACGTTGCCGATGAACCCGTTGCTGCCGATGCTGCGGACGATGCCGGTGATGTAGCCGTCGTCCACGGTGATCGCGCCGACGATCCACCACACGCCGAGCAGAGCCACGACCGCGGCGTCGACGGGACGGGGGACCCACCAGCGGCGCGGGAGCAGCCGCACGGGCCGGGTGACGACACGGTCGGCGCGGCGCAGCGCGACGAGCATCCCGAGGAGGGCGAGCGCGCACACCACGCCGATCGCGGTCTTGAGCGCGGTGATGGTGGTCTGGAAGCGGGTGTCGGCGGTGAGTCCGACGGAGACGCCGGACGGCACGTCGCTGAACGCCCCCGCGACGTCGGGCCGCACGTCACCTTCGTGGGTGAGGGCCGGCGTGCCGTTCAGCAGGACGTCCGTGCGCTCGGGGCTGGAGACCACCTCGAGGGTGCACGCCCCCGGGGGGAGCCGCACCGTGCCGAGGTCCACGCCTGCGCTCGCGACACGCAGTTGGTCGCCCGTGGCCGTCAGGCGCAGACCGTGCAGCGGTTCGGCAGCCGGGTCGGGCCGCAGCGGCACGGTGGAGACCAGCACGCGGTCCGCGCTCGGCTGCGCGGCGCCGCGGGGCGCGCCCTCACCGCGGGCCACTGCACAGCTCGTGGTCGCGGTCAGGTCGACGGGCTGGTAGGGCATCAGCGGGATCGCGGCAGGCCCATCGGAGGCTGTCCAGCTGTAGCGGACATCCGGCTGGTGGACCGGGGCGAAGGGGAACGCCACCGCGGCGAGCGCGGAGATCAGCCCGAGCGCGAACACAGCACGGCGGGGGCCGCGTGCGACGCGGAGGGGCGGAGGCCCGTCATGTCCGTCACGACCGCCGGGGTGCGGTTCCCGAGGGCTGTCCGGCTCGGGCGGAGGCACCGACCGTGCGGGCGAGAGCACGGCGTCACCCTATGTCGGGGCGATCACCCCCAGTGGTGGGGGTGAGGGAAGCGTCAGCCGTTCGTGGCGGGACCCGTCCCGGTGGCGATGCTCGCGCCGGGGACCGCCCGTGTCGTCTCCGAGACGGTGTAGGCGGCGCGAGCCAGTGGGGTGCTGAACGAGTACACCTGGATGTTCGGGTCCACCCCGCCGACGACGGCCAACTGCTGTACGCCCTGGGTACGTGGCAGCTGGGCGAACGCACCACCACGGGACGGCACCCAGGTGCCGTCGGTGAAGCCCGACAGGTCGTCGTTCCCCCACAGCACGGCGTACTCGGGGGCCTCGGTGATCCCCTCGACGATCGCCGGTTGCCGCTGGCAGGGGTAGGCGAACGCGAGCGGCCACGCCAGCGCAACGGGGGCGGTGGCCGGCAGGTAGTCGGAGAGCACGACGGGGCGTTGGACGGCGGGCGCGGTGAAGGCCACGAAGCCGTTGACCATGCCCGTCGCGTCCACGGCCTCGAGCCGCACCACGTCGGCGCCTGCCGGCGGCTGCAGGACGAACGTGCGCCATGCCGACTCGGTGGCCTCGTCCGTGAGCGGCTGGTCGCCTGCCGGGACGACCTCCGTCCCGGACCTGCGGCCGTACACGGCGGTGAGGCTGTTGCCGTCCGTGCGGGTGAGCGTTCCCGCGGCCAGCACGGTGGTGGCCTCGCCGCCCGTCAGCGCGGACGGGAGCGAGTACCAGCCGGTGGCCGTCTCGCCGGTGTTGCGCTCGGCGCCGTGACCGTCGCGGAATATGAGGCTGCCCCAGACCTCCGCCCCGGCCGGTCCCTGCGGCGGGTCGCCCGCGTAGAAGCCGCCGCCCGCTTCGAAGTCGCGGGACGGCGCGGGTACCGGGAGGCCCGACGCGAGCGGCAGCGTCGACGCGGTGGAGGGGTCGAGCACGTGCACGACGCCTGCCGCGCCGCAGTGCGACCCCGACGGGTCGGCGAGCCCCTGCGCCCAGATGGACTCGCGGGGAGCGCCGGCAACTGCGGCGGCGCCGAACGTGCCGACGGTGTAGACGGTGGTGCCCAGCAGGGAGATCAGCACCACGGCGGGCACCGCGCGCAGGGCGCCGAGCCGCACGTCGCCGCGCCCGAGCAGGCGGGCCGCCACGCCGCCGATCAGCCCGAGGACGACCACGACGAGCACCCACAGCAGGGGACGGTCCAGAGCGATGTTCTTCACCGCAGGCGGCAGCCCGGGGCGGCGCACGCCCTCCAACCACGCGTAGGCCCACTCGTTCGGGCCGTGCCAGCCGAGCGCGATAGCGACGACGAACGAGCCGGCGGCCGCGACGAGCAGCCCGACCGGCAGGGTCGAGCCCTGCAGCGTCTGCCGGACGAGCGGCACGGCCATCACGAGCAGCAGCGCCAGGAACGCCGAGCCCACCCCGGCGAGCGCCCCGAAGTGGTGGGTCCACTTCGACGGGGTGAGCCAGAGCGCGGCGAACGCGAGTGCGGTGGTGGAGGCGGCCAGCCACAAGGGGACGGGAACGGTCACCTTGCGGGCCCTGGCCGCCACGGCGAGCACCGCGAACCACACGAGGGCGACCAGGCACACCAGCACCGCGGCCCGCTTGGCGTAGTTGCCCATCGGGATCTGGGAGAACAGGAAGGTGTAGCGCTGGATCTCGGTGGTCCAGCTCTCCTGGCCCTGCAGCGACAGGAAGATCGTCTGGCCGCGCAGGAAGTCGCGCAGGCCGCCGTCGCTGAACGCCAGCAGCGGGGCGACCATCCCGCCCGACGCCACGGCGAGTGCACGCAGCGCCGTGCCGATGCGGTCGCCCGCCACCCGCACGACCGGCCAGAGCAGCGGGAGACCGGCGAGCAGCGGCGCGAACAGCGTGAAGCCCGTGGGGTGTGCCGTGAAACCGAGCCCGGCCAGCGCGAAGGCGAGCCAGGCGAGCCCCAGCCGTCGTCGCCTGCCCGCGGCGAGGACGGCGAGCATCGTGGCCGAGCCGCAGACCGCAACGACCGTCTCCGGGCGCACTCCCATGTCCTGCGGCACCCACCAGGACAGGAAGGTCACCGCGAGCACGGCGTGGGCGGCCATCCGCACGCCACGGCGATGCGGCGCCCAGTCCTCCATCGCCGCGACGACGAACCGCCGCAGCACCAGCCACGTGACGATCCCGAACACCGTGGCCGGGATCCGCTGCAGTACCGGCGCGTTGCCCACGAACTGCTGCCACCAGCCCAGCGACTGGTAGAACCAGGTGAACGGGGTGAAGTTCTGGTCGTAGAGCTGGAAGTAGTTGCCGACGTCGCCGGAGAGCACCGAGTTGCGGGCCATCGCGGCGTAGTAGCCGTCGTCGTCGGTGGCCGGGGCAACGAACATCCAGAAGACGATCACCGCGGGCACCAGGACGTCCACGATCCGCGGCCAGCCCGGGCGCCACACGTACGGCACCCTCGCGATGGTCCGGTCCAGGCGCAGCAGCAGCACCAGGGTGGCGAGCGCGGCCACCACGAGCGTCCAGATCAGCACGCTCTTCAGCGGCGTGGGACTGCTGGTGAACTCGTCGTCGACCCGCATCCGGACGGTCAGGCCGCCGGACGGAAGCTCGGTGGCGTCGGTGGCGAGGACGTCCACGTCGGGCAGTTGCACCGCATCGGTGTGGGCGAGCTGGGTGCCGTCCCGGCTGATGGTCAGCTCGGCGTTGTCCGGTCGGGCGAACGACGACAGGTCCGGTGAGTCCGGGTCGGCCGGGTCGGGCGCGGGCCGGACGAAGGTGGGGACCCCCCGGCTGTCCCCGGTGATCCGGTACTCGCACGGGCCCGCGGGCAGCGGTTCGTCCAGCAACAGCCGGTCCAGCGCGCCGACCCGCAGGCGGCCGTCGCGGGCGGTGACGATCATCCCGGTCGTCCCGGCCACCGGGGACTCCGGTGCCGCGGTGGACACCACGACGCCACCGCTCGCCTGTGCCGTGCGGGCGACGTCGCAGCTGAAGCGCACGTCGAGCGTCAGCGGCCGGTAGGCCGTGAGCGAGAGCAGCGTGGACTCCGGACGCGCCGGGTCGACGGGCCAGCTCACCGTCGGTTCGGAGACGGAGACGGGGGCGAAGGGCAGCAACGCGGCGCAGACGACGGCCACGAGCGCGGTGAGCCCCGCGAGCAGCGCGGTGCGCCGCCCCCGGCGGGCGACCGGGGGCGGGGTGTCGGATGGGCCGCCGGTGTCGTGGTCGTCGCCCACCTCTGCGGCCGGCACCGCGGCGTCCTCCCGCACGGCGTCGGACACGTCAGTCACAGCCGCATGCTGTCAGGAGTGCCGTCATGAGCACGAACGGGGCTGATTGCGAGAGAGCCACGTTCCGGCAACGAGATGCGCACGAACGACACGCCGGTTTCACCAGGAACGACGCCGCAACTCCCGGCCACACCCCCTTGCGGTGTCCGTGCGACCTGACCGGGTCGTGCCCGGATGGATGATTGTCGCCACTACAGTTCCGCGGTGGTCGATCTCCAGCCGGATGCGGTGCGTCACAGACGCCGCGGTCGTCACCCGGACGGTGACCGCCGTGTTCACCGGTTCGGGCGAAGGAGGCGCGAGCATGCGCAGACACAGGCGCACGGAACTCACCCTGCCCAGGGTGACGGCGCGAACGTGACGGACCAGCAGACGCACAACCCACGGCGGACGGCCGAAAGCTGCATAATCGGCACCCCTGACGAATTCGAGCGGAAGGTCCCGGCCCTGACCAGCACACCCGGCAACCGCATGCGGTCGGTCGGGCTCGTCGTGGTCGGGATCGTGGCGTCCGGACTGCTCATCAACGCCTACCTGGCCATCGTCGCGCGCAGCCTCACCGCCGCCGAGTACGCCTACTTCGGCGCCTTCTGGTCGCTCGCCCAGGTGGCCGGGTTCGGGATGTTCCTGTCCATCGAGCAGGAGACGGCCCGGCTGCTGCAGACCCCGAACCGGCCGCTCGGCGTGCTCAGAGCGGTTCTGCTCACGGCGGCCACGATGGCGGTGGCCCTCGTCGCGGTGGTCGCGCTCGGCTGGCCGTTGTTGTCGAGGGCGTTCGGCGGCCAGTCGGTCACCGTCGTGGCGGTGGGCGTGCTGTGCCTGGTGTCGGCCGGTCAGTTCGTCGTGCGCGGCGCGCTCATCGGGATGGACCGGATGGGCCGGCACGCCGCGATCATGCTTCTCGACTCCGCACTGCGGGTCGGCCTGGCCGCGCTCGTCGCCACACTGATGACCACCCCGGGCAGCCCGGAGTTCGCGTGGACGCTGGTGGTGGCCATCGGGCTGGCGCACGCCCCGCAGCTGATCTCCCTGCTGCGCAGACGCACCCGCCCCGCCACCGAACCCGACCCGGCAGCAGGCCGTCTCGTCCCCCGGGCCGTCTGGACCGCCGTCGCACCGCTCCTGATGGGGTCGCTGTGCGCGCAGCTGCTGCTCAACGGTCCGCCGGTGCTCGTGCCGGTGCTCGCACAGAACCAGATGGACGTCACCCGCGCCGGCCAGTTCCTCGCGGTGTTCACGCTCGCCCGGATCCCACTGTTCCTGGTGGTGCCGCTGCAGACGGCGCTGCTGCCGATCTTCACCTCGATCCTGCACGCCGGTGACCGGGCCGCGCTCGTCCGCGTGGTCCGGTGGCTCTCGCTCGGGCTGCTCGCGCTGGCAGCGGCCGCGCTCGGGCTCGGGTTCCTGGTCGGGCCGTGGCTCGTCGGGCTGATCTTCGGGCCCGCGTACGTACTGCCCGGTTCGCACGTGGCCCTGCTCGCCGTGGGGGTCGCCGCCTACATCGGGCTCGTCCTGGTCACCCAGGTGCTCGTCGCTTCGGTGCGGCACCGGCTGGTGGCCTGGAGCTGGCTGTCGGGACTGCTCGTCGCCGGGGTGGTGCTGGCGGTGGTGCCGGACCTGCTGCTGCGCGCCGAGCTGGCCTTCCTCCTCGGCTCCGCCGCCGGATGGCTCGTGGGCACCGGCTTGGTGCTCAGCGAACGACGTGAACGGGAGCTGCAGAGTGTCTCCTGAGGAACGCTCCAACGCCAGGCGCCGTGACGACCTCGTCATCGCGCTGACCTACTACGCCCCGTACGTCTCGGGCCTGACCAACATGGCACGGGACATCGCGGAGGGTCTCGCGGCCCGGGGCCGGCGCGTCACGGTCGTCACCAGCCGCTACGACTCGTCGCTGCCGCTCGAGGAGGAGATCAACGGTGTCCGGGTGCTCCGGGCTCCGGTGCTGGCCCGCCTCGGCCGCGGGGTGATCAGCCCACAGCTGGTGCGCCTCGCCCGGGCCACGATGGCCAAGGCCGCGGTGGGCTCGGTGCAGCTCCCGATGCTGGAGGCGGGCGCGATCGCCGCCGGGATGCGCACCCCGCTCGTGTCCACCTACCACTGCGACGTGACGCTCCCGCCGGGACTGGTCAACACGGTGCAGCGGCTGGTCGTCGACGCGTCGAACCGGCTGGCCATGAAACAGTCCGCCGTCGTCACCGTCACCAGCGAGGACTACGCCCGGCACAGCCGCATGTGGCCGTCGATCGCACCCTCGATGGTGGTCGTCCCGCCCCCGTGTTCGCCGCCCCCGGCGGGCGAGCCGAGCTACCGCGAGACCGACGGCATGCACGTCGGCTTCCTCGGCCGGATCGTGCGCGAGAAGGGCCTCGAGTACCTGGTCCGCGGGTTCCGGGCGCTGCCCGACCCCGACGCGCGGCTGCTGATCGGCGGCGACTTCACCCACGTGGCAGGCGGCAGCGTCGTCGACCGTGTGCGCCAGGCGATCGGCGACGACAGCCGGATCCGGCTGATGGGCTTCGTGCCCGAGGAGCGGATCGGCGACTTCTACGCTTCCCTCGACGTGTTCACGCTGCCGTCGGTCAACGCGTTCGAGGCCTTCGGCATCGTGCAGGCGGTGGCGATGCTGGCCGGCGTGCCGGTGCTGTCCAGCGACATCCCCGGGGTGCGCCAGCCCGTCGCACAGACCGGTTTCGGCACCGTCGTCCAGCCGGCCGACCCGGCGGCGATCACCCGCGCGCTGCACTCGTTCCAGACCGACCCGCCCGACCGCGCGGCCGGAGCCGCCCGCGCTCACCAGGCGTTCTCGGTCCCGGCGGTGCTCGACGGCTACGAAGTTCTGATCGACAAGGCGGCCCACCAGGTCAGGAGCACGCAGTGAGCACGGAGTTCGAGCCTGTCGCCGGCTCGCCCGACCATTACGACGCCGACTACTACGACAACAACGGCCAGGCAGGCGACCGGCCCGCCCTGCGCTGGTACGTCCGGATGGTCCGCCGCTACATCGGCCGCGGCCCCTACCTCGACTTCGGGTGCGGCACGGGCCACCTGCTGCGCAGGCTGTCGGCGCACGACCGGGCTTCCGGGTTCGAGATCTCGCCGTACTCGGCGACGGTCGCCCGGCGTACCGCTCCCGGCTGCCCGGTGTACCTCACGCTCGACGCGATCCCCGACGCGAACTTCCGCGGGCTCACGGCCATCCACGTGCTGGAGCACCTCGACGACGAGACGGCCGCGGCGGTGCTGGCCTGCTGGCGGCGGGTGCTGGTGCCGGGCGGACGCGCGCTGGTGGTGATGCCGGACCCTGCCGGCCGCGCGCGTGGTCTGGCGGGCGAGGGGTGGACCGGCTACCAGGACCCCACCCACATCAACCTCAAACCGCACGACGAGTGGCGCGCCGTCCTCACCGCAGCGGGCTTCCGGGTGCTGCGCGAGGGCAGCGACGGGCTCTGGAACGTGCCGTACGGCAAGCTCCCGAAGCTCCTCGACGCGGCCCGGTACGCGGTGCCGTCCTTCGTGCAGTTCCTGGCCGGGCGGCTGTTCCTCCGCCCGGGCTCGGGTGAGTCGTCCGTCTTCGTCCTGGAGGTTCCCGCCGGGTCCTGACCCCGGCGCCTCCGTCCGGGTGCTGCCCGGCACGATGTAGGCGCACGGCGGGTGCCGGGCGCCCGACACGAGGGGGAATCCGATCAGCACTGTCGTGGAGGCGGATCCGGCCGCATGGCCGGGCCACCGGGCGGCCGGCCCGTCGCGTTCCCCCTGGACCTTCGCGCTGTTCGGCGTGACGATGCTCGCCTTCGGCGCGCTCATCTGGCACCGCCGCTGGATGAGCGACGACGGGCTCATCGTCCTGCGGACGGTGCGCCAGCTGGTGGCGGGCGAGGGCCCGGTCTTCAACGTGGGCGAGCGGGTGGAGGCCAACACCTCGACCCTGTGGACGGCCCTGCTGGCGATTCCCGGCCTGGTGCCGGGAGTCTCGCTGAACTGGACGGCGGTGATCCTCGGCCTGGTGCTGTCGGTCGCCGGCCTCGGGTTCGGGCTCGACGCCGCGCGCAGGCTGTTCGCCGTCCGGCGGCTGATGGTGCCGTTCGGCGCGCTCGTCGTCGTCTCGCTGCCGCCGTTCTGGGACTTCGGCACGTCCGGTCTGGAGACCGGTCTCATCGTCGGGTGGCTGGGCTTCACGTGGTGGCTGCTCGTCGGCCGCCTGGAAGCCGCCCGCGCAGGCGGGGGTGGCCGCGCGTGGCCGCTGGCCCTCGTGCTCGGACTCGCGCCGCTGGTGCGCCCCGACCTCGCCCTGTTCGGGCTGCTCGTGGCGGTCGCGCTGGTGGTGCTGGAGGCCCGCCGCGGGTGGCGCCGGCTGGTCGGGCTCGCGGTGGTGGCCGCCGCGGTTCCGCTGGCGTACGAGGTGTTCCGGGCCGGCTACTACGGCCTGCTGGTGCCGTCCACGGCGCTGGCCAAGGAGGCGAGCTCCGCCCGCTGGCAGCAGGGCATCTTCTACCTGTTCGACCTGATCGATCCCTACCGGCTGTGGATCCCGCTGCTGGTCCTGCTCGTCGGCTTGCCGGCGCTCGTGGGGCTGCGCCGGGGCACGCGGTCGCCGGCGTTGCGGCGCCTGCGCCTCGCCACCGTCGTGGTGGTCGCGGTGCCCGTGCTGGGCGCGGGGCTGCTCGCGCTGTACGTCACGCGCGTCGGCGGCGACTTCATGCACGGCCGGATGCTGCTCCCGGCCTTGTTCTGCCTGGTGCTGCCGCTGATGGCGGTGCCGTTCACCCGGTGGACCGCGCTCCCCGTCATCGGCATGGCGGTGTGGGCCGTGGCGTGCATCGTCGGCATGCGGCCCGCCTACGACACTCTCGGCCCGAACTGGATCGCCAACGAGCGGCTCTACTACGTGATCCTCGTCGGCAAGCCCAACCCGGTGACCAGCGAGGACTTCGTCGGGCACCCGGTGGCACCCGAGGGCGTCGCTGCGCTCGCCGCCGCGCCGACGCCCTCGCTGGCGGTGGCCGGCCCGGGGGAGAACGGGCTGCGCTGGTGGCTGTTCCCGAAGCCCGGCGAGAACGCCCGCAACACGATCGTCTGGCTCAACCTCGGTGTCACGGGCGAGCTGGCGCCGCTCTCCACCACGGTGCTCGACGGCGTCGGGCTCACCAACCCCCTCGCCGCCCACGCCACGGGCGTTCCCGACGGGCGCATCGGTCACGACAAGGACCTGCCGCCGGAGTGGTTCCTGGCCGACGCCGGGATCACCGACACCGGTTTCGTCGACCCGGCGGGTGTCGCCGCCGCTCGCACCGCGCTCGCGTGCCCCCGCACCCAGGAACTGCTCGACTCCGTGCGGGCGCCGCTCACCGCACAGCGGTTCTGGGACAACCTCACCGGGTCCTGGGAGCGCACCTCCTACCGGTACCCCCGCGATCCCCGCGTGGCCGCGGACTGCCGCCCGGCCGAATGAGGCGGGAGGCCGGGAGCATGATCGGGGCATGACGCTTCCTCTCAGCCCCGACGAACTGCTCACCACCACCCGTTCCGTGCGAAAGCGCCTGGATCTCGACCGACCGGTCCCCATCGAGCTCGTGCGGGAGTGCCTGGAGGTCGCCGTGCAGGCGCCCACCGGCAGCAACCAGCAGGGGTGGCACTGGCTGGTCGTCACCGACGGCGAGCTCCGTGCCCGGATCGGGGAGTACTACAAGCAGTCCTACGACCGGTACCGCAACTCGTCGGGCTACGCCGGCCGCGCCGCGAACTACAGCGACGAGCGACAGGCCGTGCAGGCGCGCATCGGCACGTCAGCTGAGTACCTCGCCGACCGGATGGGCGATGTCCCGGTGCTCGTCCTCGCCTGCATCACGGCAGGCGAGGAGCTGCCGGCGGCCAACCAGGCAGGCCTGTGGGGTTCCCTGCTTCCGGCGGCGTGGAGCTTCCAGCTCGCGGCCCGCGCCCGCGGGCTCGGCAGCGCCTGGACGACGCTGCACCTGCGCTACGAGAAGGAGATCTCCGAGCTGCTCGAAATCCCGCCGAACGTGCGCCAGGGCGTCCTCCTGCCCACCGCCTACTACACGGGAGAGACGTTCAAGCCCGCGCCACGGGAGCCGCTCGACACGGTGCTGCACCTCGACCGCTGGTAGCGGAACGTGTTCGGTCGTTGCACGCTGTACTGAATCGGTCTGGTTCGCTGCCACCCGGTCGGCCGTACCGCTGCCCACCGGGCAGTGACGGCCCGGGCCATACCGGTACGTTCGGGCTGGTAGGCGCACCATCGCTCGGCGTGTCGTCGTTTTCACCTCGTGACGACAGCAGGTCATCTGACCACCACTCCGTCCGTCGGTCGAGGGGTGCCCAGCACGGAGCTGCGTGGCCTGACCGGGCTGCGCATCGTCGCGGCGGCGTGGGTCGTCCTCTTCCACTTCCACTTCACGCCCCTGGAGGCGGTCGCGGAGGTGGCCGCCGTGCTGGGGCCGTTGATCACCGCGGGCGCCCTCGGTGTGGACCTGTTCTTCGTCCTCAGCGGGTTCGTGATCACCTACACGTACCTGGACTCGCTCGGGCCCGCGCTGCGGGCCCGAGCCACCATGCGTTTCGTCTGGGCTCGCGCCTGCCGCATCTGGCCCGTGTACGCGCTGGTGTTCCACCTGTTCGGGATCTGGTTGATGGCCCGTCTGTGGTACGGCTCCGACTCGGAGGTGGCGTTCCAGGCCGTGCAGCCGGACCTCGGCCCCACGGAGTACCTGCAGCAGCTGTTCATGGTCCAGCTCTGGGACAACCCGTTCTTCGACGGGGCGTCCTGGGTGGGGTCCACCTGGTCGATCAGCGCGGAGTGGCTGGCCTACCTGCTCTTCCCGGTGGGGGTGCTCGTGCTCTTCCGGCTGCGCAACCTCCCCGCCGCGGTGTTGGGCATCACCGCGGTGGCGCTGATGGCTCCGATGGTGTGGGCCTACCTGAGCACCGGAACTCCGTATCACCCGTGGAGCTGGGCCGCCCGCATCCTCTGCGGCTTCAGCGGGGGCGCCGTGATGTACCTGGCCGTCCGCCGGATGCGCCGGACGGAGGGGCTGCGGCGCAGCGCTTCGACCGCCGCGGTGGTGGTGCCGGTGCTGATCGCGGCGGGTCTGCTGCTCGGTGAGCTCATCGGCCCCGGACGCGGCGGCGCGGTGATCGCGCTGTTCCCGCTCCTGGTGGGGGCGCTGGCCGTGGCCGACCGCGGGCCGGCGATGGTGCTGTCGAAGCCATGGGCGGTGTACGGCGGCCGGGTGTCCTACAGCCTCTACCTCGTACACATCCCGATGTTCGAGATCTACTGGCTGGCGCTGCAGAAGTTCAACTCGCTGGGGCCCGGCACGCTGCTCGCGCACGTCACGGGCGTGGTCGTGCTGTTCTCGACGTTCGCGGTGGCGGCGCTGGCTTTCCACGCCGTGGAGGAGCCCGCCCGGCGGAGCCTGCGGGCGATGGCGCGGCCTGGCGATGCGGCGCCTGCGCGGGCGTCGAGGTCTCCCCGCCACCGCGCCGTCGGGGGGACGGCGACGGGCTGGCCGGGAGTGGGCAACCAATCGGCCACGTCCTCCTCCCGCATCGTCGCCGCGCGCCGCAACGCCGCCGCGGGCCGGAGCGGTGAGACGCGTGCCGGAGGGGGAGCGGGCGGTTCCGCCGAGGCCTCCGTGGTGCCGCGTCGCCGCGCCGCGCCGGATCCCGGGCGACCGGCTCTGGCTGCCGCGCTGATCAATGCCCAGCGCGGGCAACCCCCGCGGCCGGGTGACTACGAGCGTTCCCTCCACGTGCAGGGGTACCTCAACGCGCGGGGCTGATCGCCGACCGGGACGTGCCGGTCGCCGCTACCCGCGCCCCGACGAGAACACGACCGGTCGTACCTCGATGGCCATCCCGTCGATCGCAGCGTCGGGGATCATGGCGGCGAGCTCGATCGCCCGCTCGGGGGTCTCGCACTCCACGAGGTAGAAGCCCCCCATGAACTCCTTCGACTCCAGGAACGGGCCGTCGGTCACGACCGGCACGCCCTCCCGGCCTCGCACCACGGTGCTCTGAGCCGGCTCGGCCAGTGCGTGGGTCTCCACCATCTCGCCGGAGGCCTTGATCGTCTCCATGAACGCACCGTGGCCGGCCATCACCTCCTCGCGCTGCTCGTCGGTCAGCGCGTCGAACGCAGCCGGGTTCATCTGCATGATCAGCATGTACTTCACGGTCTGCTCCCTCGGCGGCCGGTGCCCGGTCGGGCTCCGTCGTGAACAGGTTGGAGTATCGGGACCACCCCCGACATCGGCGGGTCGGCGGATCAGCGGGACCCGCCCGACCGTCCTCGTGAGGTGGGCAGGAAGATCCACCCGCCCGACTGCCGTTAGGCAGCGGGGCGGGACGGCAGAAGGCGGCACGATCATGGTCGGAGCGGGGCACGCGGCGCCGGACACGTCGGGGCTGCCGATCCCTGCGGACCGATCGGTCCGCAGGCCCTGGATTGGCCGTCCGTTCGCCGTCCTGGCCGCGGCCCTCCTCGTGGCCGGCAGTGCTGGGTGTGCCGTGCTGGCAGAGGAGATCCCGGGGCAGGCCGCACCGGTCGATCCGGCCCGTCCCCCGGCGGGGCCACTGGACGGCGATGCGCCGCTGACCCAGGGCGACCTCGCACAGGTGAGTGCCGAGCAGTTGCTCGACGAGAGCCTGGTCGCCCAGTTCACGCAGCCCGTGCTGCACACCCGGATGGAGTCGCTCAGGGACGTCGCGACCTACGTCGCCGGTGGCGACTACACGCGTGCGATCAGCGAGGGCGGATTCGACTTTCGCACCAACGAGTACGCGTACCACCAGATCGACGGCTTCAATGTCGCTTGTGCGGGCGGCAAGGCGTACCGGTACGACAAGTTCGATGCAGCCTGGGGACCGGGTGGACTCAACTGCGAGATCAGCGCTGGTGTCGGTGCCTCCCGCAGCACCCTCGAGCTCATCGGGACGGTCACCGAGGGGGTGCTGACCGCGGGCCTGACGCCGGAGGAGGCCACGGCGTTCATGGGCTCACTGCGCGAGGACTACCCCGGCTACCTCGACGTCGGCGAGCTGTCGCTGGTCGAGCACGACGGCAGGCAGTACGTGCGGATGCCGGTGATCTTCCGGGCCCTGGACGGCACCGGCGAGCCGTACGGGATGGCCGTGCTCATGTCGGCGTTCCGAGCGATCGGGCCGAAGTGGGAGTCGCACGTGCTGACTCCGGGGTTCGGGCAGACCCGCCGCAGCCAGGTGGAGGCCGTGTACTACCTCGACCCGAAGACCCGCCTGCCCGCCTACTCCGAGGCACTCCTGTATTACCCGCCGACCGACCCCGCTGCGCTGGAGGGCGACGTCGCCCGCGTCGAGTATCTCTGGGACGGTGTCGTCCCTGGCCAGACGCCGGGCGCGGGCTACCCGGTCGAACCGACCCCGCTCTCGTGGCCGGCTGGTCGGCTCGCCCCGACCGGGCGGTAGTGGCGAGGCCCGGTCAGATGGGCAGGCGGCGGAACACCGCGCGCGGCAGGTGCCGCAGCACGCTCATCACCAGGCGCAGCGGGGCCGGGGCCCAGACGAGCTCGCGCCGGTTGCGAACCGCGTCGACCACCACGGCGGCCACGGCCTCGGGAGTGGTGGACAGCGGGGCGGCCTTCAGGCCCTCGGTCATCTTGGTGTGCACGAACCCGGGACGCACCACGGTGACGGCGACACCGGCGGGGCGCAGCGCCATGGTGAGCCCGGAGTAGAAGGCGTCCAGGCCGGCCTTGGTGGAGCCGTAGACGAAGTTGGACCGGCGCGCCCGCTCACCCGCGACCGAGGAGAACGCGACGAGTGAGCCGTGGCCCTGTGCGCGGAGCCGCTCCGCGAGCGCGACGCCCACCGAGACGGCGGCGGTGTAGTTGACCTGCGCGATCTCGACGGCGGTGGAGACGTCGGTCCACCCCTTCTCGTTGTCGCCGAGCAGCCCGAAGGCGACGAGAGCCACGTCGATGTCGCCGCCGGTGAAGGCCTTGCGGACCACGTCGGCGTGCGTGTCGAGAGCGAGCGCGTCGAACGTCAGCGTCTCGACGGCGCAGCCGAGGCGCTCGAGGCGGGCCCGCGCAGCGTCCAGCCGGTCGGACGGCCGGGCGGCCAGCACCACCCGCAACGGCCGGTCGGAGGCGAACGCCTCGACGACCGCGAGGCCGATCTCCGAGGTACCGCCCATCAGCAGCACGCTCTGCGGGTTGCCCACGGCGTCGATCATCAGTTCGTCAGCTCCAGCCGTCTGGCCATGTCGGATGTGAAGACCCCGGTGGGGTCGACGTGGTCGCGCACCTTGCGCCATTCGTCGAACCGCGGGTAGCCGCGCCGGATCGTCGCGGCGCTCGCCCGTGACTCCTTGGCGAGGTACAGCCGCCCGCCCGCGCCGAGCACGAGCTCGTCGAGCTCGTCGCAGAACCGGTGCAGCCCTCGCGCGATGGGGAAGTCGACGGTGATCGTCCAGCCGGGCTGCGGGAACGACAGCGGCGCGGCGTTGCCCTCGCCGAAGCGCTTGAGCACGTTGAGCCCGGACGCGTGCGGCGACTTCGCGATCTTCTCCACGACTCGGCGGAACGTCGGTTCCTCGCCGAACGGGACGAGGAACTGGTACTGCAGGAACCCGCGCGATCCGTAGACCCGGTTCCAGTCGCCGAACAGGTCGAGCACCTGGTAGAAGGTCGTGATGTTCTGCACGGACCCGCGCTGGCGCTTCGGGGCCTTGCGGTACCAGAGCTCGCTGAACGCGCGCAGCGTGAGCCGGTTGGCCAGCCCGTTCGGGAACATGTCGGGCAACGCCAGCAGCTGCGGCGCCTCGAACTTGAGTGGGTCGCTGCGCAGCTTCGGCGGCAGCTGGTCGACGGTGGCGAGCGAGCCGCGGGTGAGCACGGCCCGGCCGAGCTGGGCGCCCGTGGTGGTGGTGTCGAACCACGCCGCGGAGTAGCCGTAGGTGTCGTCGGAGCCGTCGGTGAGCAGGCCCATCAGCTCGTCGAGGTCGGCGGTGCGGTCGGTGTCGACCACGAAGTAGGCCGACTCCGTGCGGTGCAGCTGCACGGAGGCGCGCACGATCACGCCCGTGAGGCCCATGCCGCCGACCGTGGCCCAGAACAGGTCGGCGTCCGGCCCGTCCGGGGTGAGGGTGCGGAGCGTGCCGTCGGCGGTGACCAGGTCCAGTGAGCGGACGTGGTTGCCGAAGCTGCCCTTGCTGTGGTGGTTCTTGCCGTGGACGTCGGCGCCGATGGCCCCACCGATCGTCACCTGGCGGGTGCCCGGCAGGACCGGCACCCACAGCCCGTACGGCAATGCGCTGCGCATCAGTGCGTCGAGGCTGACCCCGCCGTCCACCTCGGCGACGCCGGTGTCGGCGTCGATGGAGTGGATCGTGGCGAGACCGGTCATGTCCAGCACCGTGCCGCCGGCGTTCTGGGCCGGATCACCGTAGGAGCGCCCGAGACCGCGGGCGATGATCCCGCGCGGGCCTGCCGCCGCGACCGCGGCGGACACGTCGTCGAAGGACCTGGGTGTGAGCACCTGCGCCGTGGTGGGCGCGGTGCGTCCCCAACCGCGCAGACTCGCCGTTCCGGACATCGGCGCCAGGCTACTCCCCGTAGAGATCGCGGTTGTGCCTCCACCCGGTGGGGCTCCCCGGTCGGGCCGTGCCCGGCGCCCGTTTGCCGGGTCGCATCCGGATCAGGATCAATCGGTCACCGGCCGGCGATTCGGCACTATTCTGCTTCGGTGAGCACGACGCCGCCGGACCCACCGGGCATCAGGATCTCCGACGCCGACAGGGAGCGTGCCGCAGCCCAGCTCCACCAGGCGCTCGCTGACGGCCGGATCACCGTCTCCGAGCTGGAGGAACGGCTGTCGGTGATCTACGCCGCGCGGTACGAGGCCGATCTGCTGCCGCCGCTGGCCGACCTGCCCGGAGCGCACCAGGCCGCCCTCGCCGGTGCCGTCCCGCCGCCGCGCGCGCCGGACGGACCGCCGCTGGTGCTGCGCACCGGCGCGTCCACCATCAAGCGCCACGGCGCCTGGGACGTCCCGCCGCGGCTTCGCCTGCAGAGCGCGATGGGCTCGGTGGTCCTGGACTTCTGCGACACCGCGCTGAACCACCCCGTGATCGACGTGGAGGTCGACCTCGGCGCGGGATCGGCTCGGCTGCTCGTGCCGGACGAGTCCACGGCCGACGTCGATGCCGTCGTGGCCACCATGGGCACCGTCAAGAGCAGCGTCCCGTCCATCCGCAGGCCCGGCGTGCCCCACTTCGTGGTGCACGGCCGGGCCGGGATGGGTTCCGTCACGGTGCGGCGGCGGTACCGCTTCGCGGGCCACTACTTCTGAGCGGCGGCCCGGCGCTCACCAGCTGTCCCAGTGCGTGACGGTGTCGATGCCGCTGCGCGGCGCGCGGCGGAAGTCGGTGCCGATGGTGTGGGCCACCGGGATCAGTGCCGTCTGCTGGACCGTCTCGTACGGGACGCCGAGCACGTCGGCGGCCTCGCGTTCGTAGTGCAGATGGGCGGTGGTCCACGCGGTGCCGAGGCCGCGCGAGCGAGCGGCGAGCATGAAGCTCCAGACCGCGGGCAGGACCGACCCCCAGAGGTTCGCCTGCGCCACCACCGATGGGCTCGGTTCGCGGACCACGTGCACGCAGGGCACCACCAGCACCGGCACCTCGTGCAGGTGATCGAACAGATGCTGTGCGCTGCCGGCCATCCGCTGTCTGCCGTCGGCCTCCGAGCGGTCCACCCCGTCGTAGGGCACGGGCACGGTCGGCCGGATCAGGCCCAGCCGGTACAGATCGGCGATCGCCGCCCGGCGTCCCGGATCGGTGACGAACACGAACTCCCAGCGCTGGCGGTTGCGGCCGGTGGGTGCCTGCGCGGCCAGCTCCACACACTCGCGCAGCACCGACCGGTCGACGGGACGGGTGAGATCGAGACGTCTGCGGACGGCGCGGGTGGTGCTCAGCAGTTCGTCGGTGGTCAGGTCGAGAGCAGTCATCAGGTGTCCTCCCGCGGCGGCTCGCGGACCCACCCTGGGCCCGTCCACCGCCGCCACCGTGCACAACGGGCCCGCCGGCCGATCCCGTCCCCGGTCGCTCGACGAGGCCCGGCCGGACCTCGTCGAGCGGATGGACCCGGGCTAGGAGCGCCCTGAACAACTCGGCCCTACTGCGCGACGCCCAGGCAGCGCCCTCGCCGCGTTGGCGAACCGCCCCGATACAACAGCGGTATCGGGACGTTCCGCCGCCTTGCGATGACACCACCTGGACGCCGCTCGCTACGGGCGGAGTTGCTCAGGACCCTCCTACAGACGGGCGAGCTCGTCGGTGAGGTCGTCCAGGCCGAGGCTCCCCAGTGAGAGAGCGGCGCCGTGCCAGGCCTTCGGATCGAAGTCCGCACCCCGGGCGGCCTGGGCAGCATCGCGGCCTGCCAGCCACGCCCGCTCACCCAGCTTGTAGCTGATCGCCTGACCGGGCCAGCCCAGGTACCGCACGATCTCGCTGTCGAGGAACGCGGCGGGACGGCCGCAGTGGGCGCCGAAGAATGCGCGTGCCACCTCCGGGGTCCAGGTCTCCCCGGCGTGCACGGACGAGTCGGCGGGGACCTGCAGCCCGAGGTGCATCCCGATGTCGATCACCACACGGATGGCGCGCATCTGCTGCGCGTCGAGGTAGCCGAGCCGGGTGCCGGGCAGCGTGAGGTAGCCGAGCTCGTCCATCAGCCGCTCGGCGTAGAGCGCCCAGCCCTCGGTGTTGCCGGACACCGAGCCGATGGTGGTCTGGTATGTCGAGAGCCGGTCGGCGAGGTGTGTCCACCGGGCGAGCTGCAGGTGGTGGCCGGGAACGCCCTCGTGGTACCAGGTGCTGACCAGGCCCCACAGGGGGAACCGGGTCTCCCCGAGCGTGGGCAGCCAGGTGCGGCCGGGCCGGGAGAAGTCGAGCGACGGGCGCGTGTAGTAGGGCGCGGCGGCGCTGCCCGATGGGGCGATCATGGCCTCGACCGTCCGGATCGGCCCGGAGATGTCGAAGTGCGCACCGTCCAGCTCGTCGATCGCGGTGTCCATCATCTTCTGCAGCCAGATGCGTACCTCCTCGACACCGTCGACCGCGTCGCCGTTCTCGTCGAGATGACGCATCGCCGTGATCGGGTCGGCGCCGGGGAGCACCGTCCGGGCCTCGCGGTGCATCTCCGCGTCCAGGCGACGGAACTCGTCCCAGCCCCACGCGTAGGCCTCGGCGAGATCGAGGTCGGACCCCGTGCTCAGGCGGGCACCGAGCCGGTAGCGCTCGGCGCCGACGCCGTCGGGCGTGCCCTGGGCCGCGGGCAGGTACTCGTCGGCGAGGTGGTCGCGGAGCCCGAGGGCCGCGGCAGCGGCGGCGTCGGCGGCGTCGGCCAGCGCGGCGCGCAACGCGGTGTCCCCGGGTGCCTTCGCCACGAACGTGTGGAACCAGGTGCCCTCCGCACCGGCCAGCCAGGCGTCGAGCTGCCCGACGACCGTCTCCACCTGGCGGGGTGCCGCGAACAGGCCGCGGCGCGATCCCTCGGTGAGCGAGGCGACGTACCCGGCGTACGCCTGGGGCACCCGTGCCATCCGGCGCGCCACCACCTCCCAGTCGTCGGACGTGGCCGTCGGCATCAGCTCGAACAGCTGCCGTACCTGCTGGTGGGGCCCGAAGATGTTGCGCAGCGTCCGCAGGTGCTCCCCGGCGTCGCTCACGGCGAGCTGGGCTTCGAGGCGTTCACGCAACAGGCGCGCACAGCGCCGGTCGTCGTCGTCGGCCACCACCGCCGTGGGGAGGGCGGCGAGCACGCTGCGTGCGAGGTCGTCGATCGCCTGCTGGCCGTCGGGGGAGAGGTCGGGGGTCCGGTCGTCGCCGGGGTGGGTGCCCAGGGAGGTCGCGGTCCTGGTGTCCAGGTCGGCGAGACGCCGGACGTAGTCGTCGGCGAGGGCGCGCACCCCGGTGGGAGTGCCGGCATCGGTCACGGTGGTCATCCGGATGATCGTGCCTCCCGAACCCGAATCGCGCAGCTGTGCATCCGGGGGAGGCATCGGGTGCCCGGGCGCGGCGGATACCCTCCTGTGGTGACCGCGACCCGCCCCGCACCGGCCCAGCTCGGCCTGGTCGCGCAGCTGAGCCGGTTCGTCGTCATCGGCGTGCTGTCGGCCGGGGTCGACTACGGCAGCTACCAGGGCCTGCTCGCGCTCGGCACGTGGCCGAACGCCGCCAGGGCTGTCAGCTTCATCCTCGGCACCACCACCGCGTACCTCCTCAACCGGCGCTTCACGTTCCAGGTCGAGGGCGCCGCGCGGGCCCGGCTGGCGGGATTCGTGCTGCTCTACGCCACCACGTTCGCACTCACCGTCGGTGTGAACGCGTTGATGCTCGCCGTGCTGCCCGCCATCCCGCTGCGGGTCAGCGCGGCCTGGGTGATCTCCCAGGGCACGGCCACCGTGGTCAACTTCGTGATGCTCCGCACAGTGGTCTTCCGACGCTGATCCGGTCCGGCGGCGGGTGCCGCCGGACCGGGTACCTCAGCTGCGGCCCAGCCCGATCCAGGCGAAGCCGGCCCGGCGGAGCACGTCGGGGTCGAGCAGGTTGCGGGTGTCGATCACCACGGGGGTGCCGACCACGCCGCCGAGCGCCGTCCAGTCCAGCGTCCGGAACTGCGGCCACTCGGTGAGCACCACCAGCGCCGCAGCGTCCTTGGCGGCGTCCAGCGCGTCGTCGACGACGGTGATCCCGTCGGTCACACCGGGCACGTCGTGCGTGCAGGCCGGGTCGTAACCGACGAGCTCGGCGCCCTCGGCCCGCAGCAGTTGTGCGACGGCGAGCGAGGGGGAGTCGCGCAGGTCGTCCGTGCCGGCCTTGAAGGTGAGCCCGAGGATCCCGATCCGCTGCCCGGCGAGCGAGCCCCCGACCGCGGTGCGGACCTTGTCGACCACGCGCTCGCGGGTGGTCTCGTTGGTGCGCAGGCTCGCCCCGACCAGCTCGAAGTCCATGCCCGCCGCCGCGGCGATCTGCAGGAGCGCGTGGGTGTCCTTCGGGAAGCACGAGCCGCCCCAGCCGGGACCGGGGGACAGGAAGGTCTGCCCGATCCGCCGGTCGTAGCCCATGCCCTCGGTGACCTCGATGACGTCCGCGCCGAGACGCTCACACAGGTCGGCGAGCGCGTTGACGTAGGACAGCTTCATGGCGAGGAAGCAGTTCGCCGCGTACTTGACCATCTCGGCGCTGGCCGCGTCGGTGAGCTGGGTGGGAGCACCGAGCTTGGAGTAGAGCGCGGCCACGCGCTCGGCGGCGTCCTGGGCGTCGCTGCCGACCACGATCCGGTCCGGGTGCAGGAAGTCGTGCACCGCGCTGCCCTCCCGGAGGAACTCCGGGTTGCTGACGACGGACACGTCGCGCCGGCCCAGCATCTTCCGGGTCGCCTCCGCCGTGCCGACCGGCACCGTGGACTTGTTGACCACGACGCAGCCCTTCGGCAGCAGGTGGCGCACCTCGTTCGCCACCGCCTGCACGGCGGCCAGGTCGGCGGCCCCGCCCTCGCCCATCGGCGTCGGGACGCAGAGGAACACGACCTCGACGGCGGGTTCGTCGGGCCGGACGATCGCCTGCCGGGCGCCCAGGACGAACTCGAGGCGGCCGGCAGCGACATTCTCGGAGACCAGCTCGGGCAACCCGGGTTCCAGGATGTCGATCTGGCCGTCGTTCAGGCGGTCGATCTTGTCGGGGTCGATGTCGGCACACACGACGTGGTGGCCGAGGGAGGCCAGGCAGGCGCCGGTGGTGAGTCCTACGTAGCCGGTGCCGATGACGGCGATCCGCCGAGCGAACACAGCGGCTCCTCTCGATTCGATTCGGTTGGTCTGGAGAGGTCGTGGTGGGTCAGCCGCAGGCTTCGGGGCTCAGACCCTGACCGGCGTCGACGCTGCGGTTGTCGCAGCCGACCCGGTTCCGCTCCTCGTTCTTGGTGACGTTGATCGCGTAGCCATCTGCGTTGACGGTGGCCGTGTTGGAGTCGAAGGTGTTGTCCAGGCCCCAGCCGTCGAGGATCTCGTGCACCTGGAAGCCGTCCTCGGGGCTGTCGGTGCCGGTGTTGCCGACGATCGTCCAGCCGTTCCCCTTGACGTCCACCCAGGAGTCGGCGTCGGTCATGCCGGCGCCCGAGAACGTGTTGCCGCGGAGGATCCCGCCGGTGGTGCCTTCCTTGATGTCCACCGACTCCGAGGTCGTCCCGGAGATGGTGTTGCCCTCGATGAGGTTGCGGTCGCTGCGGTCGGGCTCGCAGTTCGTCTGGTCGCACCAGTTGCTCTCGGCGCTGCCGATGTAGATGCCCTCGCCGTACTTGCCGTTGCGCAGCCCGGTGTTCTGCACGGTGTTGCCGCGCACCACGTTGTCGGTGCTGTTCTGCCTCAGATGGATGGCTTCGTCGCCGGTGCCCTCCACGAGCAGGCCCTCGATGAGGTTGCCCTGCGCGCGGTCGGCCATCACACCCTTCTGGCCGCCGCGGACGGTGAAGCCGCTCAGCTGCCAGTACGCGGTGCCGTCGAGGTGGAACGTGTAGTCGCCGTCGGTGGCGCCGCCGTCGAGGACGGCGTCCCGGGTGCCGCAGACGGCGATCGGCTTGTCCTGGGTGCCCTGCGCGGTGGCGACGAAGTTGCCTGCGTAGGTGCCCGGCGCGAGGGAGATCACCGAGCCGGGGCGGGCCCCGGCGAGTGCCTCGGTGAGCTCGTCGGCGGTGCGGACCTCCGTGGTGGGCTTCTGCGTGCACGCCGTGCCTGCCGTGGGCGGCGCGGGTGCCGGTGCCGGCGGTGGCTGTCCACCGTCCCCACCGCTTCCGCCACACGCGGCCACTCCGGCCAGCGCAGCCACCGCCACCAGACCGCCGACGAGGCCGGTGACCCGGCGCCGGAGCGGCGACCCGGGCGTCGCCGTCACCGGCGGGCCCCTCGCCCGGAGACCACCGTGACGCGGGTGACCGGCAGGGCGACGGTCGGGGAGGCAACCTCCTCGGGCCGCACCGGCGTCGGCTGCGCGGCATCGGGCGTGGGAGCCGGCTGGGGCATCGGACGCATCGGCTGGGGCATCGGACGCGCCGGCATCGGCCGGGCCATCGGGGCGACCGGGCCCGGCCTCCCGATCGAGGTGATCACGTGGCTGTTGCCGGGGACCGGCGGGCCGGGCGGCACGTTGACGTAGGGGTGGGCGTGCTCGTGCTCGTCACGCAGCCGCTTGCGGCGCTTGGTCCACAGCCGGGCGGCCAGCGGCAGGAGCAGGATGAGCAGCCACAGCAGCAGCAGGGGATGGGTCTTCGCGTAGTCGCTCCAGTAGCGCAGCTCGTCGCGGTCGACCGTCCAGCGGGTCTCGTCGTTGCCGGAGATGCCGACGGTGGCGGTGGGGCCCACCCGGTTGACGTCGAGGGCCGCGAGGCCCCGACCCGCCAGCTTGTTGGTGGCGACCGACGATCCGGTCACCTCCCCCACCAGCGAGACGCCGTAGCGGGACGCTGCGCGCACCTCGTTCTCCTGGACGGTGGCCGACGCGTCGGTGACCTGGATCGCGATCACGGCCGAACCGACGCGGTTGCCGGTGACCTGCGCGGCCCGAGTGCCGCCGCGCACCGCGATGCCGAACTCGGCCGCGTCGACGGTGTTGCCCGTGACGGAGGGCCGCTCCGCGTTGCCGCGGAGAACGATCCCGTCCTTGTTGCCCGACACGGTGTTGTCGCGCAGCGCGAGGCCGCCTGCCTCGACGGCGAGGATCCCCGTGTCGGTGTTGCCCGTGGCGGTCGAGCGCTCGATCGTGTAGCCCGAGCCCTGGGCGGTGCTCGCCCCACCCGCGGTGGCCTCGGCGGCCAGCGGGGAACCGTCGATCCGGATCCCGTTGCCCGCGTTGTCCGAGGACGTCACCTCCGTGAGGGTGATGCGCTTGGCGCCGCGCGTTGCGGTCACCCCGTCGCGTCCGTTCCCGGTGCTCGTGACGTCGGTGGCGGTGACGCCGCTCGTCTCCCGGTGCAGCAGCAGCCCGTCCAGTTCGTTGTCGCGCAGGGTCGCGTCGTTGACGACGATGTCGGTGGCGCGGCTGGTGAAGATCCCGTAGTGGCCGCGTTCGACCGTCATGTGGTTCGCGGAGCCGGTGGCCGGGGCGCCTGCGCTGCCGGTCCAGGCCACACCGCCGGTGCGGCCGCTCCAGAACCCGAGGTCGGATGCGTTGACCTCGGTGAGGTCCATCCTGGCCCCGACGGAGCGCACGTAGGCGCGGCCGTCACCACGGTCGGTGTCCGGCGCGTTCGCGGTGGGGTCCCAGCTCGTGATGGTCAGGGGGGCGTCGGGACCGCCGGAGAGGGTCAACGTCCCCTTGAAGGCGACCAGGGTCGCGAAGCCGCTCGGGCCGCTGGCCATCCGCAGCGTCGCGTTGGGCTCCTGGATCCGCAGCTCCGCGCCGCGCCCCACCACCACGGACCGGCTCAGCAGCCAGGAGCCGTCGGGTTGCCTCGCGGCGGCGTTGAGCCGCTCGAGCGAGGGGAGGTCGTAGGGCTGGGAACGGGGGGTGAGGACCACGGTGGGAACGGCCTGACCTGCGGCGGCCACCTCGTAGGGGGTGTCCGACGGCGGCCGGTCGCTGACGATCGCGAAGAGCCGGTCGTCCTCGGCCTCGACGAGGGTCGCCTGGTGCTGCTGCGCTTCCGTGGTGGGGGCGACGTCGTCCTCGGCGTCCGTCTGGGCTTCGACGACCCCGGCCTCCTCGGCGTCGTCGAGCCTGCTGCCGGTGTCGGTCGGATCCGGGCCGAGGACCCGTTCCACCATGCCGGTCTGGACAGCGCCCACCGCGATGCCGCCGACGACGACGACGAGCGCCGTCAGTGCCACGAGCCAGCGGCGGCCCTTGCGGCGGGGGGTTGGTTCAGGCTGCGCCACGGGTGTCCTCCGTCAGGCTGGCTTCGTCCTGGCCTTCGCCACCGACGAGGTTGGCGTGCCGGGTGAGCCACCCCTGCTTGTTCATGGTCACGAATGCCCAGGTCTTGATCGGTAGCGCCACGAACATGATCACGAATGTGACGAGCGGCAGGATGATGAGGTCGGACGGCCGGCGCCGCAGGTGCGAGAAGCTGCGGATGGCCCGGCCGATGAACAGCCACGCGATTCCGAGGACCACGGCGAGCTCACGCTGGGGGCTGAACCAGGCGGCGACCAGGTAGTAGACCGTCGCGAACATGGTGACCGGCGTGAAGAGGATCTGGAACACGGTCAGCTGCGAGATGAGCGGGACGCGCCACAGCCAGCCCTTGAAGATGGACGTGAGGTAGCAGCGGTAGGAGTTGCGGCTCCAGCGGACGCGCTGCTTGCAGAACGCCTTGAACGTCGAGGGGAACATCGACAGCGCTCGCGCCGAGTCCTGGTGCTCGGTGCGGTAGCCCTGCGCGAGCACCAGCCAGGTGAGCCTGCCGTCGTCGCCTGCGACGCAGCGCCTGCCCAGGAAGAACTCGTGCTCGAGGTTGGCCAGTACCGGCATCACCGCGGAACGGCGGTAGGCGGCAGTGCGTCCGGAGACGCAGACGACGCCACCACGACGAGCCGTGGCGGGCACGTAGTCCATGTACCGCAGGTCGATGATCCAGTCGGCGACGCGGCGCCAGACGCTGCTGCGCGGCTCGAAGACGTTCTGCCGGGTGCCGACCGCGCCCACCTTCGGGTTGACGAAGGGCATCTGCACGGCGTCGAGCAGGCCGGGCTCCCATGCGGTGTCGGAGTCGGTGAGGACGAGGACCTCGTAACGGGCCGCCCGGATGCCGACGCCGAGGGCCGAGCGCTTGCCTTCGTGGGCGAACATCATGACGTGGATGCGCCGGTCCTGGCGTGCCATCAGACGGTCGCGGGCTTCAAGGTCCTCGACGTCGAGCACGATGATCACTTCGGTCGGCCCCTGGGCGAGCCACGTGTCGAGGCAGCGCAGGAGGACGTCCGGGTCCTCCCGGAACGAGGGAACGACCACCGAGGTGGTCGTCCGGAAGTCGTTCACGAGCGGGCGGTAGC
This sequence comes from Pseudonocardia sp. OZ21, assembly GCF_059359135.1. NCBI lineage: Bacteria > Bacillati > Actinomycetota > Actinomycetes > Pseudonocardiales > Pseudonocardiaceae > Pseudonocardia > Pseudonocardia sp. OZ21. Next base: position 562,705 of record NZ_JCADBN010000003.1, read on the forward strand.
CGGCGGACATGACCTTGCGGATCAGCCAGACCGACCAGGAGATACCGCCGATGACCCCGACCGGCAAGAAGAGCTGCCAATGCTCCAGAAAGCGGAGCCAATCCCACATCTTGTCCCCCGATATCCGACCACTATCGAGGGGGGAAATTAGCAGTGCGGAGCGCACAGTGGTCACCTGGAGTGGCGATTGGGGGTGTTAACCCACTTTTTACCTTGATCGGTCGAGATTCGCTTCTCTGCACGTCAGAGGGGTTGTGTCAGCAACGCGGAACACATTCTGAGAACGCGCGAGCGAGCACACGACTAACAACGGGAAAAGATACGCTTAAGTGATGTGATCGTAATCACACCCGATCGGGTGGGGTTTCATAGCGTGCAGTGACGACGTGATTACGTCAGGCGCGGTGGAACCGCTCGGCACGTCCCTGGCGCACGAGCCGCACCCACTGTGCGAACTGCTTCGGGCTGCGCTTGGTGACCAGGAAGTACCAGGCGAACCGCGGCACCTCCAGCAGCCCGACCTTGCGCATCCCCGGCTGCGAGACGAGGTACCCGCGGTTGCGGTAGGTGTAGTAGCGCTTCACCGGGTCGTCGGGGTCGCGCGCGTGGAGCCGGCCGCCGAGCATCGGCTTGTCGTCGTCCGAGCCTGCCGGATGCAGGTAGGCCGACCGGAGCGACGTGCCGAACGGCAGTTCGGACCGCACCAGCCTGCGGTGCATCTCCACCTCGTCCCCACGGACGAACAGCCGTAGGTCCGGGACCCCGATGACGTCGAGGGTGGCGGCCCGGAACAGCGCCCCGTTGAACAGCGCGGCAACCCCGGGGAGCAGTTCGTCGTCGGCGCCGTGGCCGATGTCGGCGGCGAGTGCCGCACGTGACCGGTGCCAGGTGAGCCCCCGACGTACCGGAAACGCGAGGCGGTCGGGGTGGTCCTTGTCGGCGACGGTGGGCGACACCGCGGCCAGCCCGCGACGCTCCGCGAGATCGACGAGGGTGGCGAGCACCGTCTCGTCGGCGGCGTGGCCGTCGTCGTCGCCCAGCCAGATCCACTCCGCGCCCATGGCGAGCGCATGCAGCATGCCGAGTGCGAACCCACCGGCGCCGCCGAGGTTGCTCCAGGACGGCAGCCAGGTAGCCGGCAGGCCACTGGCCTCGACGACCTCACGGGCCGGTTGGTCCGGCCCGTTGTCGACGACGACGAGGTGCGCGATGGGGTGGGTCTGCTTCGCGAGCGCGGCCAGCGAGTCGACCAACATGTCGTTGCGATGGCGCGTGACGACCACCGCGACGACCGAGCCGGCAGGGAGCGGCTCCTGTCTCACCGGGTGGCTTCGATCTCGGCCAGCACGTCACGGCCCTTGTAGTGGCGCAGCACGTCGCGCAGGGGTCCGTGCTCCTTGATGGTGCCGCGGTCCATCCAGATGGCCGTGTCGCACAGGTCGGCGAGGAACTCGTCGGAGTGCGAGGCGAACACGAGGATCCCGGAACGCTCCACCAGTTCGTTGAGCCGGTTGCGCGCCTTGGCGAGGAACTCCGCGTCGACCGCGCCGATGCCCTCGTCGAGCAGCAGGATCTCGGGGTCGATGCTGGTGACGACGCCGAGCGCGAGCCGCACACGCATACCCGTGGAGTAGGTGCGCAGCGGCATCTTGAGGTAGTCGCCGAGCTCGGTGAAGGCCGCGATGTCGTCGACCCGCGACTCCATCTGCTTGCGCGTCATCCCGAGGAAGAGGCCGCGGATGAGGATGTTCTCCAGCCCGGAGATCTCCGGGTCCATCCCGACGGCCAGGTCGAAGACCGGCGCCACCTTGCCGATCACGGAGGAGCGTCCACGGGTGGGCTCGTAGATGCCCGACATGAGCCGCAGCAGCGTGGACTTGCCCGCCCCGTTGTGCCCGACGAGCGCGACGCGGTCGCCCTTGCGCAGGGACACCGTGATGTCGCGCAGCGCCTCGATGATGGGCACCTTCGAACCGGTGCCGATCCGGCCGCCCGCGCGGCCCAACACGGCCTTCTTCAGCGACCGCGTCTTGGCGTCGAAGATCGGGAAGTCGACGGCCGCGCCGTCGAGATCGATGCTGACCATGCCGTCCTCAGACCCAGTACGCGACGCGGGAGCGGTAGTTGCGGAGGCAGACGAGCGCCGCGATGCAGCCCGCCACCGTGATGACACCGACCACGATCCAGTGGTGCCAGACGATCGGCTCGCCGAGCAGCGGCTCGCGGAGGATCTCGACGAAGTGCAGCACGGGGTTCAGCTCAGCGATCCGGGCCCGTTCGGCGACGGCCGGGTTCTTCAGCAGAGTGTCGTACTGCCACACGATCGGCGTCACGAAGAACAGCAGGTTCGCGAGGCTGGCGATGATCGGCGGGATGTCGCGGAAGCGGGTGGCGATGATGCCCGTGAGCACGGTGATCCACGCGCCGTTGACGATGAGCAGCATGAACGCGGGGATCGCCAGGAGCAACGACCAGCCCAGCGGTGGCCGGAAGATCGCGGCGAGGATGCCCCACACGACGAGGTTGTGCAGGAAGAACAGCGTCTGGCGCCACACGAGCCGGTAGACGTGCAGGCTCAGCGGGGCCGGCAGGAACCGGATCAGCCCCTCGTTGGCGATGAAGACCTCGCTGCCCTCGAGGATGCAGCCGTTGATGAAGTACCAGATCAGCAGGCCGGTGGCGACGTAGGGCAGGAACGTGCGGATGTCCTCGCCGAACAGGGCGCCGTAGAGGATGCCCATGGCCGTGGCGACCACGGCCATGGTGATGCTGATCCACAGCGGCCCGAGCACCGAGCGGCGATATCGCTGCTTGATGTCCTGCCAGCCCAGGTATCCCCACAGCGGTCGCTGCCGCCAGCCCTGCCCGAGATCGTCGAAAGCGCGCCGCCAGCTGCGCGAGGGAGCAGCCTCGGGCATGACCGCCGGCACGGACGTCGCTTCCTCGGCCCGGTCGTCACCGGTGGTCATCGTCTGAGCCACCCGATGAGCGTACCGACGGGTGGCGACGCGCTCGTGCGGGCCTGCCCCGATTGCAGCAACGCCACGTTCCTGCAATTCCGAGGCATGTCAGCGGCCGGTCCCGTCACCTGGCGGTGCGCCCGGCTACAGGTACTGACCGGTGCCCCTGCCGAGGCCACCCTCGGGGCCGGGCTGCTGCGGCACGGCTCCGGGAGGTAGGCCTCGACGCATCTGCTCCAGCTGCGCACGAGCGGCCATCTGCTGTGCGAACAATGCCGTCTGGATGCCGTGGAACAGCCCCTCCAGCCAGCCGACCAGCTGTGCCTGCGCGATCCGCAGCTCAGCGTCCGACGGGGTGCTGTCCTCGGTGAAGGGCAGGCTGAGGCGGTGGAGCTCGTCGCGCAGCTCCGGTGCCAGGCCGGTCTCCAGCTCCTTGATCGAGTTCTCGTGGATCTCGCGGAGCCGGTTGCGCGACGCCTCGTCGAGGGGCGCCGCCCGCACCTCCTCGAGGAGTTGCTTGATCATCGTGCCGATCCGCATGACCTTGCCGGGCTGCTCGACCATGGCTCCCATACCGCCCTGCTCGCCACCGTCCTCGCCCGACTGGGGCAGCATCGCCATGCCCACCGGCTGGCCGTCCGGCCCGATGACCACGACCTGCTGCTCGCCGTTGCCGTTCGCGTGCTGCTCCGATGGCTGACTCATGATCTCCATGTTCCCCGGCGAGCAGAGGGCACGCTCGCCGCATCACTGTCGACGTCCTGTTCCTCCGACACCGTATCCGGACGTCCGGCCGCCGGCTGGTGCTCGCCCCTCGGCTGTTGCCGCTCAGCCGTGGCCCGGAACCACCAGCAGCAGCTTCCCCACCACGCCTCCGGCCTCCAGCTGCGCGTGCGCCTTCCCGGCGTCGGGCATCGGGACGGTGCCGTGCACGATCGGACGCACCTTCCCCGCCTCGATCATCGGCCACACCTGCTCCCGCACGCCTGCCACGACCGCGCCCTTGCCGTTGGGTCCGTCCACCGGCCGCCCGCGCAGGCCCATCGCGGTGATGCTGGCCCGCTTGGCGAGCAGCTTGCTGAGGTTGACCTCGCCCTTCACGCCGCCCTGCAGGCCGATGATCAGCAGCCGGCCGTCGGGGGCGAGCGCGTCGATGTTGGCGGCGAGCCCCTTGGCGCCCATGTTGTCGAGGATGACGTCGGCGCCGTGGCCGTCGGTGGCCTTCTTGAGCTCGGCGGGGATGTCGTCGTGGTAGTCGATGGCGATGTCGGCGCCCAGCTCGCGGCAGCGCTCGAGCCGGTCCGGCGCCCCTGCCGTGGCGGCCACCGTGGCCCCGAGAGCCTTCGCCACCTGGATCGCGTGCGTCCCGATGCCGCTGCTCCCACCCTGCACGAGGAACGTCTCGCCGGCGCTGAGCCGGCCCGCGGCCACGATGTTCGACCAGACCGTGCACGCCACCTCCGGGAGCCCGGCGGCCGTCACGACGTCGATGCCGGACGGCACCGGCAGCAGCTGCACCGCGGGCACCACCACCTTCTCCGCGTACCCACCTCCGGCGAGCAGCGCGCACACCTCGTCGCCGACCTGCCACCCCTCGACGCCGTCGCCGAGCTGCGCGATCCGTCCGGAGCACTCCAGCCCGATGGTGTCCGACGCGCCGGGGGGTGGCGGGTAGTGGCCCTGGCGCTGGAGCAGGTCGGCGCGGTTGACCGCGCTCGCCACCACGTCGACGACGACCTCTCCCGGGCCCGCTACGGGGTCGGGGACCTCGGTCCACTGGAGAACGTCCGGACCGCCCGGTTCACGAACCGTGATTGCATACATGACCTCGAAACTATTCGGTCGAGTCCGTCCGTGCAGATCCGGCAGGGTGCTGCCATGACTCCCCTCGACCCGTGGCCGCTGCGCCGCCTGACCCTGCGCACCCCGCGCCTCGAGCTGCGCCCCGATGACGACGACGGGCTGTTCGAGCTCGTGGAGGAGGCGCACCGCGGTGTCCACCCTCCCGACGAGATGCCCTTCATCGCCCCGTGGACGGACCAGGTCGGCCACCGCAGCCTGCAGCACTACTGGTCGCAGCGGGCGCAGCTCGGCCCGGAGAACTGGACGATCAACTTCCTGGTCCGTCTCGACGGCCGCGTGATCGGCAACCAGGGGCTGATGGGCACGAACGTCGGCCTCGTCCGCGAGGTGAGGACGGGGTCCTGGATCGGCCTGCGCCACCAGCGCCGCGGGATCGGCACCGAGATGCGCGCCGCGGTGCTGGCGTTCGCGTTCGACCACCTCGGCGCGGTCCGGGCCCGGTCCTCCGCGTTCAGCGGGAACGTGGCGTCGCTTCGCGTGTCGGAGCGTCTCGGCTACCGGCACGACGGGACCGAGACCGTGGTGCGCCGAGGGAGGGCGACCCAGGACGTACGGCTGCTGGTCACCCCCGACCTGTTCGCGAGGCCGGACTGGGCGCTGCAGGTGGACGGCCTCGACGCGTGCCGCGAGCTACTCGGCGTCGCCGCTCAGTAGGGGAGGTCGGCGTCCTTCCAGCCGTCGTTCTGCTCGGCGTTGTCGAGGATCTTCTGCCAGCGGGCGGGGCTGCGCTCGGTCTCGTGGAAGTCGGTGCTGGTGGCGTGCCGGAACTCCAGCACCTCGGCGCCCTCGGCGCCGGCCGTGTAGCCGTACGCCTTGCCGGCAGGAACGAAGAAGCCACCGCCCGGTTCGATCACCCGCTTACCGAGGATGGCCTTGCCCTGGAGCACGTAGTAGAGGCAGTCGCTGTTGTGCGTGTGCGCGGGGAGGATGTAATTCGGCGCCAGGTAGACGCGCACGATGCTGAACCCCTCCGACCCCGCGTGGCAGAACGGGACCAGCGACCGCAGGCCGTTGAACATCGACGTCGCAGCGAACTCCTCGCCAGGACCCGGGGTGAAGGTGACCTCGGTGAGCATGTCGCGGAGCGAGTGCATCGGCTCCCCGGTGAAGATGGAGAACTCGTCCGCAGCAGGGAGCTTCGGGTCCTGCAGGTCCTGGGGGGCCGCGTCCGCCGTCGAGGTCATGGGTCGTCCTCTCGTCCTCTGCCACATCGCAGGTCGTGAGCCACGCTACGAACCCCCGCATCGCCCCGGCTACGGCAGTTCCGACGGACGGAAGCAAACCCCCCGCGAGTCGCCCGTTGTGTGTGCGCGAGTCGCCCGTTCCGGCCGCGCGAGTCGCCCATGGGGCGTTGCGAGATCCGGATATGCGCCCTCCGAAGGGCCAACAGCCGGATCTCGCACCGATCATTGCGCCGGCACGGGGGCGTCAGCCGAGGTTGACGCCCCGCGCGAACGTGTCGCACCGTGACGGGTCGCCGGTCTGGTATCCCGTCGTGTACCAGCGCTCGCGCTGCTCGGACGAGCCGTGGGTGAACTGGCTCTGGTCCACGCGCCCACCCCCGAGCTGGGTCTGGATGTAGTCGTCGCCGATCCGGGACGCGGTGTCGAGCGCGGCGTTGACGTCCTGCTGGGTGACGTCGGTGATCAGCGGGCGTCCGGACGCCGTCGGCACCGACGTCGCGTGGTTGGCCCACACGCCCGCGTAGCAGTCGGCCTGCAGCTCGAGCCGCACCGTGCCCGACGTCGGGCCGGTCTCGCCGGAGCGGACGCGCTCGTTCGTCCCCAGCAGCGCCTGGATGTGGTGGCCGTACTCGTGGGCGATCACGTAGGCCCGCGCGAACGGGCCGCCCTCGGCCCCGAAGCGGGTCTCCAGCTCGCGGAAGAACGAGAGGTCGATGTAGATCTCGTTGTCGCCGGGACAGTAGAACGGGCCGGTGTCCGAGGTGGCGCTGCCGCACCCGGTGCGGACACCTCCGGTGAAGAAGTTGGTGCGCGGCGGCTGGAAGCTGATGTTGGAGCGGGCGAACGTGTCGCTCCAGTAGCCGTCGAGCGAGTTGACGACGGCCACGACCTCGCAGTCCAGCTCCGTGTTGGCCTGGGCCCCCGTCCGGCAGCTCGACGCCGCCTGTGACGTGTCGGCCGTCTGCCCGTCGGAGAGCCCGCCCAGCCCGCTGGGCACTCCCAGCCCGCCGCCGCCCGCGCCCCCGCCACCGAGCTGTGACAGCAGGAAGTACAGGATCAGCCCGACGATGCCGAGCCCGCCGCCGCCCAGCGCGACCCGGCCTCCGACACCCCCGCCACCGCCACCACCGCCGCCCCTCAGGTCGTCGATGTTCGACGTGTCGAGATCGGCGTTCTCGTCGAACCGCATCGCTACCTCCCGCGCTCGGGCGTGATCCCACCACATGGGGTGGGTCCCGTGCCGGGTCGGCGGTCACCGTGCGTCCGCGAGCGTCGCCGGGTGGGTGAGATGGGTGGACCTGCCGCCGCGTCCCGAAGCCCCCAGCTACCCTTCCGGGCGGAAGCGTGGCAGAGCGGCCGAATGCACTCGCCTTGAAAGCGAGAGTCCCGAAAGGGTCCGGGGGTTCGAATCCCTCCGCTTCCGCCAGGTCAGGCGGTCGTTCATCGATCTTCGCCAGCCTCAACGGCCGGATTGACCACGACCGTTGACAGGCGGCGTTGCGTGTGGACCCGGACCATCGTCTCGAAGCCCTCATAGGTGGTTGCCCGTCGCTCGGGCTTCACCACGTGTTCGAGCCAGTGGTCGAGGTACTCGCTGAGGATCTGCCGGTCACGGAGCGCGGGATGCCGTCGGCCGCTTTGCGGAGCAGGTCATCGAGCTTGTCGCGACCCTCAGCCCGGGTCCGGCCGTAGACGAAGACCCGCCGTCGCCCACCACCAGGGACCGGGACGAAGGCGCCGACGTATCCGCCGTCCGGGCGTGGCGCGATCGTGCCCTCTCCGTTGGCCCGTTCCGGGCGGCCATCAGGACGTGATTGAGATGCCGTCGGGGCCGGTGGCGAGGCCGCGCTTTGCCATGTACCTGCGGCGAGATCAACAACATCGCGCTCAGCAGCACGATGAATTGGACGGCGGTCACCGCTGGGACGATGTCCACGGCCAGGGTGTACGCCAGGACGATGCGGACCGCCTCGACCAGGAACCCCACGCCCCAGATTGCCGTTACGGCGCGCATCACGTGACGGAACTCGGGAGAATCGCGCCAGTTCGCCTCCCACGCCTCGACGGCCTTCGTCGTCCGCTGAAAGGTGAGGATCCCCTCGAAGGTGTGTGAGGCCGCGGTTCCGCGCGCCACCGAAAGGTGAGCGCGCCTGACGTCCCGATGTCACTGTGCGGCGGCGCCGGGATCGCGGCCGAGGCACGCAAGCAGCCGTTCGCTGAGTACGACGTCGTGCGGCAGCTGCCTCAGTACCTGGGCATCGACGGTCACACGGTGCCGCTGGAGAATCCGGGCGAGAGAGGTCCAGTGGTCTGCTTCCGCCTCTTCCTGGGTGCGACTCTCTGCCGGCTCGTCCGGTCCGACAACTACGCGCGTCGTCACCCTGATGTCCTCGGCCGATGCTGTGGTCCAGGGTTGTGTCGAACTCCAACCTCGGTCGTCCAGGAGCAGAAGCCGACATCCGTCCGTGAGGACGGCTTCATGACGCGCCTTCACCGAGACGTGACCATCGTCCTGAACCTGGTCGTCGAAATCCGCCATGGTGACGAGCCGTTCCACAGCAGCCATGCAGCCAGCTTCGCAGCTCAGCTCGTTCCCTCGGACGCAGTTGGGAGAACTCGTGGCTTTCCTGCTCTCCGAGCTGGAGAGTCGTTTCGGGCTGAGTGCTGGATCCGGCGACACCGCGGACATCGAGGCGGTGACGCAGGGTGCCGTGAAGCTGCGGGCTCGCGGTGAGGGCGGGTAGCTCGCCTCCAGGTTCTGGACTTGCGGGTCCATTTTTGTCGGTTCACTGTGGCCAGGCGGCCCGATCGGGCCGATGAACCAGGTGGGGAGGCAGCTGTGAACGACTACTACCTGCTCGGGCGGTCCGGACTCCGGGTGAGCCGGCTGGCGTTGGGCACGATGAACTTCGGCGTCGACGGCTTCCACGCCGCGTACGGGAAGACCGCGGAGGAGGCGGAGCCGATCTTCCGGCGCTACGTGGAGTCGGGCGGGAACTTCATCGACACGGCCGACTTCTACACCGCCGGGGAGAGCGAACGCATTCTCGGCGCGCTGATCGCGAAGGCGGGAAACCGGGAGCGGTTGGTGTTGACCAGCAAGTTCACCAACACCACCGACCCGACCGACCCGAACGCCAGCGGCAACGGCCGTAAGCACATCGTGCGGGCGTTGGAGGAGTCGCTGCGCCGGCTCGGCACCGACTATCTCGACCTTTATCTGCTGCACACCTGGGACCGGATCACGCCGGTGGAGGAGGTCGTGCGGACCTTCGACGACCTGGTCCGGGCCGGCAAGATCCGGTATGCAGGGCTGTCGGATGTGCCGGCCTGGTACGCGGCGCGAGCGCAGAGCTACGCGGAGGCGCACGGCATGGCCCCGATGGTCACGATCCAGTTGCCGTACTCGCTGAACAACCGGGCCATCGAGCCGGAGTTCGTGCCGATGGCCCAGTCACTGGGGATGGGGGTGATGGGATGGAGCCCGATATCGGGTGGCCTGCTCAGCGGCAAGTACAAGCGGGCCGCCACGGGTGTGGTCGGTGAAGGCCGGCTCGGTAACCCGGATTCCCCCGTGTCGATCACGGAGCACGACTGGCGGGTGATCGGCGGGCTGGAAAGCGTGGCGGCCGATCTGGGCCGCCCGATGTCGCAGGTGGCGATCAACTGGGTGGTCACCCAGCCCGCCGTTTCCGCCGTGGTCATCGGCGCGAGCAGCGCGAAGCAACTGGACGGCAACCTCGCCGCGCTCGACTTCGTGATCCCCGAGGACGCCCGCCGCGTGCTCGACGAGGCCAGCGCCCTGCCGAGCACCTCGCTCTACTCGATGTTCACCCCGCAGTACCAGTCCTGGATCGTCAGCCCGGGCCTCGGTATCGGTGACAAGCCGGCCACCTACGCACCACCGGTGTTCAACGGCGTCAAGTAACCAGCTAGCGGGTGTGGTTGTCGGTCGCCGATGTGTCCACGGTGATGACGGGCCGACCGCCGTCGAGTCCGAAACCGAATCGACGGGGCGCCCCGTCGTCGGTGTCCTCCCGGAGCACGAACTCGGTCTTGCGCTGCTCCAGTTCGTAGTGCTTTGTGGCATAGAACAGTGCCGTGACCTCGTCCAACCCCGTGGCGAGCACCGCCTGCGTGCGCTTGTTCCGGCGCCAGGGAAGCCAACTGCGTCCGCTGACGGCGAAGCCGATCCGGTCGAGGACCACCAGCGCCATGAGCAGGCATACGAGGCCGGTCAGTGCCACTGCCCAGACGACACCCATCCCGGGATCGTAGGGGTGGCGAAACCGGTGGAGGTGCGGGCCCACGGTCCCTTAGCCTGACCGGTATGCCCGGTTGACGCACTCTCCCGCCCCCGGCCCGCCCGCTCGCCCGCCGCATGTTCGGGTGGGCGCTGCTCGCCGACGTCATCCCGCTCTACCCCCTGTACGCGCTCCTGTTCGCCGATACGGGCCTGTCCGACGCGCAGATCTCCGCGCTGTTCGTGATCTGGTCCGCGGTCGGGGTGCTCGGTGAGGTGCCATCGGGTGCGCTCGCCGACCGCTTCTCCCGGCGCGCCTGCCTGGTGGCGGCGGGTGTGCTGCAGGCCTGCGGCTACGCGGGCTGGATCCTGTTGCCGAGCTTCACCGGGTTCGCCGTCGGGTTCGTGCTGTGGGGCCTCGGCGGGGTGCTCGTGTCCGGTGCGAGCGAGGCACTGCTCTACGACGGGCTGGTCGCCGCGGGGGCCGAGGAGCACTACGCCCGGGTGAACGGGTGGGTCACGGCAGCTGAGCTGCTCGCGCAGATCCCGGCGGCCGCCGCCGCCACCGTGCTCTACGCCCTCGGCGGTTATCCGCTCGTGGGGTGGGTGAGCGTCGGTGTCTGCCTGGCTGCGGCGGCGGTGGCCTCCCGGCTTCCGGAACCACCCCGCGGGACCGGCTCGGCCGACGATCCGGACGACGGGCTCGGCTACCTCGCGACGCTGCGTGCCGGGCTCGCCGCGGCCGCGCATCGCCCGGGGGTGCGTGCCGTTCTCGTGGCGGCTGCGCTGCTGGGCGCGTTCGACGCGGTGGAGGAGTACTTCCCGCTCATCGTCGCCGGATGGGGGGTGCCGACGGCGTTCGTCCCGGTGGTGGATCTGCCGATCGTGCTGGCCGGTGTGGTGGGCGCCGCCCTCGCAGGCCGGGCCGCCAGGCTCCGGCCGTGGACGCTGGCCGTGGTGCTGGTCGGCGCGATGCTCCTGTTCGGCACCGCCGGGTTCGGCGGTCTTCCGGCCGGCGTGGCCGCGGTGGCCGTCTTCTACGGTGCGTTCCGCTGTGTCCTCGTGGTCGTGGACGCGCGGCTGCAGGAGCGGATCGACAGCCGTTCCCGGGCCACGGTCACCTCCGTGGCCGGGGTCGGGACGGACGTGTTCACCTTCGGCTTGTACGGCGCTTGGGCGATCGGTGCGGCGCCGCTGGTGGCGGTGCTCGGGGTCCTGGTGGCCGGAGCCCTGCCGCTCCTGCTCCGCGTCCCGGCCGGCGTGGGACGGGGCCGGTAGCCATGATGGCGTCAGGCTCGCGTGGGGCGGGCCGCCGGTTCCCGCAGCTCGACACGCACGCCACCGGCGATGCGGTAGGGCTGGCGCTGCAACAGGGGACCAAGGGTGCGGCGCAACCGCGACATCTCCGCGCGGACCGTGACGCGGCTGCCGCCGTCGCCGAACAGGTCCACCGCGAGCTGCGCGGCCGAGCGACCCTCCGGCCTGCGGGCGAGCGCCCGGAGTATCTCGGCATGGCGCCGAGTCAGTGTGTGCTGCCAGCGGCCGCTGGGGGTGGTCACGTGGACCTGGGGCGAATCGCCCGTCAGGTCGAGCAGCAGGCGGGTGGGCTCGTCGGGCGCCCCGCCGCCAGGCGCCTCGGGGCGCAGCAGCCATCCTCCGAGCAGCGGTTCGGCGGTGCAGCGGCCGAGGCCCGGCAGCCACACCTCGCCTCCCTCCAACGAGTCGGGCAGCGCCACCCTGGCGGGGACGGGGAGGTCCACCGCAGCCGCCGGGACGCCGTCCTGGCTCACGACGAGCGCCGGCCCGGTCAGCCGGGCGAGAACCGGTGCCGCGACGACCCGCAGCCGCTCGGTCGTGCGGTCGTGCGCGAGCCGCAGCTCCAGCTCGACGAGCCGGGCGACGGCGTCGACGAGGGCCACCGTGCCGGCGTGGGCCGTGTGCACGGGCCCGCTCAGGTCGACCGCGCCGAGGAGGCGGCCGGTCACCGGGTCGTGCAGTGGCGCGGCCGCGCAGGTCCAGGGCTGGTGTCCCTCCGACCAGTGCTCCCCGGCGAAGACGTGAAGGGGCGCTCCGACCACGAGACTGGTCCCGATCGCGTTCGTGCCGACGGTGTTCTCGTCCCACGCCGAACCCTCGACGAACCGGAGGTCGTCCGCCCGGCGCCGGACGGTCGGGCCGCCCTCCCGCCACAGCACGTGCCCCTCGGCGTCCACCACCACCATGATCTGGGCGGCCGCTTCGGCCACCGGGAGCAGCCGCGCCCGCAGCAGCGGCAGGAGCGGTGCGAGACCACTCGCCGCGCGGCGCTGCTCCAGGTCGGCGCTGTCGAGCAGCGGCAGCTCGCCCGACCCGCGGGGGTCGAGCCCGGAGTCGCGGACGCGCCGCCAGGAGGCGGTGATGACCGGGCGCAGGGCAACCGGGGGGTCGCCGCCGGTCAGAGCGGCGTCCCGGACCCGCCCGAGCACCCGGGCGTGCCCGCGCGGGTCCTCGCCGGGACGCAGGGCACTCTCGGGTGGCGGTGACGGCATCGGTACCTCCGCCGTCATGGTGCAGGGAGGTTCGGGCAGATCACAAGGACCGGCTGCAACCCCCTGCAACCCTGCTGTGGCGGCCCGGAGCAGTGTTTCCTGCTGGTCGGGGCGCCGTCGACGAGGAGGGCGCACGACGACGGGAGCTCACAGATGACGCAGACCCTCGAGCCGGTGCCTGCCACGTCGGCGCGCGGTCGTGTCGATGCGTGGCTGGCGGAGTTCGAGGCGGCCCTCGCCGCGCGCGACGCCGCACGGGCGGCCGGCCTGTTCGCGACCACCAGCTTCTGGCGCGATCTCGTCTCGTTCACCTGGAACATCACCACGGCCGAGGGCCGTGACGGTGTCACGGACCTGCTGCGGGCCACGCTGGACAGCACCGACCCCCACGGCTTCCGCACCACGGAGGAGCCGTCGGAGTCCGGTGGCGTCACCGAGGCGTGGATCGAGTTCGAGACGTCGGTCGGCCGGGCCCGCGGGCATCTGCGGCTGGTCGAGGAGGGTGCCTGGACCCTGCTCACCACGCTGTACGAGCTGACGGGTCACGAGGAGCCCCTGGGCGAGGCGCGGCCGATGGGTGTGGAGCACGGCGCCCGCCGGGACCGGATCAGCTGGAAGGAGGCCCGCGAGGCGGAGAACGCCGGGATGGGCCGCACCAGCGAGCCCTACGTCGTGGTCGTCGGGGGCGGTCAGGGCGGCATCGCGCTGGGCGCGCGCCTGCGTCAGCTGGGCGTCCCGCACGTGGTGGTCGACCGGCGCGAGCGGCCCGGTGACCAGTGGCGCAGCCGTTACAAGTCGCTGTGCCTGCACGACCCGGTCTGGTACGACCACCTGCCCTACATCGACTTCCCGAAGAACTGGCCGGTGTTCGCGCCGAAGGACAAGATCGGTGACTGGCTGGAGATGTACACGAAGGTCATGGAGATCAACTACTGGTCCTCCACGACCTGCACGAGCGCCTCCTACGACCAGGAGGCAGGCGAGTGGACCGTGGTGCTGGACCGGGCCGGCGAGCAGGTGGTGCTGCACCCCCAGCAGCTGGTGCTGGCCACCGGCATGTCCGGCAAGGCGAACGTGCCCACCATCGCGGGTCAGGACCGCTTCCGCGGCGAGCAGCACCACAGCTCCCAGCACCCCGGCCCGGACGCCTACGCGGGCAAGCGCGTGGTGGTGATCGGCTCGAACAACTCCGCGCACGACATCTGCGCGGCGCTGTGGGAGCACGGCGCCGACGTGACGATGGTGCAGCGCTCCTCGACGCACATCGTGAAGTCCGACTCACTGATGGAGCTGGGGCTGGCCGACCTGTACTCCGAGCGGGCGGTGGCGAGCGGGATCACGACGCAGAAGGCGGACATGATCTTCGCGTCCCTGCCGTACCGGATCATGCACGAGTTCCAGAAGCCGATCTACGACGCCATCCGCGAGCGCGACGCCGACTTCTACGAGCGGCTGGAGAAGGCGGGATTCTGGCTCGACTTCGGCGACGACGACTCGGGCTTGTTCATGAAGTACCTACGCCGCGGTTCGGGTTACTACATCGACGTCGGCGCGGCCGACCTGGTGGCGAACGGCGACGTCAAGCTCGTGCACGGGACCGTCCGCGAGCTGACGGAGGACGCGGTGGTGCTGGACGACGGCACCGAGCTTCCCGCCGATCTCGTCGTCTATGCCACCGGCTACGGCTCGATGAACGGCTGGGCCGCCGACCTGATCAGCCAGGAGGTGGCCGACAAGGTCGGCAAGGTCTGGGGCCTGGGCTCGGACACGGCGAAGGACCCGGGACCGTGGGAGGGCGAGCAGCGCAACATGTGGAAGCCCACCCAGCAGGAAGGGCTCTGGTTCCACGGCGGCAACCTGCACCAGTCACGCCACTACTCGCTCTACCTGGCGCTGCAGCTCAAGGCCCGCCACGAGGGCATCCCGACACCGGTGTACCGGCTGCAGGAGGTGCACCACCGCTCCTGACACGGCCCCAGGCGGTGGGTAGCGACGCCCCCGGTGCCGCTACCCACCGGTGGGAAGAGGCGCCCGCCGCGACCCTGATACATCCCGTTTCTCCCGTACGAGCCGGCGCGCCCGCTCGATCTCCGGCGGCGCGGGCACGTCGGGCAACAGGTGCGTCGCCACCCGCAGGGTCCGCAGTGCAACGGTGACGCCGAGGTCGGTGGTCGGCACGCCGGGCAGGCCGTACATGCGGCGCGCCCAGCGGGGCAGGGTCGCCAGCGCCAGCGAGGCGATGGCGGGGATGGCCAGCTTGGTGACCGTCGGGGCCTCGCCCCTCGGAGCGAACAGGTTGCCGACGGCGCGCCGGGCCTCGTCGGTGAGCCCCAGCTCAGGGCGCATGCGATCGAGGTAGGCCTGCATCTCCGCGCGGGAGGCGGGAGCGGCCGGCAGGCCCACGACACGGGCCGCGCTGACGCTCTCGGCGATGTACCGGTCGACCTCCTGGTCGTCGAGGATCCCGGCCCGGCGCGCGATCTCCGCGTAGGAGTCGATCTCCGTGGCGTGCACCCACAGCAGGCCGGAGGGCTCGTCGATCCGGAACGTCGCCCCGGTCTCGGGGTCGTGGCCGCGCAACGAGGAGTGGAGCTTCCGCACCCGGGCGGAGGCGACCTCGACGGCGGCCGTGGAACCGAACGTCCGCACCCCGACGAACTCCACGGTGCGCTGGAACCGCGACCATGCCTTGCGCGGGTCGAACAGTGCCGAGTTCTGGAACGTGCCGCGCATCACCCGCGGGTGCAGCGACTGCAGGAGCAGCGCCCGGAACCCGCCGATCCAGAGCACCGGTTCGATGTGCACGCGCCATGTCACGGAGTCCGGCCCGAACAACCCGTGGTCCTGCGGCTTCTCGGCCATGTCGCCCCCTTCGCCCGGCGGGTCGCGGCGAAGTCGGGTGCCGCGGCCCCGTCCAGCACAGCACCATCAGCGCCTGGCCGCGACTCGACAACCGGGTACGAACGGCACGTGTCGGTCACCGTGCCCGCAGCACGACCCCCCGTCAGCGTGCGGCGCTCAGCCGCCTGCGTCGTCCGGGTCGTTGCTGAGGTCTCCGTCGCGGATGTCGTCAGTCGAATCGTCGTCCGGGACGACGATCCCGGGGCCGCGGAGGCGGTACTCGCCGCCGTGTCCGGCCACCTCGTGCAGGTCGTAGTGGTGGACGATCTTCGGTCCGTCGTGCAGGTGGGTGTAGCGCACCGTGCACGGCGCGGGTTCGGCCGGTTCGCGGGTGTGCACCCGGCCGTCGAGCGGGCCGCCCACGAACCAGTAGACGTCGCGGCCGCCGTCCAGCGATGCCTCCTCCGAGGTCACGGGCGTTGTCTCCCGTGCAGGAGCTCCAGCATCCCGGGGAGCTCGAAGACCGTGGCGGTGGCGAGCGCCGACTGGCCACCTTGCGCGGGGTCGGCGCCGGCGTCGAGGAGGGCGATGACGGCGTCGGCACAGCTGCGGAAGATGGCGGCGGCGAGTGCGGTCTGCCCACGGTCGTTGACGCGGCCGGGGTCGGCACCGCGGGCCAGCAGCGCGGCCACGGTGTCGGCATGGCCGTGGTAGGCCGCGAGGATCAGCAGCGAGTCGCCCTTGTCGTTGGTGAGGTTGGCCGGGAGTCCGGCCTCGACGTTGGCGACCAGCTCGTCGGTACGTCCGTCGCGCGCGAGGTCGAACATCCGGTGCGCGAACGCCAGCGTCTCGGCGTCGAGATCGCCCGCGGGGGTGGGTTGCTCCGGTGGCACCCCCGACACGGTACGGGCGTCACCGCCCATCCGCCGTATTTGATCAAGAAACGGCGGGGGCCCTTTTCGTCCACGGCGTGCCATGGTCACGCCGTGCCCGAACCTGTGATCGACACCCTGGACGTGCCGGGAGCCAGGCTGCATCTCGAGACCCGCGGGTCCGGTCCGCTGTTGCTGTTCGTCGTCGGCGGCAACGGGGACTCGGCGATCTACGGCGGCGTCGCCGCTGCTCTCGCCGACCGCTTCACGGTCGAGGCCAACATGACGTTCTGGATGGAGCACGAGCTACGCCAGTACCCCCGCTACGTCCCCGACCTGGACGCGCTGGGCGCCGCCCGCGACCGGATCGTGCCTGCCGGCGGCCAGGAGTCACGCGGGCACATGCCCTACCGCCCCAACCTCGTGCTCGCCGAACGGCTCGGACTCCAGGTCGTCGACTTCGTGGGGGACCACGTCGGGTACGCGACGCACCCGACCGAGTTCGCGTCCCAGCTCGGCGCCCTGCTCACCGGCTCGGGGTCGGTCAGACCGGGTCGGTGAGGAACGCCGTGGCCGCCGCGGCCAGGTGGCCGGGATCCCGCACCCCGCACAGCTCCCGCGCCGAGTGCATCGACAGCACCGGGATCCCGACGTCGACCGTCCGGATTCCGAGGCGCGTGGCGATCAGCGGTCCGACGGTCGTGCCGCACGGCACCGTGTTCTTCCCGACGAACACCTGCGTCGGCACGCCGGCGTCACGGCAGGCGCGCTGCCACGCGGCCGCGCCGGGGGCGTCGGTGGCGTAGCGCTGGTTGGCGTTGACCTTCAGCGCGGGCCCACCGTTCGGCAGGGCTCGGTGGGTGGGGTCGTGGTGGCCGAGGTAGTTGGGGTGCGCCGCGTGCGTGACGTCCACCGACAGGCAGCGGGAGCCCGCGAAGGCAGCGCCGCGTGCGTCGAAGCCACCGGCCAGGCGGGTGAGCACCGTCTCCAGCAGGGGGCCGGCCGCACCGGTTGCCGACCCGCTGCCGATCTCCTCGTGGTCGAAGCCGACGAACACCGGGATGACTCCGGCGTCGTCGTCGGCAGCGGCGAGGAGCGCACCCAGGCCGGCGTGCACGGACGCGAGGTTGTCCAGGCGGGGCGCGGCCAGCAGTTCCTCCTCCTCGCCGAGCCGGGCGGGCGGGGTGACGTCGTGCACCACGAGGTCGTGTGCCGCCACCTCGTCGGGGTCGACCCCGACCTCGTCCGCGAGGAACTCGATGAGGTCGCCGTCGGCGGGCGCGCCGAGGCCCCAGACCGGGAGCAGGTGCTGCTGGGCGTCCAGGCTGAGGCCCTGGTTCACCTGGCGGTCGAGGTGGATGGCCAGCTGCGGCACCCGCAGCAGCGGCCGGTGGACGTCCACCAGCTTGGTGGTGCCGTCGTAGAGCGCGAGGCGTCCGGCCAGGCCGAGGTCGCGGTCGAGCCACGAGTTCCACAGCGCTCCGCCGTAGACCTCCACGGCGACCTGCCGCCAGCCGCCCGCTCCGACGTCCGGGCGTGGCTTGACCTTCAGCGTCGGCGAGTCGGTGTGCGCCGCGAAGATCCGCATCGGGGTGCCGGGAGGCGCTGCCTCCGGGACGAACCAGGCCAGCAGCGTGCCGTCCCGCACGAGGTAGCGGCCGCCCGAGCTCCCGTCCCACGGGCCCGCCTCGGGCTGCTCGGAGAACCCGGCGGCGGAAAGGCGTCGCACACCCTCGGCCACGGCGTGGTACGGGGTGGGTGCGGCTGCGATGAAGTCGGCGAGGTCGTGCGCGAGATCCGTCATCAGGTGCATCCTCTCCCACGTGCCCCGGCAGGAGTTCGACGTGGTGGTCGTCGGTGCGGGATCAGCTGGTTGCGCGCTCGCGGCCCGGCTGGCCGACGATCCGGCGCGGCGGGTGTTGCTGCTGGAGGCCGGTCCGGCCGCGCCGGCACCCGACCTGCTCGACGTCGGGTCCCTCGCCGCCACCCGGCCCGGGCATCCGAGCAACTGGGCCTACTCCGCGCAGCTGCGGCCCGGCTACGTCACGACGGTGCCTCGGGGACGCGGGCTGGGCGGGTCGAGCGCGATCAACGGGGCCAACTGGGTGCGCGCCACCCCCGCCGACGCCGACGGGTGGGGTGTTCCCGGCTGGACGTGGGCCGACCTGCTCCCGCACTACGTCCGCAGCGAGCACGACCTCGACCATCCGGGGCCGCCATGGCACGGCGACCGGGGGCCGGTGTCCGTCAGGCGGCCCTCCGGTGACCTGCTGCACCCGGCCACGCCCCGGTTCCTCGACACAGCGGGACGTCTCGGCTTTCCCGCGGAACCGGACAAGAACGCGGGCGGGGCGCCCGGTGCCGGGCTCGTCCCCAGCAACGGCATCGACGGGGTGCGGGTGAGCGCCGCACAGGCCTACCTGCGCCTGCCCCGGGCCGGCCTGGTCGTGCGGCCCGATGCGGCCGTGGCCCGCGTGCTGCTGGACGGCGACCGGGCCCGCGGCGTCGAACTGCTCGACGGCACGGTGGTGGATGCCGGGGAGGTCGTGCTCGCCGCGGGCGCGATCGCCACGCCACACCTGCTGCTGCTGTCCGGGATCGGTCCGCCCGACGACCTGCGGGCGGCGGGTGTGGCCGTGGCGCGCGAACTGCCCGGTGTGGGCCGGGACTGGTCCGACCACCCGGCCGTCTACCTCCCGTTCGCCACCGCCGACCCGCCCGCCCACCCGCACGCGTCGTGCGTCCAGGCTGCGCTCGACCTGGACGCCGGTGCCGACCCGGCCGGTGACGTCGAGGTCATGCTGTTCGTACGGCCGTTCGACGACGGGACCGCCCTGCACCTGATGTGCGCGCTGCAGCACCCCGACAGCCGCGGGACGATCAACCTCACCTCGCCCGACCCGCGCGTCCGCCCGCGGATCTCCTACGCGTACCTGCGCACCGAGCACGACCGCCGCAGGCTGCGGCACGCGATCCGCGTGGGAGCCGACCTGCTCCGCGCCGGGCTCGGCGTCCGGGCCGCCCCGGCCGGTGACGTCCTCGGCTCGGACCATGCCCTGGACGGCTGGATCGCCGCTCACCTCAGCACCGCCCAGCACCTGAGCGGGAGCGCAGCGATCGGCCCCGTGGTGGACGCCGAACTCCGGGTGCACGGCGTCCCGGGCCTGCGGGTGGCCGACACGTCGGTGCTGCCGGTGGTGCCCCGGCGCGGCACCGCCGCCACGGCCGTGGCCGTCGGGGAGAAGGCGGCGGCGCTGCTCCGCGCCTGATCCGGAAGGCCGTCGCTCACGCCGTGGCGGGGGCGTCCAGCTGCGGCCACAGCGCCCCCGGCGGCCAGTCGAGAACGATCCCGAACCGCTCGGCGAGCAGCGTCCGCTCCTCGTCGGGAGACACCGCCCGCTCGGTGCGCACGCCGTCGACGGCCTCGGAGAACACCCCGTTGAGCAGCGAGATCCGGCGGTCGGGGAGTGGCAGCACCGCGAACCGGCGGGCGCGGAAGTACGAGTCGGGATCGTGCTCGTGGTGGTCGGAACGTTCCGCGAAGTCCGCGAGCTCCCTCGGGGTCTCCTGCCACGCCCAGGCCCGCTCCCACCGGCCGTCGGAGTGGCGCTGCGCGGTCCACCACAGGTCGTCCTCGTGGTGCACCTCCACGTCTCCGTGGGTGCCCGGCTGCCGGGGCACGGGCTCGATCCAGGTCCCGCCGTTCCCGACGTCGGCGAGCCACGGGCCGTCGACGGTCTCGACGAGCAGCCGCAGGTGGTCGAAGTCGGGACCGCGGGTGCCGTGCTCGTCGAGGGCGAACGCCGAGAAGAGGGTGACCCCGAAGCCCAGCTCGCGCAGCAGCGCGGCGAACAACCCGTTGAGCTCGTAGCAGTAGCCACCGCGCTGCCGGTGGATCAGCTTGTCGGCGATGTCGTCGGGACGTAGCGAGATCGGGACGCCGAGGTGGATGTCGTAGTCCTCCGACGGCATCGTCCAGGCGTACGCGCGGTGCAGGGCGGTGAGTGCTGCGCTCGTGGGGGCGGCCGGGCGGTCCGCTCCGATCCGCGTCAGGAGGGCGTCGACATCCATGCACTCGAGTCTGTGCCCAACAAGCCGGCGTCGAGACAGTGCCGCAGCGGTACGAACAGCTCGTCGCGGCGCTCCCGCAGCTCGTCGAGGGTGAGCCAGGCGAGGTCGGTGGCCTTCTCCGGCTCCATGAGCCGCAGCTCACCGCCGGTGCGCCTGCACGCGAGGAACAGGGTGACGTAGTGGCGACCGATGTCGGGCATCGGGTCGTCGGTGAAACCCAGCCGGGCCGTGACGTCGACGACGAGGCCGGTCTCCTCGGCCACCTCGCGCACCGCCGTGTGCTCCGGGGACTCGCCGAACTCCTGGTGGCCGCCGGGCAGCCCCCACAGGCCCGCGCCGTGCGCTCCCGCCCGTCGCATCACGAGCACACGCCCGTCCTCGATCACGACCGCGCCGACACCGACCCGTACCTGCGTCACGCACCTATGCTCGCGCGCGTGAGCGCCAACCCGTTCCTCGCCCCCAGCCCGTTGCCCTTCGAGTTCCCGGACTTCGACGCCATCCGGGAGGAGCACTTCGCGCCCGCGTTCACAGCGGGGATGGAGCAACAGCGCGCGGAGGTGGACGCGATCACCGGCGACCCGGCGCCGCCGACGTTCGCCAACACGATCGTCGCGCTGGAGCGCTCGGGGGCGGTGCTGCAGCGGGTCTCGGCGGTGTTCTTCACGCTCGTCAGCTCGTGCAGCACGCCGGGGATCCGCGCGATCGAGGCGGAGTTCGCGCCCCGGCTCGCCGCGCACTCGGACGCGATCATGCTCGACCCTGCGCTGTTCGCCCGCATCGAGACGCTGCACGAGGCGCGTCACGAGCTGGGCCTGGACGCGGAGTCGCTGCGGTTGCTGGAACGGCTCCACCGTGACGCCGTGCGGGCGGGGGCGCGGCTGGGAGCCGCCGAGCAGGAGCGGCTGCGGGCCCTCAACGCCGAGCTGTCGACGCTCTCCACGGAGTTCGGCGCGAAGTTGCTGGCCGGCGCGAACGACGCTGCGGTCCTCGTCGAGGATCCGGCCGAGCTCGCGGGGCTGTCCCCGGACGCCGTCTCCGCCGCGGCGCGGGCGGCCACCGCGCGAGGCCACGACGGTGCGTACCTGATCACCCTCGTCCTGCCCACCGGGCAGCCGGTACTCGCCTCGCTCACCGACCGCGGGCTGCGCGAGCGGGTGCACCGCGCGTCGGTCACGCGCGGCCTCGGCGGCGAGCACGACACCCGGGGGATCGTGCTGCGCATGGCCGCGCTGCGTGCCGAGCGAGCGGCGCTGCTCGGGCACCCGCACCATGCGTCCTGGGTGGTGGAGATCGGCACGGCGGGCACGGTCGACGCCATCGACGCGATGCTGGGGAAGTTGGCTCCGGTGGCGGCGGTCAACGCGCAGGCCGAGGCCGACGAGCTGTCGACGGCAGCGGGCCACCCGATCGAGGCGTGGGACCGGGCGTTCCACGCCGAGCGGGTGCGCCGCGAGCGGTTCGACCTCGACGCCGACACGCTGCGGCCCTACCTCGAGCTGGAGCGCGTGCTGCACGACGGCGTCTTCCACGCCGCGGGCCGGCTCTACGGGCTGCGCTTCAGCGAGCGCCACGACCTGCCGCGCTACCACCCCGAGGTGCGGGTCTTCGACGTCTTCGACGAGAACGGGCAGCTCGGGCTGTTCGTCGCCGACCTCTACGCGCGGGAGTCGAAGCGCGGCGGGGCGTGGATGAACTCGTTCGTCACGCAGTCACGGCTGCTTGGCACCAGGCCGGTGGTGCTCAACACCCTCAACCTCGCCCGCCCGGCCGACGGGCAACCGACGCTGCTCACGATCGACAACGTCCGCACGCTCTTCCACGAGTTCGGGCACGCGGTGCACGGGCTGTTCTCCGACGTGCAGTACCCGACGTTCGCCGGCACGAAGGTGCCCCGCGACTTCGTCGAGTACCCGTCGCAGGTCAACGAGATGTGGCTGGAGGACCAGGAGGTCCTCGCGAACTACGCCCGCCACCACGAGACCGGTGAGCCGCTGCCGCCCGAGCTGGTGGCGCGGCTGGCCGAGTCGCGGCAGTTCGGAGAAGGGTTCGCCACCACCGAGTACCTGGCCGCGGCGCTGCTCGACCAGGCGTGGCACCGCCTCGGCCCGGA
Source organism: Pseudonocardia sp. OZ21 (assembly GCF_059359135.1). Classification (NCBI taxonomy): domain Bacteria; kingdom Bacillati; phylum Actinomycetota; class Actinomycetes; order Pseudonocardiales; family Pseudonocardiaceae; genus Pseudonocardia; species Pseudonocardia sp. OZ21. Next base: position 585,380 of record NZ_JCADBN010000003.1, read on the forward strand.
CGAGCAGGTGACCGACGTGGAGACGTTCGAGGCCGACGCGATCGTCGCGGCCGGGGTGGCCGTCCCGACCGCCCCGCCGCGCTACCGGACCACCTACTTCAACCACATCTTCGGCGGCGGCTACAGCGCGGGCTACTACTCCTACATCTGGAGCGAGGTGCTCGACGCCGACACCGTGGAGTGGTTCGCCGAGAACGGCGGGTTGCGGCGCGAGAACGGCGACACGTTCCGGCGTGAGCTGCTCTCCCGCGGAGGGGCCGTGGACCCGATGGAGGCCTACCGAGCCTTCCGCGGCCGCGACCCCGAGATCGCGCCGCTGCTGGCGCGCCGCGGCCTCGCGGGCTGACCGCCGTTCGCTGACCGGCACCGCGGCACTCGGGAGACCGCGGAACTGGGGAGACCGGCATCCGGCCCCCCGGTACTCTCCGGGCGTGATCCTCTGAGCCCGCGGATTCCGCCCCCCACCCCCACGATCTCGGAGGTTCCCATGTCCCAGTCCCAGCCGCTCCCGCCGAAGCAGTCGGAGTCCGCCGACGAGCCCGCCCCCGAGGCGACGGAGGCCGAATCCGCCGCCGAGCCGGAGGAGCCGCTCAACCGCGCCGCCCGCCGGGCGAAGGCCAAGCAGGTCGACCCGTCCCATGTCGGGCCCCGCGCGGGGCACGCCAGGGAGGGCCACGGCGCCCGGAGCCACACCAAGCGCCGCATCAGCTGACCGGGAGCCGCCGACGCGGAATTCCTCCTGAACGGTGCGTGTTGCCGCTCATGATGTTTCCGCAGGTGCGGCTCTCGCTACTGGACCGGTCGCGCACCAGGTCCGGAGAGCCCGACGAGGCCGCGCTGGGCGACACCGTGGCCCGGGCCCAGCGCGCGGAACAGCTCGGCTACCACCGGTTCTGGGTGGCCGAGCACCACGCCGTCCCCGGCATCGCGAGCGGGAGCCCACCGGTTCTGATCGCCGCGGTGGCTGCTCGCACGGAGCGGATCCGGGTCGGCTCCGGCGGGGTGATGCTGCCCAACCACCAGCCGATCGTGGTGGCCGAGCAGTTCGCGATGCTGGAGGCGCTGTTCCCCGGCCGCATCGACCTGGGTGCGGGCCGCTCGCTCGGCTTCACGCCGCCGGTCCGCAGAGCACTGCGGCGCGACGAGGCCGCACCCGACACGTTCGCCGCTGATCTCGCGGAGCTGCGCGCCTACCTGGACGGCACCGCCCCCGTCACGGTGCGGCCGCGCCTCGACCGGCCCGTCCCGCTGTTCGTGCTCGCCACCGCACGTGGCCTGGCCGTTGCCGGGGACGCCGGCCTGCCGGTGGTGCTGGGAGGGCCGGCGCTCGACCGCGACGGGATCGGCGAGGAGCTGGCCGACTACCGCGCCCGCGTCCGCGCGGCGGGGGCGCGGCCCTACGTCGTGGTGTCGCGCGACGTGCTGGTGGCCGACTCGGTTGCCGCGGCTCGCGAGCTCGCGCTCCCGGAGGCGTGGGCACTGGCGGCGGCCCGCACGACCGGGCAGTTCCCCGCGCTGGAACCCGTCGACCTCGGCCGCCCGCTGTCGGCGCGGCAGCGCGCCGTGGTCGAGGAGGCGGTGGGCCGGACGGTGCACGGCGACGAGGCCGCGGTCGCCGACGAACTGGGTGACCTGCTCGCCCGGACCGGCGCCGACGAACTGCTCGCGTCCACCTCGACGTTCGACCGGGCCGCACTGCGCGAGTCCGACGCGCGGCTCGTCCGGATGTTCCCGTCAGCCGACTGACCCCGCAGAACACAACGTCCCGCCCGGTGGGGAGCGCCGGGCGGGACGGGTGTGCGACGGGCGGCAGTAGCTACTTGTAGATCCGCATGTAGTCGACGAGCATCTCGGACGACTTGGGAGTGCCGCCGTCGGGGAAGTAGTCGAGCTGGATCGTGGCGTGCATCTTGCCGGGAGGCATCGTTTTGGAGTCGGTGCTCTCGAACCACTTCTCGCCGTCGATGTAGCCGGTGATCCGGCCGTCCACCCATTCCACGGCGTAGTTGTGCCACTGGGTGATGTCGAGCTTCTTCGTGGCCGACTTCTGCTGGTTGCTGGCGCTGTAGTGCAGGAAGAACGACACGTCGTCCGAGGCGCTGGTGGTCTCGGCGAAGTCGATCTCGCCACCCTCCGGCCAGTCGTGGTCGCTCGGCCAGAGGATCAGCACGGGGTGGTACTGCGAGTCACCGGCGGGGAACTTCGCGCGCATCTCCCACTTGCCGAAGCGCTGGCCGTCGCTCCACGCCATGCCGCCGCTGTTGCCCTTCGAGTCGCCTCGGATGACGAGCGAGCCGTTCTCGACGCTGACCTGCTTCTCGGAGCGGGTGCCGTTGCCGGCGTTCCCCTCGCCTTCGTACACGCCCCACTTCGAGCTCAGGCCGCTGTTGAACTCGTCGCCACCGGCCGGGGTCCAGCCGAGGCGCTGCGCGGCCTGCTTGCCGTCGCTCACGGCCTTCGCGACGGGCGGCGGTGGGGCCGGCTTCCGCGACGTGCTCTTCGTGGTGGAGCTCGTTGCCTCCTTGGACTCCGGAGCGTCCTTGGTGGCCTCGGGTGCGTCGCTCGTGGTGGGGAGCGGAAGGGCATCGGTGGGAACGGCGAGCGTCGTGGTCGGGTCGGTCCGAACGATCGCCGTGCTCAGCTCGGGCGCGGCGAGCGAGGTGTCCTCAGCAGGTCGCAGGGTGGTGGCGACCGTGGTGGCCACCAGCATCACCGTGGCGCCGATCGCGAGCGGAGCCAGCCTGCGGGTGAGGGAGCGCTGGGGAAGCGGGTCGGAGGTGACTACGGCGTCGACGTTCTCGCCCGCACGGCGGCGATGACGCCGCCCCTGGGTCACGGTGGGGGAGCCGTGCTCTGCGGAAATTCGTGCGATCAGCTCGGTCGGGGATTCCGAGCGATCTTCCGCAGCGGAGGTTGTCCGTCGCATGGGGCGGAACCATAAAGAAGGTGGAGCCCGATGATCAGCAAACCTGAGAGGTCAGGTTGCGCGTTCGCGCCAGCAGGTCGGTCAGGCGCGCCAAAACGACGTCAGACGGACGGATGGGGCAGCTTGAGTACTCCATTCGGAGTACCTGGGCTCTCAGCTGACCGGGATGTACCTCTCAGAACGTTCAAGGTTGCTCCGTTAGACGATTGTTATCGCGGCTCGGCTGCGAGAAGCTAGGCGCGATGCTCCCCGCTGCTCCCCCGGGGGGTGCGTCCTCGTACGTGTCGACAGCACTGTCGACACGTGTGTCCGTACCCCCGAACGATCATGTCCTGTTGGCGCTACCCCCGACGGCCGCGTCGGCTGCTGTGCTGCGCAGCCTCCGGTCGGAAGGGGTGTCGGTCAGCCCCGTCAGCGACGGCATCGGCGTGCTCGACGCCGTCCGCTCGCGCGACCCCGCCCTGCTGGTGCTCGATGTCGAGCTGCCCGGACCGGACCAGGCTGCGGTACTCGCGGCCGTCCAGACCGAGGCGCCGAACGTGCCGGTCATCGCGGTCACCCCGCGGGAACGTCGCGCGAGCCTGCTCGGTCAGCTGCGCGGCGACCGCGACGACTACCTGCTGCGGCCCTTCGCCGTCGACGAACTCGCCGCGCGGATCCGGCTCCGGCTGCGGCTCGGTGCCGCCGTCGAGAACACCGTGATCCGGCACGGTGAGCTGACCGTCGACACCGAACTCGGGGAGGTGACCGTCGACGGACAATCGGTTTCGTTGTCTCCCACCGAATTCGCGATGTTGATGGCGCTTCTCGCCGACCCGGGTGAAGTCGTCTCCCCGGACAAGCTGGCGAGCGCCGTCTGGTCCGAGCCGGCGTCCGCCAATCTCGTGCAGGTCTACATCTCTTACCTGCGCCGCAAGATCGGCGCCGAACGGATCCGCACCGTCCGTGGTGAGGGGTACGTCCTCGAGCCCTGAGGCCCGCCAGGTGGCCGTGACCCTATGGAGCGATAACGCTTCGGGTGTCATCCGGTCTCCAGGCGTGCAGGGCCGCTCACCCCGTGCTACCCAGTGCACACGCGGGTCGCGAGGGGTCGGCCCTGAGGAACCTCGGGAGTTGCAATGACCGTGACCGGGATCATCACAGCGATCGTCATCGGTGCCATCATCGGCTTCCTCGGGCGGCTCGTGGCGCCCGGAAAGCAGAACATTCCGATCTGGCTGACCATTCTGGTCGGAATCGTGGCCGCGTTCATCGGCACGTTCATCGCGAGGCTGTTCGGCGTGGCCAGCACCGGCGGCATCGACTGGATCGAACTCATTCTGCAGATTGTCGTCGCCGCCATCGGTGTCACCATCGTGGCAGGTGCCTATGGCAGGCGCGGGGTCACTCGCTGACGCTCGCGCACGCAGCGGCCCGGTCCCGACAGCGTGGTCGGGGCCGGGCCGGTGTCGTCTCAGGGCAGGTTCGCCGCCGCCCGTGGGCGGGTCAGCCCGTGAACGACCGAGCCGCGGCCAGGAAGGCGTCGTTCTCGTCGGGCGCGGACACCGTCACCCGCACCCCGTCGGAGGCGAACGGACGGACGACCACCTTGTGGTCAAGACAGTGCGCGGTGAACGGACCGGTCCGGTCGCCCAGCGCGAGCCACACGAAGTTGGACTGGGAGACCGGCACGGTGTAGCCGGCCTCCAGCAGCGCGTCGCGCACCCTGCTCCGCTCGGTGACCACGTCCTTGCACCAGGCGAGCAGTTCGGCAGCGTCGTCGAGAGCCGCGATCGCCCCGGCCTGCGCCACCGAGCTGACGCTGAACGGCGAGCACACCTTCCGCAGAGCGGTCGTCACCGCAGGCGAGCTGACGGCGTACCCCACCCGAAGCGCCGCGAGGCGGTAGGCCTTGGAGAACGTCCGCAGCACCACCAGGTTGGGGTGGGCGTCGATCAGTGCCATCCCGTCGACGGCCTCCGGGTCCGTGACGTACTCGTAGTACGCCTCGTCCAGTGCCACCAGGACATCGGGACCGACCGAGACGAGCAGCCGCTCCATCTCGTCGCGCGTCACGACCGTGCCCGTCGGGTTGTTCGGGCTGCAGACGATCACCAGGCGCGTCTGCGGGGTGACGGCGGCGATCATGGCGTCGACGTCGTGCCGGAAGTCGGCGTCCAGCGGCACCGCGCGGATCGTCGCGCCGCCGATCTGCGTCACGATCGGATAGGACTCGAACGAGCGCCAGGCGTACACGACCTCGTCCGACGACTCGGAACAGGTGGCCTGCACGAGCTGCTGGCACAAGGTGACGGACCCGCAGCCGATGGCGATCCGCTCGGTGTCCACGCCGAGGTACTGCGCGAGGCGTGCCGTGAGGCCCGTGACGGCGAGATCCGGGTACCGGTTGCCACCTGCGGCGGCCTCGGCGATCGCTGCGAGCACCCGGGGTGTCGGGGGCAGCGACACCTCGTTGCTCGCCAGCTTGATCGCCCCGGGAATCGCGCGTCCGGGGACGTACGCCGGGAGCGTGTCGAGATCGGGGCGGATCAGCGTCATGTGGACACCTTATGTGTGTCGCCACCACGACGTGCCCGCCGCTGTCTCACTCGCTGAGCCGTGCAACCCTTGTGGCCATGACCGAGATCAGGACGGAGACCGTCCCGCTGGTCGATGGCAGCTCTCTGCGACTCACCGTGGCGGAGCCGGACGGTCCGGTGCGCGGCGGGATCGTGGTCCTGCACGAGGCGCGGGGCGTCACCGACGCGGTGCGCGGGCTCGTGCAAGGTCTCGCCGGGGACGGCTGGCTCACCGTGGCGCCGCACCTCTACCACCGCGACGGGGCCGACGAGTTGGACGGCGCCGCCGACGACGAGGTCCAGCAGCAGGTCGACCGGCTCGAGGGCGAGCAGATCATGGCCGACACCGACACGGCCTTCGGCTGGCTCGCCGAGCACGACATCACCGCCGACCGGATGGGCGTCATCGGCTTCGACCTCGGCGGCTCGGTCGCGCTGGTGGTGGCGGCCAACCGCAGGCTCGGCGCCGCGGTCACGGTGGCGGGGGAAGGCATCGCCGACGCCGCCTCCACGGGTCTCCCGTCACTGATCGAGGCCGCCCCCGGACTCACCTGCCCCTGGCTCGGGATCTACGGCGAGACGGCCGACGGCGAGCCGGACCCGGGGATCAGCAGGCTGCGCGACGCGGCGAGCTCCTCGGAGGTGGCCACGGACGTCGTCGTGTACCCCCACAGCGGCCACCGCTTCGACGACGACCCGAACTCCGCAGCCGACGCCTGGCAGCGCACCTTGAACTGGTTCGACTCCCACCTGCGCTGACGCCCCGCCCACCCCGCGAGTCGCCCGCTCCGGCCGCGCGAGTCGCCCGTTTGGTGTGCGCGAGTCGCCCGCTCCGGCCGCGCGAGTCGCCCGCCACGGCTGCGCGAGTCGCCCGGTTTCCGTGCGCGAGCGGCCCGCCCACGCCCGCGAGTCGCCCGTTCCTGCGCGCGAGTCGCCCGATCGAGGAGCCCCGAGTCGCCCCGATCCGGCGCGGGGGGATGCCCGTCCAGCTTGCCGGCGGGGCCTGCGGCCACCTGTGCCGTGGGCCACGAGCAGACCCATGTGAGGTCATGCGCGGGGTGGGGCGGCAGCCCATGTCCGAGGCGCGCTGATGGGCCGTGTCGTGGTGTGTGGACCCACTACAAGGCCGGGGAGACGTGCACGACCTCTCCCCGCCCCGGTCGGCCCTGGCGCGACCCGTCGGCGGCTTGCATGCTGACCGTCATGGCTGCGTCCGAGATCCCCGACGTCCTGTGGACTCCCGACCCGCACCACGTCGGCCCGATGACCGAGTTCATGGCGTGGGTGCAGGACCACCGCGGGGTGGACGTGCCCGACTACGCGGCGTTGCACAGCTGGTCGGTCGAGGACCTGGAGGGCTTCTGGTCCGCCGTCGCCGAGTTCGAGGGTGTCCGGTTCCACACGCAGCCGAGTGCGGCGCTGGGCGGGCGTGAGATGCCGGGCGCAAAGTGGTTCCCCGGCGCCACGCTCAACTACGCCGAGCACGCGCTGACTCCGGGCCCGGGCCGGGAGGACGGCGACATCGCACTCGTGTTCGCTCGCGAGGACGGCCTGGAGCGGACGGTCACGCACGCCGAGCTGCGCGACCTCGTCGGCCGGGCGCGAGCGGGCCTGGTGCGGATGGGGGTCGGCCGGGGGGACCGGGTCGTCGCCCTCGCCCCGAACTGCGTCGAGACGCTGGTGACGTTCCTCGCTGCTGCCAGCCTCGGTGCGATCTGGTCGTCCTGCTCGCCGGACTTCGGCGCGCGGGCCGTGCACGACAGGTTCGCGCAGATCGAGCCGGCGGTGCTGCTGGCCGTGGACGGCTACGTCTACGGCGGGAAGCGGTTCGACGTCCGCGCGAACATCGAGGCCCTGCGTGCGCAGCTGCCGATGCTGACGGCGACCGTCCTCGTCCCGTACCTGGACGAGGACGCGACGCTCGACGGCACGGTGTCGTGGAACGACTTCACCGCGACGCACGCGCCACTGGAGTTCGAGCCCGTGCCTTTCGACCACCCGCTCTGGGTGCTGTACTCGTCCGGCACCACGGGACTGCCCAAGGGCATCGTGCACGGCCACGGCGGGATCGTCCTGGAGCACGTGAAGTCCCTGGGCCTGCAGATGGAGCTCGGCCCCGGTCACCGCTTCTTCTGGTTCACCACCACCGGCTGGATGATGTGGAACCTGCTCATCGGGGGCCTGCTGGTGGGCAGCACCGTCGTGCTGTTCGACGGCAACCCCGGCCATCCCGACCTCGGCGCGCTGTGGAAGCTCGTCGAACGCCACCGCATCACCTACTTCGGGGTGTCGGCGCCGTTCATCCAGTCCAGCCTCAAGTCCGGGCTGCGCCCCCGCGACCAGTACGACCTGGGGTCGCTCGTCGCGATCGGATCGACCGGGGCGCCGCTGTCGGTCGAGGGTTTCCGGTGGGTCGGCGACGCCGTGGGTGAGGACATCCAGCTCTGCTCCGTGTCCGGTGGCACCGACGTGTGCTCCGCTTTCGTCGGCGCGTCCCCCCTCGTGCCCGTGTGGCTCGGCGAGATCTCCTGCGCAGCCCTCGGCGCTGCGGTCGCCGCATACGACGAGTCCGGCAAGGAACTCGTCGACGAGGTGGGCGAGCTGGTCATCACCCAGCCGATGCCGTCGATGCCGGTGTCGTTCTGGAACGACCCCGACGGTGCCCGGCTCCGCGAGGCCTACTTCGAGGACTTCCCGGGTGTCTGGCGCCACGGGGACTGGGTGCGGCTCACACCGCGCAACTCCTTCGTCATCTACGGCCGCAGCGACTCCACCCTGAACCGCGGCGGCGTCCGGATGGGCACCGCCGACTTCTACGCCGTGGTCGAGGGCGTCGAGGAGATCCTCGACTCACTGGTGATCGACACCACAGAGCTCGCCGCCAGCGACGACGGAGCCCTGCTCTGCTTCGTCGTGCTGGCCCCGGGAGCATCGCTGGAGGACGTCGAGCCGGGCCTGCGCCGCACCCTGCGTTCCGAGCTGTCGCCCCGGCACGTCCCGGACCGGTTCATCGTCGTGGACGCCGTCCCACGCACCCTCAACGGCAAGAAGTGCGAGGTACCGGTCAAGAAGATCCTTTCGGGTGTGGCGCCGGACAAGGCCGTGAGCCGGGGGGCCCTCCAGAACCCCGAGGCGCTCGCTCCGTTCCTCGCGCTGGTGACCCCCGGGGGGGCGTGATCGGCCGGAACGGCATGTGTAGTCTGGTGTCCGCTGGAGGCCGAGAGGCCCCGGGAGGCTTCGCCTAGTCTGGTCTATGGCGCCGCACTGCTAATGCGGTTTGGGGTCACCCCCCATCCCGGGTTCAAATCCCGGAGCCTCCGCACCTGGAGTGGTCGGGTAACATCGGCTGCGACGGAGTACGACAACTGAAGAGCACGCGCCCGTAGCTCAACGGATAGAGCATCTGACTACGGATCAGAAGGTTAGGGGTTCGAATCCCTTCGGGCGCACCATTGCTGACCTGGCGGTTCTCCGAATCTGGAGAGCCGCCAGCGTTGTTTCCATGATCATGCGAGTGTGTTGCGAGGGTGTTCTCTTCTAACCGGCCCCGTTCGGTGCCATGGCGGCCCGGGTCGCGGCCTCCGCCGCCCGCTCCGCGGCAGCCGCGTCGAGAGCCGCGCCGTAGGTGTCGGCTGCACCCGCCGCGATGTCCCGCGTGAGGTGGCCGTACAGATCTGCAGTGATCGCCAGCTGCGTGTGGCAGGAGCACCTTCGACACCACCGGCAGCGGGACACCGGACCGATCATCAGCGTGACCGCGGCCGCCCGGCACAGCGGGCCGAACCGCTTCAACACGTGCTCCGGCCGGAGCGGGGCGCCGCCATCCCGGGCGAACACGAGGCGCTGATCCTCATACGCCTTACCCCACTCGTCCCGTTCGAGCTGCTGGCGCGTCGCCTGCACTTCCAGCGCAGCGACCACCCTCGAGGGCAGCCCGATCTCCGCCGACGAGGCTCGCGTCTTCGGCTCGCCGAACACCAGGTGGCCGCCGACGTCGGACAGGGTCCGGCGCACGAAGAGGCTCCGCGCCTCGATGTCGATGTCCTCCCACCGCGGCGCAGCCCGCACTCGACCAGCACCACCGGGAAGGTGCTCAGCCAGCGCCTCAAAGGCTCGCCGGACGTGCTGGACGCGGCCGGGATCGCGTTCCGCGCGGGCCAGTCGAACGGCACACGGTGGGTGGAGCTGACCCCGACGCCCGCAGCCGACGACGAGGACGAGTGAGCGCCCGCGCCAACTGTCCGCAGGGGCGGACGCAGCGGCGCAGCAGGGGCGCACGAAAACGCCTTGCGCCCCTTGCGCCCCTTGACGGTCACCGCACTCCACTTGACCAGCGCAAACGCACCTCAGCAGGCAGGGGCGCAAGGCCGAATCCTGCGCCCCCGCTGCGCCCCTGCCATCTCCACTGACCTCACGAGGAACCCGACCTCGGAAGCTGACCGAACCATCCGATGAGGACGGCGCGGGCAGCCCGCCGGCCTCCCCGCGCTCGCGGGGGTGGTCCGCTGATGTTGCCGTGCTTACTCGCGGGGGTGTCCCTCCCGGGCATCTTGTTCAACTCGGCGCCGAGAGTGTTCTCCGCGTCCCTGGGGGTGATCCCTGCTACGCGACCAAGGTCATCGACAACTATGTCCAGCTCCCCGCGCTCGCAGGGTGGTCCTTGCGCCAGTTTGGCCATTGCGTCGTCCGCGTAGCGTGGTACCTGCGCTCGCGGGGACTCGCCGAACGTGCCGACCGGTCGCGAACGAGACCCGAACCGCGGCTGCAGAGCCCCTCACGGCATTCGCAGCCTCAACGCTCCGGCCACCTGCGGTCATCGGCGGCCAGGTACTTGCGCGAGCAGGCGGGTAGGCGTAGGCACACCGGGTACGCGGAGGTGTCCGATGGGGGCAGGCGCGCTGCCGGGCCGAGACCCGCCCGCTCGGGGCGAGATGCTGCTGCATGAGAGCGCGCGCACGCGGGTCACTCGACTGGTCTTCCCTGGGCGAACGGTCGTCCGGAAGGAGCCGCGGGCGCTGGACGCGCAGCGGCGGCTGCGGCACGAGCGGGCGATGCTGGAGCGGCTGCGCAGTGTTGCAGGGCTGGCGCAGCTGGTGGAGGCGCCGCAGTACCCGGGGTCGATCGTGCTGGCCGACGCCGGGGAGAGCACGTTGGCCGGGTTGGCCACGCCGCTGGCCGTCGATGAGCTGATCCGGCTGGCCATCGAACTGGCCCGGGCGGTGGCGGGGATGCACCGCCGCGGGGTGATGCACCGGGACATCACCCCGGCCAACGTCGTGATCTCCCGTGACGGGGCCCCGTGCCTGGTGGACTTCGCGTTGGCGACCTCGTTCGCCGAGATCCACCCGGAGTTCGCCCACCACAGCGAGATCGTCGGGTCGCTGCCCTACCTCGCCCCCGAGCAGACCGGGCGCACCGGCCGGGCGGTGGACCAGCGCGCCGACCTGTACGCCCTGGGCGCGACGCTCTACGAGTTGGCCACGGGTGAACCGCCGTTCGGCTCTGACGACCCGCTGCGTCTTACCCACGATCACCTGGCGCGGGTGCCGGTGCCGCCGGCCACGGTGAACCCGGCGCTGCCGGCTCCGCTGTCCGAGATCGTGATGCGGTTGCTAGAGAAGGAACCGGACCACCGCTACCAGAGCGCGGAGGGTCTGGCCCACGACCTGCAACAGGTCCGCGACGCCCAGGCGCATCCGGCGGCGGCTCCGGTGCGCATCGGCGAGCACGACGTTCCGCTGCGGTTGCTGCCGCCGCGGCTGGTGGGGCGCGAGGCCGAGTTGGCGGCGTTGAAGGCGGCGTTCGACGAGGCGCTGGCCGGCCGCTGCCGGGGAGTGCTGGTCAGCGGGGCGCCGGGGGTGGGCAAGACCGCGCTGGTCGATCAGCTGCGGCCGGTGGTGGCGGGCCGGGATGGCTGGATCGTGACCGGAAAGTTCGACCAGTACCGGCGGGACGTGGAGTTCGACGCGGGTCACCAGGCGTTCCGGGCGTTGGGCCGGCTGTTGCTGGTCGAGCCGGAGGACGAGCTCGGCGAGGTCCGGGAACGGATCCTCGAGGCGCTCGGAGCGAACGCGGGTCTGTTGAGCGCGGTGGTGCCGGAGTTCGCCGTACTGCTGGGGGTGGCGCCGGATTCGGGGGATCCGCTGACCGCGCAGGCGCGGGCGCAGCGAGCGGCGGTGCAGGTGCTGCGGGCGGTCGCGTCGCCGAAACGGCCGGTCGTGGTGTTCGTCGACGATTTGCAGTGGGGTGGGCGCACCCCGCTCGGCTTCGTCGATCTCGTGCTGTCCGAGGAACCGGTCGAGGGCCTGTTGCTGGTGGGGGCCTATCGCGACGCCGAGATGGATCCGGCGCATCCGTTGGCCGCATTGCTGTCGCGGTGGCGCGAGCAGGCCGGCGTGCGCTGGCTGGGGCTGGACAACTTGGCGGTGTCGGGCCTGGTCACCATGCTGGCGGAGACGCTGCACGCGGACCGGACCACCGTGGCGGGCCTGGCCGAGATGATCAGCGATCGCACGTCCGGTAACCCGTACGAGACGGTGGAGCTGTTCAACGCCCTGCAACGCGACGGCGTGCTGGCGGCGACCGCCGCCGGGTGGCGGTGGGACGACGCGGCGGCGCGGGCTCGTCTGGGCCGGTCGGAGGTGGCCGGGCTGCTGGCGGCGCGGGTCGCGGCGATGCCGGCGACCTCCCGCGCGCTGGTCGAGGCGATGGCGTGCCTGGGCGGGCGAGCCGAGATCAGCCTGCTGCATACCGCCACAGATGCGCCACCTGGCGTGGTGGACCAGCAACTGGCGCCCGCCCTCGACGAGGGCGTCCTGGTGATGGAGCCCGGGCCGCGTGAAGCCGTGCGGTTTCGCCACGACCGCACCCGCGAGGTCGTCCTGAGTGGGCTGGCCCCGCAGCGGCGACGCACCCTGCAGCTGGTCATCGCGCGGCGACTGGCCGCGGTACCGGAGCTGTTCGCGGTGGCGGCCGAACAGTACCTGCCGGTGATCGACGCCGTCACCGAGGCGGCGGAGCGCCGGCTGGTGGTGGGGCTGCTGCGCCGCGCCGCCGACCAAGCGACGTTGATCGGGGAATACACGCTGGTGAACGCACTGCTGGTCGCCGCGCTACGGCTGATCGCGCCGGGCGAGACCGCCACGCTGATCGAGGTGCGTACCGGCCGCCACTCCGCCCTGTACAGCCTCGGGCGCCTCGACGAGGCGGACGCGGAGTACCACACGATCGAGCAGCTGTGTCCCGACGCGATCCAACGCGCCGACGCGACGGCGGTGCAGGTGCGCAGCCTGACCCACCGCAAATGCTTCACAGAGGCGATCGATCTGGGCCTGAAGTCGCTGCGCGCGTGCGGCATCACCGTTCCGGCCGCCGACCAGCTCGTCGCCGATCTCGACCACCAGTTCGAGTACCTGTACCGGTGGCTGGACACCGACGCCGCCGAGGATCTGGTTCGGCCGGAGATCACCGACCCCACGCTGCTCGCTGCGACCCGCCTGCTCGACGCGACCCTGCCGCCGGTCTCTTTCCTCGCCGACCACACCAGGCTTGCCTGGCTGAGCCTGGAAGCGCTGCGGATCTGGCGCGAGCACGGACCCGGACGCACCTTGGTCTGCTCCGCCTGCTTCGCCTCTTACTACGCCGTGGTACAGCGCGGCGACAGCGCCGGATACCGGGCGTTGGGGCGGCTCCTGGCGTGGGGCGAAGCCCGCGGCTATGAGCCCGAGACCTCGTACGCGTACTACTACTTCGCCATCCTCAGTTGCTGGTTTCAGCCGCTTGAGAACGGTGTCCACGCCATTCTGCGTGCCCGCGAGGGGCTGATCGCAGGTGGCGCCCTGGCGTACGCCGGCTACACCTATCACTCGATCGAGTACTTCTTGCTCGACTGCGCGCCAACCCTCGACCACCTCGTCGACCAGCTGGAGGCAGGCGTCGCCTTTGCACGGCGCACCGGCAACGAACAGATCGGCCAGGTGCTCGACGGTCACCGGTGGCTGGCCGGTGTGCTGCGCGGCGCAAGCTCGGACCCGATCGGTACGGCGGATCCCACCGATCGATACGCCGACAACCCGATGGCGCTTCTGTACGCGCATCTCAACCGGGCGATCGCCGCCGCCGTCTTCGGCGATCCACCCGGCCTGGCACAGCACACCGCTGCGGCGATGCCGCTACTACCGGCCATCCTGGGCCACTACTCGACCGCCTTGGCCCGCCTGCTGCGTGGGTTGGCCCTGGCCGGGCAAGCCCGCAACACAGCCGGTGACGAGCACGCCCCTCTGCTGTCCGAGCTGGACGAGACGACGCGGTGGCTGGCTGCACGTGCCGCGGACGCGCCGGACAACTTCCTGCATCTGTTGCGGTGGCTGGAGGCCGAGCGGGCGTGGGCGATGGGGGATTACCGGGGCGCCGAGCTGGCCTTCGACGCCGCCCGCCGCCAGGTCGCCGGCCGTACACGGCCCTGGCACCGGGCGTTGATCACCGAACGCGCGGCCCGCTTCTCCCTGGCCCGCGGCCTCGACCACGCCGGTCACGAGCTGCTCGCCCAGGCCCGCCAGCACTACGCCGCCTGGGGCGCCACCGCCAAAGTCGACCAACTCGACTGGGCCTACCCCACCCAGCAACCCCACCCCGACGCCACCACCGGAGGCGGCGAACAGCCCACTGATCTGGTGCAGGAACGCGGAAGGGTCACCACCGGCACCCTCGACCTGTTGGGCGTCCTGGCCGCCTCCCAGGCGCTGAGCTCCGAGACCAGCATCGACAGCCTGCACGCCCGCGTGGCCCAGGTGCTCGGCGCGATGACCGGCGCCACCGGCGTGCGCCTGCTGCTGTGGAGCGACGACCACCACGACTGGCGGCTACCCGCACCCGGCGGCGACACCGTAGCGGTGAGCGGCACCGGGCCCGAACACGTGGTGCCGCTGTCGGTGCTGCGTTATGTCCAACGCACCGAGGAACTCCTAATCGTGCCCGACGCCACCGACGACGACCGCTTCGCCCGCGACCCCTACCTCGCCGACCTCGCCTGCTGTTCCCTGCTGGCCGTGCCCATCCTCAGCCGCGGCAACCTGCGGGCGGTGCTGCTGCTGGAGAACCGGCTCATCCGCGCCGCGTTCACCACCGACCGACTCGACGCGGTCACCCTCATCGCCGGCCAACTCGCGGTCTCCCTGGACAACGCCCAGCTCTACACCGAACTCACCACCTCCCGCACCCGCATCGTCACCACCGCCGACCAGACCCGCCGTCGCATCGAACGCGACCTGCACGACGGCGCCCAACAACGCCTGGTCACCCTCGCCCTGCAGCTGCGCGCGGCGCAGGCGGCCGTCCCGCCCGACGCCGGCGAACTCGCGGTCCAGCTGGACGAGCTGGCCGCCGATGCCACCAGCGCACTCGACGAGCTGCGCGAGCTCGCCCGCGGCATCCACCCGGCGATCCTCGCCGAAGGCGGCCTGCACCCCGCGCTCAAGACCCTCGCCCGCCGCGCCACCGTCCCGGTCGAACTCGACGTCCGCCACGACGGCCGGCTGCCCGAACAGATCGAGATCGCCGCCTACTACCTGGTCGCCGAGGCCCTGGCCAACACCGCCAAACACGCACACGCCACGGCCCTCACCGTCACCGTCGACACCGACCCCGCCGACACCGCCCTGCACGTCCGGGTGCGCGACAACGGCCGCGGCGGCGCCGACCCCGCCGGCGGAACCGGCCTGGTCGGACTCAAGGACCGCGTCGAAGCGCTCGGCGGCCGGCTCTGGGTGCTCAGCGCCCCCGGCGCGGGCACCACCGTGCACGCCGAGCTCCCGCTGAGCTGGGCTCACGCCGTCCCCGGTTGCCCAGAAGGTTAGGGGTTCGAATCCCTTCGGGCGCACAGAGATTGGCCAGGTCAGGGCCCTACTTCACTTCGGTGCGGCGGGGCCCTGAGTCGTCTCGGAGACCGGGCGTCTCCGAGCGGGTGATCCACCTCCCCCGGAGGCCGATCGGCTCAGTCGGCGATTGCCCGCAGGTAGACCTCTGCGAGGCGGCGCAGGTGCGGTCGGAGCTCGGCTGGGGACTCCACGGTGAAATCCATGCCGAGCATGCCGATGTAGGCAGCGATGGTTTCGAGGCTGTCGGCGCCCGTGACGAGCACCGATTCCGTGTCCGTGATCGACTCGACCACCCCGACGGTCGGGTTGATGCGATCGAGCACCGCTTCGGCATGCGCGGCGATGCGCAGGCGGGCGTGCACCTCCCAGCCGCTCGTGGCGATCGAGCGCATGGCGAAAGCCGTGTAGTCGCCGCCCGGCAACGGCGAGGGCGGGAAGCTGCGACCTGTCGGCATCCGGGGTTCGATCCAGTCCGCCCGGAAGGTGTCCCACTCGCCGGACGAGGGGTCGCGCCCGACGAGATGCCAGCGGCGTTCCCAGCTCAGCAGACGGTAAGGCTCGACGAGCCGGGCTGCTCCGCGGTAGTCGAAGCGCAACAGTTCGACCTGGCGGACGGCGGTCGCGATCGCCGTGAGCACGGAGTGGTCCACCTCGGGATCCGGTGCGTCGGTACCGGTGTTCTCGGGTGCTCGATCGACCACCGACGAGAGCGCCGCCACGGTCGATCGCAACCGTGGCGGGAGCACCTGTTGGAGCTTCGCCAGCGCTCGCGCGCTCGACTCCATGATCCCGGTGATGCCGGTCGCCGCCCGCAGGCCGACCGCAACGGCGACGGCCTCCTCGTCGTCGAGCAGCAGCGGCGGCAGCTTGCCGCCGGCGCCGAGACGGTATCCGCCGGTCGTGCCTCTCGTGGTTTCGACCGGATAGCCGAGCTCGCGCATCCGGTCGATGTCGTTGCGGATGGTTCGCGACGTCACGCCGAGGCGAGCGGCGAGTTCGGTGCCGGTCCAGGCCGGCCGCGACTGCAGCAGGGCGAGCAGGGCGAGGAGCCGTCCGGTGGTATCAGCCATGGTTGAACTTTCCTCGTTCAATAGGAACGAAGTGTTCCTATATCGACGATACCGTGGCCAACATGACCAACACCGACATCCTCCCCTTCCGCGTCGAGGTCACCCCGGCCGAGGTCGACGATCTGATGGACCGGCTCTCGCGCACCCGCCTGCCCCAGCCCGCCCCCGGTGACGACTGGACCTACGGCACCCCGAACAGCTACCTCCACGAGGCGGTGCAGCGCTGGCGCACCGGCTTCGACTGGCCGGCCCAGCAGGAGCGAATCAACGCCGTGCCGCACTTCACGACCGAGGTCGACGGGCAGACCCTGCACTTCATCCACGTGCGCTCGGCCCACCCCGACGCGACGCCGCTCCTGCTCGCCCACACCTACCCCGGATCCGCTGTCGACTACCTCGACATGATCGGCCCGCTCACCGATCCGGTCGCGCACGGCGGCCGCGCCGAGGACGCCTTCGACCTGGTGATCCCGGACGCCCCCGGCTACGGCTTCTCGAACCCCGTCGCCGAAGCCGGTTGGGACACAGCCCGGGTGGCACGCGCCTATGACGAGCTCATGCGGAGACTCGGGTACACCCGGTACGGCATCCACGGCTCGGACAACGGCGCCATGGTGGCCCGGGAACTCGGGCTCCTGAACCCCGACGGCTTCCTCGGCCTGCACGTGTTGCAGCTGTTCTCCTTCCCGTCCGGCGACCCCAGCGAGTTCGAGCGCCTCGAGCCGCAGGACTACGCGGGGCTCGAGCACATGAAGTGGTTCCAGTCGGTCGGCGGCTACAACACGATGAATGCGAGCCGGCCGCAGACCGTCGCGGTCGGCCTCAGCGACTCGCCGGTCGCCCTGCTCGCCTACAGCGAGCTGTTCAACTCCTTCGGCAACGGCACGTCCCTGGTGCCGCTCGACACGATCCTCACCGAGGTCTCCGTGAACTGGTTCGCCAACGCCGCGGCGGGCATGAGCCGTAGCTACCTCGAGAACGCCCGCGCCGAGGGCGAGCCGCAGGTGAACTCCGCGCCAACCGGCGTCGCCGTCTTCGCCGACGACTTCCAGACGATCAAGGTCTTCGCCGAGCGGGACAACTCCAACATCGTGCACTGGAGCCGCTTCGACAAGGGCGGTCACTTCGCCGCGCTCGAGGTCCCCGAGGTCGTCGTCGGCGACATCCGGGCGTTCTTCGCCGCGCTGCGCTGAGCCTCGCGCCTCCCGGGCGTGCCCCGCCCGGGACGTGTATGCCGTGCGTGTCGGGGGTCGAGGTCGTGTGGGAGCACGTCACATGATGTATGGGATGAGCTGGCCGAGGGCAGCCCTGAACGACGTGCACCATCCTCACGGTCCGGGTGACCAGGCATGTGGACGCCGGCGTCAGGCCGTGGCCGGATCGGCGACGGGCACGATGCGCGTGCCGGTTCTGCCGGCCCACGCCTCGCCCATGGTGCTCGGGGAGGTGATGAGCACCTCCCGGCCACCGGTCTCGAGGAACTGGAGGGCTGCTTCGACCTTCGGCCCCATGCTCCCGGGTGGGAACTGGCCATCGGTCAGATGCCGGCGTGCCTCGGCCACGTCCATCCGGTCGAGGAACCGCTGATCGGGCCGGCCGAAGCGCACGGCGACCTGCGGGACCCCTGTCGTGATCACGAGCAGTTCGGCGTTCAGCGCCCTGCCGAGCAGGGCGGACGCGAAGTCCTTGTCGATGACGGCCTCGACGCCGCGGTAGCGGCCGTCGGGGTCCTCGACCACCGGGATGCCGCCCCCGCCAGCGGCGACGACGACGAACCCGGCCTCGGTCAGCGTTCGGACCGCCTCCCGCTCGAGGAAGCGACCGGGCAGCGGCGAGGGGACGACGCGGCGCCAGCCACGGCCGGAGTCCTCCGCGACCGTCCACCCGTGCTGCCGGGCCAGGCGCTCCGCGTCTGCGCGGGAGTAGAAGGAGCCGATCGGCTTGGTGGGCTGCTGGAACGCCGGGTCGGCGCGGTCGACGACGGTGTGGGTGAGCAGCGCGACCACCTGCTGCGGCATGCCGCGTACCTGCAGCTCACTGGTGAGCGTGCTGGCGAGGATGTAGCCCAGGCTGCCCTGGGAGTCGGCCACGCACATGTCGAGGCCCAGGCTGGGCAGCTCCGGCGCCAGCTCGGCGACCAGGTCGGAGCGCCGTTTGATGAAGCCGACCTGTGGACCGTTGCCATGGGTGAGTACCACCCGCCACCCGGAATCGATCATCTCGCAGAGTCCGCCGGCGATGCCACGCGCCGCTTCGAACTGCTCGGCGATCGTGGCGTCCGGACCGTCGTCGAGCAGGGCGTTGCCACCGATCGCGACCACTGCCGTCGGGCTGTTCACCAATGTGACGGTAGGGAAGGACGTGGCTGGGATCACTGGCTCCGGTTGCCGGAGAAACGGTGCCTTCCTTGGCGTCGGGTGACATGGTCGGTGGACGTGGTGCTGAACAAGAGTCAGGCGTGGTGAGCAGCGTGGAGACCGGCAGGGCGCCTTTCGGGATCACGGTCGCGGAGGCGCTGTTGCTGCCCTGCCTGTCGCACGCACGCCTGCTCGCCGGGCGCGACGGCACGGACCGCGCGATCCGGGTCGTCAACATCATGGAGGTGCCCGACATCATCCGGTGGATGCGCGGGGGCGAGTTCCTCCTGACCACCGGATATCCGGTCCGCACCGACTCGGCGGCACTGGCCGATCTGGTCCCCCAGCTGGCGAACCGTGGTCTCGCCGCACTCGGGATCCGGATCGGGCCCTACCTGCGAGAGTCGCCGGTCGAGATGCTCGCGGCCGCCGACCGTCTGAAGTTTCCCGTGATCGAGATCCCGGACGACGTCACGTTCAACGACGTGCTCTCCGAGGTGCTGGGCACGATCCTCAACCGGCAGGCGGTCGAGTTGGAACGATCGGAGATGATCCACAAACGGCTCACCGCCGTCGCCGTCCGGGGCGGGTCGCACCAGGAGCTCATCACCGCGCTGGCCGAGCTGGTCCGCCTGCCGGTGGCGATCCTGGACACGCAGGGGCGGACGGTCGTCTCCGCGGGCCCGTCCGCTGAGGACCCGGGCCCGCCGGACGAGACACGCCCGATCACGACGGGCAGCACCGCGCACGGGGAAATCGCCGCGTGGACCGAGGGCACCGGTCTGCAGCCGCACCAGCTGACGGCGATGGAGCACGCGGCCACGATCGCGGCCATGGCCGTGGCCCAGGAGCGGGCCGTGGTGAGCCGCGAGCAACGGCACAGCACCCTGCTGCTGATGGAGCTGGTCTCCAACCGGAGGCTGAACCGGGAGGAGATGCTCCGCCGGATCGCGGCGATGCGCTGGAACCTGGACGTCCCCCGGGCGGCGGTGCTCGTCGAGCTGACCCGACCGGATGGCGAGCTGCGCATCGCCGACCAGCCGATCGAGGACCTGTTGACGCGCCGTGCGCACCACGCGGCCGGCCCGGAGTCGATCGTCTGGGGGCTCGACCGGGCCCTCGCGATGCTCGTCGAGCCCGGGCCCTCGCTCGCCAAGGTCTGCCAGGCCGTGCACGACCAGGTCACCCGGATCTGCCCTGATGTCCACGTCCGGATCGGCTGCGGGCGGGTCTACCCGGACTTCACCGACCTGCACCGCAGCTACCAGGAGGCGGCCGAGGCGCTGTCGCTCGGGCGTGAGCTCTACGACCGCGAGTTCGTGCTGCTCCACGACGAGCTGGGCGTCTACCGCCTGCTCTACCAGCTGCCACCGGACGAGCTGCGCCGACAGGTGGACGAGGCGCTCGGCCCGCTGGCGGTCTACGACCGCGAGCACCGGGGGAGCCTGGTCCACACCCTGGAGTGCTATCTGCGCAACGACCGCAACGGGGTGGCGACCGCGGACGAGCTGAACGTGCACTACAACACGTTGCGGTACCGGTTGGGGCAGATCGAACGGCTCACCGGTGGGGTCGAGCGCCACCCGATGAGCCGGCTGCAACTGGAGATCGCCGTGCACGCCAACCGGCTCGTGGCGGCGGGAGCGAAGGCCCAGCACCGCCCCCCGGCGCCCCGGCGGCGGTGAGCGCCAGCGCGACACCGCGCGCGAGGTCGCTGCCGGAGTGATGCCCGACGGCCAGCAGCGACGCCAGCGGAGCGTCCAGCGGGCCGGTTCCACCGAGCTCGGTGATCATGGTCGCGAGTGGGGGGACGCACCGGCCCTGCGTCGCATGCCGGAGCAGCCCCGCGGAGATCAGCGGGGTCCGCCGGTGGGCACAGGCCGCGATCGTGCGGGCCGCGCAGTCGGCCGCCGCGCTCGCGACGCCGAGGGCACGCACGGTCACCAGCGCCCCGGCGAGGACATCGTCCCCGCTCGGGGTCAGCCCCGGGCCCAGCCCGAGCAGCCCGAGCACGGCGCGCCGGGACGCGTCCCGGTCGCCCGCGGTGAGCCCCACCCGCAGCGCCGCCACCGGTGCGGCGAGGACGTCCGGGAGCGGGCGGGCGGCCGCGGCGACCAGCCCGGCGAACTCGGCCGCCCGGGCGAGTGCCCTCCGGACGTCCGCGATACGCGGCCGGCCGGGATCCCACCACCGCGTGACCGTCACCGTCAACGGGCCCACCTGCACCGCGTCAGCACCCACCATCGCGCGCATCCCGGGCCACAAGCCCGCGAACGGCGCGTCGGCGGCGGCCAGGGGCACCACCACGGCGTTCGGCACCCGGACGGCGTCGCGGGTGACCAGCGCCATGATCTCCGAGTCGGGTCCCTCGACCTGCAGGTAGGCCGCGGCCCTCAGGACGCCGACGACCCGCGCCGGCCGCTGCCCTCCGTCGAGGAGGCCCGCCAGTGCGGAACTCGCCTCGCCCGGAGTCGTCATCCCGCATCCGGCGGGTTCGGGAACGCACGCAGTGCCTTCACGAAGCATTCCATCGGCGCGTGGGTGATGCCGGCACCGATCTGCCCGATCCCCGGCTCCTTGTGCGCGATGCCGGTGGTGATGATCGGTTCCAGACCGGAGTCGGTGACCGCCCGCACGTCGATGCCGAGCGGGCTGCCGGCGAAGTCGAGCATCGGCACCTGCAGCTCGCGGTGGCGACCCACCGTGATCATCGCCATCTCCTCGGTGGCCCTGCGGGCGTCGGCCAGGGTCCCGCCGACGAACCCGATGATGGCCGGCGCAGCCGCGAGCGAGAAGCCGCCGAGCCCGTGCACCTCCGCGATCGCGCTGTCGCCGATGTCGGGGTTGGCGTCCGCCGGGCCGTACCCGGGGAAGTAGAGCCCGTCGACCTCGGCGGCCGGTGCGGTGAACCAGTCGTCGCCGATCCCGCTGACCCGGATCCCGACGTCGACGCCGTTGCGGGCGAACGTCGTCACCACGGTCGAGTGCGCGACGCCGTGCCCGGCCATCGTGGCGAGCTTGCTGGCCGCCATGGAGAAGTTCAGGAACCAGTAGTCGTTGCCGCTGAGGAACTCGAGCGCCTCGATGCCGCCGACTGCCTCCTGGGCGGCCAGAGCCGGCGCGAGGTGGCGCACGAGGAGCGCACTCGACGCGACGTTGCGGCTGTGGCACTCGTCGCCCATCTGCAGAGCCTTGGCGATGACCGTCTTCAGGTTGACCGGCTCGGGCAGCGCTCGGACCGCGGCCTGCAGGCTCGGCCCCAGCCGCTCGCCCATCCACCGCAGCCGCTGCATGACGTCGTCGCCGAGCGCGCCGTAGCGCAGGCAGCGGCCCAGCCCCTCGTTGAGGTTGGAGTAGGACTGCCGCCCGGTGCTGGGATCCGCCACGACCAGCACCGGCATCGAGGCGGAGATGATGCCCGCCATCGGACCGACCGCGTTGTGGTGGTGGCAGGGGTCGAAGGTGATCTCACCCGAGTCCGCCATGCGGGTGGCGTTCTCGGGTGAGTCGGCCCAGCCCTCGAGCAGCGCCGCGCCCACCACCGCCGCCCGCATCGGGCCGCACATGCGCTCCCACGCGATCGGCGGGCCGGCGTGCAGCAGCAGCCGCTCCTCGGCGAGTTCGGGAATGACCTCGCGGGCTGGGCGCACGTCCACGAGAAGCGGCTGTGCGTCCAGGATGCGGCGCAGCACCTCCTGGTTGGCGGCCTCGACGAGGGGGTGTGCGGTCAGTCCGGCGAGCCGGATGCCGAGATCCCGGTCGCCCTGTACCGGCGGCCGCCAGTCCGGCGTCACGACTTCGGCCCCGGCGGCCCCGATCGGCCCGGCGAACTCGCCGAGGCCGACGTTCACGGCTCGGACCGGCTGCGTGAAGAGATCCAGCAGAGCACTCATCGGGCCACTCCCTGCGTCGCGGTGGTCAACACACCCGCGGCCAGCCGCGCGGCGTCCGTGCTGCTGCGGGTGAGCACGGCGCCGGCCTCGGTCAGCGTCCGCTCCTGTCCTGCCAGCCCTTGCGGGTCGGCCGCCGTGCCGACGACGAACGCCACGACGACCGGGCCGCCCGGCCGTGAGGTCGCCTCGGCCACCACGTCGGCGAGGGGCCCGGCCGGGTCCGGGCCTGCGGCGTGGCCCAGCACGACATCGAGCACGATCACCGCGGTGCCCGGATCCCGGGTGGCGCTGCGCAGGTACTCGACGCGCGTGCTGGGGTCGATCATCGGGTGCGGGCGGCCGACGGTGTACTGGTCGTCGCCGAGATCGAGGATCACGTGCCGGTCGGGCAGGGAGCCGGGTGGTCCGTCGTCCACCGTGTGGTCGATGTGCCCCAGCAGCGGCTCGAGCAACAGGCCAGCCTCGTAGGCGAAGGTGCCCCCGGCGTAGAGGCCGCGCAGCAGGCGGCGGCCCCCGTCGAGCCCGGCGGCGAGCCGGTCGGTGGCGTGTGGGGGCGCGGCGGGCGCGGGCGTGCCGGTCCCGAGCCGGATCACGGCCATCGCCGCCTCCTCGAGGGTGGGAACCACCACGACCGAGTCCGAGGGGGACTCCAGGTCGGCGCCGAGGAACGCGACCACGACGGGCTTCCCCGCGGTGGCGGCGGCCCGGAGCACCTTCTCGGCCACCGGTGCGGCAGGGGGCTTGGAGACGAGTCCGATGACCTCGGTGGCCGGGTCGGCAGCGAGGGCGTCGAGAGCCGCGAGCATCGAGAGACCGCCCACCTCCTCGGACAGATCGCGGCCGCCCACGCCGATGACCTGACTGATCCCCGAGCCCCAGGTGTCGATCAGCGAGGAGACCTGTTGCAGCCCGGTGCCCGACGCACCCACGAGGCCGACACTGCCGTGGCGGAGCTGGTTCGCGAAGCCGAGCGGGACGCCGTTCACCACCGCCGTCCCGCAGTCCGGGCCCATCACGAGCAGGTCGCGCCGCTGCGCTTCCTGCTTGAGCAGCACCTCGTCCTCGACCGGCACGTTGTCGCTGAAGAGGAACACGTGCATGTTGCTGCGGAGCGCCTTCAGCGCCTCGGCCGTGGCGTACCGGCCGGGGGTGGAGATCAGGGCGAGGTTCGCGCCGTCGCCCGCTCCGACGAGGGTCCGCGGGAGCGGCGAGGCCGCGTTGTCGCCCGCTCCCGGCGACGTCCGCGCCCCGCGCAACGCCTCCTCGGCCGCCACGAGTGCGGCCTGCACGGCTGTCTCCTCGCCGTCCACCGCGATCACCAGGTCGTTCGGGCCGGCGTCGCGGGACGCGTCGGTCAGCAGCCCGGCGGCTGCCAACACCTCCTTGTTGGCCTCGGTGGCCATGACCAGGCTCGCGGTCCGGACATCCGGACGCGCACCCAGTTCGGAGGCGACCCGCATCAGGACCACGGAGTCGAAGTACGAGTTCGTCCGCGCGACGCTACCCACAGCCATGCGGTCACTGTGCCGCCGAGCACGGTGCCGGTCATGGGCAGCACGTGACAGAAGTCGCCGGATTCCGTAGTCACTTCTTGCCAGTGACCCCGTTCTGGACCGCGTTGCTCTCCGCGGGCTTCGCCGGGCACAGCACCTGACCCGTCGTCACGAGCTGTCAGTTTCAGCGGCCGATTCTCGGTACCGGTTGCCGGTGACGGCAACACCCATAACCGCCGAGTCTGTCCTGCGGGACACAGACGTCACAACGACCCCAGGGACCGTGCATGGACCTGCTCATCGAGAACGCCCGAGTGTGGGACGACCGAGGTCTCGTCGACATCGCCGTCTCGGACGGTCGGATCGCCGCCATCGGCCCGGACGTCGGCCAGGAAGCGGGGCGGCGGATCGACGCCGCCGGGCGGGCCGTCCTTCCCGGGTTCGTCGAGCCGCACCTGCACATGGACAAGGCGCTGCTCTATCGCAGGCAACCCACGCGCGACGGCACGCTGGAGGAGGCGATCCGGCTCACCGGCAAGCTGAAGGCCGAGCAGGACCGCGACGACGTCCTCGAACGTTCCCGGGCTGTGCTGGACATGGCGGTGCGCGCCGGCACGGTGGCGATCCGCGTACATCCGGACGTGGACCCGCTGCAAGGCCTGCTCGGGGTGGAGACGGCACTGGAGCTGCAGCAGGAGTACCGGGACCTGGTCGACATCCAGATCGTGGCCTTCCCGCAGGAAGGCATCGTCAAGTCGCCGGGAACGCTCGAACTGATGGCCGAAGCGATGAGAATGGGCGCGTCGGTGGTCGGGGGATGCCCGTACAGCGAGGCCGACTGGGACGGCACCCGGCGCCACATCGAGCACGTGTTCGAGCTCGCGGAGCGTTTCGATGCGCCCGTCGACATGCACGCCGACTTCGCCGATGACACCCAGGACCCGCGATTCACGGCCGCGCGGCACATCGCCGAGCAGGCCATCGAGCGCAACTACCACTCACGGGTGTCCCTCGGGCACGTCACGAGCCTTGCGGCGCTGTCGCCTCAGGAATCCGAAGACGTCATCGCGCTGCTCCGCCAGGCCGACGTGCAGATCGTCACGCTTCCGGCCACGGACCTCTACCTCGGCGGCCGGCGGGACACGAAGAACCAGCGACGCGGACTCACTCCGGTCCACCTGCTGCGGGACTCGGGCGTCAACGTCACGTTCTCCTCGAACAACGTCCGCAACGCGTTCACTCCGTTCGGGAAGGCCGACCCGCTGCTGATCGGCAACCTGCTCGCACACGCTGCGCAGTTCGGGACACCGCACAGCCAGGCCGAGGTACTCCGCATGGCGACCTACGACGCGGCCCGCTCCATCGGGATCGCCGATTCGTACGGACTCGCGGTCGGCAAGGCGGCCGACCTGGTGGTGTTCGACTGCTACCGGGTCGACGACGTGCTGCTCGACATCCCGGTCCGGCGATGGGTGGTGAAACGCGGCCGGGTCACGGTCGAGACGCGTCACGAGTGTGTGATCAATCCAACGAGGGATGGACAAGGGGTGCGGCAGTGACCGACGAGTCGACGGAGTTCAGTACGGCTGCGACGAAGCCGGCGAACTGGCTCAACCTGCCGGTGGAGGTGGCTGCCTCGCTGCTGGCGTGCACCACGGTGCTGGTCGCGCTCGGCCCCCCGCACCTCCCGCCGTGGGCGATCTTCATCGGGTGGGCGGGGACGTTCGCGATGGGCGGCCCCACCCGGGAGAACCTGAAGCGGATCTGGCCGGTGATGCCGCTCGGGTCGATCACCGCTTTCTTCATCGTTCTCGGCTTCAACCAGGCAGCAGAGCTCTTCACCGGGACCGCCTACATCATCGCGGAGATGGTCATCCTCTTCGTCCTCAACGGCGCGATGATCGCGATGTCCCGCATCTCGCCGGTGTTCGCGTTCGTCCCCGGCATGTTCTTCGGGTTCGCCACCTTCTTCGCCACCTTCTACGGCGGGTTCGGACCGGACTCGACCAGCCCGGTCCTTGCACTCGTGGCGGCTGTGGCGATGAACGCGCTGGGGCTGCTCTACGCCTGGCTGAACATGAAGTTGGCCGCACCGCACGGCCACTGACGGGTCCACTCCGGGTCGCATGAGAGGGATGCGGCCGGCTACCACCCGAGCGCGGTGCCGTCGCCGCGCGGATCGGCTCCGCCCATGAGCAGGTTCCGGTCCGGGTCGATGCGGATCGCCTGCGCGTGACCCATCACGTCGTCGAAATCGCCGACGGGGCGGACGGGATGCCCGCGCCGCCGCAGCTCGTCGATGGTCTCGGGGCCGAAGCGGCTCTCGACCCGCAGGTCGCGGGTCTCCTCGCCCCAGGTGCGCCCGTAGAGCCAGCGGGGAGCGTCGATGGCCTGCTGCACGTCCTGACCGAAGTCGACGACCCGGGTGACGACCGCCGTCGAGGTCTGCGGCTGCCCCTCCCCGCCCATCGTCCCGTAGACCAGGTGCGGGCGGCCGTCGCGCAGCAGCAGCCCCGGCATCAGGGTGTGGAACGAGCGCTTCCCTGGTTCGAGCCGGTTGACGTGCTCCTCGTCGAGAGAGAAGGAGGAGCCCCGGTTCTGCAGCATGATCCCGGTCTCGCCGCCCACGAACGCCGAGCCGCACTCGTGGTAGAGACTCTGGATGACGGTCGCGGCGTTGCCCTCGTCGTCGACCACCACGCTGCACGTGGTGTCCCCGCCCGCCGGGGTCCGTTCCGGTGCCGGCCGGGACACGCGCCCGATCCGGGAGCGCAACTCCGCGGCGTACTCCTTCGACAGGAGGTCACCGAGCGGAACCGGGCTGAACTCGGGGTCGGTGAGGTAGCGGTCCCGGTCGGCGAACACCAGCTTCGTCGCCTCGGCCACGGTGTGCACGTACTCCGCGCTGCCGTCGCCCATGGCGGCCAGGTCGAAGCCCTCCAGGACGTTCAGCAGCATCAGATGGGCGAAGCCCTGCGAGTTCGGCGGGTGCTGGTAGCACTCGAATCCGCGGTACGTGGTGCACAGCGGCTCGGTCCAGTCGGACCGGTGCTCCGCGAAGTCCTCGACAGCGAGCACGCCCCCTGCCTGCTGCACCGCCCGCGTGATCTCCTCGGCCACCGCGCCGGTGTAGAAGCCGTCGCGACCGTGCTCGGCGATCTGTTCCAGCGTCGCCTCGAGCCGGGGCATCCGGACTTCCCGTCCCAGGGTGGGCGCGGGGCCGTCGAGCGCCTCCCAGTCCGGGGCGTGCGTGGCGAGCACGTCGGCGACCTGGCGCAGGCACGCGGCCTGGCCACCGGACATCGGATAGCCGTCCCTCGCGTGGGCGATGGCGGGCGCGAGCACCCGCGCCAGTGGCAGCCGCCCGAACCGGCTGTGTGCGGCGCACCAGCTGTCGACGGCGCCGGGCACCGTCACGGCGGACAACGCGCCGCGTGACGGGATCGTGGCGTGCCCCTGTGACCGGTACCACTCGCGGGTGGCCGCGCGGGCCGCGCGGCCGCTTCCGTTGAGTGCGTGCACCCGCCGGTCGGCCGCGTCGTAGATGAGCCAGAACGCATCCCCGCCCGGGCCGGTCATGTGCGGGTAGACCACGCCGAGGGTGGCGTTGACTGCGACCGAGGCGTCGACGGCGCTGCCGCCGTCCTCCAGAACCCGCAGCCCGGCGGCCGTCGCGAGGTAGTGCGGGGACGCCACCATTCCCCGGCGGGCCAGCGCCACCGGTCGCGTCGTGCGACTCATCGAATACTGCATACATCGACTGTGGCTGGCCGCGCACGCACTGGTCTATCCACCAACCGGGTGGCCTAGTGGTCTGACCAGAACCCACCGGTACGATTCCCGCATGGCGGAGCTGGGGGGCGCCGGGAGCCGCGGACTCGACATCCGGCCGGTCGCCCGCACGCGCGCTCACGAGGAGGTGGCCCGCCAGCTGCGGGACCTCATGAAGGACGGCACGCTCCGGCCGGGTGACCGGCTCCCCTCGGAGCGGGAGCTCTCCACCCGGTTCGCCGTCAGCCGCGCGACGATCCGCCAGGCCCTCGAGGTGCTCGACCACAGCGGGTTGATCGAGCGCCGGATGGGCGAGGGGACGTTCGCGCGGGCGGATTCCGCCACGGCGTCCGTCACGACGCTCGTCACCGCGCTGCGGCTCGCCCATGGCACCCTCGCCGACCAGCTCGAACTGCGCCTGCTCTTCGAGCCCCAGGTCGCCCGGCTGGCTGCGCAACGGGCCGGCTCCGCCGATCTCGACGTCCTCCGGCAAGCCGTCTCCCGCCAGGAGGAGCTGCTCTCACGGGGGATTCCGTTCGTCGACGACGACAGCGCGTTCCACCTCGCGATCGCGCGCGCCGCCACGAACGACCTGGTGGCCAAGATGGTCGAGGGCATCCATGAACTGCTGCGTGACAGCCGGGAGCGGTCGTTGCGCGCACCCGACGCCTTGCAACAGTCGCTGGACGGGCACCACCGGATCCTGGATGCCATCTCACGGCACGACGAGGAGGCCGCGTACGAGGCGATGCACGGGCACCTGCTCGACGTCCAGCGGCTCAGCCTCCAGTCCATCACGGAGGGACTCGGCTAGTACTCCAGCCGGTCGCCGTCCTCCCGGGGTGGGGACGCCACGCTGGAACGCCCCGACTACGCTGCGCTGCGGTGTTCCGGGACGTCTGGTCGGTCATGGTCTCTCGACGACCGCGTGTTGCCGTGCTGGGCGCATCCGGCCGGCCTGAACATCTGAGCCTTGCGCCGTGCGCCCAGGCCTGCGGGCACCTCGATTGAGTCGCTCGGACCCCACACCCGCCCGCATCCCGACCGAGGACGCCGTGGACGAGAACCAGAGGGTCAGCGTGCCCGCCGTCGGTGACCAGACCGAGTCGAGGACGGAGCCGATCGTCCTCGTCGGCGAGCCACCCGATCCCGGCGTGCGCAGGCGGTGGCGCCCGCCCAGTTTCGAACTGAATGCCGTTGCGCTGATGTCGGCAACCGCGATCACCGGTGTCGTCGGGCTGGCGTTCTGGGCGGTGGCGGCGCGGCTCCCACCGGCGGAAGTCGGGCGTGCATCGGCCATCCTGACGACCGCCACAATGCTGTCGCAGCTGTCCAGCTCCAATGTGGGTGTGCTGTTCGGTCGGGTCCTCGCCGCCGCGGGTGTGAAATCACGCTCCCTGGTACTCGGCGGGTACGGGATAGCTGTCGCCCTGAGCCTCGTTCTCGGCGCCGGATTCGTGCTCGTCATTCCCAACCAGGTGCTGACCGGCACGGCCGAGCGGGTCACGTTTCCGCTGATCGTCGCACTCTTCTCGCTGTTCGCCCTGCAGGACTGGGTGATGACCGGCATCCGCAAGTCGGTGTGGGTGCCGGTCGAACAGCTGTTCTTTGCGATCGGCAAGCTCGGACTGCTGCTGCTTTTCTCTGCCTGGGCGCTGCAGAACGGCATCGTCCTGTCGTGGGTGCTGCCGTGCCTGCTCGCTGTGCTGATCGTGAACGCGGTGCTGCTGGGGAGGACGCTCCCGCGTCGTACCGCGGCCGAGGCCGGGGCGACGGAGATGCCGGACCGCCGCGGCCTCACCAGGATCTTCCTGGCGGAGTATGCGACGGGCGCGGTCATGTACGTGGTGCCGCTCACCCTCCCGCTCCTGGTGGTGGCGGTGCTCGGAACCGAGGCCAACGCCTACTACGCGGTGCCGTGGCTCATCGGCGAGTCGCTCGGTCTGCTGATCTTCAACATCAGTTCCTCGTACCTGGTCGAGGCGGCACACGACAGCCGGCGCATCGCCGCGTTGATGGCCCGAACGCTCCGGCTGATCGCTCTGGTCGCTGTGCCCGGCGTCGCCGTGGTACTGATCGCCGCACCCTGGATCCTCTCCATCCTCGGACCGGCGTATGCCGCCGAGGGATCGACGGTCCTGCGCTTGATGGTTCTGGCGATCCCCTTCAGCATTGTTTCCACGTTGTATGTGGCGATCTGCCGAATCCAGTTGCAGATGGCTCGGGTGGTCGTCATCGAAGCGATGATCGCGGTGCTCGTCATCGGGTTCGCGGTGGCGCTGATCCGCCCACTCGGCATCGCCGGCGTCGGTCTCGGCTATCTGATCGCGGAAATCGTCGTCGCCGCCGCCACGATCGTGCCGCTGGTCCGGTTCCTGCGAGCGAACCAGTTCTCGTTCCGCCGCCGGTGACCGGTCCGATACCAGCCCCAGCCGGGTTCCTGCACTGGCTGTGACCTCGAAGTTGGACACAAGACCCAGATCAGTACCAAACGGAGCAGTACCGCTACGCTGGGTGCAGGAACGGGTCGGTGCGGAAGATCGAGGGAGCGCAGTGCTGGACGTGAGTCGGCTGTCCACTCTCGAGGCCGTGGAGAAGATCCGCGATGAGTGGACGGAGCTGCAGGACCGCAGCGATACCCTCAACCCGTTCGTCGGGCCGGAGTGGACGATCCACTGGATGCGATCGCTCATGCCCGAGACCGACGAGGCGTGGATCCTGACCGTCCGCGACGCCGACCGGCTCGTCGGTGTCGCGCCGATGCATCTTCGCAAGTACCGGCTCGGGATCCGCAGGCTGCAGATGATCGGAAGCGGCACGCCGTGGGTGGGGCCGTTCGAGGCCCCCGCCGTGCTTGCCGCGCAGCCGCAGGGCCGCCAGACAGCCCGTGCGCTGATCGAGTACATCGCCACGCAGCAACGGTCGTGGCACCTGGTCACGATCGCTCTGGGGGAGAGCGGCGACTGGCTCGAGCCGGGGTGGCTCGCCGCGCCGGACTTCACGGTCGTCGCTTACAAGAACACCCCCTTCGTCGTCCTTCCCCTTCCTCTCGCGCCGCGCGGACCCTCCGAGGGAAGGCGCAACCTCAAAGAGGCAGTTCGGCGGGCCCGCAACCGGCTCACCAAGCGGTTCGGGGTGGACGGCTGGCAGGTCGAGAGCCTCACCGAGCCCGCTGCGGTCCGGACGGCCTCGGAGGACCTCGTCCGGCTGCACCGGGCCCGTGCGGAGTTCAGGGCGCGCGGCGATGAGCACTCCGATGTGCTCGCCGATCCGGAGGTGCGCGCCTACGTCCTCGACGTGATCGCCGATCTCGCGGAACGCCGCCGCGTCACCGTGTACCGGCTCGTGGCCGAGGGAGAGACGCTGGCCGTTCAACTCGTGCTCAGCACGGGCACGGCCGCGTTCATCTCCATCTCGGGGTTCCGCTCCGACGCCTGGGACTACTCCCCGACCAACTACCTGCAATGGGTGGCGGTCACCGAAGCGGCGGAGCGTGGCATCTCCGAGGTCAACTTCTCCTCGTGGCCCACGCAGGCCAAGCTGCGCTGGAGTCGCACCGTGCGGTCCACGCCGGAGTTCGTCGTGATCGGACCGAGCCGGTTCGCCAAGCTGGTGGCGGCGCCTGCGTTCATCACGGCGTCCGCGCTGAGCGGCTATCGGCGCGAACTGGGTGTGGGAACCATCGGCCAGCTTTTCCGGCGCGTCGACAGCAGCCGGTCGGCAGGGCGCCCCGCCTCGTGACTCCGGCCGGCTTCAGGGGTGTAGCCGGTACGTCGCGATGACGGTGCCACTGCTCGTGGGCCGGGCGCGCACCAGCCCAAGGCGCGTGAGCACGGTGTCGTCGGCGAACAGCTTCTCGAGACCCTGACCGGCCACGACCGGGCTGACGAACAGGGTGAGCTCGTCGAGCAGGTCCGCGGCGATCAGGGAGCGGACGAGACCCGGGCTGCCCGAGACCGTGATGTCCTTGCCGTCGGCTGCCTTGAGCTCCCCGATCGCGGTCCTGAGGTCACCGCTGATCAGGTGGCTGTTCGGCCAGGCGGACACATCCGTGAGCGTCGTGGATGCGACGTGCTTCGGCGAGGAGTTGATCCAGTCGGCGAAGGCGACGTCCTCGCCGTCGGTGACGGACGGCCAGTAGCCCGACCACTCCGTCCACGTGACGCGGCCGAGCAGGATCGTGTCCGCTTCCGCCATCGTCCGGCCCATCTCGGCCCCCATCTCCTCGTCGAATGCGAACTGCCACTTGTCCGGCGACTGCGCCACTCCGTCGAGCGAGACGAACAGTCCTGACACCAGCTTGCGCATGGCTTCCTCCCCTGGTCGGTGGTTGCGGGAGCCAGCGTGGCCGGGCGGTGCGGCGTGGTCGACGATTCGGCCTGAGCCTAATCTGCGACTGTGATCGAGGTGGAGCTGACGGCCGAGGACCTCTCGAGAATCCGCTTCGCCTTCTCCCCGGTCGCGGAGACCGTGACGAGCCTGCGGGCGCTGTCCGCCGGAGCCCGCAACGGCCTGCACGCGCACTGGCTGACCGACGTCGCCGGGCGGCTGGACGCGGTGGACGTCGAGCTGCTCACCACGCTCGTCCGGCCGGCCGGCTATGTGCCCGACTTCCTGCTCCCCACCCCGACCGGCCGCTCGACCACGATCGGGACGGGTCTGGAGCAGATGGCCGCCACCTCGCCCGACGTCGTGGCGGCCGAGTTGCGCCACCTCGCCGAGCATCCGGTCGCGCAGCGCGGATCGGGCCGGGATCGGCGGGCGGCGCTACTGCACGGGCTCGCCGACCGGCCCGACCGCGCCCTGCGCCGCATCACGGGCGAGCTGGAGCGGTACTGGGCCGCGGCCCTGGAGCCGCACTGGTCGCGGATCGGCGCGTTGCTGCAGGCCGACCTCGCGCACCGGCTCGAGGAGCTCGCGGCGGGCGGCGTCGCGCAGTTGTTCGGGACGCTGCACCCGGCCGTCGCGCTGCGCGGGGACCTGCTCGCCGTCACGAAGTACTACGACGGGCGGGTCGGGCTGCGCGGGCGGGGGCTGCTGCTGGTGCCGTGTGCGTTTGCGTGGCCGGACGTTCTGGTCGGCACGGCCGACCCGCAGCCCAGCCTGACCTACTCCCCGCGCGGGCTCGGCCGGCTGTGGGAGTCCGCGCCCGCCGCGGGCGTCACGCCGCTGGCCGGGGTACTCGGCCGCACCCGGGCGACGATCCTCGCGCTGCTCGACCTGCCGATGTCCACGACGCAGCTCGCGGCCCAGCTCGATCTCGCCCCGCCGACCCTGAGCGGGCACCTCACGGCACTGCGCTCGGCCGGGATCCTGGTCTCACGTCGTGACGGGCGCGCGGTGCTCTATCGCCGCACCGCGCTGGGCGACCAGCTACTCACCGCTACCGGCTGAGCGCGCGGCCGAAGCGTGTAGCCGCTTCAGCCGCGCGCTCAGACGAAGGAGAGGTGATTACGGGAACGGGAATCCGTTGTTGTCACCCGGGAACGGGAATCCGTTGTTGTCGCCGCCGACGACCACGTTGTCCACGCGGCACGTGCCGGATCCCCCGTACGTGTTGTCGCCGCCGATGACGACGTTGCTCTCGCGGCACTCAGCCGGAACCGGAACCGGGGGGGTCGGGGTCGGCGTGGGCCCCGGCGGCGTCGGGTCGAGCGTGACCACGAACGGAATGACGTCGTTCGACGCACCGCAGTTGAGGTCACCGTTGAACGCGGCCGTGATGTTGTGGGTGCCGACGGTGCTGAATGTCGTGGTGAGCGAGGCCTGCGAGTTGGTGACCGGCACGGTGTCCAGCAGGTCTCCACCGTCGAAGAAGGTCACACCCAGGCCGCCGGGGTCAGGGAATCCCGGGCAGTTGATCACTGCGGTGAAGACGACCGGCTCACCGACGACCCCAGCCGCCGGTGACGCAGTCAGCGTGGTCGTCGAGTTCACCGCCTGCGCCCAGGCCTGGGGGGAGAACACCAATAACCCGGCAAGTGGAATGAACGCCAACGCAAGCGAGCGGTGGCCCATCCTGTAGCGAGCTTTCACTGCACTCCTCTTTCGGTGAGGGTCAATTCGAACGCTTATTGGGCCCCCGCGAAAGGTGATTGGGCCCGTGCCCGGACGTCACCAGTAGGGCACCTGATGGCAGTCGAGACAACGCAGACCACCCGGTGATGGTGTTTCGCTCTGCTGTCGGGTCGGCTCGCCGATTCGGATACGCAGCGTGACAACGGCGGCGCCCTGGCTCTAGCGGGCCACCAGTTCGGCCTCGTCGTCCGCCCTCGAGCCCGCACGGAAGGGGGCGGCGAGTGTGGGGAGGATGTGGCGGCGGTTGCGGACCAGCGCGGTGATCGCGAGGGCTCCGTAGAGGGCGCAGAGCACGTAGCGGGCCTGCTGGCCGGGGAAGACGAACTGCAGCGCGAAGAGCCCGAGCAGCGTGAAGGCCAGCCACCGCGGGAATCGCAGTGCCAGCAGCGCGGCGATCCCGAGCAGCGTCTGGGCCGCGGTGAGCAGGAACTCCTCGATCTGGCGCCCGTCGAGTACGAGCGCCGCCGACCCCCCACCGAGCAGGTAGGCGATGGGCAGGCTGCCGACGAGCAGCGTCCACTGGTTGACCTTGCTCGAGATCAGGGTGCCGATCGCGTCGGTGCCCTTGCCGTGCACGGCGAACAGGATCGCCACGATGAACTCCGGCGCCTCCGACGCGAGCGGGGCCAGCCACTGCACCAACAGGAACTGGTCGATGCCGAGCTCGGTGCCCGTCTCGATGAGCGAGTGGGCAAACGGTTCGGCCGAGGCGAGGATGACCGCGGCCGCGAAGACGAACAGCCCGACCACGAGCCACCGCCGGACGCGGGTGGGCAGGCCACCGATCCGGGCCGCGGGGCCGACGAGCTCAGGCTCCTCGGATTCGGCGCGGGAGACCTTCCACAGGTAGAACATGAACAGGCCGAGAAGCGCGAAGCCCAGCACGAGGTGGATCTGTCCCGTGAGCGGGACGATGAACGCGACGACCGACGCGATGGCGAGGAAGCCCAGCTCGACGCGCCGCCCGGATTCGAGCACGAGCTCCCGGACGGGACGACCCGAGCGGCGTGAGGCGACCGCGAGCGCGATGAGCACCACGACCGACCAGCCCAGCCCGAGCAGCAGCCGGTTCGATCCGGTCATGTTCGCCGCCGCGTACGCGACGTAGCTCGGATCGCTTCCGGCGGTGTAGGCGAAGTAGAGATCCACGGCGTACTCGGGCAGGACCGCGATGACGGCCAGGATCGCGATCGCCAGGGGGCCGGAGATGTCCATGCGGGCGGCTTCGGCCGCCCACGCGAGCAGGAACGACGAGGCCACCACGGCGGCCCCGAACGTGACCAACCCGAGCAGGGCCGGCACCGGAAGCTCGATGATCCGCACCATCAGAGCGGGGAGCGTGAGTAGCGCACACAGGGCGAGGGGGCGGATGAGCTTGGGGAGCACGGTGGCCTTCCAGGACGGCGCGCCGCCGTTCCGGAGGTCTGCAGGGGACACTCCGACCAGGCGACTCGACTGGCCGAAGGTCTCGTCCACCCGCGAGAAACGGGCCCTGTCGCCGGAGGACCATGGGGTCCCCAGTGTGTCGACGATCAGGTTTCCGGACTACTCCCCTTCAGGAGCGCCAACCCTGCCAGACACTTCGTCGATTGCGCAAGTGTCGAGGCCCGCGTGCGTCTCCTGGCGGCGGCCGCGATCAGGAGGGAGGATGAAGCGTCATGGCGACCCTGCCCGGACCGGCCACCGCCCCGGGTCCGCCGCGCCGCGAGGACACCGAGCCGACGCAGCCCCAACTGCGGTCGGCGGCCGCCACGTTCGCCCTCCTGAGCAGCCCTCCGCGGTTGCACCTCGTGTGGCTGATGGCCCACGAGACCTTCGACGTGGGCACCTTGGCCGCACGGGTCGGCCTCAGCGTCGCCACCGCGAGCCAGCATCTGGGCAAGCTGCGGCTGGCCGGGGTGATCTCCGCGCGGCGCGACGGCAGACACATGTACTACACGGTCGACGATCCGCACGTACTCACGTTGATCGAGCAGATCTTCAGCCACATCGCACCGGACGGAACTCTCGCTCCCGATCCCTGACCGGGGCGCCCGGACGAGCGGATCGGGACCGCGGTCAGGCGCCGTGGCGGCTTGGGCGCTCGCTCCGGAGGGACCAGGCCAGCACCCAGACCGTGCCGATCGTCAGCGCGATCGCGAGCGGCACGTGGACCGACAGCACCCCGACGTCTCCGAGGTAGGCCTGCGCCAGGCCGAGCAGGAACACCAGCACACTGATCACGGTCGGCCAGATCGATCCGCGCGTTGCCCGCCACACCAGGGCAGCCGAGATCAGCATGAGAGCCGACAGCACGTGGAACACGATCGCGCCGCCGCCGTGCACGCTCTCGGCAGACCCGCTGCCGCCGAGAATCTGGCCGGCCGTCGCGCCCTGGAAGAGAACTTCGAGTGTGCTCAGGGCTGCGGTGACCTGCAGTGCGATCCTCGCGCGGCTACCAGCCCCGGCTCGCCCGGGGGTGTCGGTCTGCGACATCAGTACGCCCTTCGTTCGCCGGACGATCCGGCCATCATCACCCAGTACGCCGCACGGGCCGAGTCGGTTCAACAGATGCCAGCCATATGCCAGCCATATGGTCCGACGATGGGAGCCACACGGGTGGCCTCCGGGGGACTCGTGCCTCTCCGCGGTCAGAGGCGCCGGTGTACGTCGGGTCCGGGCCGGTTGCGCTCTCGCTCAGGCGCATTTCCTCGCACAGCTGTTCCGCCCCCGCCCGCGTAACGTCGCGGTCCGAAGAGCCCGGACCGGCTCGACCGTGCTCACGGCGGTTCGCGATCGCGGCCCGCGCCGTGTCGGGCCCGGGGCCGGCACCCGCCGTCGGGCGCCCAGGCAGACCTGAAGGGGGTCAGCGGCATGTCCCGAGGACCCCGACCTCGCGCCGGGGGACCCCATCTCGATGACGCGGGCGGAGTACGACGCGGTGTGCGAACGCCTCGAGCGCGCAGGCGCGAAGTTCGTCCCCGACAGGGATCAGGCCTGGCGCGACTGCGCAGGCTGGCGGGTCAACTACGACACCCTGCTCTTGCGTTTCGCGGCGCTGACCATGGCCCCACCGGCGCCCTGGTCGTCCGACCGGGCCACGCCGTTCCGTCGCCGTTCCGTCGCCGTTCCGTCGTCCAACGCGGGGCTCGTCCCGTCACAGGCTCGTGATCGCAGCGGACCCTGGCGGGGCAGCGGGGCGGATGGGGAGGATGCAGGGGTGAGCGCACCATCGGCTTCCCCCGGTCCGGAGCGCGGGTTCGTCGGACGAGGCGGCGACCTCGACGCGCTCACCCAGGTGCTCACCGGCGCCCGGAGCGGCCGCGGCAGGCTCGTCGTGCTGAGCGGGGAAGCGGGCATCGGCAAGACCAGCCTGGCCGAGGAGGTGGCCGACCGGGCGGTCTCGGTGGGCTGGCGGCTCGCCTGGGCGGGATGCGCGCCCGGGATGGCCGGACGGGCGCTGTGGCCGTGGACGGCCGCGCTGCGCGGGCTCGGGCAGGAGTGGCCGGCAGGCCCGGAGCGGGACCCGGGCGCCGGTGTCCAGCTGGTCGACGAGCTGGCCGGGGTGCTCCGGGCCGCGGCCGGGACGGCTCCCGTGCTCGTGGTGCTGGACGACCTGCAGTGGGCCGACCCCGCCTCCGCCGAGCTGGTGGCGCTGCTCGCGCCCCTGCTGCGCGGCATGCCGGTGGTGGTGCTCTGCACGTGGCGGACCGAGAGCCTCGCGTCGGTGCGGGCGGCCCTGCGCGGTCCGGCCATGGTCCTGGAGCTGACGGGCCTGAGCGAGGCCGACGTGGGTGTGCTCTCCACGGCCGATGCGGGGCGCGCGCTGAGCGCCGACGATGCGGCGGCACTGCACCGCCGGACGGGCGGGAACCCCTTGTTCGTCCGCGAACTGGTGCGCGCGAACCACACCGATGGCGGCGGCCTCCCGGCCACCATCAGGGACGCGCTCGACGGGAAGCTCGCCGAGTTGCCGCCCGGCGCGCGGTGCGTCCTCGACGCGGCGTCCGTGCTCGACATCGAGTTCGACGTCGGGCTCGTGTCGGAGATGCTGGACCGCGATCCGGAGGAGGTGCTCGGGGAGCTCGACGCCGCCAGGCGGGGAGGCGTACTCGGCATGCTGACGCCCGCCCGTGCCCGCTTCGCCCACGACCTGTTCCGGGAGACCGTCTACGAGGAGCTCGGTCCGGTCGCGGCATCGCGGTGGCACCGCAGTGCCGCGGTGGCGCTGGAGAAGGCAGCCGGGCAGCCCGGTGCGTCGGCGCGGATCGTGCACCACGCGTACAGCGCCGGGATGCGCGGGGAACCCGCCGCGAGGGCGGCGAGGCACGCCCTCGTCGCGGCCGAGGCGGCGATGGGGGTGCGCGGCTACGCCACAGCGGCCGTGGCGGCCGAGCGCGGACTGGCCATGCTCGCCGCCGCCCCCGTCGACGACGCCCTGCGGGCCCGGCTGCTGCTCGCTTCGGCAGATGCCCGGCACGCACTCGGCGAGACGTCCGTGGCCCGGGTGGCGTACCGGGAGGCCGCCGCCCTCGCCGGCGCCGCGGGCGAGCTCACCCTCGCCGGGCGCGCCGCGCTCGGTTTCGCCGGTGGCCCCGCTGGTTTCGAGGTGCCCCTGGTCGACGCGGAACAGGTCCGCTTGCTGAGCGACGTGCTCGAGCGGTTGGACGCCTGCCCTGGCGGGATGGACCAGCGCGCCACCGTCGCGTTGCGGGCCCGGCTGCGGGCGCGGCTGTCCGTCGCGCAGACGATGACCGACGCCGAGCCCCGCCGCCGCGCGCTGGCAGGCGAGGCCGTGATCCTGGCCCGTTCCGCCGTCGACATCCGTGCGCTCGCCGAGGCGCTCGCGGCGCACTGCGACGCGATCGCCGGGCCCGAGTGGAGCGAACGGCGCAACGCCGACGCCGTGGAGGTCGTGCGGATCGGGGAGGCGCTCGGTGACCCGGAGGTGGAGCTGCTGGGGCGCAGGCTGCGCCTGGTCGCGCTGCTCGAACTCGGCGACATCGCTGCCGTCGACGCCGAGATCGGCGCCTACGCCCGTGCCGCCGCGCGGATCTCCCAGCCCGCCTACGACTGGTACGTGCCGCTCTGGCGGGCGATGCAGGCCGTGCAGGTCGGTGCATGGGACCGCTGGGAGCAGCTGCTGAAGCAGGTCGAGAAGATCGGGGTGGAGGCAGGCGGGGGCAACGCGGAGATCCTTCGGCTGAGCAACATCATCATGGCTGCCGAAGAACGGGCCGATGCCGTGACGATCGAGTCGATGCTCACGCACCTGCCGCAGGAGTCGCCGGGACTGTGGGTGTCGGTGGCAGCGTCCTTCATGCTCGCCGCCGCCGGCCGCCGCACCGAGGCGAGGGCGCGGCTGGACAGCGTGATCGACGCGCTTCCCGGGGCGCATCGAGACTCCGAGTGGCTCCCGATGCTCGCCCAGGCCGCGGACGCCGTCGCCGTCGTCGGCGGACACCCCGTGGCCGAGTGGCTCCATCACGAGCTCACCCCGTTCGCCGACCGGATGATCGTGGAGGGCATCGGGGCGGCGCTGCGCGGATCGGTGCACCGGCAGCTCGGGGTGCTCGACGCCGTGCTCGGCCGGACGGAGGAAGCCGCCGCCCACCTCGCCGCCGCTGCCGACGCCAACACCCGCCTCGGGGCTCCCCTCCTCGCGGCGAGGGCACGGCGCGACGCGGCCGTGCTGCTCGGCGACACCGCGGCTGCCCGGCTGGCACTGGCCACCTACGAGGAGCTCGACGTCCCGGAGAGGGTGGCCGAGATGCGCAGCCTGCTCGACGCCACCACTCCCGCCCAGGACGGGCCGGCGCCGGCTCGGGCGGTGGCACAGCTGCGCAGGAACGGGGAGATCTGGTCGCTGCGCTACGGCGGCCTGGAAGCGCGCGTGCGCGACACCAAGGGCATGCGCGACCTGCACCGGCTGCTGCTGGCGCCGGGGCGCGAGCTGTCGGCCGTCGACCTGATGGGTGAGGGCGGCGTGCTGCAGGGTGACCTCGGACCGGTGCTCGACGGGGAGGCCACCAGCGCCTACCGCCGCCGGCTGGGCGAGCTGGAGCAGGAGCTGGCCGACGCCGACGCGGCAGGCGACGCGGCCCGGTCGGCCCGGGCCGGAGACGAGCGGGACCAGCTCGCACGGCAGCTGGCCGCCGCCTACGGGCTGGCCGGACGCGCGAGGCAGGCCGGGCCGGGCGGCGGTGGCGAGCGGGCCCGCACCGCCGTCCGGGCGCGGATCGCCTACACCGTGCGGAAGATCGAACAGGTCCACCCCGAGCTCGCCCGGCACCTGCGGCGGTCCGTGCGCACCGGTGCGTTCTGCAGCTACGAGCCGGAGCCGCCGGTCACCTGGACGGAATGACTCGCACGATGTGAGAGGCGTTCTCACGCCAGCAGTGTGTGACGACTTCCGCTGCCTACCTGCATGCTCCTCTCGACATCGATCCCGTCCAGCTCCCGGCGATGCTCAAGCCGGTGATCGAGGCCGAGCGCGAGCGATCCGACGAGATCCGCAAGGCGACTCCGACGCTGGTCCAGTCGCTGCGCTCGGCCGGCGCCTTCCGGCTGCTCAGCCCTCAGGAGCTGGGCGGCTTCGAACTCCCGCTGGCCTCCGTGCTCGGCATCTACGAGGAGTTCGGCCGGATCGACGCCTCCACGGGCCTGCTCGTGTGGAACGCCAACTTCGGCTGCTGTGCCGCGTACCTGCCCAAGTCAGGGGCCGACCGCATCTGGGGCCACGACCCCGACCCCATGATGGCCAACTCCGGCAGGCCGTTGCCTGCGAAGCCGGTCGAGGGCGGGTTCCGGCTCACCGGCCGCTGGGATCTCGTCACCGGCGTCGACTCCGCCGAGTGGATCTCCGTGATCGCGCTCGTGCACGACGGGGACCAGCCGCGGCTCACCGATGCGGGCGTGCTCGACCTGCGGGTGTTCTTCCTGCCCCGGGACCAGGTGCAGGTGCTGGACAGCTGGTACACCTCCGGCGTTCGTGGTTCGGGCAGCGCCAGTGTGGTGCTGGACGACGTCTTCGTCCCGGCCGACTCCGTGCTGGAGCTGGGCGTGCCGGCCCGGATCGACCGTCCCCTGTACCGCATCCCCGCAGCGAGCCTGATCCTCGGCGGCTGTGCCGCGGTGGTTCTCGGGGTGGCCCGCGGGGCCGTCGACGAGGTGATGCGGCTCGTCGGGGAGAAGCGCGGGATGGACGGCAACCTCCTGTCCGGACAGCTGCGGGTGCAGTCCGCGATCGGCGCAGCCGACGCGTCCCTGCGCGCGGCGAAGCTGCTGCTGCTCTCCGCCGCGGGTGACCTGGACGCGGCGGCCGCGGCCGGCTCGGAGCCCGGCGTCGAGATCCGGGGCGTCCTGCACGCTGCCATGGCCCACGCGGGGCGGGTCAGCCGTGAGGTGCTGGTCGCCATGTACGAGCTGGGCAGTTCGACGTCCCTCTACACCGCCAACCGGCTCGAACACATCTTCCGGGACGGGATGGCCGCGGTGCAGCACGGCAACGTGGCTCCGATGCACTTCGAGCTCGCCGGTCGGGTCCTGCTCGGTCTCGACCCGGCCAGCCCGATCGTCTGACGGTGGCGCGCACCCACGGACGGGCCGGCCCGTGACCGCGCAGGCGGACAGGTTCGTCCGTTCGCTGTACGACGATGCGGCCGGTCCGTTGTTCGCCTTCGTCGTGCGGCTGACCGGGGACCGGGTCCGGGCCGAGGACGTGGTGCAGGAGACGCTGGTGCGTGCGTGGCGGCGGGCCGACCACCTGGACCCGGGTTCCGACGCGTTGCGCGGCTGGCTGTTCACCGTGGCCCGCAACCTCGTCACCGACCTGCGGCGCTCGGACGCGCTGCGGCCGGTGGCCGCATGGGACGACAGGTTGCTGCACGACGGGCCCAGGGTCGATGACGTCGAGACGGCGATGCAGCGCTTCGTCCTCATGTCCGCGCTGGGCAGGCTCACACCCGAGCATCGTGACGTCCTGTTCGCGGTCTACTACGAGGGCAGGTCGGTGACCGAGGCAGCGGAGCGGCTCGGCGTGCCGCCGGGCACGGTGAAGTCGCGCACGTACTACGCATTGCGGGCACTGCGGAACGCGCTGGACGAGGGGAGCAGCGCGAGCCGGTGATCGTCCTCGTCACCGATGCGGGCGCCTGCCGTGGTCGGTCGCTGCGTCGCAGGCGCCGTCCGGCGGAACGTCGGGCGCCTCCCGGGCCGCGGCGATCACGCGGGTGAGCGCTCCGTGCAGGTCCTCCAGTTCCGAGATCTCCATGCCCAGGCGAGAGACGATCGCCGGGGGCACCTTCTCGGCCTCGGCCCGCAGCCCGAGACCGGCCTCGGTCAATGTGACCGCCAGGACCCGTTCGTCGGACCGGTCCCGCCCTCGGGTCACCAGCCCGGCCGCCTCGAGCCGCTTGAGCAGGGGTGACAGCGTTCCGGGATCGAGGGCGAGCGCCCCGCTCAGGTCCTTGACCGACCGTGGCGAACGCTCCCACAGCGCGAGCATCACCAGGTACTGCGGATGGGTCAGCCCCATCGGTTCGAGGAGCGGCCGGTAGAGCGCGACGACGGTGCGCGCGGCGACGGACAGGGCGAAGCAGACCTGGCGGTCGAGTTGCAAGGGGTCGACGAGAACGGCAGCGTCGGGTGCGTCACGCACCTGTCTTCCGGACACGGCCCGAGCGTACCCTTGGTGCCATGAATGTTGGGGCGCAAAGCATTGGGGTGCGCATGGGCGAGGACACGCGGCGCCGCCGGCCGAACCCGGCGCAGTGGCTGATGTACGCCTTCGGCTTCAAGCTTCCCACCGCGTACCGCGGGTGGGTGCTCCACGACCTCACCACGGGAACGTGGCAGGTGCGACAGATGCTCCGCTCGCTGGTGCAGGTGGTGCCGTTCGCGGCCGCCATCGTCGTGCTGATGCCCGGCGAGCTGTGGGTCCGGCTGGTCGCGGTGCTCGGTGGTGCCGTGGTCGGGATGATCTACGCCGTCGCCTACCTCGAGGAGGCCACCGAGCACCGCGCACGCAAGGCCGGCTACCCCCGTGGCACCCTGCAGTCGGTGCGGTACGCCGCCCACGCTGAGGAACACGCCGAGGCGGACCGGCGCTACGCCGAGCGGTACCGCCAGGGCGACAACTCGCCCGGCACCGAGTAGACCGCACGGGAGAGGGTGCGCAACCCGGAGGGAGTTCCGGTGCCGGCTGACTCCACCGAGGGTGGCGATCCGGTCTGCTGGCTCGACCAGCTCTGCCCTGAGTGCCACGCCGTCCCGTCGCCGGAGTCTCCGCACCGCTGCTGGCGCTGCGGCAGCCCCCGCGAGGAGGGCCCGGTAACCGATCGCCCCGCCGACCCGCGTTGATCTGGCATCGCGCCGATGAGCTTCTTCT
Source organism: Pseudonocardia sp. OZ21 (assembly GCF_059359135.1). Taxonomy (NCBI): domain Bacteria; kingdom Bacillati; phylum Actinomycetota; class Actinomycetes; order Pseudonocardiales; family Pseudonocardiaceae; genus Pseudonocardia; species Pseudonocardia sp. OZ21. Next base: position 628,768 of record NZ_JCADBN010000003.1, read on the forward strand.
TCCGACGTCACTGACCCCGCCTGCGGTCGACGGGACTGACACGGTGGCGGTCCGTCCGGTGCAACCGGTGCCGCCGGACGGCCGAGACCCGGGGACGGGAAGCCGTCCGCGGGCCCGAGTCGGTCGACCGTCCCTGGTCAGCGCCGTATGCTGCCCGACCGCCGGGGGGTCCGACGACGAGGGGCGAGCCGGTGGTCGACGTCGACACTCACCGGCCGGGTGTGGCGGGAGGTCTGGTCGGTCGCGAGCGGGAGCTCGACCTGATCCGGTCCTTCCTGCACCGGGCCGCCACCGACGGCGAGGCACTGTTGCTGTCGGGCGAACCCGGCGTGGGCAAAACCGTGCTGCTCGACGCCGCGGCGGAGAGGGCGTCGGCGAGTGGAACGCGGCTGCTGCGGGCGGCAGGCGCCGAGTTCGAGACCGCTGTGGCGTTCTCCGGGCTCAGCCAGCTGCTCATCCCGCTGACGGAGGACTTCGACCGGCTCGACCCCGTGCACCGCCGCGCGCTGTCGGCGGCGCTGGGCCTCGGCGGCGGTGCACCGGCCGACCGGCTCACCACGTTCACCGCGGTGCTGGCGCTGCTGCGGCTCGCGGCCTCGCCGCGTCCTCTGCTGGTGATCGTGGACGACCTGCACTGGCTCGACCGGTCCAGTATCGCTGCGCTCGGGTTCGTCGCGCGCCGGCTCGCCGGGAGCCGGGTCGGCCTGCTCGCGGCGTCGCGCACAGCGGTGGTGAGCTTCCTGGACAGCAGCGGGCTGGCCGGGGACGAGCTGCGACCGCTCGACGAGGACGCGGCCGCCGGCCTGCTGGGTGCCCGCTTCCCGACCCTCGCCGACACGGTGCGCCGGCGCGTTCTGGCCGAAGCGGAGGGGAACCCGCTCGCGCTGCTGGAGCTGCCTGCGGTGATCAGCGGGGCCCAACGCACAGCGCGGGAGGCGTTGCCCACGGTCCTGCCGCTGAGCCGGCGGCTGCGCACGCTCTTCGCCTCCCGCGTGACCGAGCTTCCCGCCGCTACCCGTCGGGTGCTGCTCCTTGCGTCGCTGGAGGGGACCGGTGACCTGGGTGTGCTGCAGGCCGCCGCCCACGGGCGTGCACTGCGTGACCTGCAGCCGGCGGAGCGGGACCGGTTGGTCGGCGTCGACCAGCGGACCGGCCGGCTGGTCTTCCGACATCCCCTGGTCAGGTCGACGGTGGTGGATTTCGCCACCGACGACGACCGCCGCTGGGCCCATCGGGCACTGGCGGACGCACTCATCGACGATCCGGAGCGCCGGGCGTGGCACCTGGCGGACGCGATGCTCGGTGCGGACGAGCAGGTCGCCCGGCTGCTCGAGCTGGCCGCCCAGCGGATGCTCGGCCGCGGTGACGGGGTGGGTGCGGTGGCCGCGATGCTCAAGGCTGCGGACCTGAGCACGGCCGGTGCCGACCGCAGCCGCCGACTGACCGAGGCGGCCTATGTCGGAGCGGACGTGACGGGGCAGCTGCGCACCGTGCCGCAGCTACTCGAGGACGCCCGCCGGGCCGACCCGGACTCCGGCGGTTCGCTGCAGGCCGCCGTCACCACCGCTCACCTGCTGCTGAACGGAGAGGGCGACGTCGAGACCGCCCACCGTGTCCTGGTCGGCGCGATCGAGGCCGAGGGCGGCGAGTACCGCGCCGATGACCGCGCGCTCATCGAGGCGCTCTACACCTTGCTCCTGGTGTGCTTCGTCGGCGACGGGCGTCCCGAGCTGTGGGCGCCGCTCACGGCGGCCGTCGAGCGGTTGCAACCGCAGGCGCCGACGGTCCTGACCCTGTGCGCCACCACCTTCACCGATCCGGCCAGGGCCACGGCGGCCTCGGCCGATGAGGTCGAGACGATCATCAGCGGGCTCTCGGACGTCGGCGACCCCGTCCAGATCATCTGGACGGGCCGGGCCGCCTTCTTCCTCGACCGGATGACCGAGTGCCGGGAACCGCACTGGCGGCTGGTCCGTGACGGACGCGAGGGCCGGGCGGTGACCTCGGGCATCGCCGCCGCGGTCAACCTGTGCCTGGACGACCTGTTGACCGGCCGGTGGGCCGAGGCACAGGAGCTCGCCGACGAAGGCCTTCGACTTTGTGCGCTCCACGGTTACCGACTCATCGAGTGGCCCTTCTGGTTCGGCCAGGCGTTCCTCGCCGCCTGCCGGGGTGACGCCGAGCGGGCCACCGAGCTGGCGGACCGCATGACACGATGGGCCGAGCACCGCGGGGCGGCGCTCGTCCTGTCCTACGCACGCTGCGCCCGCGCCCTGGCGGCCCTCGGTCAGGGCGACGCGGAGGCGGCCTTCCAGAACGTCGCCGCGATCAGCGCGCCGGGCACCCTCGCGCCCCGTGCCCCGCTCGCACTCTGGTCCGCGATCGACCTCGTCGAATCGGCGATCCGTACCCATCGCCCCGCCGCCGCCGTCGCGCACGTCGCAGCGATGGAGGAGGCCGGGATCGCCGCGCTCTCCCCGCGGCTCGCCCTGGTGGTGCGCGGAGCGGCGGCTATGACCGCCCCCGCGGATCGGGCCGCAGGCCGGTTCGAGCAGGCCCTCGCCGTCCGCGGTGTCGAGCGCTGGCCGTTCGACCTGGCCCGGGTGCGCCTCGCGTACGGCGAACGGCTGCGCCGCGACCGCGCAGGCGCCGAGGCGCGAGTACAGCTCACCACGGCGCTAGACGCCTTCGAACGGCTCGGAGCCCGACCGTGGGCGACCCGGGCGGTCGCCGAGCTCCGCGCGGCCGGAGCAGCTGCGTGCTCGTCGAACGAGCGCGGGCCGGGGTCGCTCACCGTGCAGGAGCGTGAGGTCGCGCTGCTCGCCGCCACCGGTCTGACGAACAAGGAGATCGGCCGCGTGCTCCACCTGTCGCACCGGACGGTCGGGGCCAACCTCTACCGGGTCTTCCCCAAGCTCGGGATCACCTCCCGCGCAGCACTCCGCGACGCACTGCGCTCCGACGGACGTGCCGAGCCGGACCGCTAGCAGGACCGCAGCTCGAACGCGCCATGGGTCCGAACGAGGTCGCCTGGCTGGAACAGGCCGTCGCCGCCCTCGACGGCACCGGGCTCGACGGCGGCGAGATGCTCGACGTGGCCGTCACCCTGATCGGCCACGTGCGCACCATCGCGCAACACGGGGCGGCCATGGGCGGCGAGCGGCCCGAACAGGAGATGGAACCGGTCCTCGCAGCCATCGTGCGGCACCGCGAGGACCGGTTCCCGGCCCTCGCGGCGGCTCTGGAGTCGGCGGCTGCCCACGGCTCGCAGGACCAGGCTCTGGACTTCGGCCTGCAGCGCATCCTCGACGGCGTCGAGCTGCTCATCGCCACCCGCGCAGGCGACCGCCCCCCTCCGGGATAGCGGCCGAGCGTGCCGAGCCTCAGGTCGTGCCGACCACGTCCGCCACCACGCACGCCAGGTTGTCGGGCGCGCCGAGGGCGTGGGCGTGCTCGACGATGCGCGTGACCACGGCGTCGGGTTCGGGCTCCCGCATCACCTCGTGGAGCACCTCCTCGCCGAGCACGGCATGCACCCCGTCGGTGCAGAGCAGGTACCGATCGCCGGATCGCGCTTCGCGCAGCTCGACGTCCGGGCGGCCGTCCGCATGCAGGGCGCGGACGAGAAGGGACCGCTGCGGGTGCGAGGCCGCCTCCGCGGGCGTCAGCCGGCCGTCCTCGACCATCGTCTGGACGAGCGTGTGGTCGGACGTGATCCGGTGCGTCACCCCGTCCCGGACGAGATAGGCCCGCGAGTCGCCGACGTGCACCAGCGCGAGCCGCGATCCCGACCGGACCAGTGCGGTGAGCGTGGTCCCGGCCTCCGGTCCGACCGCACGAACCGCGGCGGCCGCGTCCGAGATCGCGTCGTCGAGCGCGTTGAGCACCGCACCGGCGGAGACGTCGGCCTGAGCGAGCGCGCCCACGGCCGCGGCGCTCGCCGAAGGTGCGTCCGCCGGGCCGAAGCCGTCGGCGACGGCGAGCAGCCCGTCGTCGGCGTGGACCGCGTCCTGGTTCGCCGGTCGTACCAGGCCACGGTGGCAGGCCGTGGCGTACCGCAAGGTCAGCGCGTTCTCGGCGGTCATGGTGGTGTCCTTCCCGGACAGGTGGTCGACGAGGTCGGTGGCGAGCTGCCGCCGGGCGGAGGTCTCGATCTCGACCTGGCGCCAGTACGCCCACACCTCGGCTGCAGCCGCGTCCGGCGGCAGCGCGACGACCTGCGCGATCCTGGCCAACGGCATGCCGAGGCGGCGTAGCCAGGCCACGAGCCGTGCCCGGTCGAGCTGGTCGGGCGAGTAGTACCGGTACCCGGACGACGCATCGACCCGGGCCGGGCGCAGCAACCCCAGCTCGTCGTAGAGCCGGAGCGCCTTCGGCGACAGCCGCGCCACCCGGGCGAACACCCCGATCGTCAGCAGCTCCACTCCGTCCTCCTCGTTCCGGGCTCGGTGCCCGGTGACACGAGCGTCCGGGCTGCCCCGGGGGCAAGGTCAAGAGCGGCCAGAACTTGCAGCAAAGCCACGTTGCGGCAACGAGATTGCGTGAACGTGGCTTTGCTGCAACCCGGGGGGAGGGTGGTCTACCGCGTCGAGCCGCTCGGCTCCGGTGTGGTCGTGGGGTCCGGAGCCGCGGCTCGGTTCGCGGCCTTGAGGTCGTCCGCGAGCGCGACCACGGCCTGGTCGGTCCGGCGCAGTACCCGGCTGACGGTGAGCAGGCCGGAGCGGGGCGGGTCGGGATGGCGGGCCGCGTCGGACTCAGCGGCGTCGATCACGTCCTCCGCGGAACGGATCTCCCCGGCGTCGCGGCGGAGCAGCGCGTTGCGCAGGCCGTCGAGATTGGCCCGGACGCGTTCCGCCGCCGGGCACACCGTCATCCAGTCCGGAGCGCGTACCTCGTCGGAGAGCCGGACCAGGGCGCGGGCGTAGTGCTCGACGCCGGTCAGCATCTGCAGCGTGCGGTGGTAGCTCGACCGCTGGCGGCGCCATGGCAGCGGGCTGTCGAGGGGCGCGGTGCGGGCGCGCAGGGTGGCCAGCGCGTCGTGCAGGTTGCGGGACAGCTCCACGGACGAGGTGGTGGGTTGCCGGCCGACGATGCGGTCCACCGACGTGGAGAGCACGGCGTCGACCGCGTTCACCAGGGCGTCGAGGGCCTCCCCGAACGCCTCCCGGCTGCGCTTGGGCAGCACCAGGTACGCAGCGCTGATGCCCAACGCGGCGCCGACCGCGGTCTCCTCGATCCGCAGCACCAGCAGGCCCACGCTGAACTGCCCGATCAGCCCGTACAGGAGTGCGAGCACCACGCTGATCCAGAACGCCAGCAGCGACGGCGAGACCTGCACCAGGTAGATCCCGGCGAAGATGCACACGAACAGGAGGATCAGGGCGGTCAGCTGGCTACCCGAGACGAGGGCCGCAAGACCGACTCCGGCGAGCACCCCGCCGATCGTCCCGAGGATGCGTCCCCACCCGCGGCTCAGCACGTCGCCGCGGCTGCTGGTGCCGGCGAACACGAGGAAGGCCGTGATGACGGCCCAGTACCAGCGGGAGGGCGAGACGAGCTCGCCCACGACGATCGCCAGGCTGGTGGCGACGCCCACCTGGATGGCCTGGCGGGTGGTCAGGCGGAGGCCGGAGGGCGCAACGGGCGCCGGGATGTGGTCGTCGGCCTCACCGGCGTCCGGTTCGGGACCGGTGGCCGCGGCAGGGGCGACGGGCTGCTCCGGGGACAGGGGCGCCCGGAGCGCCCATGCCAGCCGCGTCACGGCGAACGCCACGCGCTGGACGCGGTCGCCGTGGCCCTTCGTCTCACCGACGATGGGCGCGACGCTGCGTTCGGCGCAGTCGAGCAGTGCGGTGACCATCGCCGACGGGGTGCCGCTGGCGGTGGCCGCCAGGAGCCCGCGCAGGCCGTCCAGGAGCATGCGGCTCGCGTCGTCCGGCAGTGACTTGTCAGCCATGACCATGCGGGTGCTCGCGACCGCGAGCCGCTCCGCGGCGAGCTCCACGTCGAGTACGTGGCCGGGCACATCATCTCCCGTGCCGCCGCCGGGCAGCTCCGACCCGGGCCGATCCGCTGTCAACGACACCGCCAGCGAAGTGTCGTTGAGCCGCGTCTGTCTGCGCTGCACGTTCCGCAGCCGCGCGTCGACCTCGGGGGTTCCGGCCGTCACCAGCTCGGTGACCGCGCCGACGAGGTCGTGGACGCGGGCGTCGAAGGCGCGGAGCTGATGGGCGAGTGTGCGTCCTGGGCGCTCGGCGAACAGGACGCCACGGAGCAGCAGCGTCGATCCGACGCCGACGCACGCCGCGAGCAGCAGCCAGGGCAGCTGGGCGGGCGTGGCCTGTAGGTACTGAGTGAAGAAGTACGCGTTGAACCCCGCCATGCCGAGGGCGAACCCTCGAGGGCCGAAGCGCCGGACGTACACCGCGACCATCATCACCACGACGAACACCACGTCGGCCGGGATGTGGTGACGCGCCAGCAACGCCCCGGCCGTGCTCGCCGCCACGGCCGGAAGGAGCATCAGCGCAGTGGTGACCCTGCTGCGCCCGAGGTCGGTCTCGTTGACCGAGATGCTGCTGATCATCGCGAGCACGGCGGCGAACAGCACGACGCTGACAGGCTGTCCGGTGAGGCCGCCCACCACGGCCATCACGACGGTCGCCAGGACCATCGAGGCCGTGCCGATAGCCGCGAGCCGAAGCCGGACCAGGCCCGGATCGGTTCCGGTCAACCTGGTGCGGAGCTCCGCAAGCCAGGACACCCAGTCAGTCTTGCACGGGAAGCACGGACTGCCGGGGATCCGCGCGGTCGGTGACGCTCCGGCCGGCCTCAGCCCGTGATGAGGCGTCTCAGCCAGCTCTCCCGGGCCCGGCGTGCGTCGACGGACAGGGCCGCGCCGGGCAGGAACGTGTCGAAGCCGTGGAAGGCCCCGGGCCACACGTGCAGCTCGGCCTGCACGCCGGCGCCCCACAGCCGAGCGGCGTAGTCGACGTCCTCGTCGCGGAAGGTCTCGGTGGATCCGCAGTCGACGAACGCCCCCGGCAGGCCGGACAGGTCGGTGGCGCGGGCGGGTGCGGCATACGGGCTGACGCTGTCGGTGCCCTGCTCGCCGCCCAGGAGGGCCGCCCACGCCGTGGCGTTGCTGACCTGGTCCCACATCCCGATGCCGGCGAACTGCCGTGCGGACAGGCTGTTGTTGCGGTCGTCGAGCATCGGGCACATGAGCAGCTGTCCGGCCAGGTGAGGGCCGCCACGGTCACGCGCCAGCAGCGCCAGTCCCGCGGCCAGACCACCCCCGCCGCTGACCCCCGCCACGACGAGGAAGTCCGGGTTGCCGCCGATCTCGCGTGCGTTCTGCTCGGTCCAGAGCAGCCCGGCGTAACAGTCCTCGATCGGCGCGGGATGAGGATTCTCCGGGGCCAGCCGATATTCGACCGTCACGACGACGACGCCGAGCCGTTCGATCCAGTCGAGAACCAACTCGATCTGACTGAATCGATCGCCGAACAGGAAACCGCCGCCGTGCATGAAATACACCACGGGTGCGGTCTGCGGTGTGTCGTGGCGACGCAGAACCGTAAGGGGGACATCGGGTTCGGTGGCCAGGCCGGGAGCGTCCGCATGCCTGACGCCGATCGGCCGGCCGGCGATGAGCCGCTCGATCGGGATCGCCGATCCCGCGACCCGGCTGCGGGAGGCCTGCACCATATCCGGGGTGATCGAGGACGGGACTCCGGCGAGCAGCGTGCTGCGCGCCATCTCCAGTTCCGGATCGAACGGCGGGCGGGGAAGTGGCATCGGGCACCCATCAGGACAGGTCGACCGGTGCTCCGGCGTGACAGTGGCTGCGAAGTCACCATCGACTGATAAGCACCGCCGAAGTTTCTATTGCGCGGAATGTTATCCGAACCCCCGAGCGGGAGGGGGTGAAGTCGATCACTCCGGAGATGGTCGGCGGGAGCAATCGGGAATCGAGGTGTCGAGTGGCGAAAATTGGTGAGACGGGGCATTTCGGGGAATTCGGGGCGGCCATCTCGGGCGCCGCCATGGCGCATTGCTGCCGGTGAGCCGGCGCGTTGTGCGGCCGGTCTCCGCTCGTCGTCGCCCGGCCGGGCCCGGAGGGGTGCGGCACCCGCTCCGGACGCACGGCTCGCCCCGGTGCGCCGGTCGGCGCCGGCCTGTGCTTCGCCGGGCGCCGCGCCGTGCTTTCTTGCGACCACGGGAAATCACGGTGTATCACTGGTGCGGTGGCCATCGCGCCGCGGAGCCGGCGGATACGGAACAGCATTCGGCTGTGTTCCAGGTCCACGATCGAATCACGCGAAGAGGGTGATCGGAGATCCGGTCACCATGGCTGGATCTCTGGACGAGAAGCCGCGCGACGACGATCCGGAAGGTGGACGTGATCGACGTGGGAAGCAGCCGTGTCCGGCGCGGAAACCGGCCGATGCTCGCGGTCGGGGCACTGTTTCTCGTGCCGGTCGCCATCGTTGCCGGCTGTGCACGCCCGACCCCGCCGCCCCCACCTCCCGCGCCGACGACAGTTCCTTCCCCGACCGCCGTTCCGGCCCCGCCCCAGACCTCGGAGCCGGGTGTCGCGCCCCCGGCGGGCAACCGGTATCCGGGCCAGGTGCTGGACCTGTCGGACTGGTACCTGACACTGCCGACGGGCGGGAAGGACGACCCGGACGAGGTCTACCAGCCCGCCCTCGCCACCTACGCCGGGCCGTACTTCCACCTCGACCAGGCGGGGGACGGCGTTGTGTTCACCGCGAACGCCGGTGGGGTGACCACCTCGGGCAGCAGCTATCCGCGTTCGGAACTGCGCGAGATGAACGGGGGCCAGAAGGCCGACTGGTCCAACAGCACCGGCACCCACACGCTCTCGGTCCGGCAGGCCGTGACGCGGTTGCCCGTGGTCAAACCCGATGTGGTCGCGGCGCAGATCCACGACTCCGAGGACGACGTCCTGGAGGTGCGGTTGGAGGGCGAGCGGTTGATCGCCGAGTACCAGGACGGTGACGGCGAGGTGGTGATCGACCCGGCCTACCGCCTCGGCACCCCGTACGACCTCCGGATCGAGGCTGCCGGGAGCCGCGTGCAGGTCTTCTACAACGGTGAGCGGAAGGCCGACATCCAGGAGAGCGGGTCCGGCTGGTACTTCAAGGCGGGCAGCTACGTGCAGTCCAACCTGGACAGGGGTGACAACGCCGATGCCGTCGGCGAGGTGGTCATCTACTCGCTGCAGGCGGCCCACGCCGGGTGAAGTTCTGGGTCCGGTCCGCGGGTGGCCGGACCCTCCCGAACCGGCCGATGTCCACCAACGGCGCAGTGTTGGAAGTTTTTCCGGAAGTTGATGTGGTGAACCGGGCGGTCGCGCGCGGCAACCAGAATCGACGACTTTCCGTCATGGCGCCGGATGCCGAGCGCGACCCTTGTATCTGCCGTGGGACGTAGATCAGCATTTGTTGACTGTCGGTAGCGGAATGCTGCCCTATCGGTGTTGACGCGGCCACAGTCAGCCGATGTTTCAGATATCCCTCGATGTGGCTAGCCTCATAGGTTTAGTGACGCGCAGTTGGGTAGCAAGCGGCGGTCAACGGTAGATCAACCACGATTTTCGAGCCGGCGAGTGTCCTCTGACCTGCGGAAAGTCTGATTCTTCGGCATGGCCCTGCCGGGGCAGTTGTAGCGCTTGGTGACCGAATCCCCGTTGGTAACGCTCTCTTCATCGTCTCCGAGAGCCAGCTTGCCTCAGGGGTTCGGATTTGTTCTTCAGAATGGAAGGGCGCGTGCCAGATGCAGGCATCGAAGATCTTCATCATCGGTTCGGGCGTCGTCGGGGTGGCCACTGGGCGGGGTTTCCTGACCGCTGGTCACGACGTGACGTTCATCGACACGGACACATCACGGCTGCACGAACTGAGGACGACCCACGGGTTGGATGCGCGCGCGGAG